>NZ_MVIJ01000184.1 GCF_002086735.1 Mycobacterium scrofulaceum | reverse complement strand
AGTTATGAACCTTCACAGCCGAAAGGCCGTGGGTTCCAACTGAAATCGCTTCAATCCGGCTGAACTCACGGGAAACTCACTGGTAACCCGCCATATTCGATTCGGTCGTATTGCCGCTTGACAGTGTCGGCGTCGTCTGAAAACTGACCCCGTGTCGACGCGGTGGTTTCTAGGTGCGGTCGCAACACTTCTCTAGATTCT
>NZ_MVIJ01000183.1 GCF_002086735.1 Mycobacterium scrofulaceum | reverse complement strand
GCACCGTCGATGGTTACTGGATGACGTCAAAGATTGGCTGGAATCGACTCGGGTGTAGAGCGATTCGCCCTCACCCAACTACTTAGCACAACCGCTGTCAACGGCGGCCGAAAATTGACCCCTTTTCGACGGGGTGGGTTCTACTCAACGTCGCAACACCGACGGATCACTCGAGACTAACAGGGCAGCGAATAGATCGGCGG
>NZ_MVIJ01000182.1 GCF_002086735.1 Mycobacterium scrofulaceum | reverse complement strand
CTCGCAGATTCGACCCCCTGACCGCACTCGACGGTGCATTTCCGATCGAATGTCGCACTGCTGGTAGCGGGAATCGAAAACTATGCCTCATGATCTCGGTATGACCTGCCGGCCAGTACCAACGGCGGGAGACGGGGTTGGGGTCAAGTCCAGGGACGTGGTGTACGACGTCGTCGTGTGATTCTTCGACTTGGTGGTTTAGGCGGTCAGTGCCGCCG
>NZ_MVIJ01000181.1 GCF_002086735.1 Mycobacterium scrofulaceum | reverse complement strand
ATGCTTACCTGCGGCTTCACCTCTTGTCGCACCGCCTGGTGGCGCCCCATGGGTTGAACGCCGGCGGCTTGTTTGGGGTGCTGACCAATGTGGTGTGGACCAATCACGGACCCTGCGCCATAGACGGTTTCGAGGCGGTGCGGGCGCGGCTGCGCCGCCGCGGACCGGTGACTGTGTATGGCGTCGACAAGTTTCCCCGGATGGTCGACTACGTCGTGCCCACCGGCGT
>NZ_MVIJ01000180.1 GCF_002086735.1 Mycobacterium scrofulaceum | reverse complement strand
CAACTTGTACAGCAGGTCAGTACTGATATTGCCCGACCCGACAATGGCCACACTCGCCTTAGCCGGCATGACGCTCCTTTGCGAAGCTCTCGATATTTAAGTCCGACGATTTAATTCGAGACTATTCGAACGACAACTGGACAGAACCCAGGCCCGCGAACTCCGCGACGAACTCGTCGCCGGCGTGCGCGTCGATCGCGCGCGTGCACGATCCCGGCAGCACCAGGTCGCC
>NZ_MVIJ01000179.1 GCF_002086735.1 Mycobacterium scrofulaceum | reverse complement strand
GGACGCTAGACCAGGCCGCGACCGAGCATGATGTCCTCCACCCCGCTGACCTCGCGACAACGCAGGTAGTCGTCGAGCGTCCACACTTCGCCGTTGGCGAACACCGGCACGCGCACCGCCTCGGCCACCCGCGCCACCCATTCCCAGTGCGCCGGCGGCCTGTAGCCATCGACCTTGGTCCGGGCATGCACCACTACATGGGCCGAGCCGCCGTCGGCCAGGGCCCGCGCACAATCCAGGGC
>NZ_MVIJ01000017.1 GCF_002086735.1 Mycobacterium scrofulaceum | reverse complement strand
CACGCGATGACCTTCATTCATCCGGCTACGACACGCCGGTCATCACCGGCTCGTACACCACTCTGCTGGACGCAACTAGGTACTGGAATCGATAGCCTTTGGCACCGTGGTCTAGTACGGCCACCGGCGTAATTTAAGCGTCGCCGCCGGTTCCGCCATGCGACAGCGAAGCGTCGCGTGGCCATTGACGTCCGCGATAACAGCAATTCAGGCGAGGACATCGAGCAACCTCTCTCGATTAATCTTGACGAGTTCGACCGTGAAACGGTGCGCAGTCTCCGTCATCCCTGGGGCAGAAGCAAATAGGTCCTCAACGGTCCGCCGTTCAAGCGACAGTATCCGTTCACGCCAGTACTCGCGGGTGCTCGGTCCACAGAGTCTGATGGCGTCGCCTGCCAGGTCCACGAGTGTCTGCCAACGCGTGCCCTTGCGATGCTCAAATCGGCTCGCGTGCCCACGTTCTGCCCATTTCATCACTGTTCCGTCGCGTAAGTGCTCGGCGCGCAGTTCGTCGCTCAACGTAAAGCCGAGGCTAGCTGCGTGGTCGAAAGAGGGCTCGGATACGTCCGGCGGCGGCACAAGGACGGCCCAGTTGCGGTCGTGGCGATCTCCATGCGCGATCAACGCGTCAAACAGGAGATATCCTGCGAACGCATCGAAAGCCCGAAACGACGTAGGCATCGATGAGCCTGGCGGTGATCCAAACCGTGTGAGTGCCTGCCTGATAGAGCCGACATTGTATCCGCGCGCTTCAGGATCAGTCGGGTCGTAATCGATAACCACCTCTGGCATTAGCGCCTGCCCTGCCTGCAATTCCCACTCTGGCAATCGCACGTCTTCAACCAATGCGCCACGCACCCCGCCCCGAGTGGCTAGTTCGACCGTGGCCGCCGGCACTCCGACCAGCCGAGCCATCTCGCTTCCGAGCTTCTCCACAGTGTCTTCCCCGAGGGAACGATCGCGCTCTGGCCGTGCGGGTTTGAACAGCCAGGTACGCTCTCTCGACGGATGTTTGAGCCAGTCGTGCGGATGCTGGCCCTGGCTCTCGAGGCCAGCGACAGCCCAGTCGTCGGCAGCCACGACTGACCAGCGAACGGGCACGACGCAATTGTGCCTCGCAGGTGCTAGTGCAATCGCCACTGGCCACGCGCATGTCGCGTAGGGCTCCGCTCGAAGACAGCGGAGAGTCGAGGGGGACGGATCCGATACAGAGTTGGCAGCGACGGCACCTCGTTTTTGGCCCCATATTGGCCCCATCGCCGAGTCCGAATCGGTGATGACGAGTTCGTAGACAGAGCGAAAAGGGGCGCTGAAATGCACAGATACTTGGTGGCCAGGGGCGGGATCGAACCGCCGACCTTCCGCTTTTCAGGCGGACGCTCGTACCGACTGAGCTACCTGGCCGGAAGGCATGGTGTGCCTCGCCGATTTGGCGACCCTGACGGGACTCGAACCCGCGACCTCCGCCGTGACAGGGCGGCGCGCTAACCAACTGCGCCACAGGGCCTTGCTGCTGCTCCGCGTCACCGCGTCGCGTACCCCCAACGGGATTCGAACCCGTGCTACCGCCGTGAAAGGGCGGCGTCCTAGGCCACTAGACGATGGGGGCCAGAACCGAATCACTCCGGGGTACTCGCAACGTGGTTTCGTTGGGAGCCACGTCAGCTTAGGTCACCGCGGGCCCAATCCTCAAACGAGCCGTCTTTTGGGTCCAAGTATCCTGAATCTCCGCGGCCCCTATAGCTCAGTTGGTAGAGCTACGGACTTTTAATCCGCAGGTCCTAGGTTCGAGTCCTAGTGGGGGCACCAAGGCAAATGTCCAAGTCAGGGCATTTGCCGCGCAGTACCGACAACCGGCCTTCCCGGCATGGCCCGGCAGTCAGCGTCAGCATCGTGTCAGCAGTCAGGTGACTCACGTCGACTGAAGCCGACGCGGGCAAGGCAAGCCGCTGAAAGGGGCAGAACGAAGCACCCCGTCCCCTGGCAACGATCACAGCTGTCACACCCGCACCATGCCCCGTAGTTACCGCAGGCCGGAGGGTTGCGGCTTTCGTAGCCAGGTCCGCTACCAACGCCAGCAAACGGCACGCGCTTATCGTTAACGGCTTCTAAAGGGCTGAAAGCGGCATTGATGTGACAGATAGCTACTTATGGGTAATGGTTTCGGCGTGCCGCTGACGACGGCACTAGGGCGCAGGAAAACGGCGCGCGACCGATTGAGTCGGCCCACGAGAGCAGCACGGCCAAGCGGAACGCAAACAGTCCGGCGTTGAAGTCACGGCCCTTCGGGAGGCACGCGCGAGAACGCGGTCCACCTTTCACCGTTCGGTGTGAGGGTGCGCGTTTTCCGCACCTTGACAACTTCACAGTGCCCCGCCTTGGGCTGGGCCAGTTAGACATGGAGCCGACTTTGCATCCTGCGTCTACCCGAACACGGACGAAGTAGGCGCGAGGCAATTCGTGCTGAAGGGGGTACGAGCCCGACGACCCGGCCGTACTGGAAGCCCTAGAGCTGGTACGGCTGCAACCGGCGATGCTGCCCAGGAGCCCCTTACGCATCTAAGCCTGCCGGAATAGAATCTCGTGCCGTGACGGGAGGCACCCAGTTCGAAGGCCAAGCGTATGTCTTATCTCCAGTCGGACTAGCGGATTCTGCGCCCGCGGGCAGCTACGCCTTCCGCAACCGTTTCGACATCACAAGCAACAGCCGTTTTAACGTATCTGACGGAACGTACATCCTAAGCGATGCGCAAGAGTACGTTTGCTTGACATCCACCTTAGGGTCAAAGACGATCAAAAATTGCACTAGCCTTGCCTTATGGGGAAGCGCCTACGCAGATTTTGACACAGCGTTGATTGCGGGACGTAAATGGCGTCAAATTGCTACCTGGATATTTGCGCAGCTTGCGATAGCATGCGATTTCGGTGACGATGATGAAGAGAATTTGAACCCACTCGACAATGTACCACTACATATTCGGTACAGTGTCGGCATAAGTGACGATGATCGCGCGTATAGAGACCGCGTGGGATTGCTGGTTTTTCCGGTGCACCCCCGCGAACCACGGTTCGTCTACTTTGCGTATGAAGCGGTTGGCCTGTCGGGCTTAGGCGATTTGCCGAACCTGATCACGAAGGCTCAGCACCAGCATAGTACGCCGTGGCCGGAGCAGCTACGCCTTGCCTGGGACTTGGTCCATGCGGGATTGGGTGACCCGAATCCGGAGGCAAAATACATTCTGACAGTCACCGCTGTCGAGGCCTTAATTCCGTATCGAGAAGAACACGCTCATCTGTCTGGGCTCCTTGACGCTTTAAAGCCGATAGCTGACGGCCTTGCGCAATTCGATGAAGACACGAAAGAAGAGGTTAAAAAGCTTCTTCAGAACAACAAAATGAATTCTGTCCGTAGATATGGACTTCAGCTTGCTGATCGCCTACCTGGAACCTATGACGGCCTGGCACCGAAGAAATACTTTGACAAAGCCTACGGCACGCGCAGCGACCTCGCGCACGGCAACCTGAGAAATAAAGCTAATCTTACTAAAAGTGCGCTAATCCACCAATACGATGAACTACGTCGCTTCGTTATAGATATTCTAGATTCCTGGGCCGCGAACCCAAATTTCGCTTCGCCACCTAAAGCAGCTGGAAAATAAAGGGAAACCGAGGCCCTAACGGACAAGTAATTCTAACGGGGTCTGTTGGACACCTTGATGTGCTTCTCGCACGGCGGACCGGTACCGCGATACCGGCCACCTTCAGACGGCGGAGCACCTCTGAGTTCCTTAGGCTCGAGGCCCGATCCCCACGAAAATTCCGATGCCTCAGCGTCAAGGGCGTCCATGTCCATCGCGTGCCGGGGGTTGTAGTCAGATACTCCCGGCATCCTGTGAACCTTCCTGAAGCGCAGTTGTACTAGCAGTACGGTTCTCGACGCCGGCTAGGACAGCGTTGGCCGTCGCCACGGCAACGATCACCGCGGACAGGTTGGCCTGCAACCAATCTGAGGGTGTCATCTCGGGATCACCGGGACCGTGTAATTACCGCTGGCCTTGATTTGCGTCACGCAAGCCTGGCCGCGACGGCGCACACCCACACCAAAGCTGCGCTGGAAAAATGCATCCTGGATCGGGTAGCCAGGAACGCGGCCGGGAATGTTTCGCAGACCTCGATACTGGGTCTGCACGTGCTCGCGAAAGCCGATGGCGTTGTCAGGGCTGTTGGCTCCGTAGGTTGCGACCACGGCGAAGTAGTCCTCAGCGATGAAATCGGATTGGATCACCCATACCGGGCCGTAGGAGCCTTGCACCTTGAGGCCGTTGTACGACTCCGGTGCCACCTGGCCGACGATCTCGTCGGGTGAGAAGTAGGCGGGAGCGCCAGCGCTGGGAATGTAGTCGTGTTTGGCGATGATGTCCGGCGCGTTCTGCACCCCAGCTTTGAACGATGCCACCACTTCGGCCTGGGCCGGGTTCATCAACGCCAAAAGCTTTGAGTTGGGTTCGGTCCCGTAGCCGTGCTCGGTGACCTGACGGATGGCGGTTTCCAGGTCTCCGGAGTCGATAGTGTCGCTACCAGATACCAGGTAGTGCTGATGACCTGTGGTGAAATCCTTGCCCAGATACGCGGGCGGAACCATCGAATCACCGTTATAGAGACCGTAAACCGTGTGGCCCCATTCGTTTGAGGTCTGCGCGGGATCAAACAGGCGCTGCAAGATGGTGCCGGTGGTCAGCTTGTTGTCGGCTTCCAACGCATAGTTGGCAACGGCGCGAACCTGCTCGGCCGTAGAGTCCCTCAGGTACTTCCACGTCCAGCGTGACGCCTTGTCATAGTCCTTGAACGTGTAGCCCATGAGCGCGTAATCAGCTGGCGGACGGATGGACTCGGGCTCACCGAACTCGGATGCTTCCTCGAAGCTATCGCTGGACCTGCTTTGCGGGATGGCGTCGGCGGTATTAGTCGTGTTGAACGTCAGAAGGCGTGTCAGAGCACTACGTTCGGCGTTCCAAGCCCTCACCACTGCCGCGACTTCGTCCCAGATGACATTTAGGTCTACGCCGTCAGCGGTGGTATTGACCAGCACGTCGCCTTCAGTGGCGTAACCGCCTTCCGCGCCGTACGGCGACAGATGCAAAAGCGACTGCAAGACATCGGGGTTGATTCGGGGAGTCGTAAGAGCACTCATTTGTGCGAGCCTTTCCAAAGTTGTTCTGTAACACCAGGCTCGCAAGCGCGGCCCGGACTGAAAGGACTCTCAGCCGCGCCTGCGCTAGGTGCCGACTCACGCCGTACAGGAACTTACGCGGTCCATGCCGCCGCCCGCTGAAACCACTTATAGCGCACTGAGATTCAGTGCGCATCACCCAATTTCGGACCGGACGCGCGGGCTGGGGTGGGCTATCATGGGCATCAGCGGCCGAGTGCCGCAGCCGATTTCGGAAGGCTTTATCAGAGAGCACATTACGATCATGACACGAACCGCGTCCTTCACTCAGTACCTCGATCTGCAAGAGGCCGTCAGGTACCTAAACTCTCTTGGCTTCACTGCGGCCACCGTCGAAACGGTCAAGTACCACGCCTACTACACCGGCAAGCTTTCCCGTCCGAAGATCGTAGGGCGCAAAGCCTATTGGGGCCGGGAATCGCTTGACGCTTTGGTAGAGGCGCTGTGATGCCATAGCAATACGCCACTACGAGAGCAATTGGATCGAATGAAAGGAATCGTAATGCATCAACTTAACGAAACATGGGAAAGAATCCATGAGGCTAACCAAGCCGCCGGGGTGCGCGTCGACTATACGGTGGCAGAACGCGACCAAATCGAAGCTTTAGCTGATGACCTGAATCGACAGGTTGAGCGCTATCCGGTAGTTCACGCCTGGCGTACCAAAGATGGCTCCCAGCTGGAGTTTTGGTGCAAGTACTGCAAGACTCACCACGTTCACGGGCGGCACCTCGGCCCGTCACGCATAGAAGCAATAAACCGTTGGGACGCTGAAGACAACTGGGTCCCGCGCAGTGATGCTGTACTACCGCACTGGCTTTGGATATCTCATTTGCAGCAATTTGCTGACTGTAGGTATAGCGACCGTGTACCCGGTGGTCGCGGAGTCTGCACCTGCCCAGTTGGTGGCGGCGACGGTCACCGGGTAGCACACTGCTGGAACCGGGAACCGGGCAGCTACTACGAACACGGCTATGTCTTATACGAAGTAGAACCCGACGATGCCAGGGCGTCACATAAGCCGAAACGAGTTCGCGAGTAGGAGTTTTGCGTGGTCTAACGCGCAGCCCGGCGCGACTGTCTAGGTGTTTGCCTGCCGAAATTCTCCGCCTGAAATCTCGATCACGGCAACCTGTCTCATGGCAACTGCGGTGTTCGGTCACCGAGCAGTCGATCGACTACGGTGCTCAGACGGTACTGATCGAAATCGGCCTCTGCCCGAACTTTGGTCGCCCCTTTTGGCTTCTCCCCGATGTACCACATCAGGGTTGTGGTGCCGGCCGAATCCTTGCCTCGCGCCTCGCGCAACGCATCATCGATTGGCAGCAGCCACACCAAATCGCGCGGCAAATCGACCACCGCAAGCCATTGGGCTTTGCAGGTCACCGGGAATGGCCACCAAACCTGTGGCGGCTCCTTGGGGCCCATCGCGTAGTTGTTGTTGGTTGCCTTGACCTGGATCGTGTGCGCCTCCCGGGTTCCCGGTACGTACATCGCCAGATCGATCCCCGAGTCAGTAGTGAGTCGCGCACTATCGATCCCACGCTTTATCAGGTGGTACTGCACAAATAACTCACCAGCTGCGCCGATCGCTTGAGTGCCAAGCTTCGCCTGTTCGGTCATCGTTTCCTCCCCTGCTGCTCAACCGATAATAAATGTAAGGGTCACGACACAAGCCACAAACGCCCAAGCCGAAGGCAGCGAGCAGGTGTCAAGTCGATACTCCAGTCGTGATTAGGCCGATTCCGCGCTGGGGGGCCGTTGTGGTTCAGCGGCGAATTCCGGTGGGGTGCGGGGTCGTGGTCGCTTTGGCAACCCACGTTGCGGTTGTGTGAAAGCAGACCCTGCACTGCCCTAACCCCCGATTACAGGGCCGGAAATGCCCTAACGGTCCCTGTAGGAAGCTACCAATCTTCCGTCCTTGGAACTGCCGCATTGACCGCTATGGTCGCTATGGCTGCTGAATCACGCTGACTGCCAACATGTTCCGGCGTCGACCTGCTGCTTTGCCCACGTTCGTCGGCTAACGTCAGATTTGCCGCAGGTTGGCGAACGTTTGGCCCAACCGGCAGACCATCGGAGAGAAGAAATGCCAGCACCAACACAACAGTTCTATGACCGCGCCGAAGTAGTCGCCATCGCACATGCACGCGGTTTGAAACACATCACCGAAAACTCAGTGGTTAGCGCTGCGTACGTAGGTAGCAAGCCGCTGAAGAGAACCAAGATCAACGGTCGGATCTACTACGCCCACAACGATGTTGAGGCGTGGCTTACCGGCGACCGACTGGCTGATTGAGCCATTAAAAAGCGAGACCGCCCAATTGCGTTGACGGACATCGGGCGGCCTCGAGAAGGAAGATGACATGAATCTACCGGACGCAAACGCCAATGTCGCCCACGACACTGAGAAGCAAATCGACGGCGCGGAACTGCTGGATGAAATCGATGAATTTCTATCCCGCTACGTGATCTATCCCAGCGAACACATGCGGCACGCACACACGCTGTGGATCGCGCACACACATTTCATGGAACTGTGGGACTCCACACCACGAATCTATTTCAAGTCACCAGAACCCAGCAGCGGCAAAACCCGCGCGCTGGAAGTCAGTGAGCACCTCGTATTGCGCGGCTTCATTGCCCTCAACATGAGCGCAGCGGCACTAATTCGCAAACTCGGCGACAAACCCGAGAACCGGCCCACGCTGCTGGTTGATGAGGTAGACACCATCTTCGGCCCCAAAGCCGGAGATCATGAAGACATTCGTGGCGTGATCAATGCCGGACACCGCAGAAGCGGAACGTCTTCTCGGTGCGTGGTGCAGGGCAGCAATGTGGAGGTTGTAGATTTCCCCGCCTACGGCGCGGTGGGTCTTGCTGGCTTGGACGATCTTCCGGACACCATCATGAGCCGCGCCGTGGTGGTGTCAATGAAGCGCCGCGCCTCTGGCGAGACGGTCAAGCCCTGGCGCATTCGGGAGGACGAACCCAAAGCCGCGCTTCTCGGCGCCCGTCTTGCGCAATGGGCACTGCAGGTCAAGCAAAAACTCTGGGACGGAAACCAATACGTAGTCGCGTGGCCGGACATGCCGGAAGGGATTGCCGACCGGGCGGCGGACTGCTGGGAAGCATTGCTGGCGTGCGCATCGTTTGCGGGCGGTCACTGGCCTCTGACCTGCGACAATGCGGCACTTGCGGCACTTGCGGATCTGCGAGACATGGGGGAGCCGACCAGCACCGGCGTGCAACTGCTGGCCGACCTCCACCGAATCTTCCTCTCTAAGAGGGGCGAATCCCTCATGAAAGAGAACACCAAACCAGCTCTTAAGACGCCGCAACTCCTCAAAATGCTTGAGAGCCTTGATGAATCACCCTGGAAAAGCTACCGCCGTGACGGAACTCCGCTTGGCTCTAGGGACTTATCGCAACTGCTGAAGCCCTACGGAATCAAGAGCACCAACATCTGGTGGAGTACCGACGCCAACAGCAGGGGCTACTACCTCGCCGCATTCGAGGATGCTTGGTCTCGGTACGTCAAGGAACCTGAAGCCGAAACCCAAGCACAAGCACCCGCCGCCAACAACGGGCACCACATCGATGATGAATCAATTCTCAAGAGCACGAAAGTTGAGTTTTAACTTATGAAGTTTGAGCCGCCGCAGAGGCCCGTCTTCGCCTTCTGCCGACAATCCGCAAGATCCACAAGCTCCGCAAACCCCAAGTCAGAGCACGCGCTGCCTGGCGGCACTGGCGGCGGTTTGCGCCAGGATGCGGCACCCGCAACACCAACGGACCAGAGATGCACGACCGCGATCTGCCAAGAAGGGACTGGCGCGATGAACCATGACGAGAACAACATCATCGACGTAGAGGCCGAAGAAATCCGTGAGAGCGACTGCCTTCCGGCTGTCATTCCACCCGATGCATCAAACTCTGAAGCCATCGAACTGCCCAATCGGCAGGACACGCTCCTAGCTGATAACCCGGAGAGGAGGTGTGTGGCAACGAACAGCCGGGGCGAACGGTGCCGAAAGTTTGCGATTTACGGTAGCACGGTATGCCGGACCCATGGTGGCGCGACCAAGAGGGTCAAGGAGGCTGCGCGCATCCGCGTGGAGAACGCTTCAAACCGCCTGATGGGAAAGCTCATTGAGTTCGCCTTTGACGACACCAAGCCGCCCGATGTGCAACTGAAGGCCATCCAAAACAGCTTGGACCGCGCTGGCCTAAAGCCACCAGCGGAAGTTGTACTGTCCCAGGGCGAACAGCCATCGCCCTTCGAGCAGGTATGGGACAGCATTGGCGGAAGGCCTAATGACGCTTTAGGTTACGGCGATTCAGCCGGCAACAGCACCGAATCTTTCACCCAAAGTGACGTTGCGTCCTTAGGCCGACCACCGACCCTGCACACCCAACCCGCACCCGAACCGGACACACTGCGCGCGCGGACATGCCCGGAAGGCAGTAGCAGCGTTAGCGCCGATTGGCCAGCTGATGAGCAGCCCCAGTCATCTTGGGATGGCGGGCCGCTAGGACAGGGCAGGTCGCGCGAATTCGACCGCGAGAAGCGCCAGCAGCCACGCGAGGTGCACATCACCGGCGAGTTCGCCATGCGCCTGGCGAACGAAGCGAACCGGCAAGCTGGCGTGTTCGAGCAGCGAGCGATAGAGGACGGCGGTCGGGGTCACAGGAAGTACCGCAGGCCCTAATTCGAGCCATCTTTCGAGGTAGAGCGGTCGGCTATAAGTATTCGGTGAGGTGGGTGACGCTCGTCATTCGCCACAACCGACACCCGGAGAGAACATGAGCACAGCAAACGCCGGCTATCCAGCGCCGAGAGCAATAGGCTACCTACGCGTTTCGACCAACCGGCAGGCCGAAAACGGTTACGGTCTTGAGGCGCAACGGGATCAAGTTGAGCAGTTCTGCGCTGCCAACGGTTTCGAGCTGGTCGGCCTGCACGTCGATGTCATGAGCGGTCGCAAGACCGATAAGTTGTACGGACGCATTGCCGCTGTGACGGCTATCCAGGCCGGTATCGCGAACGTGTTGGTAGTCAACACTCTTGACCGCTCCAGCCGCAGCATGGCAGACGGTGCGAAGCTTGTGGCCGACGCCAAAGCCGAAGGCTGGCGAATCGTTGGCCTGGATGGAACCGATAGCGACACAGTGTCTCAACTGGTCGCGCACGCCAGGCTGCTAGTCGCTGAGGAAGAACGCGAGCTCATCTCGAAGCGCACCAAGCAAGGTCTCATCAAGGCCCGGCAGGCCGGAAAGCAGCTCGGCAAGCCTTCCACTATCGACCGCTGCACCGTTGACCGGATCGTCGAATTGCGCAGTGGCGGTTTGGGAACCAAGGCCATCGCGAAGGCTCTCGATGTTGCCGGCATTGCCGCCCCGCGTAGCAACACATGGAGTTACAGCACTGTTCGCGGCGTGCTCGAACGTGAGGGTGTGGCGTGATGACCGTGCAACCAGGTGACCGCGTACGGATCACAGGCACTATGCCGAATGACCCTAACCCGTTGCCCGTTGGCACCACGGGGACCGTACTGCGCGTACTCGACTCGGGCAGACAGGCTGATGTGGATTGCGACAACGGACGCACGCTTCTGCTTCTACTCGAAGTAGACCCGTATCAAGTCATCGGGAGAGCACCACGGCCAGAGCCGACATGCAACGGGATGGCCACCAACGGCCAGGAAGAGGTGGAGTGATGGCGTATCTGAGGAAGCGCACGACCGGCAAGCTCGACAAGTACGGCAATCCGACGACCAGCTATCAGGTGGTCTGGCGTGAGCCCGTGCGCGATGAGTTCGGGGCACCGACCGGCAAGACAAGGCAGACGTCCGAGACGTTCGACACCGAGCGTAAGGCGAAGGCACGCCTGAGGAAGGTGGAGGATGCCTTAGACGGCGCGAAGGGTATCGATCCCAGCAGCGTCAAGGCGAAGGCGAACACGCCGCTGGGCACCTATGCCCGGCAGTACCTGAACAGCCTCGTGGGGCAGATGGAGCCGACGACCATCGAAGGCTACGAGAAGCTGTACCGCACGCACATCGCGCCGGTGTTCGGTAGCAAGCCTGTCGCGGCCATCACCGCTGCAGATGTCGACAGCTTTCGGGCAAGACTTTTCGCCCCGCATGAGCGGCGCAGCTTTGTCACGCGAGGGAAGGCCGATCCGAGCCGCCCCGCCTCCCCCGCCCCGGTTGTGCACCGCAGCCCGAAGACGGTCAAGCACATCGTCGGAACGCTTAGACGGATACTCGATGTGGCCGTACGGGACGGTGCCTTGACATCCAACCCGGTGCTTCCTGGCCCGCGTCGAACCACTAAGCGCAGGACCGCCACAGGTACACAGCCGTTCGCACATCACCCGCTGACCGCCAATCAGGTAGCGGCGGTGCATGAATGGATCGCTCGCGAGAAGGGTAACGCGGTGTACGCGCTGGCCGTGCTGTTCGCGGCGCATACCGGAGTCCGGGCCGCAGAGCTCCAGGGTCTGCAGGTTGGCGATGTGTCGCTATCGGATATCCCCGGAACGGTCGGCAGTATCCGGATTGTCCGCACCATGAAGCGGGCAAGGCCTGAGGGCTCAGAGGCAACCGCTCCGCTTGAGTGGGTCGAAGGCACGCCGAAAAGCGACGCCTCAACGGATCGAGTAGTGCCTCTCGCGCCGTGGCTGACCGACGAGCTACGCGACCACCTGACTAAGGTTCACCCGTTCGCCGGCAAGCTGCGCGACACCAACGGCAAGAGGCATCACATACCGCACGCGCCGCTATTTCCTGGTCGGCGCAGCCGCTCGGCGTTTGACTGGGCTAAGCCAGTGGTGGCCGACAACCTGTACGACAACTACCTTCAGCCCGCCTGCGCGGCACTCGGCCTAGGATCCGTACGGTTCCACGACTTGCGGCATACGTTCGCCACCATGAACCTGAGCGCCGGGGAGCACTACATGCAGGTGTCGAAGTGGCTGGGACACTCCAGTTTCGTACTGACGCTATCGACCTACGCCGACTACATCACCGAAGACGAACTGGTGGCGCCGAAGGTAGGCCGGGGAACAGCAGGCGCCAGCACCAAAATTGTTCCGTTGAAGCGTCGTTCGGCGGGATGAATAACCCACCGTCTACTCTGTCCTGTCGTTCGGCTTCAGGCCGGACACCCACTTCAGGTTCTTGAGATCGTCCCATAGCCAACCTACCGCGATGTGCGTGGCTGGCTTCTTGTCGATGATGTCGAATCGACCTGTGGAGATCGAGAACGAATCCGAGAATGGTTTCAGGCCAGGCGTGTTAGCGATGTACTCAAAGTACGCATCACCAAAAGCTTGCTTGTCGTCTCGGATTTCGGCTGACCGCGTCTCATCGTTGATCGTGATGTTCACTGCGTTGTTGCCGTGCCGCTGACCGTTCGGGAGCGGCGTCCCAATCGGTCGGAGAAGCCAACGGATTCCTGGTTCGGCAGGTCCTAATGAGAACGGTCCACCGCTACCCGAACCCCCGTAGGACATATCAGCATAATACTCGAAAGGCATCATTCCCTTGTGTGCCAACGTATCTCCGAAGTTTGGCGCAACACTATCGCAAAGCTCGATGTAGCACTGGATCGCGGCTTCGATGACGGCGCGGACTCGTTTCGCCACGGATTCCAGCGAGAACCCGGGCCAGCCATTCCGACCCGGCATAACGTCAGGCAGCGGGTAGATACTGCCATATAAGCCGCGACCGATGTCGTCGAGATCCGTTGGGTCAGTTACATTCCTTCGCCGAAGATCTTCCACCTCGCGCCGCACAACACCGTCATGTTGGCTGGCTATGCGGATGGCGACCGACGTTAGACACTCGCTTAGGTCGCCCGCCAAGATGTTTCGCGCAGCAGCCCACACCCAGTTCCGCGAAGCGGGCATTGCGGCTGTTTCGATAGAGAACCAACGGTTGGTGGATACCTCAACCGATGCGTCAATTAGTGGCGGAAGGGGGTTATCTGGGACCTGGTTCGATATGAGCCATGTAGTGCTGACCCTCTCACCGCCGTATTCGAGCCCAAGGGAGAAGTGCTCCAACGAGTCGAGGCCGGTAGTTGCAAAAGGTGTGAAGGCCGCGGACAGTGGCCCTAGACCGTCGAGCATCGCCTCAAGTGCAAACCGCAGGCGGTAACCCATCTGCTGCTGGGAATCTGACGAATCTTCCCTGTATCGGTTTAGTCCTGCGCTTTCAGTCTCGTTGATGATCCATCCAATTGCCCCAGGGTTCCAACGCGCGATGCGCGCCATCACTGGATCTACTCGTGATGGTTCACCAGACGCGAGCACTATTGACAGCACGTACTTCCATCGGTCGAACGACGGCAGGTCCACCAGAATGTCGTCCAGTGAAACAGCCTCTTCGAGCACGGCCCGCGAAGCAAACCACTGCTCGAAGGTTGCCAACGAGAATGACAAACCGTGCGCTGTCGTTGTCAGGAACGGCGAATCTCGAAGCTTGGAAGCCACATCGAAGTCAACAAAGCTCTCGGGGTCGACGGGACGTGCAGTCGTTGTTGTTCGGATGGCCAATTGCCGTAGGTGGGGATAAAGGTCCTTGTCCTCCCTCCCAACGACCTTGCGGACAACACCCTCAATGACTTCCGTCATCGTGGTGAGTTCGCCCGAACTGGCCTGCTGTCCGATCAATAAGGCGAACAGAGGCCGTTCAAGAGCTTCCTCGATTTCAGGTCGCAGGTCGCCGACCTGTGCTGTACCGGCCACCAAGCTCACCAGTTTCCGACCATAAGACTTCGGCATTGGGTCGACTCGGATCACCACGCTGTCGCGAACATTGTGTGTTGCACGGGATGTCAGGACAACGCGCGAACGCGGCCACCGTCGTGTAAGCGAATCCGCGTAGCCAATGGTCCTTTCGGCACGGTCTGCGCGTTGGTCTAGGCCGTCGATGACGATATCTGCGCCGACAGTTTCCAGCGCCAGTACACCGACTTCGCGCTGGAGGTGGACCTCTAGCGAGGACTCGAGGTCGTCTATGGCAACCCAAACCGGTAACGGAGCATCGGGATCGCTCTGCGCCAACTCTGCCGCACTACGAATCCAGCCCTCGGCTATGTCCGACTTGCCAGTTCCCAATGCGCCTGTCAGAACGATGAATTGACCGCTCGACAACCCTCTCAACTGGTGAGGTACCTGAGGTAGGAGGTGCTGAATCCGCGCAACCTGAGCTTCGTCGAGACCCGCACCAGCCCGTCGCCGTTCGATCCGTGAATCCGAATCTTCTAAAGCCCGAGCAAGGTACGCGTCCCGCCCCATCGTTTCGTAGACCGATGGATTGCCCAGAGTGACGTTGAGATCACGGCCAACAGTGTTACCGCTTAGATGCACTAACGGCGCGGCAGCAGAACCTTCAGATGCTGCCGCGCCCGCTAAGGGGTGGCCGGTGGTCCCGTCTGGCCCGACGACACACCGCTGATATCGATAGCCCCGGCGACCTTTGCATCGCGAACGCGAACTCCCCCACCGGTCGATTGCACATTCTGGATACGAAGCGCTTCCGCTTCGATCCTCTCCAGGTCGACCCCAATTGGTTCTCCCGCCTGGGGATTGTCCGCGCGGACGGCTTCGATGACCGCCTTCGCCGCAGCCAAGAGGTCCGCGTCCTGCTCTGCGCCTGCATCCTTCAGGTCTTCTTCCAGCGAGGCCCGCTTCGCTTCGGAGCTTGGCTTGTTCTCGACGCCGGTGGGGTCGACGCCCTTGTAGCGGTCCGTAATGAGCCGCTTGAGCCCGGCGTAGGTGTCCTTGACGGCAGCCGCCACCGTCTCCCGTACGCCTTCCTGCGCTCCGAGAGCAACAGCTGCAACAACAATTGTGAGCGGGTCCACGCATCGATCGTGCCATAGGCCCATGACAGTGCCTGCCAATTTCAGCGCGGCGCGGCGGACTTGTCAGCAGCGTGTCAGCAGACTTTCCGCGACGTGCCGAACAGGGCGAACGCGCGACACAGCACCTGCTAGACCGTGACTACCCTTTCTGCCCAGTTCAGAAGCGCTTTCTGTGGCCGCTGCGGGATCACTGCCGGACAATGCAGCGACGGCAAGTGCGTTCCACCTAGCGGCTTTTAATCCGCAGGTCCTAGGTTCGAGTCCTAGTGGGGGCACCAAAGCGTTTCGGCTGCGACGGGATGGCTGCTGCTATCCGCCGAGCACCGCGCGGCTGTAGGTCACATCGGCAAAGGCCTGCGCGACCTCGTCGTCGGCATAGGCGAAGCCGTTGGCGGCGTGCAGTTCGGCCACGGTCTGCGATGAGGTCTGCCAGCCGCGCTGGCTCAGGTGGTCGACGATGTGGCTGCGCTCGCCGTGGTAGACGAGGTCGTTGAAGTCGACTTCGAACCCGAGTTCGCTCATCCGGTCGTGGTGCGCGCGCCAGCGCGGATCGGCGAAAACGGCGGTGTCGGGTACGAAGTCGAAGGCCAGGCGGCTGCCCGGCGCGCTCAAGGCGGTGATGTTGTCGAACAACCCGTCCTGGGCGGTCTCCGGCAGATACACCAGCAGCCCTTCGGCGCTCCACGCCGACGGTGCCTGCGGATCGAATCCCGCGTCGCGCAGCGCGGTGGCCCAGTCGTCGCGCAGGTCGACCGCGACGGTGCGCCGTTCGGCGGTCGGCTCGGCGCCGAGGCCCTCGAGGGTCAGGGTCTTGAACTCGATCACCTCCGGCATGTCGACCTCGTAGACCACGGTGCCCGCCGGCCACGCCAGGCGGTAGGCACGGGCGTCAAGCCCCGACGCGAGGATCACCGCCTGGCCAATGCCGCTCCGCGCCGCCTCCAGGAAGAAGTCGTCGTAAAACCTGGTGCGGCAAGCCATCCCCCGCGCCATGCGGTGCGGATCGAACTCGGAGGTGCCGCCCGCCGGGATCTCGCCGTTCACCAGCCGGACGTAGACCTCGATCCCGACGGCGCGCACGAGCGGGGCCGCGTACGGGTCGTCGATCAACTTCGCGTCCGAGGACAGGGCGCGCTGGGCGGCGACCATCGTCGCCGTCGCGCCCACGCTCGTCGCCAGGTCCCAGCGATCACGGTCGGTGCGCGCCATGCTGCTCCTCATCCCGATCCCGAAATCAAATAGACAATCTAGTCACTATCACAGCGCCGATCCCGCCCTCCGCGGGACTACCCTCCGACCTGTGACCGACTTCGCCCAGCGGACCATCGACCTCGCCCGCCACAACGTCGCCGACGGCGGCCGCCCGTTCGCGACCGTGATCGTCCAGGACGGCGAGGTACTCGCGGAGAGCGCCAACAAAGTGGCGCAGACGAACGACCCGACCGCCCATGCGGAGATCCTGGCCATCCGCGAGGCGTGCATGAAGCTGGGCACCGAGCACCTGGTCGACAGCACGATCTACGTGATGGCCCATCCCTGCCCGATGTGCCTGGGCTCGCTGTACTACTGCTCACCGAAGGAAGTCATCTTCCTGATCACACGCGAGGCCTACGAGCAGTACTACCTCGACGACCGCAAGTATTTCGAGGTGTCCACCTTTTACGACGAATTCGCCAAGCGCTGGGACCAGCGGCGCCTGCCGATGCGCTACCAGCCTCAGGACGGCGCGGTGGACGTCTACCGGCTTTGGAACGAGCGCAACGGTGGCCAGCGCCGGTCCACGGTCGTCCCGGCTCCCTAGAAAGCGCCCGTTGCCGGCAGCCCCGGGCCTTGACTAGTATTTGCGTATGCATGCAGATAATAGCCCAGGCCGGTTGCCGGACGACCAGGCCAACCTGGTCGTGGAGGTCTTCCGCATGCTGGCCGACGCCACTCGCGTCCAGGTGCTGTGGTCGCTGACCGACCGCGAAATGTCGGTCAATGAGCTCGCCGAGCACGTGGGCAAGCCGGCACCCTCGGTCTCTCAACACCTGGCGAAGCTGCGAATGGCGCGACTGGTTCGCACCCGCCGGGAGGGCACCACCATTTTCTACAGCCTCGAGAACGACCACGTGCGACAGCTCGTCATGGACGCCGTCTTCAACGCCGAGCACGCCGGTCCGGGCGTGCCCGGTCACCACCGCAAGGCGGCGGGCGGCCTGAAAGCCGTCGGCGATCGACACAGCGCATCTACCTGAGGAGACGACAACAATGACCGCGCAGCACACCCACGACGCGCCCCACGCGCACGACCACGAGCACGGCGACGTCAGCCACGCGCACGCCCACACCGCCCACGAACACGAGCACGTTCAGCACGAACACGCCCACAGCCACGGCGACGGCACCGAGCACAGCCACCAGCACGTGCACCAGGCCGGCCTGGAGGACGTCCACGGTCACGCCCACTAGAGGGCGCTAAACCTTGGGGCAGTAGTGGCTCGGATCGCCCCGGCGGTCCGGCGGCGGCAGGTTGCGCACCGGCGTCTGCGGCAGCGGCGCGTCGGCGGGGATGCGGCCGGATGCGCGGTCGAGGCCGGCGCGGGCCCTCGGGTGCTTGCGGTACCTGGGCGGCACGAACGCAAAGATCAGCCGCACCAGGCTGCCGAAGCGCCGGTGCAGCCACTCGTCGCGATCGGTCCACTCAAAGCCCAACCGCTCGCGAACGGCGGGGTGATACAGGCCGACCGTGAGCCAGACGAAGAACGGCCGCGACAGCCTGGTCAGGCCGCCCCACAGCCAGTCCGGAAGCCAGGGAGCGATCGGCAGCTCGTCATATATCGTCAGGTCGAGAACCGCACGCGTCGCGTAATTGTCCTCTAATACGTTGCGACACATGTGATCCCAGTAGACCTGGAACTCTTCCCAGGTCTTGGGCACCGGACGCATGCTCATGCCGTACATCCGGTACCACTGAATGTGTTCGTCGAAGAGTTGGCGCTTGTCGGCCTCGGTCAAACCGCCGCCGAACCGTTCGGCCACCAGGATTGTGCCCATGAAGAACGTGGAGTGTGCCCAATAGAAGACATCGGGGTTCAGCGCGTGGTACCGACGCCCTTGGTCATCGACGCCCTTGATGTCGGTGTGGTAGTCGCGGACTTCGGCGCCCGTCGTCGGAGCACGGTCGCCGTCGAAGACCACCCCGCCGATCGGGTACAGCGACCGCATCACCCGCGGCAAGGGCTCCCGGAAGAACGTCGAGTGTTGCTCCACCGCGGCGCCCAACTGCGGGTGCATGTTCTGCATGGATCCCGCGAACGGGCCCTGCAGCATGCCGCGCCAATCCCCGAAGTACCGCCACGTCAGTGACTCAGGGCCCAGCGGCGTGGGTGGCGCGTCGTAACCGAGTGGTGACACCGGGCAGCCACCGGCCACCCCGACCGAATCGTTTGCCGTGGGCGGGGCGGCCGTATCGCCGTCTGCTTCATCGCTGGTCGGCGGGCGGGGTGCGGACGTATGTTGAGTCACTATTGGATTCCTGTGGGTATCTGCAAAACTGACTACATGCGTTGTCATTTTTCAGCTTAGGAGCGATGTGCAGTCCGGTCAACGACGGGGCCGTTGGACCGGCGTCCCCTTGGGGGATCGCCTCGCCCTCCGCCGCGACAACCTGATCGCCGCCGGTGTGCAACTGCTCGGCGGCGACGGCCGACCGGCGTTGACCGTGCGCGCCGTCTGCCGCAAAGCCGCGCTGACCGAACGCTACTTCTACGAAAGCTTCGCCGACCGCGACGAGTTCGTGCGCGCCGTCTACGACGACGTCTGTACGCGCGCGATGACCACGCTCACCTCGGCGAATACTCCGCGGGAAGCCGTCGAAAAGTTCGTCGAGCTGATGGTCGACGACCCGGTCCGCGGGCGCGTGCTGCTGCTGGCGCCGGCGGTCGAGCCGGTATTGACCCGGTCGGGCGCGGAATGGATGCCCAACTTCATCGCCCTGCTGCAGCGGAAGCTGTCCCGCATCGGTGACCCGGTGCTGCAGAAGATGATCGCCACCAGCCTGATCGGCGGCCTGTCGAGCCTGTTCACCGCGTACCTGAACGGGCAGCTCGGGGCGAGTCGCAAGCAATTCATCGACTACTGCGTCAACATGCTCTACATCACCGCGGCGCCATACGTGCCCACCCCGGATCTGGGCTAGCTGAGCGGCTGTTTAGCGACCGCGGTACGGCGGCAAACCTGAGGGTTGGGTGCCGCGTCCGGGCCGCCCCGAAGGTGAAACCGAACCGTTATACGGCGCGCGGCCAGGCAGCTTGATGCTACTGAAGTACACAGATATATTGACTGCTACCCGTCGACACAGATAACTGGAGGCCGTATGTCAGCCGAGCTGACAAACCTACAGCTGCTGCACGAGCTCGAGCCGGTGGTTGAGAAATGCCTCAACCGGCACGAGAGCATGCACAAGGACTGGAACCCACACGACTACATCCCGTGGTCGGACGGCAAGAACTTCTACGCGCTGGGCGGGCAGGACTGGCACCCCGAGGAGAGCAAGCTCTCCGACCTCGCCCAAGTGGCGATGGTGCAGAACCTGATGACGGAAGACAACCTGCCGTCATACCACCGCGAGATCGCGATGAACTTCGGCTTGGATGGCCCGTGGGGCCAATGGGTCAACCGGTGGACCGCCGAGGAGAACCGGCACGGGATCGCGCTGCGCGACTACCTGGTGGTGACCCGCGCGGTCGACCCGGTCGAACTGGAGAAGCTGCGTATCGAGGTGGTCAACCGGGGCTTCAGCCCGGGCCAGAACCAACAGGTGCGGGCCGATCTGTTCGCCGAGAGCCTGTTCGACTCGGTGATCTACGTGACGTTCCAGGAGCTCGCGACCAGGATCTCGCACCGCAACACCGGGAAAGCCTGCAACGAGACCATCGCCGACCAGCTGCTGGCCAAGATCTCGGCCGACGAGAACCTGCACATGATCTTCTACCGCGATGTCAGCGAGGCCGGGTTTGAGATCGCGCCCAATCAGGCGATGAAAGAGCTGCACAAGGTGTTGCGCAACTTCCAGATGCCGGGCTACCAGGTTCCCGAGTTCCGGCGCAAGGCCGTGTTCATCGCCGTCGGGGGCGTCTACGACCCCCGCATCCACCTCGACGATGTCGTGATGCCGGTGCTGAAGAAGTGGCGCATCTTCGAGCGTGATGATTTCACCGGCGAGGCGGCCGCGATGCGCGACGACCTCGCCCTACTGATCAAAGAACTCGAGCAGGCCTGCGACAAGTTCGAGATATCCAAGCAGCGCCAACTGGATCGTGAAGCGCGCACCGGCAAGAAGACGACCGCATTCGAGCTGCACCAGACCGCCGGCAAGCTTGCGATGAGCCGCCGGTAGCGGTCTTGCGCATCGGTCCACTCACGCTCGCCAGCCCGGTCGTGCTGGCCCCGATGGCGGGCGTGACCAACGTTGCATTTCGCACGCTGTGCCGTGAGCTGGAGCGGTCGAAGGTCGGCACGGTCAGCGGTCTCTACGTCTGCGAGATGGTCACGGCGCGCGCACTCGTCGAGCGGCACCCGGTCACCATGCACATGACAACGTTTGCCCCGGACGAATCTCCGCGCTCGTTGCAGCTCTACACGGTCGATCCGGCGACCACCTACGCCGCCGCCAAGATGATCGTCGACGAGGGCCTGGCCGATCACATCGACATGAATTTCGGTTGTCCGGTACCCAAAGTCACCAAGCGCGGCGGCGGGGCGGCGCTGCCGTACAAGCGACGGTTGTTCGGGCAGATCGTCGCGGCGGCGGTGCGCGCCACCGAAGGCGCCCGCATCCCGGTGACGGTCAAGTTCCGCGTCGGCATCGACGACGAGCATCACACGCACCTGGATGCCGGCCGGATCGCCGAATCGGAGGGCGCCGCCGCGGTGGCGCTGCACGCCCGCACGGCGGCGCAGCGCTACTCCGGAACCGCCGATTGGGAGCAGATCGCCCTGCTCAAGCAGCACGTGCGGACGATTCCGGTGCTGGGCAACGGCGACATCTACGACGCCAGCGACGCGCTGACGATGATGGCCACCACCGGGTGCGACGGCGTCGTGATCGGCCGCGGCTGCCTGGGGCGACCTTGGCTTTTCGCCGAGCTCTCCGCCGCGTTCACCGACAGCCCGGCCCCCGCCCCGCCCACGTTGGGCGAGGTGGCCGACATCGTCCGCCGGCACGGACAATTGCTGGCGGCGCACTTCGGCGAGGACAAGGGCATGCGCGACATCCGCAAGCACATCGGCTGGTATCTGCACGGGTTTCCGGCCGGCTCGGAGCTGCGCCGGGCGCTGGCGATGGTCAAGACGCTCGACGAACTCGACTCTCTGCTAAGCCAATTGGACGTCACCGTCCCCTTCCCCGACGCCGCGAGCGGTCCCCGGGGACGGCAGGGCTCACCCGCCCGGGTCGCGCTGCCGGAAGGCTGGCTGACCGACCCGGACGACTGCAGCGTGCCGGCGGGCGCCGATGTGATGCACTCCGGCGGCTGATCGACCGCTCGAAATCGCGTCCGGACCGATAACTCAGTACGATGTGGGCCTTGCTCGCATTTGCGCGTTCCAACGGTGGATCGGTAACGCGCCCCCGCCCGAGCGCGACAAAGGAGTGCGACCCACGGGTGGCACCACCCGCAGCGCCCATAACGCCAGGCGCTGAGGCGACATCGCGCACGGACACTTTGATATCCGCATCAGAGCTTCGGAGGCCGGTAGGACATGAGTGACGCCGAGGGCGACGCCACTCCCGACGCTCGGCGCTCGGCGCTGGGAGCCGCCCCATGGGAGCGGTTCTCGGAGCCGCCGTCCGACTACAGCCTCCACCTTTGGCAGAGCGACACCGCCGTCGAACCCGCGCCGCCTCGGGTAGCCGGCGACGAAGGATCGGGATGCCACACGGGGGGCGGGGTGAGCGTCGCCGACCTGATCGCGAAGCTCGGAGCCCCCTCAACGGGCCGGTCCAGTCACCGCCGCGCAGAACCGGACGTCGGCGCCGCCGAGCCCGGCTCCGGGCTGCCGGTGGAGCTGCAGCAAACCCAGGTGATCGAGGACCTGGCCTACTCCCTCGACATGGTGTCGGAGCTGCCCGACCTGGGGGCAACTGCTGGGGAGGCCGTCGGCGCCGACGAGCGCAGACCCGGGCACCGCCGCCGCCCGGTGCTGCTAGCCGCGCGCTCGGTGGCGGCGCTGCTCGCCGTTCTCGCCGTGGCCATGACCGGTGGGGCGTGGCAATGGAGCACGTCGAAGAATGCCCGGCTCAACACCGTCAGCGCCCTTGACCAGGGATCGGATGACATTCGCGACCGCAACGGACAGTACGGCGACGAAGACTTCCTGATCGTCGGCATGGACTCGCGCGCCGGTGACAACGCCAACATGGGCGCCGGTGACACCGAAGACGCGGGCGGCGCCCGGTCGGACACCGTGATGCTGGTCAACATCCCGGCCAACCGCAAGCGCGTGGTCGCAGTGTCGTTCCCCCGCGACCTGGCGATCACCCCGATCCAGTGCGAGGCGTGGAACCCGGACACCGGCAAGTACGGGCCCCTCTACGACGCGAAGACCAAGACCTGGGGTCCGAAGATGGTCTACACCGAGACCAAACTGAACTCGGCGTTTGCGTTCGGCGGCCCCAAATGCCTGGTGAAGGAAATCCAGAAGCTCTCCGGTTTGAGCATCAATCGCTTCATCGCCGTCGATTTCGCCGGGTTCGCCAAGATGGTCGACGCCCTGGGCGGTGTCGAGGTGTGCTCGAAATCCGCGCTGCACGACTACGAGCTGGGCACGGTGCTCGACCACGGCGGCCGCCAGGTGTTGGACGGCCCGACCGCCCTGAACTATGTGCGGGCCCGCCAGGTCACCACCGAGACCAACGGGGACTACGGCCGGATCAAACGCCAGCAGTTGTTCCTGTCGTCGTTGCTGCGCTCGTTGATCTCCGAGGACACGTTGCTCGACCTGAACAAGCTCAACAACGTCGTCAACATGTTCATCAGCGACACCGTCGTCGACAACGTCCAGTCGAAAGACTTGATCCAACTCGGCCAGTCGCTGCAGGGGATGGCGGCCGGCCACGTCACGTTCGTCACCGTCCCGACCGGCATAACCGACCAGAACGGCGACGAACCGCCGCGCATGGCCGACATGCGGGCGCTGTTCGACGCCATCATCAACGACGACCCGCTGCCCGAGGAAAACGACCAGAACGCACAGAATCTGGGAACCTCCGACCAGAAGTCGGATCAGACGAAGGCGCCCGCCACCAAGAAGACGCCGGCCCCCACCGCCGCCCCGGAGGCTCGCCACGAACAGGTGACCACGACCACGCCCGGCGACGTCACGGTGCGCGTCTCCAACGCGACGACCCAGAGCGGCCTGGCGGCCACCGCGACCAGCCAGCTGAAACGGGACGGCTTCAACGTGATGACGCCCGATGACTATCCGAGTGCGGTGAACACGACGACCGTGCTGTTCTCGCCCGGCAACGAGCAGGCCGCGGCGACCGTGGCGTCCTCCTTCGCCAACGCCAAGGTGCAGCGGGTTTCCGGCTACGGCCAAGTCGTCCAGGTGGTGCTCGGGCCCGACTTCAAGTCGGTCGCCACTCCCCAGCCGAGTGGCTCGTCGATCAGCCTGCAGATCGAACGCGGTTCCGGCAGCGCCCCGGCGAAGCTGCCCGAGGACCTGACGGTGACCAACGCGGCCGACACCACCTGCGAGTAAGCGCTTTTGGCGGCGCTCCGCCACCCTTTTCGCCGGCGAGAACGTAGGCTTGGCCCTATGCGGACCGCCTATCATGAGCAGCTCTCGGAGCTGTCCGAGCGGCTGGGCGAGATGTGCGGGCTGGCCGGCATCGCCATGGAGCGGGCCACGCAGGCCCTGCTGCAGGCCGATCTGGTGCTGGCCGAACAAGTGATTTCCGACCACGAGAAGATCGCCACGCTGAGCGCCCAAGCCGAGGAAAGCGCCTTCGTGCTGCTGGCCTTGCAGGCACCGGTCGCCGGTGACCTGAGGTCCATCGTGAGCGCGATTCAGATGGTGGCCGACATCGACCGGATGGGCGCGCTGGCTCTGCACGTCGCGAAGATCGCCCGCCGGCGGCATCCCCAGCACGCGTTGCCCGAAGAGGTCAACGGCTACTTCGCCGAAATGGGCCGTGTCGCAGTCGAGTTGGGCAACAGCGCGCAAGAGGTGGTGATGTCGCGCGACCCGGAGAAAGCCGCCCGGATCCGCGAAGAGGACGACGCGATGGACGATTTGCATCGCCACCTGTTCTCGGTGTTGATGGACCGCGAATGGAAGTACGGTGTGGCGGCCGCCGTCGACGTGACCCTGCTGGGCCGGTTCTACGAGCGCTTCGCCGACCACGCCGTCGAAGTGGCCAGGCGCGTCATCTTCCAGGCGACCGGCAAGCTGCCCGAAGAGGAAACGAAACCCGCCTCGCAGTAAGCGAACCGCGTGCGGGCTAGCCGAACCGGCCCGAGATGTAGTCCTCCGTCGCCTTCTGGCTGGGGTTGGAGAAGATCTTCTCGGTGTCGTCGACCTCGATCAACCGCCCCGGCTTCCCGACGGCTTCCAGGTTGAAGAACGCGGTGTAGTCGCTGACCCGCGCCGCCTGTTGCATGTTGTGGGTGACGATGACGATGGTGTAGTCCTGCTTGAGCTCGCTGATCAGCTCCTCGATGGCCATCGTCGAAATCGGGTCCAGCGCCGAGCAGGGCTCGTCCATGAGCAGCACGTCCGGTTGCACGGCGATCGCCCGCGCGATGCACAAGCGCTGCTGCTGACCCCCGGACAACCCGCCGCCCGGCCTGTCCAACCGGTCCTTGACCTCATCCCACAGGTTCGCGCCCCGCAGCGAGTATTCAGCGGTCTCGTCGAGCAGCTTGCGGTTGCGTACGCCCTGCAGCTTCAGACCGGCCACCACGTTGTCACGAATCGACATGGCCGGGAACGGGTTCGGCCGCTGAAACACCATCCCGATCGCGCGGCGCACGCCAACCGGGTCGACGCCGGCGCCGTAGATGTCCTCGTCGTCGAGCAGCACGCTGCCCTCCACCCGGCCGCCGGGGACCACCTCGTGCATCCGGTTGAGCGTGCGCAGCACCGTCGTCTTGCCGCAGCCCGACGGGCCGATGAACGCCGTCACGCTGCGGGGGAGGATCGACAGCGTCACATCCCCTACCGCGTGGAACGAACCGTAGTAGATGTTGACGGCTTTGAGGTCCAACCGCTTGGCCACTTACTGCTCCTGCCTATGACGTTTTCGCGCCAAGAAACTTCGCTATCACTCGGGCCCCGATGTTGATGGTGGCGATCACCAGGATGAGGGTTAGGGCGGCACCCCACAACCGATCCGTGGGGACCGGGTTCACGCCGGCGCCGGCGCTGGTCTGGTTGTACATCATGCCGGGCAGCGTCCCCATGAATCCACTGAAGATGTCGAAGTTCATAGATTGGGCGTAGCCGACGAGGATCAGCAGCGGGGCCATCTCCCCCATCACCCTGGCCACCGCCAGCATGATGCCCGTGATGATGCCCGAGATCCCGGCCGGAAGCACGACCCTGACGATCGTCTTCCACTTCGGGATGCCCAGCGCGTAACTGGCCTCACGGAGATCCACCGGCACGATCCGCAGCATCTCCTCGGTGGCCCGCACGATCACCGGAAGCATCAACAGGACCAGCGCCAGCGAGACCGCCAACTCGGACCGGGGAAGCCCCAACGTCGTCACGAACAGCGCGTAGACGAACAAGGCCGCCACGATCGAGGGCACTCCGGCCAGGATGTCCACCATGAACGTGGCCAGCCTGCCCAGCAGGGTGCCGCCACCGTATTCGGCGAGATAGATGGCGAGCATGAGGCCGATCGGGATGGAGATCAGCGCGCATACCAATCCTTGCAACACCGTGCCGACGATGGCGTGGTACGCGCCGCCGCCCGCCACGAAACCCGTCATGCCGGCCTGCGAGTGCGTCCACCACACGGTCGACGTGACCGCCTTGAATCCCTTGGCGATCACCGAGTACATCACCATGAGCAAGGGCGTCACCGCGATCACCGTCGACAGCGAAACCAGCCCCATCGCAAGGTGATCGGCGGTCCGGCGGCGCCGGCTGGGCCTCGACAAGGTGCGCGGCTTCAGTGGGCGGTCCAGCATCGAGGTCATCGGGTGCCCCATCGCGTCCCGGCGGCGGCACCGCGGGCCAGCGCGTCGACCAGGAATGTGAGCACGAAAAGCGCCAGCCCCGCGGCGATGTATGCGCCCGCCTTGTATTGATCGTTGAACTGCGCCGCGGCCCCCGCGATTTTGGTCGCGACCGTGGAACCGCCGTCGAACAGCGACCAGCCAAACGCCGCCTGCGTCCCCCGCAAGATGATCAGCAGCGCGACCGTCTCGCCCATCGCGCGCCCGAGGCCCAGCACTGCCGCGCTGATGTATCCCGACCGGCCGAACGGCAGCACGATCGTCTTCACCACTTCCCAACGCGTGGCGCCGAGCGAAAGCGCCGCCTCGACCTGCTCCTGCGGTGTCTGGATGAACACCTCGCGGGTGACCGCGGTGATGATCGGCAGGATCATCACCGCCAGGACGACACCCCCGGTGAAGATGGTGCCGCCACCGGCCACCGACGCGTTGCCGTCGGCGAACAGGAAGCACCAGCCCATGGAACGGTTCAGCCAGGTCGCGACGGGCCGCAGCTGCGGCGCCAGCACATACAGGCCCCACGCGCCATAGATGATCGAGGGGACCCCGGCCAGCAGATCGACGGCGTAGGCCAGTGGGCCGGCCGCGCGCCGCGACGAGTACTGGGTGATGAAGATCGCGACGCCCAGCGCGACCGGCATCGCCAGGACCAACGCGAACGCCGACACGAACACGGTGATCTTCAGCAGGTCGGAGATGCCGAAGTGCAATGCCGACGTGTCGGTGGTGACCCAGTTCCCGCCGTAGGTGAAGAAGTTCTCGCGATTGCGCTTCAAGGCGGGGACCGCCTGCAGCAGCAGGAATCCGCCGATCGCCCCGATCACGGCCACGATCAACACGCCCGATCCGTGGGCGAGCCAGCGGAAGGCCCGATCCCCGACATGAGGGCGTGCATGCCCCCACGGGTTGATCGGTATCAGCGGCGACTCGGGAAAGGGCGCGGCAACGGTCGCGCCCGAGCCGGCATCGTTCGGGTTTGGCGTGGTCACTGTGGTCCCGGCACAGTTTGTCGCTCCTTATGCCCGGGCGGCTTGGTTACTGCAGGGCGTTGATTGCCGCAACAAGTCGCTCTTTGACCTTATCGGGCAGCGGCACATAGCCGGCGGATGCAAGATCGGTCTGCCCGCTGCCGGCCGCCACCGTCAGGAACGACTTGATCGCGGCGGCGGTATCGGAATCGGAGCCCTTGGAGCACACGATCTCGTACGTCGCCAGCACCAGCGGGTAGGCACCCGGGTCCTGGGAGGTGTACACCGGGTTGAGGTCAAGCACCAAGTCGTTGCCGTCGGCCATGAAGTTGGCGGCCTTGACGGCCTGTCCGGCCGTCTCGTTGGTGAGCGGGACTACCACGCCCTTGTTGGTGGCGATTCGGGCGTAGGGCATGCCGCCCTGGTCGGCAAAGCCCTTCTCGACGTACCCGATGGCTCCCGGGGTGGCCCGCACGGCCTGGACAACCCCGGCCGACTTCGCGGCCCCCTCGCCGACCCCGCCCTGGAATTCGGTGCCCACGCCCTTGATCCAGCTCTGCGGTGCCGCAGCCGTGAGATATTTCTGCACGTTGTCGGTGGTGCCCGACGAGTCCGTCCGGTAGATCGGCGTGATCCTGGTGCCGGGCAGCGCGACGCCGGGATTGAGGGCCGCCAGGATCGGGTCATTCCACGCCGTGATCCTCCCGCTGAAGATCTTGGCCAGCGCGTCACTGCTGACCACCAGCGCCGGCACCTCGGCCAAGTGGTAAACCAGTGCGATCGGCCCGAAGACCAGTGGCAAGTCCCACGCCGGGTTGCCGTCGCAGCGCGCGGCGCCCGGACCGATCTGGTCGGCGGCCAGCGGAGAGTCGGCGCCCGCGAAGTCGACGTGGCCGGCGATGAACTGCTCACGGCCGGCCCCGGAACCCGTGGGGTTGTATGCCACGCTCTTACCCGGGCAATACCGGCCCCAGACCTGGTTGAACAGCGCCATCGCGTTCTGCTGAGCCGTCGAGCCTTCAGCCGTCAGTTTGTTCTTGCCGCCGCATCCCGCCGTGCCGGTCGGCCCGGACACGGCTGCCGGCGACCCGCCGCGGCGGTTCTGATCGCTGCCACAACCGGTCAACGCGCCGCTGACGACGACCAGCGCCAAAGCCAGCGCGGCCAGCGCCCTTCCTCCCCTGTGCAGCCTCACCGATCTCGCTTCCTTGACGCGTCCGGACCCGCGTGTGCACCGCCGGCCATCTCTCAAAAGGTTGCCAGGTCGCGGCGAAAATATGTTCCGATGCAGGCCGCGGCGACGTTTCTGCTGGCAAGTAGAGGTGAAAGGCGGGGGCCCGGACCCGCTGTCTGCACGTTTGTCAGCCGGAAGCGAGGGCGTAGGCGGTGTCGACGCTGTGGGTACTGAAGCCCAAGCGCTGATAGGTGCGCACCGCCGCGAGGTTGTCCGACTCCACGTAGAGCAGCACCGTCGGTTCGGCCGAGTCCGCCAGCCGGCGCGCCAACGACTCGATGCCGACGGCCGTCAGCATCTTCCCCAAGCCCCGGCCCTGCGCCGACGGGTCGACGCCCACGACGTAGACCTCCCCGAGGCCGGGTTGGTCGGGATGCACCTTCGTCCAGTGGAAGCCGAGCAGTCTGCCCGGCTGGTCGGCTTCGGACGCGTCGAACGCGAGGAACAACCCGGCCGGGTCGAACCATGGTTCATCGCGACGCTCGGCCAGTTCGACCCCGGTCCACCCGCCCTGTTCGGGGTGCCCGGCGAAGGCGGCGTTGTTGACGCGCAGCAGCTCCGCGTCGTCGGCGGTGCCCGCGTAGGTGCGGATCTGTACGCCGGGCACGGGGCGGGCCAGGTCATCGGCGCCTCGCAGCGTCCGGCGCATCTGCAGCAGCTCGCGCGCCGGGACCAAGCCCAGTGCGGACGCGGTGGCCCGGGCCGGCTCGAGAGTGCCGTGCGCCCAGAACCGGTTGCGCCCGGTGGTCTCGGTGAGCGCCGCACGCGCCAACGCCGTCCCGAAACCACGCCGCCGCGCCCGTGGATGCACCACGAGTTCCGCCATCGGGGCATCCGCGTCGCGCGAGAGATTGAGGTAGCCGACTACCCCGTCGGCCTCGCTGATGAGCAGATGCCCGGTGCGGTCGTGCGCGAGTTCGCGCAGCACCTGTTCACCGACGGGGGCCACCCGATCGAATTCCGTTGTTGCCGTGACCAACTCGCGCACTTGCCGCCGCTCGTCCGCGGTCAGCGTCGAGCGCCAAACCGGCGCGGTCACTGACTGCGCAACGGGTCGCCCAGCGGCTCTTGCAGATCTTCGGAGTCGGACCCGACGTCCTCGGCGGCCTCGTCGTCAGCGGGGCCCGAGATCGGCGCCCGGCCGCGGGCCGGCCGGACGGCCTTGTACCCGACGTTACGGACGGTGCCGATCAATGCCTCGTATTCGGGTCCGAGTTTGGCGCGCAGTCGACGCACGTGCACATCGACGGTGCGCGTGCCGCCGAAGAAGTCGTATCCCCACACCTCGTGCAGCAATTGCGCGCGGGTGAACACGCGCCCGGCGTGCTGCGCCAGGTACTTGAGCAACTCGAACTCTTTGTAGGTCAGGTCTAGCGGGCGGCCGCGCAGCCGCGCGGTGTAGGTGCCCTCGTCGATCACCAGCTCGCCCAGGCTGACCTTGCCGGCGCTCTCCTGGTCCGCGAGGCCGCCCCGGCGACCGATCACCAGCCGCAGCCTCGCGTCGATCTCGGCGGGCCCGGTGCTCGGCAGCAGGATCTCGTCCAGCCCCCAGTCGGCGCTGACCGCCACCAGGCCACCCTCGCTGACGACGGCCAGGACCGGGACCGACCGCCCCGCCGTGCTGAGCAGGCGGCAAAGACCGCGCGCCGACGACAGGTCGGTGCGCGCGTCCACGAGCACCGCGTCCGCCGTCCCGGCCTCGAGCAACGACGACGGTTCGGCCGGAGCCGTCCGGACGGTGTGGGGCAGCAGCGACAACGACGGCAGGACCGGGTCGGGATGCAGCTCCGAGGTCAGCAGTAATAGCTCCAACTAGCCCCTCCAGCTCGGGGGAACGGCATCTTCACAATTCGCAACGCCACGACGCGTTAGTTGCCAGGCCACCTAACGATAACTTGCCACCTGCCATTTTTGCGTGGTGACGAAGCAGTGTGAGCCCCGCCACGCGGGCGGTCGGCCGCCCCACGGGCAGGGGTTACGCGACAATGTGCGGGTGCGCAAGATGCTGATCGCGGTGGCGGCCGCGGTGATCGCCATGGCCGTGCTGGCGCTCGGTGCGGTGGCCGTCGACTATGGAAGCAGCATCTACGCCGAATACCGGCTGTCCAGCAGCGTCCGGAAAGTGGCCGGCCTGAAGTCCGACCCGTTCGTGGCCATCGTGGCGTTTCCGTTCATCCCCCAGGCGATGCGTGACCACTACAACCAGCTGGAGATCAAGGCCAACGCCGTCGACCATGCGACGGTCGGCAAGGCCACCCTGGAAGCCACGATGTATTCCGTCGATCTGAGCCAGTCCTCCTGGCTGATCGGGCCCGATGCCAAGCTGCCGGTGGGCAAATTGGAGAGCCGGATCATCATCGACTCGACACACCTGGGCCGCTACATGGGGATCAGCGACCTGATGGTGGAGGCCCCTCCGAGGGAGACCAACACCGCCACCGGCGGTGTCACCGCGTCGGGCATCTCCGGCAGCCACGGGCTGGTGTTCAGCGGCACCCCGCACTCGGCCAACTTCGAGCACCGGGTCAGCGTCTCCGTGGACCTCTCCATCGCCCCGGACGACCAGGCGACCCTGGTGATCACCCCGACCGGCGTTCTGACCGGCGCGGACACCGCGGACCAGGCCGTTCCGGACGACAGGCGGGAGGCGGTGCTGCACGCCTTCGCCACCAGGGTGCCCGACCAGCGGCTCCCGTTCGGGGTGGCACCCAAGACCGAGGGGGCGCGCGGCTCCGACGTCATCATCGAGGGCATCAGCTACGGCGTGACCGTCGACCTGGATCGCTTCAAGCAGTCGTAACCCGGCCGCCGCCCGTGCCCGCCGGCCGCGCGGCAACCGCCGCCGGATTTGATCGCTCTCCGTCGTTCGGTAAGCTTGCCGACGTGCTAGCCCGCCTTGAGCCTCTGCTCACGCAACGCCGCGCAGTCGATCTGTGCCGCGTCGCGGGCTGTTGCTGTCGCTGTTGCTGTAGCTGCTGAGTTGCCGCGCGCTTTCGCGTAAGCACTCGGAGCAGCCCCGGAACGTCACCGAGGCAAGTCTCCCGTCGTTCGTTCCCCAGGCAACAGGCGTACCCAGGAGTAGTACCGTGCCGAGCAGCAACATCACCACCCAGCCAGACACCGTCGACGTGCGCGGCCCGCGGTTCGCCGCCTGGGTGACCACCGCCGTCCTCGTCAGCACGCTCGCCGTGTCGGTCGCCAGCGCGCCGGCGGCGGCGATCGTCCTGGGCGTGCAGGCCGTCATCTTCGCCGTCGGCGCCGTCGGCGGCCCGCGCAAACACCCGTATGGGCGCGTGTTCGCGCGGGTCGTCGCGCCCCGGCTCTCCCCCGTCCAGGAGCGCGAACCCGTCGCACCGTTGAAATTCGCCCAACTCGTCGGCCTGATCTTCGCGCTTGCGGGTGTGGTCGGGTTCGCCGCGGGCGCCTTCTTGGTCGGCGTCATCGCCACCGGCGCGGCGCTGGTCGCGGCCTTCCTCAACGCCGCCTTCGGCATCTGCCTGGGCTGCCAGCTCTATCCCCTGGTCGCGCGCTTCCGAGGCGCCGCGCGCACCGCATGACCCGCTCATAGCAAGCGATCGAAAGGATCCCCCGCATGGCACGCTCCGACGTCCTGGTCTCCGCGGACTGGGCCGAGAGCAATCTCAGCAATCCTCAGGCCGCCGGTGTCGTCTTCGTCGAAGTCGACGAGGACACCAGCGCATACGACACCGGCCACATCCCCGGCGCGATCAGGCTGGACTGGCGTTCCGATTTGCAGGACCCGGTCAAGCGGGACTTCGTCGACGCGCAGCAATTCTCGAAGCTGCTCAGCGAACGCGGCGTCTCCAACGACGACACCGTGATCCTCTACGGCGGCAACAACAACTGGTTCGCCGCCTACGCCTACTGGTACTTCAAGCTGTACGGCCACGAGAAAGTCAAGCTGCTTGACGGCGGCCGCAAGAAGTGGGAACTCGACGGTCGCACCCTGTCCAGGGACACGGTCAGCCGGCCGGCCACCTCGTACACCGCCGCCGCACCGGACAACAGCATCCGCGCCTTCCGCGACGAGGTCATCGCGGCCATCAACACCAAGAACCTGGTCGACGTGCGCTCGCCCGACGAGTTCTCCGGCAAGATCCTGGCGCCGGCGCACCTGCCGCAGGAGCAGAGCCAACGGCCGGGCCATGTTCCCGGGGCGATCAACGTGCCGTGGAGCAGGGCCGCCAACGAGGACGGGACCTTCAAGTCCGATGAGGAGCTGGCCAAGCTGTACGCCGACGCCGGTCTGGACGGCGCCAGGGAAACGATCGCCTACTGCCGAATCGGCGAGCGTTCGTCGCACACCTGGTTCGTGCTCCGGGAATTACTCGGCCACAGAAACGTCAAGAACTACGACGGAAGTTGGACGGAATACGGCTCCCTGGTGGGTGCCCCGATCGAGTTGGGAAGCTGATATGTGCTCTGCGCCGAAGCAAGGAGTGACGTTGCCCGCCAGCGTCGACTTGGAAAAGGAAACGGTGATCACCGGCCGCGTCGTGAACGGCGACGGCCAGGCGGTGGGTGGCGCGTTCGTCCGCTTGCTCGACTCCTCCGACGAGTTCACAGCCGAGGTCGTCGCGTCGGCCACCGGTGACTTCCGGTTCTTCGCGGCGCCCGGATCCTGGACGCTGCGGGCCCTGTCGGCGGCCGGGAACGGGAATGCCGTGGTGAGTCCCTCGGGTGCGGGCATCCACGAGGTGGACGTCAAGATCGCCTGAGACCCCGGCTGGCCTGACCGGGAACTCACGGGGCGAATAGACTTGTCCCCGTGGTGCTCTTCTTCGAGATCATGCTGGTCGCGGCGGTCGTGGTGATCTCCTGGTTCGCGCTGTACACGCTGTACCGGCTCATCACCGACGAATCGTGACCCGCGCCGGCGACGATCCAGTGGGGGTACCTCCCGCTTGCGGGGGACGCGGCGACGAACCACCGAGTTCCGCGAGCTCCGGCGATCGTGCGGTGGCAGCCGCCGCTGAGCGCGCCAAGGTCACGGCCGGCCGCAACATCCCCGCCTTCGACGACCTGCCGCTTCCCGCCGACACCGCCAACCTGCGTGAGGGTGCCAACCTCAACGACGCCTTGCTGGCGCTGCTGCCGCTGGTCGGGGTGTGGCGGGGACACGGCGAGGGCCGCGGGCACGACGGGGACTACCGCTTCGGCCAGCAGATCGTGGTCTCACACGACGGCGGCGACTATCTGAATTGGGAATCGCGTTCGTGGCGGCTCGGCGAGACGGGCGATTACCTGGAACGGGGCTTGCGCGAGACCGGCTTCTGGCGCTTTGTCAGCGACCCCGACGACCCCAGCGAATCGCAGGCCATCGAACTGCTGCTGGCCCATTCAGCCGGCTACGTCGAATTGTTCTACGGACGGCCGCGCACCCCGTCTTCGTGGGAGCTGGTGACCGACGCGCTGGCCCGCAGCCGGTCGGGCGTGCTGGTCGGTGGCGCGAAACGGCTCTACGGCATCGTCGAGGGCGACCTGGCCTACGTCGAGGAACGGGTGGACGCCGACGGCGGCCTGGTCCCCCACCTTTCGGCGCGGCTGTCGCGCTACGCCGGATAACCGCCGACCCGTTGCCCGCCAGCGCAACTCGGCCCCGGAACCATTGCCTTCGGCCGATCTTTTGCGTGTACTGTTCGACGTCCGAGCAGCCGATACCGCGCGAAGGGAGATCGGCGGATGCGTCCCACCAGGGTTCCCTCGCCCATCTTGCGCTGGGGCGTCACCGCGGTCGCGCTGCTGCTCATCGCGTATCTGGCCGCGCTGGACTTGCGGCCCGCCTTCATCGACGCGCTGCCGCCCACCCTCGGGTGGTTCGGCCGCCCCGGGTCGATGCCGACGCTGGCGATCGTGGTGGCCGTGCTGATCTGGGCGTCCGTGCTGACCCTGCGCTCGGGCGGCAGCCACCGGGTGGTGGGCGTTTCGTTCAGCCTGATCGCGGCCCTGGTGCCCTTGACGGCGGTCCTGGGCCTCACCTCCTATTGGGGCTGCCACGACGCGAACCACCCGGCGCTCTTCACCCCGCTGATGGCCACGGCCAGTCTGGTCAAAGGCGGAACCGGCGACTTCTCGGTCGGCGGACGCACCTGCCCGAATCCCACTCCGGTCGGTCTGGAGCTGGCGCGGATCGCGGCACTGTCGGCGATCTTCACCGGGCTGGGCGGCGTCGTGGTCGGCGTATTTCGATCCCAGGTGGACCGGCTGCGCGCCAATTTGGCCGATTCCGTGACGGCCATCGTCGGCGTCGACGGCGACACGCAGTCGATGATCAGTGCGGTCGCGCGGACGCTCGACCGGCGCGGCACGCTGGTGGTCATCACCGGCGCCAGCGACGACCGGGTGCAGCGGGCCCGCAGGCAGGGCGCGCGGGTGGTGCTGGTGGACTTCAACAACCCGTCCACCCTGGTGTCGCTGCGGCTGTGGCGGCGCCTGTCCCGGCTCTACCTGATGGCGCCCGACCCCGCGATCAACCTGATGTGGCTGGACCTGATCAGCCGCCGGCTCGACGAGGTCGCCCACAAGCGGCGGCTGCCTCTCATCGTGCGGATGGACGACCCTTGGCTGGCCCAGGCCTGGCGCGCCCAGCAGTTCGGCGGATCGGACACTCGATGGGCGGCCGACGTTGTCGGCAAGTACGAGGTGACCGCGGGCAGGCTCCTCGACGGCATCATCGCCACGGGCCGGACCACGCTCGTATTCGTCTGCGGCACTTCCCAATTGACCCTTGCGCTGTGCGCGGACCTGACCCAGCGCGCCCTGGAGCGCGACTTCTACACCCCGCCCGGCGCCGTGCCGCTGCCCGCGCTCACGCTGGTCGAAAGGGACGCCCAGGAGTACCTGGCGGATCACGAGTTCTACCGGCAGCAGGCGGGATTCGTGTCGGAGGGACCGACGATCGGTGCGACAGCCGAGGCGCCCACGGTGCCGACCATGCTGAAGCTGATCGGCGAGGCCGACCCGGCTACCAGCGCCGTGATCTTCGTGGACTCCCACGCCGCGACGACCGCCGCCAGGCTGGCGGCCCGCTTCCCCGACATGCCCATCTATGCCTCGGACCTCAACACCAGCATCAGTGACGACTCGATCCAGGTCGTCGGCCGGTTGCAGTCCTACTCGCTGGTGCTGGACACCCAGGAGGGCCAGGTGCAGGACGCGTGGGAGAGGGCGGCGAGGCTGATCCACGAGCGGTACGTCTCGACAATCGACGCGCAAGCGCCGCGGTCGCCGGCCGCGCTGCCGTGGGCCGAACTCAACGAGTTCTACCGCGGGTCCAATCGGCGCCAGGTGCGCAACGCGCTGTGGATGGTGGAGCAGATCGCGGGCCACACCTGGAATACCTGGGGCAGCCCGCCCGCGCAGCTGTCCGGCAACGAGATGGCGGACCTGCCGCCGTTGGAGCAACTCGGCCTGATGGGCTTCGACCGGTATTCGGCGATGAGCATGGCCCGCGCCGAGCACGAGGATTGGTGCCGCTATTACCGCCGCAACGGCTGGAAATACGGTTCGCCGCGCGACGATTCACACAAGATCCACGACAAGCTGGTCGACTGGTCGGTGGTGCAGAGCGACCCGGTGCTGCTCAACGCCGCGGTGCGCAGCCTGGCCGGCACGCTGTGGAGCCTGCGCCAGTTGGGCTTCCGGTCGCGTCCGCTGTGGCAGTCCTTTAACCGGGTGGGCACCGTGAGCGCCGAACAACGAAGCGCCCCATGGACATGGACGTCGGACTCGGGACACACGATGCGCGCCGACGCGGGCGACTGGGCCATTCAGGAAGACGGCAAGGTGTGGTCGGTTCGGGACGACATCTTCCGCGACACCTACGAGCCGGCCGGCGACGGGCGCTGGCGGCGAAAGGGCCGGGTGCAAGCACGGCCGGCGTGCCCGGGCGAGACTGTGAACACCTTGGAGGGCCCGGCGACCGCGGTGGAGGGCGACTGGGTGGTCCGGGGATCCACCGGCGAACAGTGGCCGGTTCCCGGCGACGAATTCGCGCGCCGCTACGCCGAATTCCACCCGCCCGAAGAAGCATCGCCGGTGGACGGTGGCCACCCTTGAGTTTCGGCCGCCGCGCCCCGAGCAGCCGCGAATTTGCGCCGTCCGATGCGGCCCGACACTGATACGGTATCGGCGCATGCCCAATAGCCGCATGCGCCCATTACGCCCGTATGTTTGCTACGCCTCCCCGTAGGAGACCGTCATGCCGCTGTTCATCAGCTACTCGAGCCAGGACAGGGCGACGGTCGACGCCCTGACGACCGCGCTTCGGCGCGGTCAGCAGCAGGTTTGGTTCGACCAAGAGCTCGGCGGCGGCGAGTCCTGGTGGAACAAGATTCTCGAGCAGATCCGGTCGTGCGACGTGTTCATCGTGGCGCTGTCCAACAACTGGCTGCAATCCAAGCCGAGTCAGGCCGAGTTGCGCTACGCGAGGGCGCTGAACCGGCCGATCCTGCCCGTCCGGATCGGCGACATCGACAGCATGCGCGTGAATCCCCTTGCCGCATTGCAGATCATCGACTACCGCGAACCGACGGTCGACGCCGGCATCCAACTCGTGACCGCGGTGCACGCGCTGCAAAGCAAGCCGGTGCCGCTGCCGGACCCGCTGCCCGACGAGCCCCCGGTGCCGTTCGGCTACATCACCCGGTTGGGCAACACCCTCGCCGAAAAAGAGCTCAGCCCGCAGCAGCAGACCCAGCTGTTGATCGAACTCAGGCAGGGCCTCGACGAGGACGGTGACGATCCCAGCGCCCGCGGCGATATCGGCCAGCTGCTGCGCATGCTGCGCCTGCGCCACGACGTCACCTACCGCACCCGCACCGAGATCGACAACGTGCTGGCCGAGATCGAAGCCAAGGACGGCGCGCCGGGCATGGCGGCAGCCGCCGGCAAGCCGCAGGCGCCACCGGACGCACCCCGACCCGCCGCCCCTGCGCCGGCCCGCGTCCCGTCCGCCGCGCCAGGCGTACCGGCCGGGGCGGGCGGGTCCAGCAAGCGGTTGCTGATCATCGGCGGGGCGGCCGCGGCGGTGATCGCCGTGATCGCGGTCGTCGCGGTGTTAGCCGCCCAGGGCGGCAAGACGAAGCCCTCCCCCAAGGCCGGCGGCGCGCCGACTGCGGCGGCGCCCGGCGCACCGGCCGCCGGGAATGCGCCGACGCTGGACTCCTACCTGCTCGGCCCCGCCGATGTCGGGGCGATCGTCGGCGATCCGAACCTGGTGGCCTCCGAGAAAGCCATGCAGCTGCGCAATTTCAGGCCGACGCTGTCGAATCCGGATTGCAAGGGCGTCTTCGAGCCCATCGAAGAATCCGCCTACAAGGGGGCGGACGGCTACACCGGGGTCAGCGGCCAAGCGGTGCACACGACCGGCGAGAACCAAGTTCACCGCCTCTACGAAGCGGTCGCGCAGTTTTCGTCGCCCGACAAAGCGACCGCGTTCGTGCAGGCATCCGCGGACAGGTGGAGGGCATGCGCGGGTCAATCGATCACGTTGACCTTCAACGGCAAGTCCAGCGAATGGAAGTTCGGCGAGGTCACCGGAACCGTGCCGAAGATCTATCAACAGCGCACGCAGGCCGACGGCACCCGGATCTGCCACCATGCGTTGCACGCGGTGTCGAGTGTGGTCGTCGACTTGTTGCTGTGCGGCCCGGACGCCGAGACCGGTCAAGCGGGCAAACTCGCCGGGCAGATCGCCGCGAAGGTGAGCCAGTAACCGCGTCCGGACATGGCGCGGCCCCCGAGCAAGGCTCCTGGTTGGACAAACCGGAAGCTCGGGGGCCGGGTGACTGCGGGAAATTCGCTAGCGCGCGTGAATCGCCAGCTCTTCCGAGCCACTGCAGCTAGCGCGCAGCCACCTCACATGTCCATGAAGCTATCAATTCTCGGACCACCTCCCTTCTTGTGTACGGCCGACCGTACCCGCGATTCCGCAAGCCGACAACACAATTCAGCGCTCAGCGATCGCTGACGATCGCCGAGTCGACCAGCGCGGCGAATTCGGCCGCCAGCGGAGAGTGGGGCAGCGGGCGGCCGTCGAGGGTATGCACGCGGGCCGCCAGCGTCATGCTCGACACCAGCCAAATCCCTTGCGCGGCACGGAGATCAGCCGGCCGCAACGCGCGGTAGTCGCAGTCGTACCCCTTGGCCCGGGCCACCTCGAAGAGGGCCTGCTGCGTGGTGCCACGCAAGATCGGATACCAGGGCGGCGGCGTCAGCAGGCATGGGTTCCCGCCCGCCCCGGCTTCGTCGTCGGTCGCGATCACCACCGTCGAGCGCGGGCCTTCCAGGATGTAGCCGTCCGAGCTGACGAAGATCACGTCGCCGGCGCCCCGGTGCGCGGCATGACGCAATGCGGCCATGTTGACGGCGTAGGACAGCGTCTTGGCCCCGGCCAGCAGCCACGGCATCGCGTCGGTACCGGTCGCGGGCAGTCCACGGTCCAACATCACCGCGGCCAGCCCCTCACGCCGAACGGCCGTCACCCGTTCCGGGACGGCGGTGACCATCACGTAGGTGGTCGGCGCCGTCCCGCCCTCCCGGCCGCGGCTGTAGATCAGGCGCATCGCGCCTTCGTCGGCGGTGCCCGCGACCCACTGCCGGGTGGCCACCTCGATCGCACCGCGCCAGCTCGGCAGGTCCGGTTCCGGAAGGTCCATCAGCCGGGCGGACTGGGTGAGCCGCTGCAAATGGGACTCGACCAGGCAGGGCCTGCCGTCGCGGACCAGCAGCGTCTCGAAGATGCCGTCACCGCGAACCGCCGCCAGGTCGTCGGCGTGCAGCAGCGGCGCATCCGGCGGATGAACCGCGCCGTCCAGCGTGACGATCACACCCGCCTGGCCTGCCATGGAGGTAAAGCCTAGCCGCGAGCGTGCGGCCGGCCGCACGGTCGACGGCCATGGCGAGTACCAAATCCGTAGAGTTGACGTGTGAACGCAGTTCCTGCACCCGACGCCGGACCCGACGCGGGCGCCGTCTGGCATTACGGCGATCCGCTGGGCGAGCAGCGCGCGGCCGAAACCGCCGCGGTCGTGGTGGACCGCTCGCACCGCGCGGTCCTCACCCTGACCGGCAGCGATCGCCAGAAGTGGCTGCACAGCATCTCCACCCAGCACGTCAGCGACCTCGCCGAGGGCGCCAGCACACAGAACCTCAGCCTCGACGGTCAGGGCCGCGTTGAGGACCACTGGATTCAAACCGAACTCGGCGGCACCACCTACCTGGATACCGAACCCTGGCGCGGCGAACCGCTGCTGGACTACCTGCGCAAGATGGTCTTCTGGTCCGACGTCGCCCCGGCCGCCGCCGACATGGCGGTGCTTTCGCTGTTGGGCCCGCGCCTGTCCGACCGGGCGGTGCTCGACGCGCTCGGCGTGGACGCCCTGCCCGCCGAGCTGACGGCGATTCCCCTGGCCGGCGGGGGCTTTGTGCGACGGATGCCCGGCGGCCCCGCCGGCCAGATCGAACTGGATCTGGTGGTTCCGCGCGGCGAGTCCGCCGGCTGGCAAGAACGTCTGGTGCGGGCGGGCGTGCGACCCGCCGGGGTATGGGCGTACGAAGCGCATCGGGTGGTGGCGCTGCGCCCACGTTTGGGCGTCGACACCGACGAGCGCACGATTCCGCACGAGGTGGGGTGGATCGGCGGTCCCGGCGAAGGCGCCGTCCATCTCGACAAGGGCTGTTACCGGGGGCAGGAGACCGTCGCGCGGGTGCACAACCTGGGCAAACCGCCCCGGATGCTGGTGCTGTTGCACCTCGACGGTTCGGTCGACCGGCCCGCGACGGGTGACCCCGTGCTCGCCGGCGGTCGCGCGGTCGGCCGCCTCGGCACCGTGGTGGATCACGTGGACCTCGGGCCGGCGGCCCTGGCGCTCATCAAGCGCGGGGTGCCGGCGGACATCGAGCTGGCGACCGGCCCGCAGGCTTCGGTGGCTGCGGTAATCGACGCCGATTCGCTGCCGCCCACGGAACAGATCGGTGCGGGACGGTTGGCCGTCGAACGGTTGCGCGGCGGTGCGAGATAATTCTGAATGACGTCCGCCACAGCGGCAGGGGGCACCGACGCCCAACCGTAAGGCACGGTAAACTGTCGGCAGGACAATAACGACACCAGGAGATCGGAGCCGCCTGATTCGGGCCGCTCCGTTATTGCGCGAGGGGGTTCCCCCATGGGCCGCGGCCGGGCTAAGGCAAAGCAGACCAAGGTTGCTCGAGAACTCAAATACAGTTCTCCGCAGACCGACTTCCAGCGGCTTCAGCAAGAGCTGGCAGGAACGGGTGCCGACGACTCCGCCGAAATGGAGGACGACGGTGTCGCCGACTCCTGGGCAGACAGCGACGACTGGCGCCGCTAAGACTCAAGCCGCCGTGCCTGTCCCGTCCCCTTCGGTCCGGCGCTAGCGCGGCTGCCGCCTTCTAGAACCTGGGGTGCTGCCCGACGAGCTTTGCCCGGGGCCCCTCTTTACCGCCTTTGCAGACGGTCCCCAAGACCCAGCAGTCCAAGTGCCGGGCGGTCAGGATGGCCAGGGCGCGGTCGGTGTCCTCGGGCGCGACGACCGCGACCATGCCCACGCCCATGTTGAACGTCTTCTCCATCTCGTCCCGCGTCACCCGGCCACGCTGGGCGATCATGGCGAAAACCGGTGCCGGGGTCCACGTCCCACGGTCGATCTCCGCGACCAGTCCGTGCGGGATGACGCGTTGCAGGTTGCCGGCCAGCCCGCCGCCGGTGACATGGCAGAAGGTGCGGACATGGGTCTCGGCCGCCAACGCCAGGCAGTCCTTGGCATAGATCCGCGTGGGCTCCAACAGCTCTTCACCCAGCGTGCGGCCGAATTCCTCCACATAACCGGCCAGGTTCATCCGGTCGATCTCGAGGAGCACCGTGCGGGCCAGCGAGTACCCGTTGGAATGCAGGCCGGAGGAGCCCATCGCGATGATCGTGTCGCCGGGCTTGACGCGATCGGGGCCCAGCACGTCGTCGGCCTCGACGACCCCGACACCGGTGGCCGAGATGTCGTAGTGGTCCGGTTCCATCAGCCCGGGATGCTCGGCGGTCTCCCCGCCGAGCAGAGCGCAGCCGGCGCGGACGCATCCCTCGGCGATGCCGGCCACGATCGCGCTGAGCCGCTCGGGCACCGTCCGGCCCACCGCGATGTAGTCCTGCAGGAACAGCGGCTCGGCGCCGCAGACCACGAGGTCGTCGACCACCATCGCGACCAGGTCCAGGCCGACGGTGTCGTGCTTGTCCATCGCCTGGGCGACCGCCAACTTGGTTCCCACGCCGTCGGTGGACGCCGCGAGCAGCGGTTCGCGGTAGTCGTTGCGCAAGGCGAACAAGCCGGCGAACCCGCCCAGGCCGCCGCGCACCTCGGGCCTGGTGGCCCTGGTCGCCAGGGGCTTGAACATCTCGACGGCTCGGTCACCGGCCTCAATGTCCACCCCGGCCGACGCGTAGGTGATGCCGTGGCTGCCCGGGTTTCGTCCGGGGCTTTTTCCGGGATCCGTCATCGCGATAAAGGCTACCGGGCGCCGCCGACCGCCGTTATCAAACGTCTGGGAAGGGGCGCGCCGGACGTCCGTCAGTGGACGATCGGGACTTCGTCGGGCGCCAGATCGTCGAGACCGGCGCCGCGGGCGGCGTTGGCGAGCATGTGCTCGATGACGTTCTTGCCCAAGGCCGTCTCCTCGGGCAATTCGATCGGATACTGGCCGTCGAAGCAGGCGGTGCACAGCCGCGACGAGGGTTGCTCGGAAGCGGCGACCAGGCCGCGCAGCGAGATGTAGCCGAGGGAGTCGGCGCCGATGGCGTGCCGCACCGCCTCGAGCATCTCCTCTTTGTCTTGCACGGCGTTGGCGATCAACTCCGCCGGCGACGGGAAGTCGATGCCGTAGAAGCAGGGCCACTTCACCGGCGGCGACGCGATCCGCACGTGGACTTCGACGGCGCCGGCCTCGCGCAGCATGCGCAGCAGCGCGCGCTGGGTGTTGCCGCGCACGATCGAGTCATCGACGACGATCAGCCGCTTGCCGCGGATGACCTCGCGAAGCGGGTTGAGTTTCAAGCGGATGCCGAGCTGGCGGATGGTCTGGGACGGCTGGATGAACGTCCGCCCGACATAGGCGTTCTTCATCAGGCCCTGCCCATAAGGAATCCCGGCCTCCTGCGCGTACCCGACGGCGGCGGGCGTGCCCGACTCCGGAACCCCGATCACCAGGTCGGCGTCCACCGGGCATTCACGGGCCAGCCGGCGACCGATCTCCACCCGGGTGGCGTGCACGGATCGGCCGGCTATCGTGCTGTCCGGGCGGGCAAGGTAGACGTATTCGAAGACGCAGCCCTTCGGGGTGGGGTTGGCGAAGCGCGTCGAGCGCACCCCGTCGGCGTCGATCGCCAGCAGCTCGCCCGGCTCGATGTCGCGCACGAACGACGCGCCCACGATGTCGAGTGCGGCGGTTTCGGAGGCCACCACCCAGCCACGATCCAGCCGTCCGAGCGAAAGTGGGCGCACCCCATGAGGATCGCGGCAGGCATAGAGCGTGTTCTCGTCCATGAACGTCAGGCAGAACGCGCCGCGGACGGTCGGCAACAGGTCCAGGGCTGCCTGCTCGAGGCTGGAATCCGCCGAGCCGTGGGCCAGCAGCGCACCCAAGATGTCGGAGTCCGTCGTCGCCGGCGCGGGGCAGCGCCGGGCGATCAGCCCCGCGTCGCGGGCGCGGGCGGCGAGGTCGGCGGTGTTGACCAGATTTCCGTTGTGTCCCAGAGCAACACCTGTGCCGGCGGCGGTGTTGCGGAACACCGGCTGCGCGTTCTCCCACGTGGTGTCGCCCGTGGTGGAGTAGCGGCAATGGCCGATGGCGACGTGGCCCGGCATCGCCGCGAGGGTCTGCTCGTCGAACACCTGGCTGACCAAGCCCAGGTCTTTGAAGACCAGGACCTGAGAGCCGTCGGCGACGGCGATACCCGCGGCTTCCTGCCCCCGGTGCTGCAGGGCGTACAGGCCGTAATAGGTGAGTTTTGCGACATCCTCGCCAGGGGCCCAAACCCCAAAGACACCACACTCTTCACGGGGCGAGTTCAGATCCTGCTCGGGTTCTCCGACGGTCACGATTGGGCGGCTCCCTGGGGAACGGTTGGTGACGTAACGGAGTCTACGGGTCCGATGCCCGCGACCGCGAATTAGCAGCGCGTGTTGGGCACCGAATATTCCCTCCACCGAGGTTAAACCTGCAGTTCACGGTTACTATTCAGCTGACATCGAACAACGGCAGATAGTGTTCGATGTCACCGGCCCGGGAGCCGGACAGCGTCAGCGCACCGGCGTCCTTCGCCTCGTGGAAGGGCACCAATCCGGCAGCCAGCAGCAGCCACGTCCGTGAATCGGTCTCCACCACGTTGGGCGGCGTGCCCCGGGTGTGCCGGGGCCCGGGAATGCACTGCACCGCGACGAACGGCGGAATCCGCACTTCGACGCTGGCGCCGGGTGCCACCTCGGCCAGGGTGCGCGCGGTGAGCCGCACGGCGGCGCCGAGGCTTTCGCGGTCGGGCGCGGGGCGCGATTCGTCCCGCAGCCAGCCGGCGACGGCCAGCACGGCCCGCCGGGTCTTTGCCGGATCTGCCTTTTGACGGGCGGCCATACCCTAGGGTCTCAGACTCATGGAGCGTCGGCGCATGCGGCGCGGGCCACCGTACAAGACCGTCGGCCTCGTGACGGTCGTCATCGTGGGTTTGGTCGGGTCGCTCCTCTACCTACAGTTCCGGGGTGAGCTGACGCCGACGACGAAGCTGACCATGGTCGCCGCCCGCGCCGGCCTGGTGATGGACCCCGGATCCAAGGTGACCTACAACGGGGTCCAGATCGGCCGGGTGGCGAGCATTGCCGAGGTCTCCCGCGACGGCGAACCCGCCGCCAAGGTGGTGCTCGATATCACCCCGCGGTATGTCAAGGCGATCCCGGCCAACGTGGCGGCCGCCATCAAGGCGACCACGGTGTTCGGCAACAAATACGTCGCGTTGAGCTCGCCGCCCGCGCCCGCGCGGCAACCGATCACACCGTCGACCGTCATCGACGCGACGGCGGTGACGACCGAGTTCAACACCGTGTTCGAGACGCTCATCGCCATTGCCGAGAAAATCGACCCGGTCAAGGTGAACCTGACGCTCAGCGCGGCCGCACAAGCCCTGACGGGATCGGGCGAGAAGTTCGGCGCCTCTCTGGTCAACGGCGACGCGATCTTCGACGACGTCAACCCGCGCATGCCCGAGCTGCGGGCGGACATTGGTCGCCTGGCCGCCCTCGGTGAGACTTACGCCCGCGCCTCACCCGACCTTTGGGACGCGCTCGAGCACGCGGTGACCGCGGCGCGCACGCTCAACCGCCGGCGAGCCGATCTGGACGCGGCGCTGCTGGCGGCGGCCGGACTGGGTGGCGCGGGCGCCGACGTCTTCGGGCGCGCCGGACCGTACCTGGCGCGGGGCGCCGCCGACCTGGTCGGCTCCAGTCAGCTGCTCGACGAATACAGTCCGGAAATCTTCTGCACCATCCGCAATTTCAACGAGGTCGGGCCCAAGATCCACAACGCCCTGGGCGACAACGGCTACTCGCTGGGCGCCCACGCGGCGGGCGCGATCGCCGGGGCACCCAATCCATACATCTGGCCGGAGAATCTGCCGCGGACCAACGCCAGGGGCGGTCCCGGTGGCCGGCCGGGCTGCTGGCAGACCATCACCCGGGAGTTGTGGCCGGCTCCGTTTCTGGTGATGGACACCGGCGCGAGCATGGCTCCGTACAACCACTTCGAACTCGGGTCACCACTTTTCACCGAACACGTGTGGGGCCGCCAGCTGGGCGACTACACCATCAACCCGTGACGCCGCACGCCCAGCGCCGCGATCGCGCCTGCCTCGTTGATGGCCAGGTGAGCCAGCATGGGCGCGGCGAGGCTGCCGGAACGGTCTGCGAGCCAACCGAATAGCCAGCCCGCGATGCCCGTCGCCAGCACGGTTCCCAGCACGGGGTCACCCGCCGCCCGCGCGTCCGCGATGTGAGACAGCCCAAAGCTCGCCGCTTGCAACAACCTTCCGCCGGACGTGCCCCACCCACCCGCAGCGGCGGTGCTCAGCGCCGCGCGGAAAGCGGCCTCCTCGGACCAGACGGTCCCGACCGGGATGCGCAGCAGCAACCAGCCGGGCACCGATCCGGGCGGCTCCCGGTCGGCCATCGACGTCCGCACCAACGGCACGGCCGTCGTCGCGGCGATCGCGGCCGCCGCGGCCGCACCGGCCGCGGACCCCAGCCGCAGCCCCGCCCATAGCCGCGGCGGAGACAAGCCCAGCGGCGCACGCGTCACAAGCGCCAACAACCCGGCGGCGCCGGCCTGCAACGTGACCCGCCATCCGATCGGAAGGCGCGGACCGACGAAGCTCCAGCCAACCAGGGCGGCGGCCAGCGTGAACGCACGAGCCCGGACGAAACCGCCGTCGCTCATTGCGATTCGCCGCTACGGCTCATCCGAAGAGGCGGGGCAGAACCGCCTCGGACGTTTCGCGCAGCTCGGCCAGCGACACGGTGAACAGGCCTTGAACCTCCACCGCGTCCGAGGCCTGATCGACCACGCCGATGCGCACCGCGGGCAGTCCCCGCGCCTCGCACATCGCACGGAATCGGCTCTCCTCGGTGCGCGGCACCGCCACCAGCACGCGGCCGGCGGACTCGGAGAACAAGGCGACGAACGGGTCCGCACCCTCGGGAAGTACGACGCGGCAACCGGTTTCGCCCGCCAGGGCCGCCTCCACGACGGCCTGCGCCAGTCCGCCCTCGGACAGGTCGTGCGCGGCGGAGACCAGCCCGTCGCGCGACGCCGCGCTCAGCACCTCGGCGATCAGCTTTTCGCGCGCCAGGTCGACCGCGGGCGGCAGCCCGCCGAGATGGTCGGCGGTCACCTGCGCCCAAACCGAGCCGTCGAATTCGTCGCGGGTGTCGCCCAGCAGGATCAGGGTCTCGCCCGGCTCGCGGCCCAGGCCGGTCGGGATGCGCCGGCCGACATCGTCGAGGACGCCGAGCACCCCGACCACCGGTGTGGGCAGGATCGCCGCCGAACCGGTCTGGTTGTAGAAGCTGACGTTGCCGCCGGTCACCGGAATGCCAAGCGCCGCACATCCATCGGCGAGTCCGCGCACCGCCCGCGAAAACTGCCACATCACGCCGGGGTCTTCCGGGGAGCCGAAGTTGAGGCAGTTGGTCACCGCGACCGGGGTGGCGCCGGTGACCGCGACGTTGCGGTAGGCCTCGGCGAGCGCGAGTTGGGCACCGGCGTAGGGATCGAGCAGCGTGTAGCGCCCCGACGCGTCGGTGGACAGCGCGATGCCGCGGCCCGTGGTTTCGTCGACGCGCAGCACGCCGCCGTCGGCGTGCTCGGCCAGGACGGTGTTGCCACGCACGTAGCGGTCGTACTGTTCGGTGATGAATGCGCGGCTGCACAGGTGCGGGCTACCCAGCAGCGCAAGCAAAGTCGCGCGCAGCTCCTCCCCCGTCGCCGGCCGCCGCAGTCTCGTTGACCGGTCCGCGTTCAGGGCGTCTTGCGACTCGGGCCGCGCGACCGGCCGCTGGTACACCGGCCCCTCGTGGGCCACGGTCCGGGGCGGCACGTCGACGACGGTCTCCCCGCGCCAGGTGATCCGCAACCGGTCACCGTCGGTGACCTCGCCGATCACCGTGGCCAGCACCTCCCATTTGCGGCACACCGCCATGAAGGCGTCCACGTTTTCCGGCGCCACCACGGCGCACATCCGCTCCTGCGACTCGCTGCAGAGCACCTCCGCGGGCGTCATGTCCTTGGCCCGCAACGGGACGGTATCGAGCTGGACCGCCATCCCGCCGTCCCCCGCGGACGCCAATTCCGATGTCGCGCAGGCCAATCCCGCGCCACCAAGGTCTTGAATGCCGATCACCAGACCGCCCGCATACAGCTCGAGGCAGCATTCGATGAGCACCTTTTCCATGAACGGGTCGCCCACCTGCACCGAAGGCAGCTTCTTGCGCGCCGGTCCCCCGCCGTCTCCGATATCGAAGGTGTCCGACGCCAGCACCGACACCCCGCCGATGCCGTCGAGGCCGGTGCGAGCCCCGAACAGGATGATCTTGTTGCCGGCGCCCGAGGCGAAGGCCAGGTGCAGATCCTCCTGTCGCAGCACACCCACGCACAACGCGTTCACCAATGGATTACCGGCGTAGCAGGCATCGAAGACGGTTTCGCCCCCGATGTTGGGCAGCCCCAGCGAGTTGCCGTAGCCGCCGATGCCGCGGACCACCCCGTCGACCACCCGGCGCGTGTCGGGCGCGTCGGCGGCGCCGAACCGCAGCTGGTCCATCACGGCGACCGGTCGGGCGCCCATGGCCATGATGTCGCGGACGATCCCGCCGACGCCGGTCGCCGCGCCCTGGTAGGGCTCGACGTAGGACGGATGGTTGTGCGATTCGACCTTGAAGGTGACCGCCCAGCCGTCCCCGATGTCGACGACGCCGGCGTTCTCGCCGATCCCGGCCAGCATGCCGGCGCGCATCGCGTCGGTAGTGGTCTCGCCGAAGTAGCGCAGATGGACCTTCGACGACTTGTACGAGCAGTGCTCGCTCCACATCACCGAATACATCGCCAGCTCGCTGTCCGTCGGCCTGCGGCCCAGGATCTCGCGAATCCGCTGGTACTCGTCGTCTTTGAGGCCCAGCTCGGCGAACGGCTGCGGCTCGTCAGGGCTGGCGGCGGCGTTCTCGACGGTGTCGATCGCCTGGGTGCGGGCGTTCGTCCCGGAGGCAGTCACGCCAGACAGTCTAGGGCGGCCCCGTCGCCTCTGTCGGGCCGCCGCGGCGCTACTGGCCGGCCACGCAGAAGACGTTGCCCTCGGGGTCGGCCAGCACCACCCAGCGAAAGTCGTCGCCGAACCCGTGGCGCCCGACCTCGGTGGCCCCGGCGGCCGTCAGCCGGGACACCTCGGCGTCGACGTCGGCGGCACCGAAGTCGAGATGGACGCGGTTTTTCCCGGGCGTGGGGTCGGGCACCTTCTGGAACCCGAGCCGGGGCCCTTCCGGTAAGGACACCGCGGTGAACTCGTCGGCGAGCAACTCCTGCGTCGTCCCACCAAACTGCTCGGCCCACCACCCGGCCAGCCCGGCGGGATCGCTGCAGTCGAAGGTGATCATCTCCACGGTGAGCGCCATACCGCCAGACCTTGGGCCCCGGACGGCTCGGGCGAAAGGAAGCTCAATCGGTGGTCAGGAAGTCGGCCATCATCGCCATGTCCTCGTGCTCGAGGTTGTGGCAGTGCAGGAGGTAGGAACCGGTGTAGTCGGTGAACCGGGTGAGCACTTCGACGGCCTCGGCCGGGCGGACGTCGACGGTGTCCTTCCAGCCGTTGTCGAACCTGCCGGGCGCGCGGTTGTTGCGGGAGAGCACCTGGAAGGAGTTCAGGTGCACGTGGACGGGGTGATGAAACTCCGTGATGAATCGCCAGATTTCCGTGGTGCCGATCGTCGGGCGCGCGAGCGCGCGGCCCGGTTGGTACGGCAGGTCGTTGATCGTCCAGACGCCGCTTCGGTCCTGGCGGAAGAGGAACGTTCTGGTGGCCACGGCTTGGTGCCGGTCGAGATCCGTCGCGCCGGTGCTGAGCCGCTCGAGGATGGCGGAATCATCGGAACGGTCGGTGCCGACGACATCGAACCGCATGACCTCGGCGGTGCTCTCGGCACCCAACAGGTTGACGAGGCGCACGCTCGCCCCGCGTGGGTAGCGACCGAAATCGACGACCACCTCGAAGCGTTCGGCCGGAGCGATGTCGATGAAGTCGTGGCCCACCGGCCGCGCGAGTAACCCGCCGTCACTGCCGATTTGCACCAGCGCCGATCCGCCGGGCGGCTGCGGATCCAACTGCAGCCGGTAGCGACGGGCGTTGGATGCGTTCAGGAGTCGCAGGCGGTAGCGCGCTGGATCGGTTTGCAGCACCGGCCACGGCGCGCCATTGACGAGGATGACGTCACCGAGGACGCCGTTCATGTATTCGCCCGTTACGCCGCCGCGTTCGGCAGCCGGGTACCGGAACGAGCCGTCGGTGGCGAATGCACGATCGGTGATCATCAACGGGATGTCTCGACGGCCACGGGGCAGCGGGAACGCGTCTTCCTCGTCGTCACGAACGAGGTGAAATCCGGCCAGCCCGCGCCAAACAGCGGAACCGGTATAGCCCATGCGGTGATCGTGGTACCACAAGGTTGCGGCCCGCTGATTCATCGGATACACGTATTCGCGCTGTCCGACGACGCTATTGCGCGCCATGTTGTCGGCGAACGGCTGTCCGGTGTAAGGCAGGAGGAAATCTGTCGGGTACCCATCATGGTCCGCGGGGGTGTGCCCGCCGTGCAGGTGCACCACCACCGGCACCGGCAGCGCGTTGCGGTGCCGCACAACGGTCCGTCGGCCGGATCGCGACACGATGGTGGGGCCGGGAAAGCTCGCGTTGTAAGTCCATGCCGTCGTGGTCATCTCGGGCAGGATGCGCAATCGGGTGACCTGCTGGGTGATCTCGAAGGTGTCCGTGTGAGCGTCGGTGGCCACCGGCGCCAACTGCGCCGGGATCGGTAGCGGGACTTGATAGCGGGCGGGCAATCTGGCCTGACTGCGCAGGAGCCGACCCGATTCCGTCCCACCCAGCAGCGCGCCGGCCAGCGGCCAGCCTGCGCCGACGACCCCGATGCCGGCCGCGGCCGCACCCAGCCGCAACGCGTTGCGCCGATTCACCGGACCACGTCCTGCTGTTGTGGGCGATCGGGCTCGGTCAGCGGCAACCGCCACACCGACGCGGTCAGCCGGAAGATTCCGGCGATCAACAGCACCCCGAGTGGCACGTGCAGGCCCGTCAACCTCAGCTCCCCCGAGGCGAACTCGGCGACGAAGAGGACCGTCACCAGCGCCCCGGCCGCGACCGGCCACCGCGGCCCCCCGGTCCTGCTCACGGCCACCAGCGCCACCACCTGCACGACGGAGAGCACCGTGGTCACCTTGGCGCCGACCGAGTGCAACATCAGAGCGTCGTATCGCCCGCCCAGGAAACTGCCGGCGAACGCGGCCTGAGCCACCGCCAGGAGCGCCAACGTCGCGCTGGTCGCACGCGCGGTCACACGGGCCCAGCGCCGGCCGCGCCGGATCTGAGCTGTCACCGCGGTAAACCGGCTCGGCCACGGAGCGGCGCGGCGTAGCGCCCGCGCCGCCGTCTGGCGAAGCACGTCGTGGGCGAGGGGATTCGACCGATCTTTTGCGCGGAATGCGTATCGGCCGCGCTTCCGCGGTTGGCTTCGCGAGACCGCGTGCCTGCGTACGGCTTGGCGCCCGTCATGATTCTCCTTCGTCATGGCCCTGGGAAACTCGTGCTCAGGGATGACGACGAGGCGGCGCGGCCGAAAGTTACAGGTGCGCGTGTAACTTTCGGCGCCGCCGATCCGTCCTTGGATTACGGGCTGCCAGCGGGCACCGCCGGCATCAAAAGAGAGCATGTTGGGCGTCGGCGGGCAGCCTCGACGGGCCCGAGTACCAACCGATCCCATCACCGCCACAACGGAACACATCAAGGAGGAGCGGTGTCCGACCCGAAGCCGCCGCGCTGGCTCAAGCCGATGAACAAGTTCATGATCGCAATGCAGAAGCTCGGCATACCCACGGGGCCTCCCATGGTATTGACCGTGCCCGGCCGCAAGACGGGCCGGCCACGCAGCACGCCGATGACACCCTTCACGCTGGACGGAAAGCTGTACGCCGTGGCGGGATTCCCGCGTGCCGATTGGGCACGTAACGCGCGCGCTGCCGGTGCCGGAACGCTCCGCAAGGGCCGAAAGATTCGGCGGGTCAGGATAATTGAGCTGACGGCCGAGCAGGCGCGGCCCGTGCTGCGGGAATATCCGACCGAAGTGCCGGTCGGTGTGGGCTTCCTGAAACGCTCCGGACTGGTGCGTCGAGGTGACCCCGAAGAAGTCGAGGCGCTGGCCGGGCAGATCGCCGTCTTCCGATTGGATCCGATCCCGGCGAATTGACGCCAGACGATTCCCCTACCGATCGACCACCCACGGAAAGCCGGCACCATGCACACCGCATACCTTGTCCTGACGCTGATCGCCATCGCCTTCGACGGCTTTTCCGGAGTGAGCGCGCTGCTGCACTTCGCGCCCATCATCCCGCCCATGCAGCGGGCGGGGGTGCCACTGTCCTGGCTGAGGTTTCCCATCGGCACCCTGAAAACGCTGGGCGCCCTTGGGCTCATCGCCGGCTTGTGGCTCCCGGTGATCGGCATCGCCGCGGCGGCCGGGCTGACCGTCTTCTTTGTCTGCGCGATGTACACCCATGTACTGGCCCATGACATCTCCGGTCAGTTCGCTTTCGCCGGATTCCTGCTCGCCCTCAACGGCGCGACCTTCGCGCTCGCGGTGATCACCCACGCCGCGCTCGTCTAGTCCGCAGATCCTGACGCCTACTCGGGCGAAAGGAACGCGTTCAGCGCCGCGGAGTAGGCGGTCACGTCATGAGCGCCCATCAACTCGCGCGCGGAGTGCATCGCCAGCTGCGCGGCGCCCACGTCGACGGTCGGGATGCCGGTGCGCGCCGAGGCAAGCGGCCCGATCGTCGACCCACACGGCAGGTCGGCCCGGTGCTCGTAGCGCTGCAGCCCGACTCCGGCCCGCAGGCAGGCCAGCGCGAAGGCGGCGGCCGTACGTCCGTCGGTGGCGTAACGCAGGTTCGGATGCACTTTGAGCACCGGCCCGGCGTTGACCTCGATCAGGTGGCCGGGCTCGTGCCGATCCGGATAGTTGGGGTGGGTGGCGTGCGCCATGTCCGCCGAGGCCAGCAGCGATCCGGGCAACCGGCGCAGGAAGTCTTCCCGGCTGCCGCCCGCCGCGAGCACGATCCGTTCCAGCACGGTGCTCAGCAGGTCGGACTGGGCGCCGCGGTCGGAGGACGAGCCGACCTCCTCGTGGTCGAAGAGCACCAGCACCGGCAGAAGGCCCCGCGGCTCGGCCCCCAACAAGGCCTCCATCCCCGCGTAACAACTCGCCTGGTTGTCCAGCCGGGGAGCGCTGAGCAGGTCGGCGTCGGCGCCGATCACCGTCGACGGGGTGAGGTCGTGGGTCATCAGGTCGGCGGCTAGGACGGTGGCCGGCGCGACCCCGGCGCGCTCCGCGACGAAGTCGACGAACGCGCCGGCGTCGGCGCCGGCGCCCCAGACCGCGTTGACGTGGCGCTGCGGGTCCAGGGTCAGGGATTTGCGGTCCTCGGCGAGGTGAATGGCCAGCTGCGGTACCCGCAGGATCGGGTCGTCGATCCGCACCAGCCGCTGCTCGATCCCGGCGCCGTCGCGCACCGACAATCGTCCGCTGATGCCCAGGTCGCGGTCCAGCCATGAATTGAGCCAGGCTCCGCCGTACGGTTCCAGCGCCACCACGCGCCAGCCGGCGACCAGCCGGTCCGGATGCTGCTTGACCCGCAAGTTCGGGCTGTCGGTGTGTGCGCCGACGATCCGGAACGGGCCGTCTGGCCCGTCGGAGTTCCAGGCGACCAGCGAGCCGGCCCGCACCGTGAAGTAGCGCCCCGGTTCGTCCGGCCAGCGTTTAGCCTCGCTCAGTTCGGTGTACCCGGCAGCGGTCAGCCGTGCGGCCACCGTGGCGCAGACATGAAACGGCGACGGAGAAGCGTCAATGAATTCGCAGAGGCCTGCGGCGCTGGCCGACATGTTCATCATCATGGCTTCCGGCGCACGCCGTCGCCACGCTAGGTCCGATTGCGCGCCTCCTCGCTCGCGCCCTTCCGGCGCTCGCCGTCGCCACGCTAGGTCCGATTGCGCGCCTCCTCGCTCGCGCCCTTCCGGCGCTCGCCGTCGCCACGCTAGGGTCGCCCATGTGCCTCCCGTCCAGCCACAGCCGATCCTCGAGCCGTTGACGCCTGCGGCGGTGTTCCTGGTATTGACCATCAATGACGGCGGAGAAGCGACGGTGCACGACGCGCTGCCCGACATTTCCGGACTGGTGCGCGCAATCGGTTTCCGCGAGCCGCCGAAACGGTTGTCGGCTATCACCTCCATCGGATCGGACGCCTGGGACCGCTTGTTTTCCGGGCCGCGTCCCGCCGAGTTGCATCCGTTCGTCGAGTTGAAGGGCCCGCGGCACACCGCCCCGGCCACACCCGGGGATCTGCTGTGTCACATCCGGGCCGAGAGCTTGGACGTGTGTTTCGAATTGGCCGACCGCATCCTGAGGTCGATGGCCGGGGCCGTCACCGTCGTCGACGAGGTGCACGGATTCCGCTATTTCGACAACCGCGACCTGCTGGGCTTCGTCGACGGCACGGAAAACCCCGACGGCCCAATCGCCGTCAGCGCCACCTCCATCGGCGCCGAGGACCCCGAATTCGAAGGCTCGTGCTACGTGCACGTGCAGAAATACCTGCACGAAATGTCGTCGTGGAACTCGCTGTCGGTCACCGAGCAGGAGTTGGTGATCGGCCGCACCAAGCTGGAGAACCTCGAACTCGACGACGACGAGAAGCCGGCCAACTCCCACATCGCCCTGAACGTCATCACCGACGACGACGGCAACGAGCTGAAGATCGTGCGGCACAACATGCCGTTCGGCGAGCTCGGCAAAAGCGAGTACGGCACTTACTTCATCGGCTACTCCCGCACTCCGCGGGTGACCGAACAGATGCTGCGCAACATGTTCCTCGGGGATCCGCCCGGAAACACCGACCACATCCTCGAGTTCTCGACCGCGATCACCGGTGGCTTGTTCTTCTCCCCCACTGTTGACTTTCTCGATGATCCACCGCCACTGCCCGCGACGCCGGTGGCGGAAACGTCTGTTGCACAGGACGGCTCACTTTCGATCGGCAGCCTGAAAGGAACCACTTCATGAACAACCTCTACCGCGACCTGGCACCGGTCACCGAAGCGGCTTGGGACGAAATCGAAACCGAGGCGACCCGGACCTTCAAACGCCATATCGCCGGGCGGCGGGTGGTCGACGTCAGCGGGCCGGGTGGCCCGGTCACCGCAGCGGTCAGCACCGGACGCTTGGTCGACGTGGCATCACCTTCCGACGGCGTTGAGGCGCACCTGCGGGCAAGCAAACCCCTTGTCCGGCTGCGGGTCCCCTTCACCCTCTCGCGGTACGAGATCGACAACGTCGAGCGTGGCGCGCAGGACTCCGACTGGGACCCGGTCAAGGCGGCCGCCAAGAAACTGGCGTTCGTGGAGGACCGGGCGATCTTCGAGGGCTACGCCGCCGCCTCGATCGAGGGCATCCGCTCCGCCAGCTCGAACAAGCCGTTGACCCTGCCGGCCGATCCGCGCGAGATTCCCGATGTCATCACACAGGCGATCTCCGAATTGCGCCTCGCCGGCGTCGACGGTCCCTACTCGGTGCTGCTCTCCGCGGACGTCTACACGAAGGTCAGCGAGACCACCGAGCATGGTTATCCGATCCTCGAGCACATCGACCGGCTGGTGCCCGGAGACATCATCTGGGCACCGGCCATCGACGGGGCGTTCGTGCTGACCACCCGCGGCGGCGATTTCGACCTGCAGCTCGGGACCGACGTCTCGATCGGCTACACCAGCCATGATGCGGACACCGTGCAGCTATATCTGCAGGAGACGCTGACATTCCTGTGCTACACCGCGGAGGCGGCGGTCCCGCTGAGCTCCTAGGAACGACTGCCGACCAGTGGCTGCCGACGGGGCGGCCAGCGCGAATCGCCGCTTCACACCGGGTCGTCACTACGCATCGAGCACCAGATCTGTCTCCGGGGCCGCCGAGCAGATGAGCACCGTCCCCTGCTCCGGCGGCTCCAGCGGCTGCTGGCGGTAGGTGGCTCGACCGGTGACGACGCCGGTGACGCAGACGTGGCAGACCCCGCTTCGGCAGGAGAACCGGGTGGGCACGTCGCAGGCTTCGGCCAGCTCCAGGATGCTCCCGAATCGGGACGACCAATTCACCGTCAACCCGCTGCGCGCGAACGTGATCGACGGACCCGTTCCCGGAAGTCCCGCCGGCGGATGCGGTGGTGTGCGGGGGGCGCCGTCGACGATTCCCGGATTGATCGGCGGCAGCGCGCCGAAGAGTTCGCTATGGATTCGCTCAGGGGCGATGCCCTCCGCGGCGAGCGCCACGCGCATGTCGGCCATGAATTGCGTTGGACCGCAGAGGTATGCGATGGAGTCGACCGGCAGGCCCAGTGCCGCGATGGCCTGCCGGCCCAACCGGCCCTGCGTTTGTGTGTAGAACACCGACTGGTGCGCGCGCGGCAGCGACCCCACTAAGCGCGCGACTTCTGCCGCGAATGGCTGCGTTTCGCGGTTGCGGGTGGTGTGGAGCCACCAGATCTCGCGGGCGCTGCGCGCCGACGCGAGCGCATGCAACATCGCCAACACCGGTGTGATGCCGATCCCCGCCGACATCAGCAAGACCGGGCCCGCGCCGTCGGCGAGGTAGAACTCGCCGCGCGGGGCGGCGGCCTCGATGACCGAGCCCGCGTCGATGTGCTCGTGCAGCCACCCGCTCACCAAACCCCGCTCTTCCCGTTTGACGCTGATGCGGTAGTACCCGGCGGCGGGATCGGCGGAGAGGGAATAACTGCGCAGCGGCGGGGGCGCGCCCGCGCCGGGAATTCGCACCGTCAGGTACTGCCCGGGGAGCGGCGGCGGGAGCGCGGCATGATCGACGGCCTCCAGCCGGATGGACATCACCTGTGAGCTCTCCCGGCGCACCGCGCTGACACGCAATGGACGGAATCCCTCCCACGCTGGTCGCGCCGCCGGCAGCGTCGATTCCCGCTGCGCTTCCAGCATGTCCCGGAACGACTGCTGCCAGCCGGGGCTCAGCGCGGGAACGTCGACGACCTTGCGGAGTCGATCGAGGTCGCGGTCCGGCAGGTACAGCAGCGCATCGACGTCGGCCACGCTCAGCTCGTGGCGACCCCGATGGGTACGCACGACGTCATCACCGGCGCGGACCCGACCCTCGGTGACCACCCGAAAATAGAAACCCGGGCGCCGTTGGGAGACAAGCAGGTTGGGCATCTGGGGTTCGTCCAGCCGCAGACCGACGCGGAAGCAGGTGACGCGGGGTTGGGTGACCTCGAACTCGGCCTCGCCGATCCGATACCGGTCGCCGATGCACACGTCGTCGTCGGGCAGTCCGGCGATCGTGAAATTCTCACCGAAGTGACCGGGCACAAGGTCGTCGCGACCCAGGTAGCTTTTCCAGAAGTCGTAGGACTCGCTCTGGTAGACCATGACGGCGCGCTGCTCGCCGCCGTGACCGGAGAGGTCGCCTTGGCCATCGCCGTCGAGGTTCAGGCGGCGCGCCATGACCGGTCCCTCGACCGGCGTCTTCCACACCCCCGTGTACACCGTCTTGTCATGCCACCGAACGTTCTTGGGCATGCCGACATTCACCGAAATCAGCTTGCCCACCATGTCACCTCCGGAACCCCAGTGGGATGGCCGACCCAGAATATGCCGCCGCGCCACCGAGGGCAACACGAGGCGGCACTGTTGCACCGAGGGATTCTGGTGCATACTGGGTTGTACAACCCAAAAATCCGGGAGCGGAACGTCCGCCGACGCGTCGCGTTGGCCGGGCGACGACCGAGGAGTGACGCCATGCCGCCTGTCCATCATCGATACGCCACGGTCGACGGTCACCGGCTCTTCTTCCGCGAAGCGGGCGACCCGAACGCGCCCGCGCTGGTCCTGCTGCACGGATTCCCGACCAGCTCCTACATGTTCCGGCACCTACTTCCCGCGCTCGCCGACCGCTACCACGTCATCGCACCGGATCACCTGGGTTTCGGGCTTTCCGACGCCCCGTCGGTGCGCGAGTTCGACTACACCTTCGACGCGCTGACCGACCTCACCGCCGGGTTGTTGGACACGCTCGGCGTCGGCAGGTACGCGATGTACGTCCAGGACTACGGCGCGCCGATCGGCTGGCGACTCGCGCTGCGTAAGCCGTCGGCGATCACCGCGATCATCAGCCAGAACGGCAACGGTTACGACGCGGGATTCGTCGACAGTTTCTGGAAGATCGTGCGCGCCTACCAAAGCGAACAAACACCCGAGACCGAAGCCGCGGTGCGGCAGTTCCTCACCCTGGATGCCACCCGGTGGCAATACGTCACCGGCGTTCCCGACGAGACCCTCGTCGACCCCGAATCGTGGCACCACGACTACGCGCTCATCTCGCGACCGGGTAACGACCTGATCCAGCTGAAGCTGTTGCGGGACTACGCAACCAACGCGCCGCTCTACCCGCGCCTGCACGAATTCTTCCGCGCCAGCCAGGTACCCTTGCTGGCCGTCTGGGGCCGCGGTGACGAGATCTTCGGCCCGGCCGGTGCCGAGGCGTTCGCCGACGACCTGCCCGGCGCCGAGATACGGTTGCTCGACGGCGGGCACTTCCTGCTGGAGTCCGCGCTCGATGAGGTAGCCGCGCTGATACGCGGCTTCCTCGACGCGGACGACACGGAACCCTGACCGGGTCGGACGGCGCCGCCGTCGTCATTGGGTTGGATATCCCATAGTTCGGGGCGCCCGCGGGTTAGCCTGACGCCATGGCCCATCCCGATGTTCGGGACGAACAACGGTTGACCGCCAAGGGGCGTGCCACCCGGGATCGCATCGTGGAAGCGGCCGCCCAGCTGATCGTCACCGAGGGTCTGTCCGCGGCGAACATGGAGAACGTCCGCGGAGCGGCATCGGTCAGCGGTTCGCAGCTGGCCCATTATTTCGCCGACAAGAGCGCTCTGATTCGTGCGGTCCTGAGGCGCCAGATCGGGGTGGTGCTCGACTTTCACCGTCAGCCCAAGCTGGGGGGCCTGACTTCCTTCGACGACTTCGAGCGCTGGATCGACCTGAACATGCGCTATCTCAGGCGCATCGGATTCTTCGGCACGCCCACCTACCACGCGCTGGCCGCGCAACTGGCCAAGTCCGACGACGCGACGCGCGAAACGTTGGCCGCCGGCTACTGGCAGTGGGTCGAGCTGCTCCAGGCGGCGATCCAGCGCATGAAGGACGACGGCGCCCTGGTCGCCGACGCCGACCCGCGGCGGTTGGCGATGGTCATCGTCGCCGCCCATCAGGGCGGCGGCACCTTGGCCTTCACCTACCGGGCGGAATGGCCCCACGCCGACGCCGTCCGCTTCGCCGTCAACTACCTGCGCAGCTTCGCCACTGATCCCGGCGAGCGGACTCCCAGACCCGCCCGGCGTCCCCGGCGCCGCCTGCCGACCCCGCCATGAGCGCCGACGGCCCGGGTCGATTCACCCGCAAAGGACTGGCGACCCGCGCGCGCATCGTGCAAGCAGCCGCGCAGCTGATGTTCGAGCGTGGCGTCGCCAACACCAGCGTCGAACAGGTCCGGCGCCGGGCGGGTGTGGGCGGCTCGCAGGTCGCCCATTACTTCCGGGACAAACGCGATCTGACCCGGCAGGTCGTCGCCGCCCGCCGCGACGACGTGCGCGCCTTCCACACCCAGCCGGAGCTGGGTGACCTCGACACGATCGACGCGCTGCGGGCATGGGCCGACGCCTGCGTCGCCGACATCGACGCGGTATATCGCGTAGGCGGCTGTGTGTACGGCTCCCTGGCGGGTGAGCTCATCGACGCCGACGACGAAATGCATGAGGACCTCTCGGCGGGCTATGACCAATGGATCGAGCTGTTCGAGACGGGCCTTGCTGCGATGCGCCGGCGCGGCGATCTGCGCCCCGACGCCGACCCGCGACACCTCGCGGTATCGCTGGTGGTCGCACACCAGGGCGGTGCGATGTTGACCTACGCCACCGGCGATCCGGAACCCCTGCGATCAGCCGTCAACGCCGCCGTCGACTACGTCCGCTCGTTCACGACGGAACCGCGCAAGGGCCGAGCCACTCCGACGCGGCGCCGCCGCACATCCCGACCCGGGTGACGCCACTGACCCGCTGGACAGATTGGGATGGCTAGCCCATAATGATTGGGTTGGCTAGCCCAATAACGTCCGCGGAAGATCCTCGATTCCGCTCCGCACGTCGAGTTCGAAGCCCGAAAGCCATCTGGGAGGAGCGGTACATGTCCACCACCGATGCAGCGCGGCTGCCCACCGCGCCCGCACGGGTGCGCGAGCGGCCCGGCGGTGAAACCATGCGCGCGATCATTCTCGAGGGCTTCGGCGGCGTGGACCGGCTCGTCTACGGCGACATTCCGAAGCCGCTGCCCAAAAACGGCGAAGTGGTGATCGAAGTCAAGGCCTTCGGCGTCAACCACGCCGAGCTGCACATGCGCCGGGGGGAATGGGCCGAAGCCGCAGAAGTCAGCGGCATCGAATGCGTCGGCGTCGTCGACTCCTGTCCGGGCGGCGAGTTTCCGGTGGGCGCCAAGGTCGCGGCGTTGATGGGCGGATTGGGCCGGACCGTCAACGGCAGCTACGCGCAATACACCCGCGTGCGCGCGGCGAACGTCGCCCTCATCGAATCCGACCTGCCCTGGTCGGATTTGGCTGCGCTGCCGGAGAGTTACGCGGTCGCCTGGACGTGTCTCTTCCGCAACCTGCGCTTGACCGCCGGGCAGACGCTGTTGCTGCGCGGCGCAACTTCGTCGTTGGGCCAGGCCGCACTCAAGCTGGCCGTCGCCGCGGGTGCGACGGTCATCGCCACCGCGCGGAGCCGCGGCCGGTTCTCCATGCTGGAGCAACTCGGCGCATCCCGCACCGAATTGGAGAGGCGCGACCTGGCCGACCACCTGGCCGAGGCCAAACAGGTCGACGCCGTCCTGGACCTGGTGGGCAACAGCACCATCCTGGACTCGCTCGACCTGCTGCGCCGCGGCGGAACGGCCTGCCTGGCGGGATGGCTCGGCGGACTCGCACCCATCGGGGATTTCAACCCGCTGCTGCGCATGGCGAGCGGCGTCAACTGGAATTTCTTCGGCAGCTTCGTCTTTGGCACCCCTGGCTTTCCGCTGTCGGACGTCCCCCTGCAAGAAATCGCGTGGCAGGTGGCGCAGGGCGCGCTGGAGGCCAAGCCGTCCCACGTCTTCTCGTTCGACCAGATACATGAGGCGCACCGCGTGATGGAAGCGGGTGAGGCCGGCGGCAAGATGGTCGTCGTGCTGCAATGAGCGAGGCCGTCGGCGTCGCCCCGAGGGTGCCAGGCCGGCCGGGATGGCGGGTTGGTTGCGGCCCCGGGGAGGGCTGTGATTGGCCTGTGTCTGACCGGGTACTTTCGGCCGGATAGTCCCGCACTGAAGAAGATCGAGGCTCAGCGATGCCCAGACCGTCCGTCCTGGTTTTCGACGTCAACGAGACGTTGGTCGATATCGACTCCCTGGCACCGCTTTTCATCGATTTGTTCGGCGACGAGCGGGTACTTCGCGAGTGGTTCGCCCAGCTGGTCATGTACTCGATGTCCGCGACCTTGGCGGACAGTTACGTGAAGTTCTCCACGCTCGCCCAAGGCGTGCTGCGCATGGTCGGCGATATCCACCACGTGGACGTCACCGACGATGACCTGCACCGCCTGAAGACCGGTCTGCTCACCATGCCGGCGCACCCGGATGCCGCGGAGGGACTCACCAGACTGCAGGACAACGGCTTTCGCCTGGTGACGCTGACCAATTCACCGCCCAACCCGGACGGGCCCACGGCGTTGCAGAGTTCCGGGCTGGCCCAATTCTTCGAACGGCAATTGAGCGTCGACGCCTGCCGCGCCTTCAAGCCCTCGCCCGCCGTCTACCGCTACGCGTGCGATGCGCTCGGGGTGACGCCGGCCGACTGCATGATGGTGGCCGCCCACGTGTGGGACACCCTCGGAGCCCAGAAGGTCGGTTTCGGCGCCGCGCTGATCACCCGCCCCGGTAACCCGCCCTTACCGGTAGATGGGCTGCCCCAACCCGACATCGTGGTGGACGACATGCGCGAGCTGGCCGCAAGACTCATAGCCGACTGAGTGAAAGCACCGAGAGGATCGTCGACGATGGCAGCCGATAACGAGACCGCCTACGAAGTGCTCGTGCTGGGCGCCGGCCCGATCGGGCAGAACGCCGCGGAGCGCGCCCGGGCGGCCGGCCTGACCGTCGCGCTGATCGAGCGGGAACTCGTCGGCGGCGAGTGCTCTTACTGGGCCTGCGTGCCGAGCAAAGCCCTGTTGCGTCCGGTGATTGCCGTCTCCGACGCCCGCCGCGTCGACGGCGCGCGCGAGGCGGTGAGCGGCCCCATCGATGCGGCGGGCGTCTTCGGCCGCCGCAACCGCTATGTCAGCGACTGGGACGACAGCGGCCAGGCCGACTGGGTAAGCGAAATCGGAGCCACCCTGGTGCGCGGCCACGGCCGGTTGGATGGCGCCCGGCGGATCGTTGTCACCGCTGCCAGCGGTGAGACGTCGGTGTTGGCCGCGCGGCACGCGGTCGTGGTCTGCACGGGAAGCCGGCCCGCCCTGCCCGATTTACCCGGCATCGACGAAGCCAGACCGTGGACCAACCGCCAGGCCACCGACAGCAGCTACGTCCCCCAGCACCTCGCCGTGGTTGGCGCCGGTGGTGTCGGCGTCGAAATGGCCACGGCCTGGCGGGGATTGGGATCTCGGGTGACGCTGCTCGCGCGGGGATCGGGCCTGTTACCGCGGATGGAGCCATTCGTCGGCGAGCTGATCGGCCGCGGCCTTGCCGAGATGGGCGTGGACGTGCGGGGCGGTGTATCGGTCCGGGCGCTGCGCCGGGCCGATGGCGGACAGGCGATCCTCGATTTGGACGACGGTTCCGAATTGCGAGTCGACGAAGTACTTTTCGCGACTGGCCGGACTCCCCTCACCGACGACATCGGCCTCGAGACCATCGGGCTGACACCGGGCAGCTGGCTGGACGTCGACGACACCTGCCGGGTGCGGGCCGTCGAGGATGGGTGGCTCTACGCCGCGGGCGATGTCAATCACCGGGCCCTGCTGACCCATCAGGGCAAATATCAGGGCCGCATCGCCGGGGCCGCGATCGGCGCGCGGGCGGCGGGCAAGCCGTTGGACACCGCACCGTGGGGCCGCCATGCGACCACTGCCGACCATCATGCCGTGCCACAGGCCTTCTTCACCGATCCCGAGGCAGCCGCCGTCGGCCTGACGGCCGAGCAGGCCCAGCGTGCCGGGCATCGGGTGCGAACGGTCGACGTCCAGATCGGCGACGCGGTGATGGGGGCCAGGCTCTACGCCGACGGCTACACCGGCCGGGCGCGGATGGTGGTCGATCTCGATCGGGAGCACCTGCTCGGGGTCACCCTGGTGGGCCCGGGGGTCACCGAAATGCTCCATTCCGCCACCATCGCCGTAGCCGGCGAGGTGCCCATCGACCGGTTGTGGCATGCCGTGCCCTGCTTCCCAACGGTCAGCGAGCTGTGGCTGCGGCTCCTCGAGGCGTATCGGGACGCGCCGGACCATAATTGACGCATGGCCACCAACGACGGATTCCATCCCGATTTCGACGAGAAGGCATCGGAAGCTGCCGGCAACCGGGTGCACCACGTCAAGGCGTCGGGCATCAGCCCCGACACCGCGCAATCGGAGGGGCTTCGTCGCTTCGCCGCGCTCAGTGGCACGTCGGTCGGTGCCGAAAAGCTGTGGATGGGTGAGACACACGCAATGCCGTCGACCGTCTCCGCCAACCACCATCACGGCGACTCGGAAACCGCCATCTACGTACGCAGCGGCCACCCGGAATTCGTCTTTCACGACGGCGCTCGGGAGGTCCGCATCTCGACCTCGCCCGGCGACTACGTCTTCATCCCGCCGTATCTGCCGCACCGAGAGGAGAACCCCGACCCGGACGCACCGGCGGAGGTCGTCATCGCGCGCAGCACCCAGGAGGCGGTCGTGGTGAATCTCCCTGCGCTGTACCCGCTCTAATCCGTCCGATAGACAGCGATTTCGACCAGGTTGCCGTCGAGGTCGCGGCAGTAGTGCGAGGTCATCGGGCCCAGGGCGCCGGTTCGGGCCACCGGCCCCGCGACGATGTCCGTTCCACACTCGACGAGGTGGGCCCGCACCTCGTCGGGGCTGCCGCGGGTGATGAAGCACAAGTCTGCGGCGCCGGCGGCTTCGACCGATCCGGTGACCCACTCGGGGTCGTCGGCCAGCGCCCCGACTGGCCGGAGGTTGAGCTTCTGCTCCCCGAAGCGCAAAGCGATCCGGTTGGACGGCCCGAACACCTCTCGCCGCATACCGAGCACTCGCTCGTACCACGCGGCGGTCGCCTCGGCGTCGTTGCAGTTCAGCACTACATGGTCGATCCGTTCCACCGTCAACCCCACGTTCGAACTCTCCTGCGACTAGGCGAAAGTCATTTGCTCCCAGCGTAATCCGAGTGTCGGCGCGCGACGGTCGCGGGCCCGGCGCGGCGGCTCGGAGAACGCCGGCCTTTACGGTGTGCTGACCAGACGTTTTAATACGTCTTATGACCGACCGGTCGCTTGATCTCGCGTCCGCCGACCTGCGGGTTCGGCGCGGCAGCGTGCCCGCGAGCACCCAGCTCGCCGACGCGCTCAAGTCCGCGATCGTCAAGCAGCGCGTGCCGCGCGGCGGACGCCTGCCCAGCGAGCGCGAACTGATCGATAGCTCCGGCCTGAGCCGGGTAACCGTCCGTGCCGCAGTAGGACTCCTCGAGCGGCAAGGCTGGCTGGTGCGGCGCCAAGGTTTGGGCACGTTCGTGACCAACCCGGTGCGACAAGAACTGGGCTCCGGCGTGCGCACGATCACCGAGGTCCTGGCGAGCTCCGGGATCACTCCCCGCGTCGATGTCCTGTCGCACCGCGTCGAGGAGCCACCGCAACATGTAGCCGACACGCTCGGTTTGTCCAAAGTTCTGTGCATCCACCGCCGCATCCGCGACGGGGACGTACCCCTGGCGCTGATGATTGCCTACCTACCGCCGGGACTGGGAAAGGCGGTCGAGCCGCTGCTGTCTAGCGTGTCCGACACGGAACCGGCGCGGGCGATGGAGAGCACCTACACGATGTGGGAGCGCCGACTGGGCGTCCCCGTCGCCCGCGCCACGTATGACATTCACGCGGCCGGAGCCTCGGTGGAGGTCGCCGGCGCGTTGAACCTGGCGTTGGGCTCGCCCGTGCTGGTGCTCGAACGAATCAGCTACGGCAGCGACGACAAGCCGCTCGAAGTCGTCGAGTTCCACTACCGCCCCGAGCGCTACCGGTTCTCGGTGACGCTGCCACGGACCATGCCGCCGCCGGGCGCGGGCATCGTCGAGCGGCGTTGACGTCGGGGTATGGACCCATACCAGCCGTCCGCTCAGGGAATTCTCAACAGATTCTTCGGTGACTCCTGGCCTGCCTCCCAGGATCCGCAAAGCCACTGGCCGCAGCATGTTTTCATGACGAACGAGCCCATGTGCGCGAACCTGGTCGAACGTTACCTGCGCACCCGCGGGCGACGCTATTTCCGTGGACACCACGACGGCGAATACTTCTTCGTCACCAGCGCCCACCCGCGGCGCCTGCACGTCCATCTCGAGATCTCGCCCGCGCACGGTGACGTGCTGATCGTTCGGGTGACTCCGGGCTGCTTCTTTCCCGCCACCGAGCGCTCCTGGCTGGTGCATTTCGCTGACACGTGGAACCGCCAGGATCGGGAGGTGACCGCGATCGTGCACGGCTCTTCCGACCCACACCGGATCGGTGTGGTGGCGCGCAGGTCGCACTGGATCCGACAAAACGTCTCCTTCGACGCTTTCGCGGCCTTAGTCGACCGCATCCTCGCCGACGCGACCGACCTATTCGCCGGCTTGAGCCCCGTCGTTGAGCTGCCGACGGCGGATGCGTTGCTGCGCGACGCAGGCTGATCCGGGCACTTCCGCCGTCTCCCCGACGGCAGGGCTGGCGACGTCTCCGCTGTGCGCCGGCAGCCCGACGGGCCCGTAATACCTAGGGGCAGAAGGCAGTCGGGACATCACGATGCCGCCCGTCGCCGCCCAGCAAACGGATATGTGCCTAGACGGACAGCGCCGCGTCCAGCACCGAGTAGAACAGACCCAGCCCGTCGTCGGAGGGCCCCGTCAGCGCTTCGATGGCATGCTCGGGATGCGGCATCAACCCGACCACACGACCGTTCGCGGAACTGACGCCGGCGATGTCATGCAGCGATCCGTTGGGGTTGTCGTGGTAGCGGAACACCACCCGGCCCTCGCCCTCGAGTTCCTCGACGACATCAGCGGGGGCGACGTAGCGGCCTTCGCCGGACTTCAGCGGCACCAGCAGGTCCGCGTCGGGCTCGAAACGCGACGTCCAAGCGGTCGACGTCGACGCCACACGCAGCCACACGTCGCGGCAGACGAAGTGCAACCCGGCGTTTCGGGTCAGGGCCCCCGGCAGCAACCCGGCCTCACACAGCACCTGAAACCCGTTGCAAATGCCCAACACCGGCATGCCACGGTGCGCGGCCGCCACCACCTCGCCCATCACCGGCGCGAACCTCGCGATCGCCCCCGCCCGCAGGTAGTCGCCGTAGGAGAATCCGCCGGGCACCACCACGGCGTCGACGCCCTTGAGGTCGGCGTCGGCGTGCCACAGGCTGACCGCCTCGGCGCCCACGCGCCGCGCCGCGCGAGCGGCGTCGACGTCGTCCAGGGTGCCCGGAAAGGTGATGATGCCGATGCGCGCCGTCACTGGGTCTCCCGGCTGATCGTCCAGTCCTCGATCACGGTGTTCGCCAACAGCGTTTCCGCGATGTCGGCCAGCACCGAATCGTCGACGGTGTCGTCCACTTCGAGTTCGAACCTCTTGCCCTGTCGGACATCTGAGATCCCCGGGTGACCGAGCCGGCCCAACGCGCCGACGATCGCCTGACCCTGCGGATCGAGAATTTCCGCTTTGGGCATCACATGAACGACTACCCGGCCCACCGGCGCTCCTCCTCAAGTCTGTCTCCGCGCCAACTCTACCGGCGAAGCTGCAGCTCGGCCGTTACGGGCACGAGGCAATGTAGGCGTCGCACAGCGGCGCGGTCATGGCGTTGAGCACCGGGTCGTCCGCCATTGCCGGCCAAGGCACCTGCGGCGGCCCCACCGACCAGAGCGTGAGCTCGCTGAGCGTGCTGCTGGCGGGGTGAGCGAGCAAATAGGTGTGCATGATCACCGGACCGCTGATCACCGCGGCCATCCGGTTCGCTTCGTCGCTGGTGATCGACGGTGACTGCTGCGGAGCCCGTTGCTGGCAGGAGCGCAGCGCGGCGACGGCGCCGCTGTACACCGACGTGGCGATGGCGCCGCCGCTGGCCGTGTCGCCGCGCCAGTGCAGGACCTGAGCCTGCAGCTGCCACTGCCCGTCCGGGTGAGGCACTGTGGCGCGTGCCACCACCGCCCAGTCGCGGGGGTCCCGCGGCACCGCGGGTGTGGCGCAGAGTTCCTCGAAGCGGAATCGGGGGCCGGACGCCGCCCCGGTCAGCTGCGTCGCCACACCCGCCAGCGGTGGCCAGTTGTACACCGGGTCGAGCGGCACGGAGCGTCGCTGGATCCACGCGGAGTCGGGGATCTGGTCACACACGGGCGGGCAGGCTTGTGGATCTGCATGGACGGGCACCACGGCGATGAGCGCCACCGCGAGGCCGCCGACCACCACCATGGTCGCCAGGATCACCCGCATCGGCATCACCCCCGTCGGGGCACAATCGTAATCATGCAGCTGACGCATTTCGGCCATTCCTGTCTACTCGCAGAATTCGACCACACCCGTGTGCTCTTCGATCCCGGAACGTTCTCGCACGGTTTCGAGGGCATCACGGGGTTATCGGCCATCCTGATCACCCATCAGCATCCCGACCATGTCGACGGCAGTCGCCTGCCGGCGCTTCTCGAGGCCAACCCGGACGCCCCGCTGTACGCCGATCCGCAGACCGCCGCCCAGCTCGGTGCGCCGTGCCAGGCGGTGCACGTCGGCGACGAGCTGCGCATCGGTGAGCTGACGGTCCGCGCCGTCGGCGGCAAGCACGCCGTCATCCACCCGGAAATCCCTGTGATCGAGAACATTTCGTTCCTGGTCGACGAGGGCGACCACCGCGCGAGGCTGATGCATCCCGGTGACGCGCTGTTCGTGCCCGACGAACCGGTGGACGTGTTGGCGACGCCGGCGGCCGCCCCGTGGATGAAGATTTCCGAAGCGGTCGATTATCTGCGCGCGGTCGCGCCGGCGCGCGCGGTGCCCATCCACCAAGGGATCGTCGCCCCGGACGCGCGGGGCATCTACTACGGCCGGCTGACCGAGATGACCACGACCGACTTTCAAGTGCTTCCCGAAGAGGACGCGGTCCGGTTCTGACGACCCTCCCGCCGACCGCGTCAGGCAACGTCGTCGGCAACGCCGCGACCGGCTGCCCGCCCGGAGAAGATGCAGCCGCCCAGGAACGTTCCTTCCAGGGCGCGGTAGCCGTGTACACCACCCCCGCCGAATCCGGCCACCTCACCGGCCGCGTACAACCCGTTGAGCGGAGTGCCGTCGGCCTTCAGCACCCGGCCGGCCAGGTCCGTTTCTATGCCGCCCAACGTCTTTCGGGTCAGGATGTGCAGCTTGACCGCGATCATCGGTCCCGCCTTGGGGCCGGTCAGCCGGTGCGGCGCGACCACCCGGCCCAGCCGGTCGCCGAGATAACCGCGGGCGGCGCGGATCGCGGTGATCTGGCCGTCCTTGCTGAACTTGTTGGCCACCTCGCGGTCTCGGGCGGTCACCTCGGCTTCCACCGTGGCGTAGTCCAGCGGCGCCACGCCGGGCACTTTGTTCATCGCGGTCACCAATTCCCGCAGCGACCGCGCGCTGACGAAGTCCACCCCGCGGTCGACGAACGCCTGCACCGGCCCCGGCGGTCCGGAGCGCGCGCGGTTGCGCAGCAACTCGCGCAGGCTCTGCCCGGTCAAGTCGGGATTTTGCTCCTGGCCCGAGAGCGCGAATTCCTTCTCGATGATTTTGGCGTTCAACACAAACCAGGTGTAGTCATACCCGGACTTGGTGATGTATTCCAGCGTGCCGAGGGTGTCGAACCCGGGGTAGAGCGGCACCGGCAACCGCCTGCCGGTCGCGTCGAGCCAGAGCGACGACGGGCCGGGGATGATGCGGATCCCGTGCAGCGGCCAGATCGGGTCGTAGTTGGTGATGCCCTCGGTGTAATGCCACATGCGGTCCGGGTTGATCACCCGCGCACCGGCCTGCTGGGAGATGCCGATCATTCTGCCGTCGACGTGCGCAGGCACCCCGCTGAGTAACTGCTCGGGTATGCGACCCATCCGCTTCGGCCAATTCTTGCGCACCAGCTCGTGGTTGCCGCCGATGCCACCGCTGGTAACGATCACCGCGGGTGCCCGAAACTCGAACTGTCCCACGGGCGTCCGCGACGACGCCACGCCCCTCGGCGCGGCCGACGGTTCCAGCACCGTGCCCCGAACGCCGGCCACCGCGCCGCCCTCGACGATCAGTTCGTCGACCTGGTGGCGGTGCGCGAAGCGAACCGTCGAGCGGTCCCGCAGCCGGCGGGCGAATATCTCGACCAGGGCAGGCCCGGTGCCCCAGGTGATGTGGAAGCGGGGCACCGAATTGCCGTGCCCCTGTGCGTCATAGCCGCCACGTTCCGCCCAGCCCACCAACGGGAAGATCTTCAGCCCCCGGTCACGCAGCCAACGACGCTTCTCCCCCGCCGCGAAATCCACGTAGGCGTGCGCCCACTGGCGGGGCCAGTAGTCCTCGGGCCGATCGAACGCCGCGGTGCCGAGCCAGTCCTGCAGGGCGAGTTCGTGGCTGTCGCGAATCCCGAGGCGGCGCTGTTCGGGGCTGTCGACGAAGAACAATCCGCCGAACGACCAGAACGCCTGCCCACCCAGGTTCGCGCTGCTCTCCTGGTCGAGGATCAGCACTCGCAGGTCCCGGTCCACCAGTTCGCAGGCGGCCACCAGACCCGCGAGCCCCGCCCCGACGATGATGGCGTCCGCGCCGAACCCCGCGGCCGAAGATTCGCTCATGTCGGACCAGGGTAGTGCCCGCGCGGGACGAGTCGGGGAGACGCTCGGTCAGGCCGCGTCGAGGATCGCCTTGTCGCGCCGCCACCGGTACACCGTCGGTGCGCAGCCGTGCATCAAGGACAGATCGACGGCGTCCAGCATCGCCTGCAGCGGGCCCGGTTTGCGCAGGTGGCGAGCGGCGACGGCCACCCGCACCACGCCGCCGCGCCGGGCGATCCGCTCGGCGGACAACACCACCATCCGGCACCACCACGGTTCGGTGAGGAAGCCTTCCCCGATGCCCAACACGCGGGAACGCACGGTGGTGTGCCGAACCAGGTCGGTGATCCCGTGCAGATCGGCGAGTAGTCGAAATCCGTTGTCGGGCAATGCCTTGACAACTCCTGGGGAGACAACCCAGCCGGGCGCCGCGAACAGCCGCGTGCGCAGTCCCAGGTGCTCGAGCACCCGATCGGCGGCCATCAGGCGCAGGTTGGCCTCGTGGGCGCGCAGGATCGCGAATTCACCGCGGCGCTTCTTGGTGGCCGCGTCGTCATAGCCGTGCAGAACGATGGCGTCGCCGCCGGACCGCCGGTTGGTCAGCCATTCGACCGTGTGCGGGTCGCGGTCGAGCCGATAGTCGCCACTGAGTCGGGGTGCCACCAACAGTGACACCGGAACGTTGCGGGCATCCATTTGCGCGCAGAACGCCTCGACGTCGGTCAGGGTGCGTTCCCCGATTCCCGAGACCGAGACGATCAATTTTCCAGCCACACTCGCAGTTTGACGATCTCAGGTGTCGCAACGGTGAAGGACACGCAGACGGCAGGCGTATAACGAGACTCGCCAGAACACCGCCAAAGGCACGGAAAGCGCACGCCACAGCCGGTCGAAGCGATCGATTCGATATGCTAAGCAACGCCATGGATGAGGCCCCCTACGCAGCGGCCGAAACCCCGCTGCCCTACGCCCCAGCGTTGGACGACGACGGGCGAGACTACCCCGACAGGCTGGACGCCGGACTGTTGCGGATCTCCGGTGTGTGCATCCTGGCCACGGTCATGGCGATCATCGACGTCACGGTCGTCAGCGTCGCGCAGCGCACCTTCATCGACCAGTTCGGGTCCTCCCAGGCGGTAGTCGGGTGGACGATGACCGGCTACACGCTTGCATTGGCGACGGTAATCCCGATAACCGGATGGGCGGCCGACCGGTTCGGCACCAAACGACTGTTCATCTGGTCGGTCCTGGCTTTCACACTGGGCTCGGTGCTCTGCGCACTGGCCGCTAATGTTCTGCAGCTCATAATCTTTCGGATAGTTCAAGGTGTCGGCGGCGGCATGCTGCTGCCGCTGGGGTTCATGATCCTCACCCGTGAGGCCGGCCCCCGCCGACTCGGCCGCCTGATGTCGATCCTGAGCATCCCCATGCTGCTCGCCCCCATCGCCGGTCCGATCCTGGGCGGGTGGCTCATCGACACTTCGAGTTGGAGGTGGATCTTTCTGATCAACGTGCCGATCGGAGTCGTGACGATCGCGCTGGCCGCGGTCATCTTCCCCCGGGACTACCCCGCCCGGTCGGAAACCTTCGACCTGGTCGGCGTGCTCCTGCTCTCTCCGGGACTGGCGACGTTCCTGTTCGCGGTCTCGACCGTGCCGGGCCGCGGAACCGTTGCCGACCGGCACGTGCTGGTCCCCGCGGCCACCGGGCTCGCGCTGATCGCGGCGTTCGTCGCGCACGCCTGGCGCCGCGCCGAGCATCCCCTGATCGACCTGCGGCTGTTCCGCAATCCGGTGCTCACCCACGCGAATGTGACGATGCTCGTCTTCGCCACCGCCTTCTTCGGCGCCGGCCTCCTGCTTCCGAGTTACTTCCAGCAGGTGTGGCACCAGACCCCGATGCAGGCCGGGCTGCGCATGATCCCGCAAGGGCTCGGCGCCATGCTGACCATGCGACTGACCGGGCCGCTGGTGGACAGACGGGGCCCCGGCAAGGTCGTGTTGGTCGGCATCGCGCTGATCACCGCCGGTCTGGGCACCTTCGCCGTCGGCGTCGCCAGGCAGGCCGACTACCTGCCCACGCTGCTCGTCGGCCTGGCGATCATGGGGCTCGGCATGGGCTGCACGATGATGCCGCTGTCCGTCGCCGCGGTGCAGGCCCTGGCCCCACACCAGATCGCGCGCGGCACCACGCTGATGAGCGTCAGCCATCAGGTGGGCGGATCGGTGGGCACCGCGCTGATGTCGATGATCCTGACCAATCAGTTCAACCGGAGCGAGAATATCGTCGCCGCCAACAAAATGGCGGTACTGCAACAAAACGCCGCCCGGCTCAAGTTGCCCGTGGATAACTCGGCCGTGCCCCGGCAGGCGCTCGCCCCCGACTTTCCGATGAATCTTTTGAAAGATCTTTCTCATGCCTATACGGCAGTATTTTTGGTGGCGGTCGTATTGGTCTTGTCCACGATTATCCCCGCATCATTTCTTCCGAAAAAGCCCGCGATTTCGCAACCGGGTGATTAGCGTGCGCCGCTGGCCAGCGACAACCCGTGCGACGGCCGTCCGCAGGCGGCTTCGGAGTAGTGACATCTGCCCGCCCGCATCCCCGATCGGCGCCGGCGGTGTCGGGCCGTTCATCGCGCCGGCTTTGCCACGACCAATTTTATCGATCCGACCACCGGTCACCCGCCTGGCCAGCAACAAAAGGCCACCGACGGAACCAAACGCCTAAAAGCGTCCGCGGACGGGTACGGGTATAGCTATGCTCGGCAGCACCATGCAGAAGGCTTATTCCGCCACTTCCGGCGCTCCAGCAGACGCCGCTTCCACCGAGCAATCAGGCGCTGGCGGACCGGAGCCTCCCGACAAGCTCGACGCCGCGCTGCTCCGCATCGCCGGGGTATGCGGGCTCGCCTGCATCATGGCGATCTTGGACAACACCGTCGTCCTCGTCGCTCAGCGCACTTTTCTCGCACAATTCGGCTCGACCCAGGCCATCGTCTCCTGGACGATCGCCGGCTACATGCTGGCTTTTGCGACCGTGATCCCGATAACCGGCTGGGCAGCCGACCGCTTCGGCACCAAACGGCTTTTCATGGGATCGGTCCTGATATTCACGTTGGGCTCGCTGCTGTGCGCGGTGGCACCGAGCATTCTGCTCCTCATCATCTTTCGGGTAGTGCAGGGCATCGGCGGAGGCATGCTCCTGCCGCTGAGTTTTGTGATCCTGACTCGGGAGGCGGGTCCGAAGCGCGTCGGCCGCCTCATGGCGATCGGGGGTATCCCGATTCTGCTCGGCCCCATCGGCGGCCCCATCCTGGGTGGCTGGCTTATCGATGCCTACGGGTGGAAGTGGATCTTCCTGGTCAACCTGCCGATCGGGCTCGGCGCGCTCGCCCTCGCGGCGGTGATGTTCGCGAAAGATCGCCCGGCGCCGTCCGAGACGTTCGACTTCGTCGGCGTGCTGCTGCTCTCGCCCGGCGTGGCCGCCCTGCTGGTCGGGGTGTCGTCCATCCCGGGGCGCGGAACAGTCGCCGACCGCTATGTGTTGGTGCCGGGGCTGATCGGCCTGGCCTTGATCGTCGCGTTCGTCCTGCATGCTTGGTATCGAGCGGATCACCCGCTGATCGACTTGCGGCTGTTCAAGAACCGCGTGGTCGCACAGGTAAATGTGACTTTGCTGGTGTTCGCCGTTGCATTCGTCGGCGCCGGATTGCTGGTCCCGAGCTATTTCCAGGTGGTGTTGCACCAGACGCCGATGCAGGCCGGGCTGCACATGATGCCGGTGGGAGTCGGCGCCCTGGTGACCATGCCCCTCGGTGGTGCATTCGTGGACAAAAGAGGACCCGGAAAGATCGTGGTGGTGGGCCTCGTGCTGATGACCGCCGGTCTCGGTCTCTTCACCTTAGGAGTGGCCAAGCAGGCCGCCTACCAGCCGACACTCCTGGCCGGGCTGACGATCATGGGGCTGGGCATCGGCCTCACCACGACGCCGCTCAATGCGGCGCTCATGCAGTCGCTGGCGCCGCAGCAGATTGCCCGCGGGACGACGCTGATGAGCGTCAACCAGCAGGTAGGCGGCTCGATCGGCGCCGCTCTGATGGCGGTGATACTGACCAACGAGTTCAATCACAACGGGTACATCGCCACTGCGAATCAGCTGGCATCATCGCAAGACGAAGCCGCTCGCCGCGGACAGCCGATCGATCCGTCCGCCATTCCGCGGCAAACGCTTAGCCCCGATTTCGCGGATAACCTTATGCATAGTCTTTCCCATGCTTACACAGTGGTTTACGTGCTGGCCGTCGCGTTGGTGGCGCTGACGATAATTCCGGCGTCGTTTCTGCCAAAGAAGGTGCCTAGCCACACGACCGGCGATTAGCCGGCTGGGTAGCTCGGACGGGATGTCGCATTCCGCAAGGGCACGGCACGCGATGACGACGCGGCTAGCGCGGCGGACCGCCGGGATCGTCTTCCTCGGCGCCGCCGTCACGGTGGCCATCGGCGACGGCTAACAACCAGGCGTACTGGAACGCGGTTTCCTGCCACGCCTTGTAGCGACCGCTTACCCCGCCGTGTCCGGCGTTCATCTGGGTCTTCAGCAGGATCGGACTGCCGTTGGCGTTCGCGTGCCGCAACGCCGCCACCCACTTGGCGGGCTCCACGTAGTAGACCCTGGTGTCGTTCAGCGAGGTCATCGCCAGGATCGCCGGATACCGCTTGGACTCGACGTTCTCATAGGGGGAATAGGACTTCATGTAACGATAGACTTCTTTGTCCCGCAACGGGTTTCCCCACTCGTCCCATTCGGTGACGGTCAGCGGCAAAGCGGGGTCGAGGATGGTGGTCAGCGGGTCGACGAACGGCACCTGAGCAAGGATCCCGGCGAAGAGGTCCGGCGCCAGGTTGGCGACCGCCCCCATCAGCAGACCGCCCGCGCTGCCACCCAGCGCCACCAACTGACGCGGCCGGGTGACTCCCGTGTCGACCAGATGCTTTGCCGCCGCGACGAAGTCGGTGAACGTGTTCTTTTTCTCCAGCAGCTTGCCGTGCTCGTACCACGGCCGGCCCATCTCGCCGCCACCGCGGACGTGGGCGATGGCGAAAACCATGCCGCGGTCCAGCAGCGACAACCGGGCGATGGAGAAGCTGGGGTCGGTGCATATCTCGTAGGCGCCGTAGCCATAAAGCAAGGCCGGCGCCGGGAATTCGATGCCCGCGCGGTGCACGATGGACACCGGGATCCGGGCACCGTCGGCCGCCAGCGCCCAGTCACGCCGCTCCACGTAGTCGGCGATGCGGTAGCCGCCGAGCACGGGTTGCTCGCGCAGCAAGGTGCGCTCGCCGGTGGCGAAGTCGACGTCGTATACCCGCGCCGGAACGACCAGAGACCCCGCCCTGATCCGCAGCTTGGGCGCATCCCAGCTCGGGTTGCCGGCGAGGCCGGCCGACATCAACTCGGAGTCGAACGAAATCTCCCCGGGCTCACCGTATCCCCCATCGGGATCGATGTCCCACACCTGGAGCCGGGGCAACGCCTCCCGGCGGTAGCTGACCACCAGGTGCTCCGCGAAGGCGTCCACCCCGTCGAGCCGGACGTCGTCGCGGTGCGGGATCAGGGTGTGCTGCCGGGTCGGGTCGCTGACCGGCGCTTCGGTCAGCGTGAAGTTCACCGCATCCTCGTTGTGCAGGATCAAGAATCGGTCCTGACCGCCCACCACGGCGTGCTCGATCGCGTACTCGATACCTTCGCGCCGCGGCAGAACGACGGTGAAGCGCGCCTGCGGATCGGCGGCGTCGGCGTAGCGGTACTCGGAGGTGATGGACGATCCCGACGCGATGAGGACGTAGGCCTCGCTGCGGGTGAGCCCCACGCCGAGCCAAAACCGTTCGTCGGCCTCGTGATACACCAGCTCGGACGGCTCACCCGAACCCACCCGGTAGCGCCAGACCTTGTCGGGCCGGTGGGCCGCATCCAGGGTCAGGTAGTAGACGGTCCGGTTGTCCGCGGCCCAGGTGGCCCCGGCGCCGATGTCGGCGATCTCGTCGCGATACAGCTCGCCGGTGCGCAAGTCCTTGAAGCGCAACGTATATCGCTCGTCGCCGACGGTGTCGACCGAATAGGCCAGCAGATTGCCGTCCAAGCTGACGGTGGCGGCGCCGAGTGCGAAGAATTCGTGGCCCTGCGCCTCGTCGTTCGAGTCGAGCAGGACCTGCTCGCCGGGTATCTCGTTGTCCTCGTCCAGGATCGGCGGATCCCAGTCGTCGGGACCACTCACCGGGCATCGGCACTGGACCCGGTACTGCTTTCCCTCGAAGGTGCGGGCGTAGTACCACCACTGGCCTTGCCGGGTCGGCACCGACAGGTCGGTCTCCTTGGTCCGGGCCTTGATCTCCTCGAAGATCTTCTGGCGCAACGGTTCGAGGTCGGCCGTCATCCGCTCGGCGTAGTCGTTCTCGGCCTCGAGATAGGCGATGACTTCGGGGTCGGACTTATCGCGCAGCCATTCGTAGGGGTCTATGAAGACGTCGCCGTGATGTTCGCGCCGGGTGTCCTGCCGCTTGGCGACGGGTGGTACCGGGGCTGCGGTCGAAGTCATGCACCGATCCAGTCGCCGAAGCTGAGGCCGGAGATGCGTTCGTAGGCATCGATATAGCGGTCGCGGGTGGCTTCGATGATGTGGTCGGGCAGCGGTGGTGGCGGTTGCGAGCCGTGGCGATCCCAGCCGGACTCCGGGCCGGTGAGCCAGTTACGGACGAACTGCTTGTCGAAGCTCGTCTGGACCTCACCCACCCGGTAGTCCTCGGCAGGCCAGTACCGCGAGGAGTCCGGCGTGAAGATCTCGTCGGCCAGCAGCAGGTTGCCACCCGCGTCGGTGCCGAATTCGAACTTGGTGTCGGCGATGATGATTCCCCTCGTCAGGGCGTGATCGGCGGCCTGAACATAGATTTGCAGCGTGCGGTCGCGCAGTTGGTTGGCGCGCACCCCGCCCACCAGCTCGATCACCCTGTCGAACGAGATGTTCTCGTCGTGGTCGCCCAGCGCGGCTTTGGTCGCCGGCGTGAACAGGGGTTCGGAGAACTTGCTGGCCTCGACCAGGCCGGGCGGCAAGGTGATACCGCACACCTTCCCGGTCGCCTGATAGTCCAGCAGCCCCGACCCGGTGAGGTAACCGCGGGCCACGCACTCCACCGGCAGCATGTCCAGCCGCCGCACCACCAACCCGCGGCCCAGGACCTCCTGGGGGATGCGCGGGTCATCCGGCGGACCGGCCAGATGGTTGGGGGCGGTCACGAGGCCGAAAAAGAAGACGCTCATCGCGGTCAGGATGCGGCCCTTGTCCGGGATCGTGCTGTCGAGCACGTAGTCGTACGCCGAGATCCGGTCGGTCGCGACGAGCAGCAGATGTTCGTCGTCGACGCGGTAGATCTCGCGGACCTTGCCGCTGGCCAGGTGCCGGTAGTCGGACAGTGCAGGGCGCATCGGGTCAGCCTATCGGTCGCCCGATCAGGGGACTTGTGTCGGGAGCTGTGCTGGGATCGAGACTATGACCCCGCGGTTTTTGCCCTACTCCACCCGACCGGGCCGGCTGATGGTCCAGCTGCTCAGCGACTTCGCCGTCACCCTGTGGACCGCTGCCTGGCTGCTCGTCGGCCTGGCGGTTTACGACGCCGTGTCGACGATCGCCGACGCCGGCCGGCAGGTCGAGAACGGCGCGCACGGCATCGCCGGCAATCTGGCGTCGGCCGGCCACAGCACCCAGCACATCCCTTTGGTGGGGGACGCGCTGAGCCAGCCCCTGAATTCGGCCAGCCAGGCTGCGCTGGATCTCGCGGGCGCAGGCCACGACCTGGACTCCACGGCCAGCTGGCTCGCGGTCCTGCTGGCGATGGCCATCGCCGCCGTCCCGATCCTCGTCGCCGACGTTCCGTGGCTCCTGCTGCGGCTACGATTTTTTCGGCGCAAATTGACGGTGACCGCGTTGGCCGCGACCCCGGCCGGCGAGCAACTCCTGGCTCTGCGGGCACTGACGAATCGGCCGCCGGGAAAGCTCGCCGCGGTCAGCGCGGACCCGGTCGGCGGGTGGCGCCGCGAGGATCCGCTCACCATCCGTGCCCTGGCCGCGCTCGAATTGCGGGCGGCCGGAATCTCTATTGGCCGGCTGTAGCACCGCGTGGCCGAGGAGCCGGGCTCGGCTCGACATCGGCGCGCCGGACCGTCACCGCACCTCGAGGAGCTCCACGACCAGGTGGCGAATGCCGGTGTGCCGGTTACTGCGAGCCCATTCGACAGGCCGGACAACCCGGACCGCGCCGAACCGCGAAAACAGCTCCTCGTAGAGCACGCGCAGTTCCAGCCGGGCCAGGTTGGCGCCCAGGCAGTAGTGCACTCCTTGCCCGAAACCCAAGTGGGGATTGGGCTTTCGGGAAATGTCGAACTCGTCGGCACGCTCGAACACGGCCGCGTCGCGGTTCGCCGATCCCTCCCAGATCTGGATCTTCTGTCCCGCCTGGACCGACCGCCCGCCGAGCGTCACGTCGCGAGTGGCGGTGCGCCGCTTGGACGGCGACGGCGACGTCCACCTCACGATCTCCTCGACGGCCGTCGGCAGCACGTCGAGATCCGCGCGCAACGCCCGGAGTTGCTCCGGATGGCTTGCCAGCGCCAGCAGACCACCCGCGACGGCGTTGCGCGTCGTCTCGGCGCCCGCGCTGAACAGCAGGCTGAAGAACAGGTAGAGCTCGAGATCTGTCAGCGACGGCGCGTCGGCGTCGTCGACCATCGCGTTGGCGACGACGGACAACATGTCGTCGGTCGGCTCCGCGCGCTTCGACGCGATCAGCTGCTGGCCGTACTCGTACATCCGCGACCCGGCCTCCTCAACCGACAGTTGAGACAACGACGCCTTGCGCGAACCGCCGAAGTCGAACTGCGGCTCGATGGCCTCGAACAGCCAATGTCGCTCGGACTCGGGCACTCCCAGCAGGATGCAGATCATCTGCATCGGCAGCTCGGCGGCGATGTCGACCAGGAAGTCGAAGGGCTCGCCGGGCACCACCTCGTCCAGCAGCCGGCGCGCCCGGGCCCGCAGATCGTCTTCGACCAGCCGGATCATGCGCGGTGTCAACCCGGAGCTGACCAGTCGCCGGATCTGTGAGTGGCGCGGGTCGTCCATCATGTTGAGCACCTGACCGGCGATGGCCAGGTCCTGCAACAACGTGCCGCCGTACGGCCGGCTGCCGCCGGTGACCGACGAGTAGGTCACCGGATCCTTGAGCACCTCAAGGGTTTCCGCGTACGTGGCGACGGACCAGAAGCCCTCGCCGTCGGGGGTGTTATCGGTCGGCTCGTGCCAGTAAACCGGGGCCTCGCGCCGGTGGATGGCGAACAAGTCGTGCGGGAATCCGTGGGCGAAGTTGTCCAGGTCGGTGAAGTCGATCCCCGCGAGCGCGCCGGCCAGCGTCACAGGATCGCACCGGCGGCATACTTGGCGGCGTCCGGGTAGCGGCTCACCAACGCGTCCACCATCCCGGCCACCTCGTCCACCTGGTCGCCGGCGGCGCCGATGAACGCGTTCTTGTCGGCCAGCGCGGCGTCCAGCGCCGCCCGGTCCAGCGGCAGCCGCTCGTCGGCGGCCAGCCGGTCCAGCAGGTCGGGCTCCGTGCCGCGTTCCCGCATGTCGAGGGCAGTCGCGACCGCGTGTTCGCGGATGACATGGTGCGCGGATTCGCGTCCCATGCCGGCACGGACCGCGGCGATGAGCACCTTGGTGGTGGCCAGGAACGGCAGGTAGCGATCCAGCTCCCGGGCGATCACCGCAGGGTAGGCGCCGAACTCGTCCAGTACGGTCAAGAAGGTCTCGATCTGCCCATCGATGGCAAAGAAGCTGTCCGGCAAGGCGACTCGGCGAACCACGGAACAGAACACGTCGCCCTCGTTCCACTGCGCGCCGGCCAGCTCGGCGGCCATCGAGGCGTAACCGCGCAGCACCACCTGCAGCCCGTTGACCCGTTCGCAACTGCGGGTGTTCATCTTGTGCGGCATGGCCGACGAGCCGACCTGGCCCGGCGCGAATCCCTCGGTGACGAGCTCGTGCCCGGCCATCAGCCGGATGGTGTGGGCCATCGACGACGGCCCCGCCCCGAGCTGCACCAGGGCAGAGATTACGTCGTGGTCGAGCGAGCGCGGGTAAACCTGCCCGACGCTGGTCAAAACGGTTGCGAAGCCCAGGAATTGGGCCACGCGCCGCTCGAGCTCGCCCAGCTTGGCCGCGTCGCCGTCCAGCAGATCCAGCATGTCCTGGGCGGTGCCCATCGGACCCTTGATGCCGCGCAGCGGATAGCGGTCGATCAACTCGCGCACGCGGGTGAGCGCGATCAACGTCTCCTGCGCGGCGGAGGCGAACCGCTTACCCAACGTGGTGGCCTGCGCGGCGACGTTGTGGCTGCGTCCGGCCATCACCAGGTCGCGGTAGGCCACCGCCCGTTCGGCGAGCCGCGCCACCACCGCGATGCCATGGGAGAAGACCAATTCCAGGGACCGCCGGATCTGCAATTGCTCCACGTTCTCGGTCAGGTCGCGGCTGGTCATCCCCTTGTGCACATGCTCGTGACCGGCCAGCGCGTTGAACTCCTCGATGCGGGCCTTGACGTCGTGACGCAGCGCCCGTTCGCGTTCCGCGATCGAGGCCAGGTCGACGTCCTCGAGCACCCGCTCGTAGTCGGTGATGGCGTCGGGCGGAACGTCCACCCCGAGCTCCGCCTGCGCCCGCAGCACCGCCAGCCACAGCCGGCGCTCGGCGACGACCTTGGCCTCCGGCGACCAGATCGCGACCATTTCCGCGCTGGCGTAGCGGGCGGCCAGGACGTTGGGAATGCTCACAGATATAGAGCTTACGATCGGCCCCGGCGCCATACCGTAGGCACGTGTACTTCGCCGGCGTCGATCTGGCCTGGGCCGGGCGCAATCCCACGGGGATCGCGGTCGTCGACGGCGGGGGCCGCCTCGTGCGCGTCGGTGCCGCCGGTGACGACGCCGCGGTGCTCGCCGCGTTGTCCCCCTACGTGCGCAGGGATTGCCTGGTCGCCTTCGACGCGCCGCTGGTGGTGACCAACCCGACCGGCCAGCGTCCGGCCGAAGCGGCGCTCAACCGCGACTTCCGCAGGTTCGAAGCCGGGGCGCACCCGACCAACACCACGAAACCGGAGTTCGCCCAGGGGCCACGCGCGGCGCGATTGGCGCGGGCGATGGGGCTCGACATGGACCCGCGATCGCCCGCTTTGCGGCGCGCCATCGAGGTCTACCCGCATCCGGCAACCGTGGTGCTGTTCCGGCTGGCGCGAACGCTCAAGTACAAGGCCAAGCACGGGCGGGGCGTCGCACAGCTCAAATCGGAGCTGCTGGTGCTGATGGACGGCGTCGAAAAGCTCGCGGACGCCGAGGTGCCTTTGCACGTGGCGGGGCATGAGGAGTGGGCTCGGCTGCGCATGCGGGTGTCCACCGCCCAGCGCAAACGCGAACTGCGGCGCGCAGAGGACCCGGTCGACGCGGTGGTCTGCGCCTATGTGGCGTTGTTCGCGCAGCGCCGCCCGGCGGACGTGACGATCTACGGCGACTTCGCCACCGGGTACATCGTCACGCCGTCGTTGCCCGCCGCGCGGACCGGGCGCTGATCTATCGGGGCGAGCACGTCGATGAGATCGACCACCGTGCCCACCGACGCCGCGCGGGGGTCACGGCCCTCGACCAAGGCGGACACCACGCAACCGTCGACCGCGCAGATCAGCGTGCACACCAGCTCGATGTGCACCGTGCGGCCCGAGCGCTCGATGGCCTCGGCCACCGCCTCGGCGCGCTGGCGCAGGCTGCGCCGCATGGTCTCGCGCAAGGCGGGCAGCCGGGTGCACGCGATGTGCCGCTCGTAGCGCGAGATCAACTGGTCGCTCAGTCCCGGGCTGGACACGTCCCCGACGAGCAGGTCGACCAACACCTCCGCGATGGTTTCGGGTCCGCGGCGCCGGCGGGAGAGGGCGCCAACCCGCGACCGCAGCTGCGCCACCTCGATCATCGCGATGTGTTCGACGGCGCGCGCGATCAAATCGTCAAGGGAGGAGAAGTAATACGTGGTCGACGCCAACGGTAGTCCGGCCCGTCGGGCGACCGCGCGGTGACCCACCGCCTCGAACCCGCCCTCGGCCAGCAGCTCGGCGGCGGCGCTCACGAGCGCATACCGTCGACGTTCTCCCTTGGGAGTGACTGCTGCCGTCACGAGTAGCCATCGTGCCAGTCAAAGTGGTACTCCATTGCCATTTCGGCCAAACGCTTCGCCGGACCGACATGGCATGATGGCCCGCATGCCCGACATGAGCCGCCGCGCCCTGCTGGGCCTCGGCGCGGGCGCGGCCGCGGGCGCGATGGGCACGTACGCGCTGGACATCCTCCTCAAACCCCGACCCTCTCAGGCCACGCCGTTGTCGCCGCCCGGCACCCGGGCGCCCCTCGCGCCGCCGCCGGCCGCCCCCCGCGAGCCGGCTCCCCCCGGCCAGCCGGCGCCCACGATGGTGACGGGTTCGTTCGTCTCGGCGGCGCGCGGCGGCATCAACACCAACTGGGCCATCGCGCGTCCCCCTGGTCAGACCAAGGCGCTGCGACCGGTGATCGCGCTGCACGGCAAGGGCAGCGACGCGTCCACGGTGATGGCCGGCGGCGTCGAACAGGGTCTTGCCCAGGCCGTCAACGCGGGCCTGCCACCGTTTGCGGTCGTCGCCGTCGACGGCGGCGGCAGTTATTGGCACAAGAGGGCGTCCGGGGAGGACAGCGGTGCCATGGTGCTCGACGAGCTCATCCCGATGCTGGGCGGCCAAGACCTGGACACCTCCCGGGTCGCGTTTCTCGGCTGGTCGATGGGCGGCTACGGCGCGTTGCTCCTCGGCGGCCGGCTTGGTCCGGCACGCACCGCGGCGATCTGCGCGGTCAGTCCCGCACTGTGGCTCTCTTCGGGGGCGGCGGCACCCGGCGCGTTCGACGGGCCCGACGACTTCGCGGCGAATTCGGTGTTCGGGATGCCGGCGCTGGCGTCGATCCCCATCCGGGTCGATTGCGGCGACAGCGATCCGTTTTACGCCGCGACCAAGCAGTTCATTGCGCAACTGCCCCATCCGCCGGCGGGCGGCTTCTCGCCCGGCGGCCACAACGGGCAGTTCTGGAGTTCGCAACTGCCGGCCGAGCTGACCTGGATGGCACCGCTGCTGACGGCCTAACTGCGCTCGGCGCATCGAACGTCACGGGAGCGCGGCGCTGGGCGCCGAGCGTCACACCGGCGCTACCCTCGCGAAGGTGACCGCACCTTTCGATTGGACCTTTCCGTATGCCTGGCCGCGAAAGCCCGTCCTGGCCGAAAACGTCGTGTGCACGTCACAACCGCTGGCCGCCCAAGCGGGCCTGCGGATGCTCGCCGAGGGAGGAAGCGCGGCGGACGCGGCAATCGCCACCGCCATCGCCCTCACGGTGGTAGAGCCCGTCTCCAACGGCATCGGCTCGGATGCCTTCGCCATCGTGTGGGACGGCCGGCAACTGCACGGTCTGAACGCGTCCGGGCGATCGCCGGCCGCCTGGACACCGGAGTACTTCGGCGGCGGCGGCGTTCCCGCGGTCGGCTGGAACGCCGTCACGGTGCCCGGCGCGGTGTCCGCATGGACCGAACTCCACGCCAAGTTCGGCAGGCTGCCGTTCGAAAAACTCTTTGAACCCGCAATTCGCTACGCGCACAACGGCTTTCTGGTCTCACCGATCGTCGCCGACCAGTGGACGGCGCAGATTCCGCTGTTCGAGAAGCAGCCCGGCTTCGCCGCCGCGTTCATGCCCGCCGGCCGGGCGCCCAAACCCGGTGAACCGTTCCGGTTGACCGAGCAGGCCGCCTCGCTCGAGCAGATCGCCGCGACCAACGGCGAAGCGTTCTACCGGGGAGAGCTGGCCGCCCGATTCGAGGCGCACTCGCTCGCCAGCGCGGGCGTCATGCGGGCCAGCGACCTGGCCGCTCATCGCGCCGACTGGGTGGGCACCATCAGCGGCGGCTACCGCGGGTACACCGTCCACGAGATCCCGCCCAACGGCCACGGGATCGTGGCCCTGATCGCCCTGGGGATCCTGCAGCACTTCGACATCGCCTCGTTTCCAGTCGATTCCGCCGACAGTGTGCACCTGCAGATCGAAGCGGTGAAGCTGGCATTCGCCGACGCGCAGGCCTACGTCGCCGACATCGAGCACATGCCGCTGCGCCCACAGGAGCTGCTGGACGCCGAATACCTACGGCAGCGCGCGGCCCTGATCGATCGCGGTCGGGCGAAGCCGGCGTCCGCGGGCACGCCGGCCGGCGGAACGGTGTATCTGACCGCCGCGGACGCCGCGGGCATGATGGTGTCGATGATCCAGTCGAACTACATGGGGTTCGGATCCGGCGTCGTGGTGCCGGGCACCGGGATCTCGCTGCAGAACCGCGGCGCCAATTTCGTAGCGGCCGAAGGCCATCCGAATCGGGTGGGCCCGGCCAAACGCCCCTACCACACGATCATCCCGGGCTTCGTCACCAAAGGCGGCGCCCCGGTGATGAGCTTCGGCGTGATGGGCGGAACGATGCAACCGCAGGGCCACACCCAGGTGATGGTGCGCATCGCCGATTACGGCCAGAACCCGCAGGCCGCGTGCGACGGTCCCCGGTTCCGGTGGGTGCAGGGTTTGCAGGTCGCCTGCGAGAAGGGTTTTCCGGTCGCGACGCTCGACGAGCTTCGCCGCCGCGGTCACGACCTGGTGGCGGTCGACGACTACAACCAGTTCGGCAGCTGCCAGGCGATCTGGCGTCTCGACGGCGGCTATTTTGCCGCGAGCGATCCCCGCCGCGACGGCCAGGCCGCCGGCATCTAGACGCTGATCCTGCCCTCCGCGGCCAGCAGCGCGATGTCGCCTCGGAAGTGGCTGCCGGGCAGGCGGATCGACCGCATGAGCTGATATGCCTGCGCCCGCGCTGCGGCGAGGTCGGCGCCGATGCCCACCACCGACAGGACGCGGCCGCCCGACGACACCACCTCACCATCGTCACGACGGGCCGTGCCCGCATGCAGCACCCCCTCGGCGTCCGCGCCGGTGACGACATCCCCGACCCGGGGACGCCCGGGATAGTTCTCTGCCGCCAGCACCACCGTGACGGCCGCCCCGTCCCGCCAGCGCAGTTCGCCGAAGTCGGCCAGTTTGCCGGTGCCTGCCGCGTACAGCAGTTGCCCCAGCGGCGATTCCAGCAGCGCCAGGACGGCCTGGGTTTCGGGATCGCCGAAGCGGCAGTTGAATTCGACCACGGCGGGGCCGCCGGCGGTGATCGAAAGGCCGACGTACAACAACCCGCAGAACGGGCTGCCGCGCCGGACCAGCTCGGCCGCAACGGGTTCCACGACGTTGGCGACGATGTCGCGGTACACCTCGTCTCGAAGCCAGGGCACCGGCGCGTAGGCGCCCATGCCGCCGGTGTTGGGGCCGGTGTCGCCCTCGCCGACACGCTTGAAGTCCTGCGCCGGCAGCAACGGCACCACGGTCTCGCCGTCGACCACGCAGAACAGCGAGACCTCGGGACCGTCCAGATAGGACTCCAGCAGCACCGGGTGGCCCGCCTCGAGCAGTTCGGCGGCGTGCGCCCGGGCGACGCCGCGATCCGCGGTCACCACCACGCCCTTGCCGGCGGCGAGGCGGTCGTCCTTGACCACCCAGGCCGGGTCACCGGCCGCGGGACCGAACCGGTCCAGGGCGGCATCCAAATGGGCCGGGCTGTCCACGGTTTCGCTGGCCGCGGTGCGCACGCCGGCCGCGGCCATGACCTCCTTGGCGAACGCCTTCGATCCCTCGATGCGGGCGGCATCCTTGCTGGGACCGAAGCAGACCATGCCGGCGGCTCGCAGCGCGTCGGCCACCCCGAGCACCAACGGCACCTCGGGACCGATCACCACCAGGTCGGCCCGGACCTCGCGGGCGAGTGCGACGACATCGGAGCCCGAGGTGACGTCGACGTCGTGCTGCTCGGCCACCCGGGCGGTGCCGGCGTTGCCGGGAGCGATGAATAGGGCCGTGACCTGCGGGTCTTGCCGGAGTGCCAGCAGCAGCGCGTGCTCTCGGGCACCGGAACCGATCACCAGGACTCGCACGACACGTCACTCTAGCGGGCGGTCCGTCACCACCGCGAGCAGACGCAAACTCGCACGGTTCCGCCTCGGAACGTGCGATTTTGTGTCTCCTCGCCGAAGCTAGTCGGCCTTGCCCCGGTGCATGTTGACGGCGGCGTCGACGTTGGCCTTCTTGTCTTCTCCGCTACCCTTCGCCGCGGCCTTCTTGCGCTTGGCGACGACGGCGTCGACGGCGCCGTTGAGCGCGGAACCCAGGGGGAACCCGAGGTAGTGGGTGAGGAAGACCGCCATCTCCTTCAACTCGGTCTCGGTGAGTTCCCCGTTGAGCAAGGCGGCGTTGATCTGGATCTCGGCCAGGTCGCGATTCCCGACCGCGGTCACCGCCGTCAGCGTCATGATGCGCTTGTCGCGCATCGACAATCCCGGTCGCGTCCAGATGCTGCCGAACAGGTGGTCGACGGTCAGGTCGAAGTACGCGTCGCCCTCGATGTTGGGCATCTCCCAGCCGTAGACCTCGTTCATCTTCTCGAGGCCCTTGCGGCGCAGTTCGTCCATCATGTCTCTTTCTCTGTGTGGGGTACCCCGAGGCCGGCCGCCAGCCCTTCGTACGCGAGCCGGGCCAGCGGCAGGTCGACCGACACCGACTCGCCCAGTGCCAGGGCCAGGCTCAGGTCCTTCTCGCCGAGGCCCCGGGTGTGCATGAACGGCTGGTACAGGAAATGCCCTGGCTCAAGGTCTTTCATGTCGTCGCGGACCATGATCGCCCCCGGGCCGCCGGTAAGGGCGTCGGTGTGGCGCACCACCCGGCCCAGCGCCTGCAGATCCAGCCCCGCCGCCTCGGCCAGTTTCATGGCTTCGCAGGCCGCCACGTACGACGTGAACGTCAACATGTTGCGGGCCAGCTTCATTCGGGTGCCCGCCCCCGGCTCGCCGGCGTGGATCACCACGGCCGCCCAGTGTTTGAACGCCGGTTTGATCCGCTCGTACACCTCGCGGTCGGCGCCCACCATCGTGGCGAGCTCCCCTTTGGCGGCCGCGGCCGCGCCGCCGCTGACCGGTGCGTCGACGACGTGGATGCCCCGCGGTTTCAGCTCACTGGCCAGCTCCGCAGCGGTGGTGTCGCTGATCGTCGAGTGCACGGCGATGACCGTGCCGGGCTTGGCGTGGGCGGCGAGTTCGCCGACGACCTCGCGCACCTGTGCGTCGTCCAAGACGGTGACGTGGACGATGTCGGCGGCGGCGACGTCGGCGACGCTGTCCGCCAGGCCGGCGCCCTTCTCGGCCAGGGGGGTCATCGCGTCTGCCCGGATGTCGTAAACCGTCACCCCGCCGGGCCATTCGGTCATCTTGGTGGCCATCGGGGCGCCCATGTTGCCCAGCCCGATGTACCCAAGCTTCAGGTCGTTCGTCATGACCGGATTATCTGCCCGCCGTCAACGTTGAAGATCTGCCCCGTGATCCACGACGCCTCGTCGGAGAGCAAGAACAGGCACATTCCCACCAGGTCTTCGGGAGTCCCCATGCGCGACAGGGGAAGACCCTTGACGATGTCGGCGACCATCTCTTGCGGGGTGGTGGTGCGGTTGGCCTCGGTGTCGATCGGTCCGGGCGCGATCGCGTTGATCCGGATGTTCTGGCCACCCAGCTCACGGGAAAGTTGTTGCGTCAGGCCGTTCACGCCGACCTTGGCCAGCCCGTAGTAGTTCGAGTACAACCACGCCGCGGTCGACGACTGGTTCACGATCGCCCCGCCGCCGCGCTTGGCCATCTTCTTGTAGACGGCGCGCGTGCACCACAGCGCGCCGTCGAGGTTGACGCTCATGAACTTCTTGTAGTACTCGGGGTCGATGGTGAGCAGGAAGTCGAGCTTCATGCCGCCGAAGATGGCGGCGTTGTTCACCAGGTAGTCGATGCCGCCGAACTCGGCCAGCGTGCGATCGGCCATCGCCTTGGCCGACGCCGGGTCGGACACGTCGACCGGGACGCTGATCGCCGTGCCACCGTCGGCGGAGATCTGCTTGGCCACCCCCTCGGCGGCCTCCGCGTTGATGTCGGCCACGACGACCGCTGCGCCCTCGCGGGCCAGCGCCTCGGCATACGCCTGGCCGATGCCGCCACCGGACCCGGTGACGATGGCGACTTTGTTCTCGAATCTCATGCTGCGAAGCTCCTTCGGTTACACCGCTGTCGCGATGGTCTTGATTTCCAGGTACTCCTCGAAGCCGGCCAGGCCCATCTCGCGCCCGTTTCCGGACTGCTTGTAGCCGCCGAAGGGTGCGTCGGCCGAGTACCACACGCCGCCGTTGACATTGATCGTGCCCGCGCGGACCCGCGCCGCGACCCGCGCCGCCCTGGCGGGGTCGGCGCCGAACACGGTGCCCGACAACCCGTATGGCGAATCGTTGGCGATGCGCACGGCGTCGTCGTCCCCGTCGTGCGGGATCACCGTCAGGACGGGGCCGAAGATCTCCTCGCGCGCGCAACGGGCGTCGTTGCCCAGCCCAGCGATCACGGTGGGCTCGATGAAGAAACCGACGTCACGGTCGGCCGGCCGCCCGCCGCCGCAGGCGAACGTCCCACCCTCGGCGATGGCCGAGTCAAGGTAGCCCTGTATGCGGTCGCGCTGGCGTGCGGAAATCACCGGCCCGCAAATGGTTCCGGGGTCGGTGGGGTCGCCCGCCTTGATGCCCCCCATCGTTGCGGCCGCGATGGCGACGGCTTCGTCGTAGCGCGCCCGCGGCACTACCAGCCGCGTGGTGATCGCACACCCCTGCCCGGCGTGCATGCAGACCGAAAACCCTGCCACGCCGACCGCACCCCCCAGGTCGGCGTCGTCGAGGACGATGAACGCCGACTTGCCGCCCAACTCGAGGAAGACCTTCTTGATCGTGGCGGCGCCGTCGGCCATCACGCTGCGACCGGTGGCGGTCGAGCCGGTGAACGAAATCATGTCCACCCGGGGGTCTTTCGCCAACAGCGCCCCGACGCCGTGGTCGCTGGACGTGACGATGTTGATCACGCCGGGCGGGAAGTCGGTGTGGTCGGCGATGAGTTCGCCCAACACGGCGGCGCACCACGGGGTGTCGGGGGCGGGCTTGAGGACGACGGTGTTCCCGGCCGCCAGCGCGGGACCGATCTTGGCCAGGTTGATCTGGTGGGGAAAGTTCCACGGGGTGATCGCGCCGACGACGCCGACGGCCTCACGCGCGATGGTGCGCCGCGTGGGTATACCCATCGGCGCCGCCTCGCCGAGATCCTGGTTGTATTCGTAGGATTCGGCCGTGTCCGCGGCGAAGGCCAGATCGTTGACCGGGACCTCCAGCTGGGCGATCGCCGTGAGCATTCGCGGCGCCCCCACTTCGGCGATGGTCAGGTCGCGCAGCTCCTCGAGGTGCTGCTGCATCGCCTCGCGCAGCTGCCGCACGCACCGCACCCGCAGCTCGGTGTTGCGCGACCAATCCGTCTCGTCGAACGCCCGCCGCGCGGCGTCGATGGCGCGGCCCATGTCGTCGGCGTCGGCGTCGGCCGCGGCCCCGAGCACCTCCTCGGTCGCCGGGTTGATCGTCGGGAAGGTACCGGCCGCCCCGGGCGACATCTTGCCGTCGATGAACAGAGCACTCACGCCGTCGGCCAGTAAGGCCATCTCCCGCTCCCGTCTACACGCACCGATTCGAGCCCGCGAAATCAATGGACAGTTGTCCGATATTGCCAGGTGGAACCTTAGCCGCCGCGCCGTCGGCGATGCAAGGGTCGATCTCGCCCGGGGGCGCCGTACGGCGGAAAAGAGCACTTTAACGGGCAGATATGGCGATCGGGGTTGCTTCCACCCGACCGGGTCCGTTAGCTTGGACATGTGTCCAGCGATGCACTGGTGGCGACGACGTCCCAGGCCGAACAGCAGGCCGGTCGGCCGGCGCGCAACCGCCGCCAGGAGGAGACCTTCCGCAAGGTGCTCGCGGCCGGCATCGAGACACTGCGCGAGAAGTCTTACGCCGACCTGACGGTGCGTGCCGTGGCGGCCCGCGCCAAGGTAGCCCCGGCGACGGCGTACACCTACTTCTCGTCCAAGAACCACCTGATCGCCGAGGTCTACCTCGACCTGGTGCGGCAGGTCCCCTATTTCACCGATGTCAACGACCCGATGCCCAAGCGGGTGGAGCAGGTGTTGCGCCACCTGGCCGTGGTGGTCGCCGACGAGCCCGAGGTCAGCGCCGCATGCACGACGGCGTTGCTCAGCGGTGGCGCCGAGCCCGCCGTGCGGGCCGCGCGCGACCGGATCGGCGCCGAGATCCACCGCCGGATCACCTCGGCCATGGGGCCCGACGCCGACCCGACCGCCGTGTCCGCGCTGGAGATGTCCTTCTTCGGGGCGCTCGTCCAGGCCGGCAGCGGCGAATTCACCTACCGCGAGATCGCCGACCGGCTGACCTACGTGGTGCGGCTGATCCTCACCGGCGCGAAAGAGACGAGCCAGGAGACGACCACCGAATGACCGTTCATGCTGGCGACCACGAGTTGGTCCTCGATCCCTACGACTATGACTTCCACGAGGACCCGTACCCGTACTACCAGCGCCTTCGCGACGAGGCCCCGCTGTACCGCAACGAGGAGCTGAAGTTCTGGGCGTTATCACGGCACCGGGATGTGCTGCAGGGATTCCGCAACAGCACGACGCTGTCCAACAAGTACGGCGTCTCGTTGGATCCGGCTTCGCGCGGCCCGCATGCGTCCAAGACGATGTCGTTCCTGGCGATGGACGATCCCGCCCACCTGAGGCTGCGGACGCTGGTGTCAAAAGGATTCACCCCCAGGCGGATTCGGGAACTCGAGCCGCGGGTCACCGAGATAGCGACGCGGCATCTCGATGCCATGCTGGCAAAGGCGCAGGGCGCCACGGTCGACTATGTCGACGAGTTCGCCGGCAAGCTGCCGATGGACGTCATCTCCGAATTGATGGGCGTCCCCGAGCCGGATCGGGATCAGGTCCGGGCCTGGGCCGACGGGGTGATGCACCGCGCGGACGGCGTCACCGACGTCCCGCCGGAGGCCGTCGAGGCCTCCATCAACCTGATCGTCTACTACCAGGGGATGGTGGCCGAGCGACGCAAGGAGCTGACCGACGATCTGACCTCGGCCCTGCTGGAGGCCGAGATCGACGGCGACCGGCTCACCGACGACGAGGTGCTCGGCTTCATGTTCCTGATGGTGATCGCCGGCAACGAGACGACCACCAAACTGCTTGCCAATGCCGCTTTTTGGGGGCACAAGAACCCCGACCAGCTGACCCCCGTCTACGACGACCTGTCCCGGGTGCCGTTGTGGGTCGAGGAGACGCTGCGCTACGACACCTCCAGCCAGATCCTGGCCCGGACCGTGGTCGGGGAGCTCACCCTCTACGACACCACCCTCCCCGAGGGCGACGTGCTGCTGCTGTTGCCCGGTTCGGGCCATCGCGACGAGCGGGTCTTCGACAATCCCGACGACTACCTGATCGGGCGCGAAATCGGCCCCAAGCTGTTGAGTTTCGGTAGTGGCGCACATTTCTGCCTGGGCGCGCACCTGGCCCGGATGGAAGCCAGGGTCGCGCTCACCGAGTTGTTCAAGCGAATCCGCGGATTTGAGGTGGACGAGGCCAACGCCGTCCGCGTGCACTCCAGCAATGTCCGCGGATTCGCTCACCTGCCCATGACCGTGGAGGTCCGCTGAATGCCCCGCTTTGATCCCCTGCCCGAGCGCCGTCCGGCGATCGTGGCCGGCGCCTCGTCCGGCATCGGTGAGGCCACCGCGATCGAACTCGCGGCGCACGGCTTCCCGGTCGCCCTCGGCGCCCGTCGCGTCGAGAAGCTGAACGACATCGTCGGCAAGATCAACGCCGAGGGCGGCGAGGCGGTCGGCTTCCACCTGGACGTCACCGACCCGAACTCGGTGAAATCCTTTGTCGCGCAGGCCGTCGACGCGCTCGGGGAGGTCGAGGTGCTGGTGGCCGGCGCGGGCGACACCTACTTCGGCAAGCTCGCCGAGATCACAGGCGACGAGTTCGAGTCCCAGCTGCAGATCCACCTCGTCGGCGCCTTCCGGTTGGCCTCAACCGTCCTGCCCGGCATGCTCGAGCGGCGGCGCGGCGACCTGATCTTCGTCGGCTCCGACGTCGCCCTGCGCCAGCGCCCCCACATGGGCGCCTACGGCGCCGCCAAGGCCGCGCTCGTCGCGATGGTCACCAACTTTCAGATGGAGCTCGAGGGCACCGGCGTGCGGGCCTCGATCGTGCACCCGGGCCCGACGAAGACCTCGATGGGCTGGAGCCTGCCGGCGGAGAAGATCGGCCCGGCGCTGGAGGACTGGGCCAAGTGGGGCCAGGCCCGCCACGACTACTTCCTGCGCGCGGCGGACCTGGCGCGAGCCATCACGTTCGTCGCCGAGACACCGCGCGGTGGCTTCATCGCGAACATGGAATTGCAGCCCGAAGCCCCGTTGGCCGACAAGAAAGATCGCCAGAAGCTGGCCCTGGGCGAGGAAGGGATGCCGGGACAATGACGACCACCGCTATCGTGCCGCGAGTTTCCGGCGGCGAGGAAGAGCACGGCCACCTCGAGGAATTCCGCACGGACCCGATCGGTTTGATGCAACGCGTCCGTGAGGAGTGCGGCGATGTCGGCTGGTTCCAGCTCGTCGACAAACACGTCATCCTGCTGTCCGGCGCGGGCGCCAACGAATTCTTCTTCCGCTCCGCGGACGAGGATCTGGACCAGGCCGAGGCGTACCCGTTCATGACGCCGATCTTCGGCAAGGGCGTGGTGTTCGACGCCAGCCCCGAGCGGCGCAAGGAGATGCTGCACAACTCCGCGCTGCGCGGCGAGCAGATGAAGGGCCACGCCGCCACCATCGAGGGCGAGGTCAAGAAGATGATCGCCAACTGGGGCGACGAAGGCGAGATCGAGCTGCTCGACTTCTTCGCGGAACTGACCATCTACACCTCGACGGCCTGCCTGATCGGGCTGAAGTTCCGTGAACAGCTCGACCACCGCTTCGCCGAGTACTACCACGAGCTGGAACGCGGCACCGACCCGCTGTGTTACGTCGATCCCTACCTGCCGATCGAGAGCTTCAAACGGCGTGACGAGGCGCGCGTCAAACTCGTCGCGCTGGTGCAGGAGATCATGGACCAGCGGCTGGCCAACCCGCCGAAGGACAAGTCCGACCGCGACATGCTGGACGTGCTGGTCTCGATCACGGACGAGGACGGCAATCCCCGGTTCTCCGCCGATGAGGTCACCGGGATGTTCATCTCGTTGATGTTCGCGGGGCACCACACCAGCTCGGGAACCTCGGCGTGGACCTTGATCGAGTTGATCCGCCACCCCGACGTGTACGCCGAGGTGCTGGCCGAGCTCGAGGAGCTGTACGCCGACGGCCAGGAGGTGAGTTTCCACGCGCTGCGGTCGATTCCACAGCTGGACAACGTGGTGAAGGAGACTTTGCGCCTGCATCCGCCGCTGATCATCCTGATGCGAGTCGCCAAGGGCGAGTTCGAGGTCGAGGGCTTCCCGATTCACGCGGGCGACTATGTGGCGGCGTCCCCCGCGATCTCGAACCGGATTGCCGAGGACTTTCCCGATCCGGACGCATTCAAGCCCGATCGCTACAACAAGCCCGAACAGGCCGACATCGTCAACCGGTGGACCTGGATTCCGTTCGGCGCGGGGCGGCACCGCTGTGTGGGAGCCGCTTTCGCCCAGATGCAGATCAAGGCCATCTTCTCGGTTTTGTTGCGCGAGTATGAATTCGAGATGGCGCAGCCGGCCGACAGCTATCACAACGACCACTCCAAGATGGTCGTCCAACTCGCCCGGCCGGCGAAGGTGCGCTACCGCAAGCGGAAAGCCTGACCGATCATGGGTTACCGAGTGGAAGCCGACCTGGATCTGTGCCAGGGCCACGCCATGTGCGAACTGGAGGCGCCCGACTATTTCCGGGTGCCCAAGCGGGGCAAGGTCGAGGTCCTCGACCCCGAACCGCCCGAAGACGCCCGCGAGGAAGTCGAACGCGCGGTCGAGATGTGCCCAACGCATGCACTGTTCATCAGAGAGAAAGAAGACCAATAATGGCGTCGCGGGACGAACTCGAGGCATGGGTCGATCGGTGGCTGCAAGCCAACAAGGACTGTGAGAAGGCCGGTGACTGGCGGCCGTTGGCAGACTTCTACGCCCAGGACGCCACCTACGGCTGGAACATCGGCCCCAAGGAAGACGTGATGTGCGTCGGCGTCGACGAGATCCGCGACATCGCGCTCGGCCTGGAGATGGAGGGTTTGGAGAACTGGGTGTACGAGTACCAAAAGGTGCTCATCGACGAGAAGCAGGGTGAGATCGTCGGTTTCTGGAAGCAGATCGTCAACAAGTCCGACGGCACCCAGGACGAGATTTACGGCATCGGGGGCAGCTGGTTCCGCCTCAACGCCGACAACCTCATCGAATGGCAGCGAGACTTCTTCGACTTCGGTCACGTCGCGAAGATGTTCGCGACCCTCATCGAGTCGGGTGACCTGTCCGCCGGCATGCAGAAGCGCATCGAGCGCAGCATCGCCGGCGAGAAGCTGCCCGGGTACTACCCGCTCGGCCAGGCCCCGGCGCCGATCTGGTGAGCGGACCAACCAAGCATTTGATTTGTTGCACGCGCTATGCTGACGCGACAAGGGCGCCTGTGGCGCCCGTCACCAAGTTGACCGGCATGAAGGGGCCGGGCAGCTCTGATCGATTCAAAGACGAAATGGGGTCAGATCCATCGTGAAGACAAAAGGCGCACTGATCTGGGAGTTCAACCAGCCCTGGTCCATCGAGGAAATCGAGATCGGCGACCCGCAAGCGCACGAGGTCAAGATCCAGATGGAAGCGGCGGGCATGTGCCACTCCGATCATCACCTCGTCACCGGCGGAATCCCGATGGCCGGCTTCCCGGTGCTCGGCGGGCACGAAGGCGCAGGCATCGTCACCGAGGTGGGACCCGGCGTCGAGGACATCGCCCCGGGCGACCACGTGGTGCTCTCCTTCATTCCGTCCTGCGGGCAGTGCCCGACCTGTCAGGCCGGCATGCGCAACTTGTGCGACCTGGGGGCCGGCCTACTCGGCGGGGCCGCCGTATCGGACGGCACGTTCCGCATCCAGGCCCGCGGCCAGAACGTCTTCCCCATGACGCTGCTGGGCACGTTCTCGCCGTACATGGTGGTGCACCGCAGCTCGGTGGTGAAGATCGACCCGTCCGTTCCGTTCGAGGTGGCCGCCCTGGTCGGCTGCGGCGTCACCACCGGCTACGGGTCCGCGGTCCGCACCGCCGACATCCGCCCGGGCCAGGACGTCGCCATCGTCGGTGTCGGCGGGGTCGGCATGGCGGCGCTGCAGGGCGCCGTCAACGCCGGTGCCCGCTACATCTTCGCGATCGACCCGGTCGAATGGAAGCGGGATCAGGCGCTGAAATTCGGTGCCACCCACGTCTATCCCGACATCAACGCGGCGCTGATGGGCATCATGGAGGTCACCTACGGCCTGATGGCCCACAAGGTCGTCGTCACGGTCGGTGAGCTGCACGGCGCCGACGTCGACAACTACCTCAACATCACCCAGAAGGGCGGCACCTGCGTGCTGACCGCCATCGGCAGCCTGCTGGACACCAACGTCAACATGAACCTGGCGATGCTCACCCTGATGCAAAAGAACCTGCAGGGCACCATCTTCGGCGGCGGCAACCCGCAATACGACATCCCGCAGCTGCTGTCGATGTACAAGGCCGGCAAGCTGAACCTGGACGACATGGTCACCACCCAGTACCGCCTTGAGCAGATCAACGAGGGTTACCAGGACATGCTGACGGGCAAGAACATTCGCGGCGTCATCCGGTACACGGACGCCGACCGGTAACTCCCCACCCACCGATTCGCGAGTGACCGGGTTCGGTCACCTGATGGCGCCGGGACGGATCGGCGCCATGACGGTGCGCAACCGCGTCGTCATGTCTCCGATGGAGACCATGTACGGCACGCCCGAGGGACTGCCGTCCGAGCGCACCCGCGACTATTTCGCCGCGCGCGCCGAGGGTGGCGTCGGCCTGATCACGGTGGGCGCCACCGGAATCGACCATCACCACCCTGAGACGCCCGGCGGCCTGCACCTGGCCACCGACGAGGCGGTCGGCGCGCACCGGGCGCTCGTGGAGGTGGTCCACGAGCACGGCGCCAAGATCCAGCCCCAGATCGTGCACGCCGGGCCCGACGGTCTGGGACCCGAGATCTTCGGCGTGACGTCGGTGGGTCCGTCGGTGATCCCCTCCTACCTGACCGGGCGCCCGTCGGCCGAGATCAGCAGGCAACAGCTGTCCGGGGTGTTCGATCTGTTCAAGGCCGCCGCGCGGCGTGCCGTCGAGGCCGGCTACGACGGCATCGAGCTGCACGCCGCCCACGGTTACATGCTGCTGGGTTCTTTCCTTGCCCCGCAACGCAATCGGCGCACCGACGACTACCGCGGCGATTCGGCGCGCGGCCGGGCCCGGGTGGTACTCGATGCGCTGGCCGCGATCCGCTCCGAGATCGGCGACGCCGTGCCGATCACGCTGCGCATCTCGGGCTACGAGCGGGTCGCCGGCGGCCGGCCCATCTTCGACACCGCGCAGTTGGCACCGGCTTTCGTGGCCGCGGGCGTCAATGCGTTCCACGTCAGCGGCGGCGTCATCGATCGGCTGGTGACCGGGATGGTCAACGGAGCCGACGACGGCGACGAGCTCAACGTCGGCGCCGCGGCGGCGGTCAAGCAGGTGGTCGACGTGCCGGTGATAGCCGTCGGCCGGATCCACGACCCGGCCCGGGCCGAGCGGATCCTGGCCGACGGACGCGCCGATTTCATCGCCATGGGGCGCCCGCTGTTGGCCGACCCCGACCTGCCGCGCAAGCTGCGAGATGGGCAGGCGCAGCGGATCCGCCGGTGCATCTCCTGTGAAAATTGCATCGACGCAATGGAACAGCGTTTCTCCGTCGACTGCTCCGTCAATCCCCGCACCGGCAAAGAGCGCGAGCTGTCGGCGGCTCGCGCCGGGCGCGCCAAGCGTGTGGTGGTGATCGGCGGCGGACCCGCCGGGCTGGAGGCGGCCCGGGTCGCCGCCGAACGGGGCCACCGCGTCACGCTTTTCGAGCGTGGCGCCGCGCTGGGCGGGGCGCTGCGCTGGGCGGCGGTCCTGCACCCGGAGAACGAGCCCTTCCTGCGCTACCTGCGCGACGAGGTCAAGCTCAGCGGCGCGCGAGTACACGTGGGCCATGCCGTCTCTGCTCGGGACATCGTCGACGCCGCCCCGGACGCGGTGGTGGTGGCCACCGGCGGCCGCGTCACCGTGCCGGCGATGCCCGGGTCGGACCTACCGCACGTGCACACCGGACGCGGGCTGCGCGAAATGCTCGGCGGCCGAGCGGAATCCGGCGCACCGGCTTGGCAGCGACTGGGCGCGTCGGCGCTTGCCGGCTGGCGGCAGCGGCTGGTACGCCCGGCCGCGGTCCGGCTGGCCAGCCGCGCCTGGATGCCGGTCGGACGCCGGGTCGCGATCGTCGGCGGCGACCTGGTCGCCCTGGAACTCGCCGAGTTCCTGGCGAGCCGGAGCCGGCTGGTGTCGATCCTCGAATCCGGCAAGGACATCGCCCCTGAAGTGGGCAACAAACGCAAGACTGAACAGATGGATCGCCTCGACCGGCTCGGCGTCACGGTGCACGTCCGGGCGACCGTGGAGCGGCTCACCACCGAAGCGGTGGTGTTCACCCCCGCCGGTGGCACCACCCGGCAGCTGCGGGCCGACAGCGTCGTGCTGGCCGGCACGGTCGAGCCCGACACCACATTGTTCGACGAGCTGATCGCCGCCCTGCCCGGCGCCCAGGTGTACGCCGCCGGCGACTGCACCGGGCTGGGGCTGATCCGCAAGGCCACCGAGGAAGGCGCGCGCGCCGCGTGCGCAATCTAGTGACAGGAGAGAAATCATGACCCAAACCGCTCCATCCCCGGCACTGACCGCGTCGCAGTCGTCATGGCGCTGCGCGCAAGGCAAAGACCGGGACGGCTGGCTGGCGCTGATGACGGATGATGTCGTCATCGAAGACCCCATCGGCAAGTCGGTCACCAACCCCGACGGCACCGGCGTGCGCGGCAGGGCGGCCGTCGGCGAGTTCTTTGACAACAACATCGCCAAGAACCAGCTGACCATCACGTGCGAAGAGACTTTCCCGTCGAGCTCACCCGACGAGATCGCTCATATTCTGGTGCTGCAGAGCAAGTTTGAGGGCGGCGTGACCAGCAAGGTGCGCGGGGTGTTCACCTACAAGGTCAACGAAGCGGGGCTGATCACCAACATGCGCGGGTACTGGAACCTCGACGTCATGGAGTTCGGGCAGGAGGACTGACGCGGGCCCTCCCCGCCCCCGCCCCTATGCTGGGGCCATGGCGTCGATCTTCACCAAGATCATCAACCGTGAACTTCCCGGCCGCTTCGTCTACGAGGACGACGACGTCGTCGCGTTCTTGACGATCGAGCCCATGACTCAGGGGCACACGCTGGTCGTGCCGCGGGCCGAGATCGATCAGTGGCAGGACGTCGACGCCGCTGCGTTCGCGCGGATCATGGGTGTGAGTCAGTTGATCGGCAAGGCGGTGTGCAAGGCCTTCAAAACCGAGCGGGCTGGGGTGATCATCGCCGGGCTGGAGGTGCCCCACCTGCATGTGCACGTGTTCCCCACCCGCCGATTGAGTGACTTCGGCTTCGCCAACGTCGACCGCAACCCGTCACCGGAATCGCTGGACGAGGCGCAGGCCAAGATCAAGGCGGCGCTTGCTCAATTGGCGTGAGCCGGTTCCTGCGCCGGCACTTCGCTGACGCGCGGCAGCGTGACGCGGAAACGGCAGCCCTCCCCCGGCGCGGTCGTCACCGTGACGGCGCCGCCGTGCGCGCGCACCAGCGAGTCGACGATCGATAGTCCCAACCCCGTCCCGCCGCTCGCGCGCGCCCGCGACGAGTCGGTGCGATAGAACCGTTCGAACACCCGCGACGCGTCCTGCTCCGTCATGCCGGGTCCCTTGTCGGCCACCTCGAGCACCGCGTCGTCGCCCTCGGTGCCGACGCGAACCGTGACGTCGGCGGCCTCCGGAGTGTGCTGCAAGGCGTTGGCGACCAGGTTGCTCAGCACCTGCCGGATCCGCGGTTCGTCGCCGAGCACCTCCGGGATGCCCGGGCCGTCGACCACTTCCAGCGTGATCGTGCGTCCCGGATCCATCGCCTGCGCGTCGTGCACGGCGTCGCTGGCCAGCGCCAGCAAGTCGACCCGGTTGTGCTCGAGCGGTCGCTGCACGTCCAGGCGGGCCAACAGCAACAGGTCGTCCACCAGCAGTCCCATCCGGCTGGCCTCGCTTTCGATCCGCGACAACAGCATGGCGACGTCGCGCGCCGCGCCCTGCCGGTACAACTCCGCGAAGCCCCGGATCGTGGTCAGCGGGGTGCGCAGCTCGTGACTGGCGTCGGTGATGAACCGGCGCATCCGTTCCTCGGACCCGCGCGCCTTCTCCGCGGACGACTCCGAGGACGCGAGCGCCTCCTGGATCTGCGCAAGCATTCCGTTCAGGGCGAGCGACAGCCGGCCCACCTCGGTGCGCGGATCCCGTTCCGGGACACGGCGATCCAGCTGGCCGGAGGCGATCGCCGCCGCGGTCTGTTCGACCTCGGACAGCGGCCGCAGGCTGCGCTGCACCACGGCGAAGCCGGCGATGCCGACCACGACCAGCACCGCCACCCCGATGCCGATCTGCAACCAGACCAGAGCGCTGACCGTGTGTTGGACGTCGGACAGGTCGATGGCGACCGTCGTCAGGCCGTGCGGGCCGCGCACCGACACCGCGCGCCACTGGATGTCGGACCCGTTGACCGACGGCAGTGTCGTCGGATTGGGGCCCACATCGTTGTTGGGCGGCAACGCCGGCTCGGAGTTACGGTCGTTGATGGCCGTGAACGGGGTGCCGTCGGTGCCGACGCCGCGCACGTAGAACTTCGACGGCGGCCGGCCCGGGTCGGGCCCCTCGTAGGGCGGCGCGGACTGCCGGCGCGGGTTCTGCGCCCAGCCACGCGACGCGTCGAGCAGCGTCTGGTCGATCCGGCTGACCAGGCTGTGCCGCAGGATCGACGTGACCGCGATGCCCGAGACCGCCAGGCCGCACGCCACGAGCACCAGGGTGGCGGCGACCAGGCCCACCCGGAGCGGCAATCCACGTCGATGCTGTTTGGCCATGGGGCGGGCTTCTTCGCTAGCGCTGGTGACCGGTCGCGCGCTCAGCGCGGTTCCCGCAGGACGTAGCCCACTCCGCGCAAGGTATGCAGCAGGCGCTTTTCTCCGGTGTCGATCTTGCGCCGCAGGTAGGACACGTAGGACTCGACGACATTGACGTCACCTCCGAAGTCATAGCGCCACACGTGGTCGAGGATCTTGGGCTTGCTCAAGACCGTGCCCGCGTTGATCACAAAGTAACGCAGCAGCGTGAACTCGGTTGGCGACAGGGACACCGGTTGGCCGGCCTTCCACACCTCGTGGGTCTCCTCGTCGAGTTCGATGTCGGCGAAGGTCAGGCGGGCGCTGCGGGGTTCCGCCCCGCCCTTGCCGGCGCGCCGGAGGATGACGCGCAGCCGGGCGACCACCTCTTCGAGGCTGAACGGCTTCGTCACGTAGTCGTCGCCGCCCAGGGTGAGGCCCGCGATCTTGTCCTGCAGCGAGTCGCGGGCCGTCAGGAACAACGCCGGAGCGTCGATGCCGTCGGCCCGCAGGCGCCGCAGCACCCCGAACCCGTCCATGCCGGGCATCATCACGTCGAGGATCACCGCGTCGGGGCGCGCTTCGCGGGCCCGGTCGAGGGCCTGGGCGCCGTTGGTGGCGGTGTAGACCTCGAACCCCTGGAACTTGAGGCTCACCGAGAGCAGCTCGACGATGTTCGCCTCGTCATCGACTACGAGGACGCGAGCCTCCGGTTTTGTTTCGTTTGGGGTTGCCGCTGTCATGGGTTTGCTTCTGTCCTTCTTGTACGTTACCTATTTAATTATTGTGTGGTTCCTGAAAGCCTGGTGCCAACAGTCTGATAGTAGTCTGCCAGGAACTACCCCATCCGCCCGGGACCTGCGCACTTCGACATTCGCGCGTCGCGAATAGACTCGAAGAATGAACTTCGCGATGCGGATGGTTTCAGCGGCAACCGCTCCCGCACGCGCCGGGCTGGCCGCCGCCGACGCAAGCCTGACCGTGGCGAGCGCGGCGGTCGGCATCGCGAAGCGAGCGCTGGGCGACGGCGGAGCGGCCGGAACCACCGCCATGACGTCCATGCTCGGCATCGACGACGCGATCGTGCGCGCCAACCGGCTCGCCCGGCTGCTGGACGACGACGCACCACTGGGGCGGGCGGTCGCGCCGGACGGGCCGATCGACCGGTTGCTGCGTCCGGGCGGGGTAGTCGACATGCTGACGTCGGACGGCGGCCTGCTGGATCGGCTCACCGCGGAGGGCGGCGGCCTGCATCGCACCCTGCAGCCCGGCGGCCTGGCCGATCAGCTGGTCGCGGAAGACGGATTGATCGAGCGGCTGCTGGCCGAGGACGGGCTGGCCGATCGGCTGCTCAGCGACGGCGGCCTGGTCGACAAGCTGACGGCGAAGAACGGACCGCTGGACCAGCTCGCCGACGTCGCGGACACCCTGGCGCGGCTGACGCCCGGGATGGAAGCGCTGGAGCCCGCGATCGCCACGCTGCAGGACGCCGTGGTCGCGCTGACCATGGTGGTCAACCCGCTGAGCAACATCGCCGACCGCATCCCGCTGCCGGGCCGGCGGCGTCCCGCGTCGCGTGCGGTGCGCTCAACGCGCGTGATCGACAGCGGCGAATGACCGTTTAGGCTTGACCCGGTTCGACCCCGCCTCCTTAGCTCAGTGGTAGAGCACTCGCCTTGTAAGCGAGCGGTCGTCAGTTCAATCCTGACAGGGGGCTCCACTCGTCCTGTCGCGCAGCCGCTCCCGGAGGCGCCGCCCCTCCCGCGCGCGACCACCCCCGGTGCAACCGAGCGTTCTACCCGCTGACCGAAGTCCGGCGCGACCGGGAATAGCGCGGCCCGCACTGGGTAGCCCTATAAGAGAAGTCTTGTTGTTCGGGAGGTCGCGCGATGCCGGTTACGGCGGGGCCCGTTCCCGGGGTGACGTCGGATCTGCGCAGGGTCCGGATGGACCCGGGGCGTTTCCGCAGCGGGCGGTGGATGCTGTTGACCGAGGGCCTGCTGGTGAGCGCCTTCGGCATTGGCGGGCTGGTTTCGGCCGCCCTGCATCCAAACGCCGGACCCACCGGCGCTCCCATCCTCGGCCTGACATCGACCGCGCCGCACAGCGCGATGCTGCTGGCATTCGGGGTGGCCGCCATCGCGGCCGTCGGCAAGCGCCATGCGGCGGTGGCCGTCACCGCGCTCAGCGCGGTGGCCTACACGCTGTTGTTGTTTATCGGCGCCGTTGCCACGGCGCGCGCAACCCCGACGCTTTTCGGGTTCCACGCGGCCGGCATCGTGCTGCACGGTCTATTGGGAGTGGTCAACTTCGCCCTCCTGATGTGGTTGATTCCCGACGAGTTGGGGGACGAGGCCTGGGTGCCGCGGCGGGGACGCGACCGCGATGAGCAGCAGCCCTCGGATGCGGCCCCTCAGCCCGGGGCCGGACCCCCGATCCCCGCTCCGGCGACGCTGCCAGGATCATCACCGGCGGCGCCGGGAGCCGGTCACACCCCGTCGCCACGTTCGCGGGCGCCCGCAGAGGCAAGCCCGCCGGTCGACGTCGGGCGCTCACCTGGCGCTGTTGTCGAGCCGCCGGGCGGCCAGGGTACGAACGCGTCCTCGGCTCCGGGCGTCGAGCGCTCGGCGCACCGGAATCACTTCGCGGCCCGGGCAGCAGCCGCGGTGCCATCACCCGCTGCGGTGGCCGTGGCCCTGACCATCCTGGCGGCCGCCGTCGGCGTCGTCGTCTGGATCCGTTGCCGCTGAAACGCCGCACGTTCCCGGTGCGGCCGCGCTGAAGGACACCATCGCGGGTCAGGGCTGGCCGGGAATGCCTTGCAGATCACCGCGGATGTTTTGCAGGTCCCCCTGGATGCCTTGCAACTGGCCCTCGATGGCCTGCAGATCGGAGAGAGCATTCTGATACGCCGGCTCGATGGCGTCCGAGGTGGCGGGCTGCGACTGGGGGCAGTACGCGACGATCGACCCCGCGGTGACTTGGGCACTCTGATTGGCGTCCCAGATCGACGATCGCTGGACGAAATCGACCGCGTCGGCGAAATTGGGCCGCTGCGCCAGGAAGTCGCAGACCGCGTGGCCTTGGGTCATCGCGTATTCCTGGCTGGGAAGGGGCACGCCCTCGTGCTTCAGCGCGGCGATGAACGCCGCGTCGGCAACCGCAATCCGCGAAGCGGGTGCCTGCGGCGCAACCGGTTTGGGCGGCGCAATCGGTTTGGGCGGCGCAATCGGTTTGGGCGGCGCAACCGAGGGCGGTGTTTCCGCCGGCTGCGCCGACGAATCCCGGTTGGGCGTCCCCAACATCACCAGCCCCGCGGCGGCGACGGCGACCAGAGACAGCGGCAGCGCCGCGAGAAGGCCCAACTGACGCGGTACACCGTGACGACGGCGAGGTTTGCGGACGGCTTTGGCGCGGCGCGGCAAGGTGCCGGTGCCGACCTCGGGTTCGCAGACGTTCGGATGCGTCAGGGGCGACCCTGTGGTGTGCGCCAGGAGCTCGTCGAGCAGTTCGTCGAGCTCCCGGGACGAAGGGCCACCGCCGTCGCGAACCGAGCGGCGGCCAAGAGCGATGCGCCGCAATTCGGCATCGATCGTCTCGCGGTCGCGCATATCAACCAGTTTGAGCCCGTCCCGACGATGTCACAAGCCCCGGCCGTACCGGCCACGAGACGTGCGTTAGCGGGCTGAATCCGGTCGGGGGCTCCCGGGACCGCGCTGCGGTTCGTGCGGTTCGGCGCGGGGTCCCACCCTGCGCCGGCTGCCGCGTTGGCAGCGGATGGCGCGCGGCGCCCGAAGCCCTTGGAGACCGCACGACCGACCACCTGATCGCAGCCTCGCAAAAGGCGCTGAACCCGTTCTGCCCCAGTTTATTACGGGCCGATAGGGTGGCACGTGCTACGCTTTGGCGGGGATGCCCGTCGGCATCCGTTCAAAATGAGAGAAGTTGAAGGTATGACACAGGGAACTGTGAAGTGGTTTAACAGCGAAAAAGGCTTCGGTTTTATCGCTCCGGATGGCGGCGCAGCAGATGTGTTCGTCCACTACTCGGAAATCCAGGGCAACGGCTACCGGTCGCTCGAGGAGAACCAGCGAGTCGAGTTCAATGTCGAGCAGGGCGCCAAGGGCCCGCAGGCGGTCGGAGTGACGGCCGTCTAGCGCGAGTTGTACTCCATGTGGGCTGGTGGGTGGATCCCACCAGCCCACTACGCGTTCAGGGGTCCGGCCTTCTCCTCCGGTGCGCGCACGGTCGCGGTTTCAGCGGCTGCTGGACGCCGCCGGCCGCTCGTCGAGACGTCCCGGAGAGCGCCGGCGTGTAGATTGGTGAGAGCAGTTCGTGTTAGCACTGCCCCGTAGCCAAATATCTGTGCAGATGAGCACAGCTACGAATCGATCGCCCTTCACCCCAGCCGACGGCATCGGGCTGAAGCCGAACCAACTTGAGGACCCCGTTCCATGACATCGTCCGATCTGTTCTCGCATCGCTACGAGCCCGAGGTCGCCTCACCCGCCAGCGGCGATGGCGAGCCGGTGCAACTTCCGACGTTCTCCGACCGCCCCAATAACGATCCCGCCGCTGCGACAACGTCGTAGATGACTTGACCGCCCCGGCGCGGCGTTCGGCCCACCCCGGCTACTGTCCAGGTGGGGGTACCGGAGCGGGCGGGGGGCCGCCCGCTCC
>NZ_MVIJ01000178.1 GCF_002086735.1 Mycobacterium scrofulaceum | reverse complement strand
CGATGACCTTCATTCATCCGGCTACGACACGCCGGTCATCACCGGCTCGTACACCACTCTGCTGGACGCAACTGGGGTTGGAGACGATGACGATAGAAAATGCGTCGGTCATGCTCACCGCTCATGAAGTTCGAGCGATGACCGGAGTTCCGGTCTCAACGCTGCATGAATGGGCGGCCAGGCGGGAACGTGGGATTGATGCGCCTGGTCCACATCACCTCAGGCTTAGCGATCGGCACCGTCGATG
>NZ_MVIJ01000177.1 GCF_002086735.1 Mycobacterium scrofulaceum | reverse complement strand
GCCCCCGGCCCACCGGCCAGCCGAGCCCCGCCGCCACTCCACCGCCGTGGTGGTCGGCGCCGGGGTGGCCGGCGCGCTGATCGGCGCGTTCGGCACCATCGCCGCGATCGCGTTCGCCTGGCTCATCAGCGCGGGCCCGCCCGGACCGCCGGGGCCGCCGCCGATGATGGCGTTCCATCACGGCCCGCCTCCCCCGCCGATGGGCGGCCCGATGGGAGGGTTCGGCTTCGGGCCGCCGCCCGGCCCGCC
>NZ_MVIJ01000176.1 GCF_002086735.1 Mycobacterium scrofulaceum | reverse complement strand
TTGCACTGCACTTCGTGTTCGGCGGCCGCGGGATCGACACTATGGGCCACCACCAGTCTCTGCCGAGGGTCTGCGCTCATGTTCCGCTCCTCCTGGATGGAAACCGGGCATTCAGGGCTCCGGTATGGGCGAGAGGGGCTCTTCGTTGGGCTGTTCCATCGGAATCTCTTCCGGGAATTCCTGGGGGACGTGGCTTTCGTGGTCAGGAACCGGATATTCGTCCGGATCCCTCGAGGGGTTGCGTGGAATGGTCGCTGT
>NZ_MVIJ01000175.1 GCF_002086735.1 Mycobacterium scrofulaceum | reverse complement strand
CTGGAGGAACGCATCAACGGCTGCTTCCGGCGCTCGATGAACGGTAAGCCTCTGCCGCCGGACTCTGCCGACATGCAGGCGATGGTGGCCTACTTCGACTGGATGAAGAACAACACCCGGCCGCAGGACAAGGTCGCCGGCCGCGGCGTCGGCAAGGTCGACCCGGCGCTGAAGCCCGACCCGGAGAACGGCCGCAAGGTCTACGCCCGACAATGCGCGGTGTGTCATGGCGAGAATGGCGAGGGGCTGAGGAACAGTGC
>NZ_MVIJ01000174.1 GCF_002086735.1 Mycobacterium scrofulaceum | reverse complement strand
GTCCCAGAGATCAGCGATCACAACGATTAGCAGTCGAAAGACAACAAAAAGAACCACCCTAAAATTGCTTATGGCTGCACCTAGACGGTCCCAAAGTCTTTAAACCATAAACAGGTCGATGCCGGCGCACGGCCCGGGACCACGACCGAAGAATCCGCTGAGCTGAAGCGCTTGCGGCGGGACAACGCCGAATTGCGAAGGGCGAACGCGATTTTAAAGACCGCGTCGGCTTTCTTCGCGGCCGAGCTCGACCGGCCAGCACGCTAATTACCCGGTTCATCG
>NZ_MVIJ01000173.1 GCF_002086735.1 Mycobacterium scrofulaceum | reverse complement strand
AGCTCACCAAGCCACCACCCCGACGATGAACCATTCCGCCCCAAAATCAGACCCATCGACCCCGATTAGCCGGTCAAAGCTACGACAACGCTCTGGCCGAGACCGTCAACGGTTACTACAAGGCCGAGCTGATCTACGGGCCGGCTCACACCGGGCCCTGGAAGACCGTCGAGGACGTCGAGCTGGCGACCCTGGCCTGGGTGTACTGGCACAACACCAGCCGCCTTTTTCTGGGGTTAGCTGCCCTGTTGTGTGACGTTGCGTAAACCGGCGACACGGCCCGGTTCTGCAACAGATCTCCCG
>NZ_MVIJ01000172.1 GCF_002086735.1 Mycobacterium scrofulaceum | reverse complement strand
ATGGAGGCAACCACCATGGTTGTTGTTGGAGCCGATGTACACAAGCGCACGCACACCTTTGTCGCGGTCGACGAGGTGGGCCGCAAGCTCGGGGAGAAGATCGTCAAGGCGACCACGCCGGGGCATGCTGAGGCGGTGATGTGGGCCAGGGAACGCTTCGGCGCACAGCTGGTGTGGGCGATCGAGGATTGCCGGCACCTATCAGCCCGGTTAGAACGCGACCTTCTCTCCGCCGGGCAGCAGGTCGTGCGCATCCCACCGAAACTGATGGCTCAGACCCGTGCCTCAGCACGCACGCGCGGTAAGTCTGACCCCATCGATGCACTGGCGGTCGCGCGCGG
>NZ_MVIJ01000171.1 GCF_002086735.1 Mycobacterium scrofulaceum | reverse complement strand
TCGGGGCCCTTACCCTCGGCGAAACCCAGCACGCCGAAGGCGAAGTGCCGCCAGCGGTCGATGTCGCTCGTCGAAATGGTGATATAGCCCAGGCTTTTCAGGTCGGTCAACGTGATGCGCCTCCTCTGGCTGTCTCGGCCCTGTTAAATCATCGCCCGGAGTGGACCCTGCGGGTCGACACCCAGCGAACTCAGCGCCGACGCGTGGTAGATGGTGCCGGGGACATGGATCGCGTGCATCTGCCCCACATGGACGTCCCGCCAATACCGTTGCAGCGGCTTGTCCATCCGGGCCGCGTTGCCGCCCGAGCGGGCGAAGATCTCGTCGACCGCCGACACCGCGCG
>NZ_MVIJ01000170.1 GCF_002086735.1 Mycobacterium scrofulaceum | reverse complement strand
CAGGACACATCTGAATTGTTTTTCGACGGCGTGCGCGTCCCCAAGACGCATCTGCTAGGCGACACCGAGGGGCAAGGCTTCTTTCAGCTGATGACGCAACTGCCGCAGGAGCGACTTATCGTCGCGGTCGGAGCGGTTGCCGCCATGGAATTGGCCTTGCACCAGACGATCGAATACACGCGCCAACGAGAAGCATTCGGGCGAACGATCTTCGGGTTCCAAAATACCAAGTTCACCCTCGCTGAAGCCGCCACCGAAACAAGGATTGCGCGAGTGTTCCTCGACCACTGCATCTGTCTGCATCTCGACGGTAAGCTCGACGTGCAAACTGTCGCGATGGCCAAATGGTGGACGACGGAACGGGCGATGAAAGTCCTCGACGACTGCCTG
>NZ_MVIJ01000016.1 GCF_002086735.1 Mycobacterium scrofulaceum | reverse complement strand
CTGCGTCCCAGCGCGTTCTGCGAGCGGGCCAGCCGGCCCCCGAGGCCCCCGAGATCGAGGCCATCGCGCCGCCAGAAGGGCGCCTGGAGCGGCTCCGCGGCCGGCTGGCCCGCTCGCAGAACGCGCTGGGACGCAGCGTGCTGGGCCTGATCGGCGGTGGGGACCTCGACGAAGACGCGTGGCAGGACGTCGAGGACACCCTGCTGGTCGCCGACCTCGGCCCGGTGGTCACCGAGTCGGTGATGTCGCAGCTGCGCGACCGCCTGGCCGGCAGCGCCGTGCGCACCGAGGCCGACGCGAAGGCCGTCCTGCGCGACGTGCTGATCCGGGAGTTGCATCCCGACATGGACCGGTCGATCCGCGCCCTGCCGCACGACGACCACCCCTCGGTGTTGCTGGTGGTCGGCGTGAACGGCACGGGAAAGACGACCACCGTCGGCAAGCTGGCGCGGGTGCTGGTGGCCGACGGGCGCCGCGTCGTGCTCGGCGCCGCCGACACCTTCCGCGCCGCCGCGGCCGACCAGCTGCAGACGTGGGCGTCCCGGGTGGGCGCGGAAGTGGTGCGCGGGGCCGAGGGTGCCGACCCCGCATCGGTGGCCTTCGACGCTGTCGACAAGGGCATCGCGTCGGGTGCCGACGTGGTACTCATCGACACCGCAGGCCGGCTGCACACCAAGGTCGGGCTGATGGACGAGCTCGACAAGGTCAAGCGCGTGGTGACGCGGCGCGCAGCTGTTGATGAGGTGCTGCTGGTGCTCGACGCCACCATCGGGCAGAACGGGCTCGCCCAGGCGCGGGTGTTCGCCGAGGTCGTCGAGATCACCGGCGCCGTGCTGACCAAGCTGGACGGTACGGCCAAGGGCGGCATCGTATTCCGCGTCCAACAGGAGCTCGGGGTGCCGGTGAAGCTGGTCGGGCTCGGGGAAGGCCCCGACGACCTGGCGCCGTTCGAGCCCGCCGCCTTCGTCGACGCCCTGCTCGGCTGACACCGCTTACACGGCGAGCGGGACGTTAATCCCGCCGAAACACGGTGGCCCCACTGCGGAAACAACAATCTCGCAAGGTTCTGGATCAGGTCACAGGCGTCGCCTGACGGCCATTCATGTCCGACCGGAGGTGAGCGAGTGGCATTCCCGCAATTGGGCCAACCCGATACCGGCGATACCGCCTGGATGTTGGCGAGTTCCGCGCTAGTGCTGTTGATGACGCCGGGCCTTGCGTTCTTCTACGGCGGCATGGTGCGCACCCGAAGCGTGCTCAACATGATCATGATGAGCATCAGCGCGATGGGCGTGGTGACCGTGCTCTGGGTGCTCTACGGCTACTCGATGTCGTTCGGCGACGACCGGGGCGGCGTCGTGGGCAACCCGACCGATTATTGGGGCCTGGCAAAGCTTATCGGCGGCAACGCCGTCAAGGCGGACCCGAGCAAGGGGGTCGCGCAGGTCGACATCCCGCTGGCAGGCACCATGCCCGCCACGGTGTTCGTGGCCTTCCAGCTGATGTTCGCGATCATCACCGTCGCGCTGATCTCCGGCGCGGTGGCCGACCGGCTCAAGTTCACCGCCTGGCTGGTGTTCTCCGGACTGTGGGCGACGCTGGTCTACTTCCCGGTCGCGCACTGGGTGTTCGCCGCCGACGGCTTCGCGTCCGAGCACGGCGGCTGGATCAACAACAAGCTGCACGCCATCGACTTCGCCGGGGGGACAGCGGTCCACATCAATTCCGGTGTGGCGGGGCTGGCGTTGGCGATCGTGCTGGGCAAGCGCCGCGGGTGGCCGACGACGCTGTTCCGGCCGCACAACCTGCCCTTCGTGATGCTCGGTGCCGGCCTGCTGTGGTTCGGCTGGTTCGGGTTCAACGCCGGTTCGGCGACCAGCTCCAACGGCTCCGCCGGTACCACGTTCATGACCACCACCATCGCGACGGCCACGGCCATGCTGGCCTGGCTGCTCACCGAGCGCATCCGCGACGGCAAGCCCACGACGCTGGGAGCGGCGTCGGGCATCGTCGCCGGACTGGTCGCGATCACGCCGTCCTGCTCGTCGGTGAACGTGCTGGGCGCGCTGGCGGTCGGCGCGGTGGCCGGGGTGGTGTGCGCGCTGGCGGTGGGACTGAAGTTCAAGTTCGGCTACGACGACTCGCTCGACGTCGTCGGGGTGCACATGATCGGCGGTCTGACGGGCACCCTGTTGGTGGGGCTGCTCGCCGCGCCCGAATCCCCGGCGATCAACGGCGTGGCCGGGGTGTCCAAGGGGCTGTTCTACGGCGGCGGCTGGGCCCAGCTGGAACGGCAGGCCGTCGGCGCCTTCGCCGTACTGTTCTACTCGGGCATCGTCACGCTGATCCTGGCTTTGATCCTGAAGTACACGATCGGGTTGCGTGTCCCCGCCGAGGAGGAATCGACCGGTATCGACGAGTCCGAGCACGCGGAGAGCGCGTACGATTTCGGAACGATCGGTGGGCAAGGGTCCGTTCTCCCGGCGGCGCGGATTCCGGTGGATGACCGCAACGGCCTGGAGGAGGACCGAGTGGGCGACAAGGTGGAGGCAGAGCAGGCATGAAGCTAGTCACCGCAATTGTGAAGCCGTTCACCCTCGATGACGTGAAGACCAGCCTCGAGGACGCGGGCGTCCTGGGGATGACGGTCAGCGAAATTCAAGGGTACGGGCGGCAGAAGGGCCACACCGAGGTCTACCGGGGTGCGGAGTACTCGGTGGATTTCGTGCCGAAGGTGCGAATCGAGGTCGTGGTCGACGATTCCGTCGTGGACAAGGTCGTGGACAGTATCGTCCGCGCGGCGCGCACCGGCAAGATCGGTGACGGCAAGGTGTGGGTCACCCCGGTGGAAACCATTGTGCGAGTGCGCACGGGTGAACGCGGAACCGATGCCCTCTGATCTTAGCCGCACATCGCTGAACCGGGCCGGACGGGCCGGGAGGGTATGACAAGCCCACCCGGCCCGTCCGGGTCATCTGAAGCGGGGATCCGAAACGCCGGCGGGGCAAGCGATTTGGCGTCTGCGCGGCGTCAGCTGCTGGCCGACGGCGGTCACCTGGGCGCGGCGGAGTTGCGGAAAGCCTGGCTGGAGCTGCACGAATCCTGGTTGGTCGCCAAGTCCGGCGAGGTCGGCGTCACCGACGGCAGCGGCTTCGCGGTCGTGGGAGTCGGCGGCCTGGGGCGCCGGGAGCTGCTGCCGTATTCCGATCTCGACCTGATGCTGTTGCACGACAACAAGTCTGACGACGTGCTGCAGCGGGTTGCCGACGGGCTCTGGTATCCGTTGTGGGACGCCAACGTTCGGCTCGACCACAGCGTGCGCACGGTCTCCGGCGCCCTGGGTGTTGCCAACAGCGACCTGGTGGCCGCGCTGGGCATGCTGGACGCACGCCACATCGCCGGCGACGAGCGGCTGTCGGCCGAATTGATCGACGGGGCGCGCCGCCAGTGGCGCAGCGCGATCCGGTCGCGCATGGACGAGCTCGTCGCGATGACATACGAACGCTGGCAACGGTGTTGGCGGATCGCACAGCGGGCCGAGCCGGACCTGAAGTCGGGACGCGGCGGCCTGCGCGACGTCCAACTGCTCGACGCGCTGGGCGTCGCGCAGCTCATCGACCGCCGCGGCATGGGCCACCCGGACGCTCCCGGGGGATCGCTGGACGCCGCGTACCTGACGCTGCTCGACGTCCGCACCGAATTGCACCGGGTATCCAAACGCGGACTCGATCAACTGCTGGCGCAGTTCGCCGACGACGTCAGCGCCGCGCTGGGCGTGGGGGACCGATTTGACCTGTCCCGCATGCTCTCCAGCGTCAGCCGCACCATCGCCTACCACGCCGAGACAGGGCTGCGCACCGCGCAGAACGCGCTGCCCCGCCGCGGCCTCAGCGCGCTGGTGCGGCGCCCGAGGCGGCGACCGCTGGACGAGGGCGTCGTCGAGTACGACGGCGAGGTGGTGCTCGCCCGCGACGCCCGCCCTCAGGGCGATCCGGGGTTGGTGCTGCGCGTCGCGGCCGCCTCGGCGGACACCGGCCTGCCCATCGCCGCGGGCACGCTCAAACGGCTGGCCGACAGCGCCCCGGACCTGCCGTCGCCGTGGCCGCGCGAGGCGCTGGACGACCTGCTGGTCGTGCTGCTGGCCGGGCCCACCGCGGTGAACACGATCGAGTCGCTGGACCGCACCGGGCTGTGGGGCCGGCTGTTCCCGGAATGGGACGCGGTCCGCGACCTTCCGCCACGCGACGTCTCGCACAAGTGGACCGTCGACCGTCACATCGTCGAAACCACGGTCAACGCCGCCCCGCTCACAACGCGCGTGGCGCGCTCCGACCTGCTCGCGCTCGGCGCGCTGCTGCACGACATCGGCAAGGGGCGCGGCACCGACCACTGCGTGCTCGGTGCGGAATTGACGGTCCCGATCGGCAACAGGCTCGGGCTGTCGGCCCACGACACCGAGACGCTCGCGGGCATGGTCCGCCATCACCTGCTGCTACCGATAACGGCCACCCGCAGTGACCTCAACGACCCCAAGACCATCGAGTCGGTGGCCGGGGCCCTGCACGGCGACGCGCAATTGCTCGAGCTGCTGCACGCGCTCGCCGAGGCGGACTCGAAGGCCACCGGGCCCGGAGTGTGGAGCGACTGGAAGGCGTCGCTGATCGACGACCTGGTCCGCCGGTGCCGGCTGGTGATGGCCGGCGAGTCGCTTCCGGAAGCGGAACCTATTGCGCCGCATTATCTTTCGTTGGCGGCCGGCCGCGGGGTGTATGTGGAGATCAAAGCCGGCGACCGCGAGCGGTTGACGGCGGTGATGCTCGCGCCGGACCAGCGGGGGCTCGTGTCGAAGGCCGCGGCGGTGCTGGCGTTGAACTCGTTGCGCATCCATTCGGCGTTGGCCAACATCCACGAGGGCGTCGCGATCGTCGAGTTCGTCGTGTCGCCGGTGTTCGGCTCGCCGCCCGAATCGGGCTTGCTGCGCCAACAATTCAACGGCGCGCTGGCCGGCGACCTCGACGTCCTCGGGACGCTGGAGCGGCGCGACAGCGACGCCGTCAGCGCCGCGACGGCGCGGGCCGGCGAGATTCAGGCCGGGGTGCCCGTCACCCGGTCGACCGCCCCGCCGCGCATCCTGTGGCTGGACCCGACGACCGCCGGCCAGTTGATCTTCGAAGTCCGCGCCATGGACCGCCTCGGCCTGCTCGCGCTGCTGACCAGCGCGCTGGAACGCGCGGACGCGGACATCGCCTGGGCCAAGGTCAACACGTTCGGCTCGACGGCGGCCGACGTGTTCTGCGTGACGGTTAAGCCCGGCGCCGAGCTCGACGCGCGGGCCGCGATCGAGCAGAACCTGCTCGCCGTGCTGGGCGGCCCCGCGGTCGAGGTGCTCGAGGAGCCCGTCGGCGACTAGCGGGCCTCAGGAGTGCTCCGCGTTGAGTCGCCGCAGGGCCTCGATCCGGGCCTGGATCTGCTCGCGGGTCGCGGCCGCGATCGGCGGGCCCCCGCACCGGCGGCGCAGCTCGCTGTGGATCCAGCCGTGCGGTTTGCCGGTGCGGTGGTGGGTGGCCGACACCAGCGAGTTGAGCTCGCGGCGCAACTCGCGCAGCTGGCCGTGCATCGACGGCGGCGCGGAGACCGCGGCCGGCGTCGCCTGGGCGGCCCGTCGCTGGAGCTGCTCATCCTGGCGGCGGTGCAGCAGCGCGCGCATCTGCTCGGCGTCGAGCAACCCGGGAATGCCGAGGTAATCGGCCTCCTCGTCGCTGCCGGCCGGGGCGGCGGTGCCGAACGACGATCCGTCGAAGATGACCTGATCCAGCTCCGCGTCGGCGCCCAGCGCCGTGAATCCCGTGTCCGTGTCGGTCTTCTCGGTCTGCGTCCTGACCGCCGCATCGGCGTCCAGCGGATCCTCGGCCGGGCGGTGCGGCTCCCCGAGCACGTGGTTGCGCTGGGCCTCCAGCTCGCTGGCGAGCTGAAGCAGGTTGGGCACCGACGGCAGGAAGACGCTCGCGGTCTCACCCGGCCGGCGCGAGCGCACGAACCGGCCGATCGCCTGAGCGAAGAACAGCGGCGTGGAGGCGCTGGTGGCGTAGATGCCGACCGAGAGCCGGGGCACGTCGACGCCTTCGGAGACCATCCGCACCGCGACCAGCCACCGGGTAGTTCCGGCGGCGAATTCGCTGATACGCGCGGACGATCCGGGGTCGTCGGACAGCACCACCGTGGGCGCCTCCGAGGTCAGCCTGGTCAGCAGGGCGGCGTAGGCGCGGGCCGCGGTGCGGTCGGAGGCGATGATCATGCCGCCGGCGTCGGGCACATGCGCGCGCTTCTGGCGCAGCCGCTGGTCGGCGGCCGCGATCACCGCGGGCATCCATTCGCCGGCGGGGTCGAGCGCCGTCCGCCAGGCCCGCGCCGTCTGCTCGGCGGTCAGCGGCTCACCCAGCCGTGCCGCGTGTTCCTCGCCGGCGCTGTCCCGCCAGCGCGCCTCCCCGGAGTAGGCCAAAAACACGACCGGGCGGACCACCCCGTCGGCGAGGGCTTCGGCGTAGCCGTAGGTGTGGTCGGCCTGCGAGCGCCGCACCCCGTCGGCGCCCGCCTCGTAGGCCACGAACGGGATGGGGCTGTCGTCACTGCGGAACGGGGTGCCCGTCAGGGCCAGCCGGCGCGTGGCGTCGCCGAAGGCCTCGCGGATGGCGTCACCCCACGTCTTGGCGTCACCGCCGTGATGGATCTCGTCGAACACCACCAGCGTCTTGCGCTGCTCGGTCCGCACCCGGTGCAGCGTGGGGTGCGCGGCCACCTGCGCGTAGGTGACCATCACGCCGTGGTACTCGCCCGACGTGTGGGCAGTGGAGTTGGAGAACTTCGGGTCCAGCGCGATGCCGTGCCGCGCGGCGGCCAGCGCCCACTGCACCTTGAGGTGTTCGGTGGGCACCACGACCGTGATCTGGTCCACGGCGCGCTGGCTCAGCAGCTCGGCCGCCACCCGCAGGGCGAACGTCGTCTTTCCCGATCCCGGGGTCGCCACGGCCAGGAAATCGCGCGGCTGGCCGGCGAGGTATTTCACCAGCGCCCGGCGCTGCCAGCCCCGCAGCGCCCGGCCGCCGCCGTCGTCGACGGAGGACTCCGTGCGATCGACCGGTTGCACGGACATTTCCCCCCGTAGTGCAGTTTTCGATGCGGAAAGCTCGGTTAAGTGCGGACGTGAAATGTAGCACGCCAACGCTTTTCGGCGCAGTAACGACTCGAGCGGATTACCCCGCCCGGCTTACCAGGTCGCGGGCCGCAAGCCAGTCGTGAATGCGTTCGGCGACGTTGGGCCAGCCCGGCTCGAGCATCATGTTGTGGCCCATCGCGAAGAATTCCGGCTCCGTGCGGTAGGCGCGTGCCGTGGCACGCACGTCGCCGACACTGACGAAGCCGTCGTACTCGGCGCCGAGGACCAGGATCGGGGTGGTCACCCGTCGGGTTCGGACGCGGCGGACCATCGGATCGGTCATGGCGGCGCGGACGCTCTCGGCCCCGGCGCGCTGCCTACAGGATTCGACGATGGCCTCGGGCGTGTCGGCGCAGAACAGGTATTCGCGGGCCAGCGCCGGGGTGGCGAGGAACTTCAGCAGCGTGGGGTCGTTCCACGCTTCCATGGTCATCGACGGCCGGCGCCGCCACACGCGCACGGCCAACCGGAGCACGCCCTGCGGCGGCACGGAGCCCACCAGCACCGCCGCCGGGGCGCTCCGCCGTTCCAGGTAGCGCTGGATGACGAAGCCGCCCAGCGAGTGGCCGATCAGCACCGGCGCGCCGCCGAGTTCGTCGGCCACCGAGCGGACGTCGTCGATGTAGTCGGCGATGGACACCTTGTGCAAGGGCTTGGCCGTCGGGCTGGAGCCGTGTCCGCGCAGGCTCACCGCGACTGCGCGGTAGCCGGCGTCGGCGAAGAAATCCAGGAAGTGCTCCCAGCACCACGCGCCGTGCCAGCCGCCGTGCACGAAGAGCAGCGGCACCGGGTGATCCCGGCCGCAGGACCCCTTGTCGATCACCTCGAGCATGGGACCATTCAATAGCGCGTTCGCCTGCGCCGGGCTGAAATTGCGCCCGCGGATCGAGGCCGGCCCATGGGAGCGCTCGCCAGACATAAACCATTGCGACTCGGCTCGGCGTGTCGTCGCGGCCGTTTATATGTCGTGGCCGGCGGGCGCCCGGCGGTACCGCGCTTGCAGTACCACTTGGCCCGATTGAGTGGTACCTGCTGCGCCCGGCGGTGCCGCGCTTGCAGTACCACTAGGCTGGCGGGGTGTTTGAATCGCTGTCCGACCGGCTGACCGGTGCCCTTCAGGGACTACGCGGCAAGGGTCGACTGACCGACGCCGACATCGAGGCCACCACCCGCGAGATCCGGCTGGCGCTGCTGGAAGCCGACGTGTCGTTGCCCGTGGTGCGGGCGTTCGTCACCCGCATCAAGGATCGCGCCAAAGGCGCCGAGGTTTCCGGCGCCCTCAACCCGGCGCAGCAGGTCGTCAAGATCGTCAACGAGGAACTCATCGGCATCCTGGGCGGCGAGACCCGCCGGCTGGCCTTCGCCAAGACCCCGCCGACCGTGGTGATGCTCGCGGGCCTGCAGGGTTCCGGTAAGACCTCGCTGGCCGGCAAGCTGGCCGCCTGGCTGCGCGGGCAGGGGCACACCCCGCTGCTGGTGGCGTGCGACCTGCAGCGGCCGGCCGCCGTGAACCAGCTGCAAGTGGTCGGCGAGCGCGCCGGTGTGCCGGTGTTCGCCCCCCATCCGGGCGAGTCCCCCGAATCGGGGCCCGGCGACCCGGTCGCGGTGGCTGCCGCCGGGCTCGCCGAAGCCCGGGCCAAGCACCACGACGTCGTGATCGTCGACACCGCCGGCCGCCTGGGCATCGACGACGAGTTGATGGCGCAGGCGGCGGCCATCCGGAACGCCGTCAATCCCGACGAAGTCCTGTTCGTGCTGGACGCGATGATCGGGCAGGACGCGGTGACCACCGCCGAGGCGTTCCGCGAGGGCGTCGGCTTCACCGGGGTGGTGTTGACCAAGCTGGACGGCGACGCCCGCGGTGGCGCCGCGCTGTCGGTCCGCGAGGTCACCGGCGTCCCAATCCTTTTCGCGTCCACCGGCGAGAAGCTGGAGGACTTCGACGTCTTCCACCCCGACCGGATGGCCAGCCGCATCCTGGGCATGGGCGATGTGCTGAGCCTGATCGAACAGGCCGAGCAGGTCTTCGACGCCGAGCAAGCCGAGGCGGCCGCCGCCAAGATCGGCACCGGCGAGCTGACGCTCGAGGACTTCCTGGAGCAGATGCTCGCCATCCGCAAGATGGGCCCGATCGGCAACCTGCTGGGCATGCTGCCCGGCGCGGGGCAGATGAAGGAGGCGCTGGCCCAGGTCGACGACAGGCAACTCGACCGCCTGCAGGCCATCATCCGCGGCATGACGCCGCAGGAGCGGGCCGACCCGAAGATCATCAACGCCTCCCGGCGGCTGCGCATCGCCAACGGCTCCGGCGTGACGGTGTCCGAGGTCAACCAGCTGGTCGACCGCTTCTTCGAGGCCCGCAAGATGATGTCGTCGATGCTCGGCGGCATGGGCATCCCCGGCATGGGCCGCAAGTCGGCGACTCGAAAGGCCAAGGGCGCCAAAGGCAAGAAGGGAAAGAAGGGCGGCCGTGGGCCGACCCCGCCCAAGGTGCGCAACCCGCTGGGCGCCGCCATGCCGGGAATGCCCGCGGGCTTCCCCGACCTCTCGCACATGCCCGAGGGCCTCAACGAGCTGCCGCCCGGGCTGGCCGACTTCGACCTGTCCAAGCTCAAGTTCCCCGGCAACCAGGGCAAGAAGTCGTGACGATCGCGAGCGTGGTGCCCCCGGGTCGTCACCGTCGGACGTAGCCGCGCCGTGCGGATGCACCTGCGAGGCGTCGGGCTGCCCGACGAGACCCGCACCGAGCTGTGGATCGTCGACGGGCGCATCAGCACCGAGCGCGTGACCGGGGCCGACACCGTCTTCGACGGTGGCTGGATCCTGCCCGGCCTGGTCGACGCCCACTGTCACGTCGGCCTCGGCGATCACGGGGAGATCCCGCTCGACGACGCGATCACCCAAGCCGAAATCGAACGCGACGTCGGCGCGTTGCTGTTGCGCGACTGCGGCTCACCCACCGACACCCGCAGCCTCGACGACCGCGACGACCTGCCGCGGATCATCCGCGCCGGAAAACATCTCGCCAGGCCCAAGCGCTATGCGGCGGGCTTTTCGCGGGAGCTGGAAGACGAGTGGCAACTGCCCGAGGCGGTGGCCGGGGAGGCGCAGCGCGGGGATGGCTGGATCAAGCTGGTCGGCGACTGGATCGACCGCACGGTCGGCGACCTGGCACCGCTGTGGTCCGACGACGTGCTCAAGGCCGCCATCGAGACGGCACACGCCCACGGCGCCCGCGTCACGGCCCACGTCTTCAGTGAGGACGCCCTGCCCGGGCTGATCAACGCCGGCATCGACTGCATCGAACACGGCACCGGGCTCACCGACGAGAACATCGCGCTGATGGTCGAGCACGGGACCGTGCTGGTGCCCACGCTGGTCAACATCGTCGAGAATTTCCCCGGCATCGCCGACGCCGCCGCCGCGAAGTATCCGGCCTATGCCGCCCACATGCGTGACCTGCACGCGCGCGGGCTGGGGCGGATCGCAGCGGCGCGTGAAGCGGGCGTGCCGATCTACGCCGGAAGCGACGCGGGCACCATGGTCGCTCCCGGCCGGATCGCCGACGAGGTCGACGCGCTCAAGCGCATCGGGATGAGCGCGACCGACGCGCTGGGCGCGGCGTGCTGGGACGCGCGTCGCTGGCTGGGCCGGCCCGCGCTCGATGACGGCGCGTCCGCCGACCTGCTGTGCTACTCGGACGACCCGCGGTCCGGCCGGGCCACGCTGCACCGTCCTGACCTGGTGATATTGCGCGGCAGGGTGTTTCGGCCCGCGGCGTAGCTGCACGCCGGACGGGCCGACACGCGCGTCCCAAGAAAAAGATTGCGAGCACTTGCTATCTATGTTACGTTGCGTGTCACACGACGACCTGGAGGCAGAAGTGGCGTACGACGTGATCATTCGCGACGGGCTGTGGTTCGACGGCACCGGCAGCGCACCGCAAACCCGCACGCTGGGCATCCGCGACGGCGTGGTCGCCACGGTGTCGGACGTGCCACTGGACGAGACGGGCTGCCCGGAGGTGATCGACGCGGCCGGCAAGTGGGTCGTGCCGGGGTTTGTCGACGTGCACACCCACTACGACGCCGAGGTGCTGCTGGACCCGGGCCTGGGCGAGTCCGTGCGGCACGGTGTCACCACCGTGCTGCTGGGGAACTGCTCTTTGTCGACGGTCTACGCCGGCTCCGAAGACGCCGCCGACCTCTTCAGCCGGGTCGAGGCCGTGCCGCGCGAATACGTGTACGGGGCCCTGCAGAACAAGACCTGGTCCACCCCTGCGGAATACGTCAAGGCGATCGACGCCTTGCCCCTGGGCCCGAATATCGGCTCGCTGCTTGGTCATTCGGACCTACGGGCCGCGGTGCTGGGGCTCGACCGGGCCACCGACGCCGACGTCTCGCCCACCGACGCCGAACTGACGCGGATGGCGGACCTGCTCGACGAGGCGCTCGAAGCCGGGTTGCTCGGCATGTCGGGAATGGACGCGGCCATCGACAAGCTCGACGGTGAACGCTTCCGGTCGCGGGCGCTGCCGTCCACCTTCGCGACCTGGCGCGAGCGGCGCCGGCTGATCAAGGTGCTGCGCAAGCGCGGCCGCATCCTGCAGAGTGCCCCCAACGTGGCAAAGCCGGCGACCGGGATGCTGTTCTTCCTGGCCAGCAGCCGGATACTCAACTGGGGCAAGGGCGTTCGCATGAGCATGCTGGTGTCCGCCGACGCCAAGTCGATGCCGCTCTCGGTATATGTCTTCGGCCCGGGTGCCCGCCTGCTGAACAAGCTGCTGGGCTCTTCCGTGCGATTCCAGCATCTGCCGGTGCCGTTCGAGTTGTACTCAGACGGGATCGACCTGCCCGTCTTCGAGGAGTTCGGGGCCGGAACGGCGGCCCTGCACTTACGGGACCAGTTGCAGCGCAACGAGTTACTGGCCGACAAGGAATACCGGCGCAAGTTCCGCCGCGAGTTCGACCGCATCAAACTGGGACCGTCGTTGTGGCATCGCGACTTCCACGACGCCGTCATCGTGGAATGCCCCGATGAGTCGTTGATAGGCAAGAGCTTCGGGGCCATCGCCGACGAGCGCAAGCTGCACCCGCTCGACGCTTTCCTGGACGTGCTCGTCGAGAACGGTGAGCGTAATGTCCGCTGGACGACCGTCGTCGCCAACCATCGCCCCAAACTGCTCGACGCGCTCGCCAACGAGGGCAGCGTGCACATGGGCTTCTCCGATGCCGGTGCCCACCTGCGCAACATGGCCTTCTACAACTTTCCGCTGAAGCTGCTCAAGCGCGTCCGCGACGCCCACCGGGCCGGCGCGCCGTTCATGTCGACCGAGCGGGCGGTGCATCGCCTGACCGGCGAGCTGGGGGAGTGGTTCGGCGTCGACGCCGGCACCCTGCGCCAGGGCGACCGCGCGGACTTCGTGGTGATCGACCCGGCCGGCCTCAACGAGGCCGTCGAGGGCTACTACGAGGAGGAGGTGCCGTTCTACGGCGGCCTGCGGCGCATGGTCAATCGCAACGACGACGCCGTCGTCGCGACCGGTGTCGGCGGCGCCGTCGTCTTCCGCGCGGGCCGGTTCCGCGACGGCTACGGCCAGACCGTCAAGTCGGGCCGCTACCTGCGCGCGGGGCAGCGGCACCTCGGCCGGACCGCCCTCAAAATCGGAGCCTGACGTGGCCAGGACCCAGCAGCAGCGCCGCGAGGAGACCGTGGGGCGGCTCCTCGACGCGTGCATCGACACCATCATCGAGGTCGGATACGCCAGGGCGTCGGCGGCCGCGATCACCAAACGCGCGGGGGTCTCCGTGGGTGCCCTGTTCCGGCACTTCGAGACGATGGGCGATTTCATGGCCGCCACCGCGTCCGAAGTGCTGCGTCGTCAGCTCGAGACGTTCACCAAGCGCGTCGCCGAAATCCCGCCCGGTCGGCCGGCGCTGGAAGCCGCCCTGGGCATACTCCGCGACCTCACCACCGCCCCGAGCAACGCCGTGCTCTACGAGCTGCTGGTCGCCGCACGCACTGACGAAAAGCTAAGGGCCACTTTGCAGCACGAGCTGCGCCAGTACTCCACCAAGATCCACGAGGCCGCGCGCACGCTGCCCGGCGCCGAGGGCTTCCCCGAGGAAACGTTCCCGGTCCTGGTGGCGGTGCTCACCAACGTGTTCGACGGGGCCGCGGTGGTGGAGGGGGTGCTTCCGCAGCCGCAGATCACCGAGCAACGGATTCCGATGCTGATGACGCTGCTGTCCGCGGCGGCGCCGGACGCGGGCCTATAGCGAGCCGATGCTGGACTGCGGGTTGAGCGCGAAACCCCAGTCGAACAACGTCGCCGCCTGGTCCCAGTAGCTCGGCCCGCCGGCCTTCACCAGGCCGTACATCATGGCGATGACCAGCCGCCGGCCGCCCCGGGCGGCCGCCCCGACGAAGGTTTTGCGGGCGGCGTCGGTGAACCCGGTCTTGCCGCCGATCGCGCCCGGGTAGCGCTGCAACAGTTCGTCCTGGTTGGTGATGAGGTGGTCGCCGTTATCGCCGGGGAACATCGCCGACGGCTCCGCGGTGATCTGTGCGAACACCGGGTTGGCCATCGCGGCGCGGAAGATGACGGCCAGGTCGTGCGCCGTCGAGGACCCGGATCCACCCGGCCCGTCCAGGCCGGACGGCGTCGCGGCGTGCGTGCTCGTCGCGCCCAGGGAGGCGGCCTTGGCGTTCATCTTGGCGACCGTCGCCTCGGGGCCGCCGAGCATGTGCGCCAGCGTGTTCGCGGCGTCGTTGCCCGAGACCAGCAGCAGGCCGTCGAGCAGTTGGCGCGCGGTGTAGAGGTGGCCCGGTTTGACGCCGACGCAGTTGCACTCCACCTGCGTGTCGGCGGTGTCGGCGACCACGGTGGAGTCCAGGCTCACCTGGTCCAGCGTCACCAACGCGAGCAGCACCTTGATGGTGCTCGCCGGCGGGTGGGCCACATTCTGGTCGCGGCCGGCCAGCACCTGACCGCTGTCCAGGTCGGCGACGATCCAGGTCTGGGCCGGCCCGTCGGGGATCGGCACCGAACCGACCGGCTGCATGCTGTCGGCCCGGGACGCGGGGGCGGTGGCGCCGCACGCACCGACGGTGAGCAGGGCCGCGACTCCGACCCTGAGGGCCATGACCTTGCGCATGAGCCGAAAGTCTAACTTCCGGGCCTTTTCGACGCCGATTTTCGTCTACTGTCCGATGCATGTTGAGCCTGGCCGAGATTTCCGACCGCTTAGAGATCCAGCAGCTGCTGGTGGACTACTCCACCGCCATTGACCAGCGCCGATTCGACGACCTCGACAACGTGTTCACCGAGGATGCGTACATCGACTACACCGCCCTCGGCGGCATCGAGGGCCGCTACCCGGAGGTCAAGAAGTGGCTGTCGGAGGTGCTGCCGAACTTCCCGGTGTACGCCCACATGCTGGGCAACTTCTCGGTGCGCATCGACGGGGACAAGGCCTCCTCGCGGGTAATCTGCTTCAACCCGATGGTGCTCGGCGGCGACAACGATCAGGTGTTGTTCTGCGGTCTGTGGTACGACGACGAGTTCGTCCGCACGCCCGAGGGCTGGCGAATGACCCGCCGGGTGGAGACAAAGGTCTTCCAGAAGGTCATGTAGGCCGGGCGGATCGGCCTCCTTCGCCGCGCTTGCGATCGCCGCGAGCTCGATGGCGGCGACCCGCAGCGCCCGGCTTCGCCGCGCTTGCGATCGCCGCGAGCTCGATGGCGGCGACCCGCAGCGCCCGGCTTCACCGCGCTTGCGATCGCCGCGAGCTCGATGGCGGCGACCCGCAGCGCCCGGCTTCGCCGCGCTTGCGATCGCCGCGATTTCTGGCGCGGCGTCCTGTTCTGGCACAATGGGCTGCTGTCCGCCTGGCGATTACGCATCGCTTCGTGGTCATACACGCGAGGCAAAACCGGATCCGGGCATCCCGCCCCGATCGCCGAATTGCAGCGTGACACACACAGGAGAGTTCGCTTAACCATGGCTGTGAAGATCAAGCTCACCCGGCTTGGCAAGATCCGCAATCCCCAGTACCGCATCGCCGTCGCCGACGCGCGCACCCGGCGCGACGGTCGCTCGATCGAGGTCATCGGCCGCTACCACCCCAAGGAAGACCCGAGCCTCATCGAGATCAACTCCGAGCGGGCCCAGTACTGGCTGTCCGTGGGTGCCCAGCCCACCGAGCCCGTCCTCAAGCTGCTGAAGATCACCGGCGACTGGCAGAAGTTCAAGGGCCTGCCGGGCGCCGAGGGCCGCCTGAAGGTGGCCCCGCCCAAGCCGAGCAAGCTCGAGCTGTTCAACGCGGCGCTGGCCGAGGCCGAGGGCGGCCCGACCACCGAGGCCGCGAAGCCGAAGAAGAAGGCCCCGGCCAAGAAGGCCGCGAAGGCCGCCGAGCCGGAGGCCGCCGCCGAGGCGCCCGCGGAGACCGCCGCCGAGATCGCGCCGGCGGAAACGGCTGCCGAGGGCGGCGAGCAGGCCGCGCCGAGCGAAAGCTGAACCGGCGATGAGCACGGTCGTCGTTGACGCGGTGGAGCACCTGGTCCGCGGAATTGTCGACAACCCCGACGATGTCCGGGTTGACATGGTGACCAGCCGTCGCGGCCGCACTGTCGAGGTCCACGTCCATCCCGACGACCTGGGCAAGGTGATCGGGCGCGGCGGGCGCACCGCGACCGCCCTGCGCACGCTGGTCGCCGGCATCGGCGGCCGCGGTATCCGCGTCGACGTGGTGGACACCGACCAGTAGCGGCCATGGAACTCCGTTGGAGTTGACCGTCGGGCGCGTCGCGAGGGCGCACGGGATCGGCGGCGAGGTCGTCGTCGAGATCCGCACCGACGATCCCGGCGCCCGGTTCGCACCTGGTAACACCCTGCGCGGCAGGGCATCCCGTGGCGGCGGGGAGCGCGACTTCGTCGTCGAGAGTGCGCGCGAACACGGTGGCCGGCTGCTGTTGCGGTTGGCCGGAGTGACCGACCGTGACTCGGCCGACGCGCTGCGCGGCACCGTGTTCGTCGTCGATTCCGACGACCTACCCCCCATCGACGAGCCGGACACCTATTACGACCACCAGCTCGAAGGGCTGCACGTCCGCACCGTTACTGGGCAGGACGTCGGCGTCGTCGCCGAGGTGTTGCACACCGCCGCAGGCGAATTGCTGGCGGTGCGCCGGGGCGACGGCGGGGAAGCGCTGGTGCCGTTCGTCGGCGCGATCGTCACGTCGGTGTCGCTGGCCGACCGCGTCGTGGAGATCGACCCGCCCGAGGGCCTGCTGGACCTGGCATGAGGATCGACGTCGTCACCATCTTCCCGGCCTTCCTCGACCCGCTGCGGCAATCGTTGCCGGGCAAGGCGATTCAATCGGGCCTGGTCGACCTGCGGGTGCACGACCTGCGTCGGTGGACGCACGACGTGCATCGCTCGGTCGACGACGCACCCTACGGTGGGGGTCCCGGCATGGTGATGAAGGCGCCGGTCTGGGGCCAAGCGCTGGACGAAATCTGCTCGGAGCAAACCGTTTTGATCGTCCCCACGCCTGCCGGTACGTTGTTCACCCAGGCCGACGCCCAGCGGTGGAGCGCCGAGCGGCACCTGGTGTTCGCGTGCGGTCGTTATGAAGGCATCGACCAGCGGGTCATCGAGGACGCCGCCCGGCGGATGCGGGTGGAAGAGGTGTCGATCGGCGACTACGTGCTGCCCGGCGGGGAGTCGGCGGCGGTGGTGATGATCGAAGCCGTGGTGCGCCTGATCGAGGGCGTGCTCGGAAATCCGGCGTCACACCGGGAGGACTCCCACTCGCCCGCGCTGGACCGGCTGCTGGAGGGGCCCAGCTACACGCGGCCGCCGACCTGGCGCGGACTCGACGTTCCCGAGGTGCTGTTGTCCGGCGACCACGCGCGCGTCGCCGCCTGGCGCCGTGAGGTCTCGCTGCGGCGCACCCGCGAACGCCGGCCCGAACTCCTGGACGCGCCCGAACGCCCGGATTAGAGCCCGCGCCGCAACGGGTCGACCCGGCCCTCGGGAAAGATCGTCTTGACCGCCCGGGTGATGGTGTCGCGGGCGGTGGCGTCGTCGGAGGGCTGCAGCGACTGCACCACCATGATGTAGCGGCGGTCCGTGCCGATCACGCCGGTCGACAGGTGCATCCAGTCGCTACCGATGCAGCACATCCAGCCCTGCTTCACGGCCACCGGTTCGGCGTAGAGGCCTTCCGGGATGCCGAAGCGCTGCGGGTAGCCGTCGAGCCCGTTCGGCGTGGACTGGGCCAGGTCGTCGACGATCACCTTCGCCTTGTCGGCCGGCAGCCCGCCCGTTCCGTCGAGCAGCATGTCGTAGTAGCGGACCAGGTCGGTCATCGAGCTCATGGTGTTCCACCAGCGGCCGTCGCTGGGCGGGGTGGTCGACGTGAGCCCGTAGCGGGCCGCGACCGCGCTGATGATCGCGTTCTCGCCGCCTTGGGCCCAGAACCTCTCGGCCGCGCCGTCGTCGGACGACTGCAACATGACGTCCAAAGCCTGGCGGTCGTCGGCCGTCAGCGCCGCCTTGCCCTCGGATTCGTGCAGCAGCAGGTCATCGGCGATGAACAGCTTGGCCACCGATGCCGTGCCGATGACCTGGCTGTTGCCGGTGGTCACCAGCTGATGGGTCTTGCGATCGAGGATCGCCACCGACAGCGCGGCGCCGCCGGCGGCCGCCTCGTCGGTCGCCTGCTGGACCCGCGCCTGCAGGCCGACGGGCCCCGCGCTCGTGGGCTGCGCTGCGGCCCGCGTCGGCTTGGCCGCCTCGAGCATCAGGTCGGCCAGCTGCGGGGGCGGTTGGCGCAGGCTGCTCTCGGGCGTGACGTAGACCGGGAAGTTGTAGGCCTTGGCCTGGACCTTCGCCTCGCACCCGGCGGCCACCACCAACGCCACCGCCGCCGTGGCGGTGAGCAAGAACAGCGGCCGAACGCGCATTCCTCTCCTCCGGTGTTCCCAACGTGATCGAGCACTGCTCGGACCGCGCGGTCAGCGCGTTCCGGTCCAGCTCATATGTACCATTCACCAGCGCCTTCGGCTCGCTGCAAACCGCGTCCGATGCTGTGATTTTCTCCGCACGCGTCCCGTCTGGCACAATTGACCAGTTGTCTCCAGCGGTAGCAGGCCGGCAGGGCCGCTGCCCGCCTGCTGCGAGATACGCGCAAGTTGCCCAAAACCATCGGCTTGGCGACCGCCTCACCCCTCGGTGAGGGCTGTTGCCGCAGGCCGCGACCGCAAGGAAGTGTCTTCTTACGATGAACCGCCTGGACTTCGTCGATCAAGCGTCGCTGCGCGACGACATCCCGGTTTTCGGCCCGGGCGACACCATCAACGTGCACGTCAAGGTCATCGAGGGCGCCAAGGAGCGCATCCAGGTGTTCAAGGGCGCGGTGATCCGCCGGCAGGGCGGCGGCATCCGCGAGACGTTCACCGTCCGCAAGGAGAGCTATGGCGTCGGCGTCGAGCGGACCTTCCCGGTGCATTCGCCGAACATCGACCACATCGAGGTGGTCACCCGTGGCGATGTCCGCCGCGCCAAGCTGTACTACCTGCGCGAGCTCCGCGGCAAGAAGGCCAAGATCAAGGAAAAGCGCTGAGCCGGGACGGCCGGGCGGCAGTCCCGGTCGGTTTACAGCGCCACAATCTGCGCTGGCTACTCTGATCTCGTGACCGATCCCACGGACTCATCTGAGCCCCAGTCCGCCCAGTCAGAGCCCAAGGTCTCCACCCGCATCCCGGACACGCCCGACGCCGAGTCGCCGAAGGCGGCCGAACCGGTTCCCGAGCCGGCCGATGCGCCCGAGGCGGGCACCCCGGAGCGCACCAAGCGATCCGCGGTGCGGGAATTCGCGCTGCTGGCGGTCATCGCGGTGGCGCTCTATTACGTCATGTTGACGTTCGTGGCGCGGCCCTACCTGATCCCGTCCGAATCGATGGAGCCGACGCTGCACGGCTGCGCCGGCTGCGTCGGCGACCGGATCATGGTCGACAAGGTCACCTACCGCTTCGAGTCGCCGCGCCCCGGCGACGTCATCGTCTTCAAGGGGCCGCCCAACTGGAACCTCGGCTACAAGTCGATCCGCTCCAACAACACCGCGCTCCGCTGGGCGCAGAACGCGCTGTCCTTCATCGGTTTCGTTCCTCCCGACGAGAACGACCTGGTCAAGCGGGTCATCGCGGTCGGGGGGCAGACGGTGCAGTGCCGGGCCGACACCGGGTTGACCGTCAACGGCAAGCCGCTCAAGGAGCCCTACCTGGACCCGGCCACGATGATGGCCGACCCCGCGGTGTATCCGTGCCTGGGCAGCGAGTTCGGGCCGGTCACCGTCCCGCAGGGCCGGCTGTGGGTGATGGGCGACAACCGGACGCACTCGGCGGACTCCCGCGCCCACTGCACCAGCGTCCCGGCCGAAGCGCTCAAGGGCGTGTTGTGCACGGGCGACCCGGCGTCGGGGACGGTGCCGGTGTCCAACGTGATCGGCAAGGCGAGGTTCATCGTCTGGCCGCCGGGACGGTGGGGTGGCGTGTCTTCGGTGAACCCGCAGCAGCATCAGTAGCCATGGTCACGACGTGGCCGCCGCGGACGGTGATCCGCAAGTCCGCGGGTTTGCGCACCCTGGAGTCGGCGCTGTACCGCAGCGGTCTGGGGCCGGTGGCCGGTGTGGACGAAGTGGGGCGCGGCGCGTGCGCGGGCCCGCTGGTGGTGGCGGCCTGCGTGCTTGGCCCAGGACGGCTGGAAAGCCTTGCGGCGCTTGATGATTCGAAGAAGCTCACCGAGAGTGCCCGGGAGAAGCTGTTCCCGCTGATCCGTCGTTACGCGCTGGCCTACCACGTGGTGTTCATCCCGCCGGCCGAGGTGGACCGCCGCGGCGTGCACGTCGCGAACATCGAAGGCATGCGCCGCGCCGTGGCCGGCCTGTCGCTGCGGCCCGGTTATGTGCTGAGCGACGGATTCCGGGTGCCCGGGCTGCCGGTGCCGTCGCTCCCGGTCATCGGCGGCGACGCGGTGGCGGCCTGCATCGCCGCCGCCAGCGTGCTGGCGAAGGTCAGCCGGGACCGGCTCATGGTGGCGATGGACGCCGACCACCCGGGTTACGGCTTCGCCGAGCACAAGGGTTACAGCACGCCGGCGCACAGCACGGCGCTGACGCAGCTGGGTCCGTGCGCCGAACACCGCCGTTCGTTCATCAACGTCCGTCGCGTGGCCCTAGGCTCGGCAAGGTCGGGAGGCCGGGTGGTGGCCGAATGCAGACCGGACCCTCCGCCCGCGCGCGGCGAATATCGGTGAGGAAAGATGGGGCCAGGATTCCCCGGGCGTAACGCCGGGGCAGTGTTTCTCCGAGAAGGACGTCTGAGCAGATGAGTGCCGAGGATCTCGAAAAGTACGAAACCGAGATGGAGCTCTCGCTGTACCGCGAATACAAGGACATCGTCGGCCAGTTCAGTTATGTCGTGGAAACCGAGCGGCGGTTCTACCTGGCGAACACCGTGGAGATGGTGCCCCGCAACGCAGACGGCGAGGTGTACTTCGAGCTGCGGCTGTCCGACGCCTGGGTGTGGGACATGTACCGGCCGGCGCGGTTCGTCAAGCAGGTCCGGGTCGTGACGTTCAAGGACGTCAACATCGAAGAGGTGGAGAAGCCCGAGCTGCGGCTGCCGGAATAGCCCGAGCTAGCCGTTCTCCTTGTCGTCCGGCGACGGCAGTTCGCCGCGCTTCTCGATGACCTCCCGCGCGACATCGGCCAGCTTGATGTTCAGCGCCTGGGAATGGCTGCGCAGCAGGTCGAACGCCTGCTCCTCGGTTATGTCGTGGAGCAGCATCAGCATGCCGACCGCCTTGCCGATCTCGCGGTTGCTCAGCAGCCCCCGGCGCAGGCTGGTGGCGTCCTCACCCTTGGCGGCCGCGTTGATGGCGACGCTGGCGAACGCGGCCAGCACCGCCGCGCGCCCGGCCGCCTCGGCGTCGAACACGCCTGCGGTATCGCTGAACAGGTTGAGCGCGGCGCCTTTGCGCTTGTCCACCAGCAGCCGGAAGCCCATCGCCCCGCGCACCGGCGTCTCGGCCACCAGGACCTTCGCCAGCTTGGGCCACAGCGACGGCGTCCTCAGGTCCGGGTCGATCTGCGGGGTCTCCTCCTCGATCGCGTCGATGCAGGGGCCGTCGCCGGACCGCCGTTCCAGCTCGTCGATCTGCTGCGCCAGCTGGTCACTCGCGCCAACGGTCACGTAGCGGTCGCCGTCGCGCACCAACAGGCTGGCGTGGTCACATCCGTGGACGACCAGGGTGGCAGCGACGCAGATGGCCGCGTACATCTGGCTGGTGTCCGAGCCCTGGTAGATGATCTCGGCCAGCGCGGCGAACACCGTCCCCGGGTCGGCCTTGTCCCCGCCGGGCGTCGGCCGGCCCGCGGCCGTCGATTCGTCCCCCATGTCGTTGTGCCCCGTTCCCTGCGCAAGCAGTGTGACCCCGCCTTCGATCGCCGTAGATTATCGGCCCTCGGCGCGGGCCTCACACGCTGATCGGTGCGATCGCGGCGAAATCCGGGCGCCTCGGCTGTCAGTCCCCGGACCAGCGGAAACCCTCCGCCGACAATACGGGTATGTGCGGTGTGGCGCTCAGGAATCGCGCCGGTTGGGCCAGCGCCGGTGGTGACGTTTCCCACCAGTGGTTTCGGCGGGCCCCAGGCGGGCTAGAGCCTTGGGGTGGGAATTACCGTCGCGGTGACCGGGCCGACCGGAGAGATCGGCATGTCCGCGGTGACGGCGCTCGAGCGTGAGCCCGCCGTGGACGCCGTCGTCGGGATGGCGCGCAGGCCGTTCGACCCGTCCTCGCGCGGCTGGGTGAAAACGACCTACCAGCAGGGCGACATCCTGGACCGCGAAGCCGTCGACGCCTTGGTGGCGCAGGCCGACGTGGTGATACACCTGGCGTTCATCATCATGGGCTCGCGGGAAGAGAGCGCCCGCATCAACCTGCAGGGGACCCGCAACGTGTTCGAGGCGACGGTCGCCAGCGAGCGGGTGCGGCGCCTGGTGTACACCTCGTCGGTGGCGGCCTACGGCTATCACGCCGACAATCCCAGCCCGTTGACCGAGGACGTCCCGGCGCGGGGCTCCCGCGAGCACTACTACTCGGCGCAGAAGGCGGCGTGCGAGGCGCTGCTCGGCGAGATCACGAAGGAATCCCCCCTGGAGGTGTTCGTGCTGCGGCCGTGCATCGTCGCCGGGCCCAACGCCACCGTCCTGGCGGACGCGATGCCGTGGAACCAGCTGCCCGGCCCGATGCGGGCCGTGGTCAAGGCGGTGCCGATTTTGAAGCCGGTCGTGCCGGACCCGGGCATCCCGTTGCAGCTGGTGCACCACGACGACGTCGCGAGCGCGATCGCGCTGGCGGCCACCACCCCGGCGCCACCCGGGGCGTACAACATCGCCGGTGACGGCGTGGTGACGGTGGGTGACGTGGCCAAGGCCCTGGGCGGCCGCCCGGTGCGGGTGCCGGCCGTCGCCGCCTCGGCGGCGTCGGCGGCGCTGTCGCGGGCGCCGCTGGTCCCGTCCATGCTGGAATGGCTGCACACCGCGCGCACCTCGATGGTCATGGACACCACCAAGGCGCGCACTCAACTCGGCTGGCGGCCGGTGCACTCCTCGGCGGAGACGCTGGCGGCGTTGGCCTCGGCGGTGTGACGCCCCTCGTGCGGCCGACGCGGCCGGTCGGCGACCAGGGTAGTTTGGCTGCGTGAGCTACCAGCGTTCCGCCGCGACCCCGACCCTCGGTGAAATCGCCTAGTGCGCCACGTGACTGCGCGACGGCGGGTGAAGCGTCTCACCGCCGGCAAAGCCATCAGCCGGCCGGAGACGCTGGTCGTCGAAGAACCGCTGGAGATCCGGGTGAACGGCGCCGCGGTCACCGTCACCATGCGGACTCCTGGTGCGGATTTCGAACTGGCGCAAGGCTTTCTGCTCACCGAGGGAATCATCTCCGGTCGCGACGACGTGCTGACGATCCGCTATTGCGGTGGTGCCGTCGACGGAACCAACACCTATAACGTCCTGGACGTGACGCTGGCCGCCAGCGTCGCGCCGCCCAGCCTCGACGTGACCCGTAACTTCTACACCACCTCGTCGTGCGGAGTCTGCGGCAAGGCGTCGCTGGACGCGGTCCGCGTGATCGGCCGATTCACGCCCGGCGCGGACCCCGCGACCGTCGCGGCGGCCACGCTCGAGGCAATGCCCGTCCAATTGCGCTCCGCACAAAAGGTTTTCGACAGCACCGGCGGCCTGCACGCCGCGGCGCTGTTCGGGGTCGACGGCACGATGCTGGCGGTGCGCGAGGACGTCGGCAGGCACAACGCCGTCGACAAGGTGATCGGCTGGGCGCTGGAAGGCCGGGGGGTGCCGCTGGCCGGTACGGTCCTGCTGGTCAGCGGGCGGGCCTCCTTCGAGTTGACGCAGAAAGCGGTGCTGGCCGGCATTCCGGTGCTGGCCGCCGTGTCCGCGCCGTCGTCCCTGGCGGTCTCGCTGGCCGAGGAGTCGGGGATCACCCTGGTGGCGTTCCTGCGGCAGGACTCGATGAACGTCTACACCAGGGCGGATCGGATCGGCTAGTCGGTTACGGCCCCCCGGCCTTACGGCCGGTTGTGCATGAACCCGGCACTGGGGATAACCGCTCCTCGTGGGCCCGCCGGACGGCTGGCGGTGACCGCCTTGTCGGGGGCCTCGCGCACAGTCGCCGGCATGACCACCGAAACGACGATGACCCGGGTGCAGCTCGGCGCGATGGGCGAGGCCCTCGCCGTGGACCACCTGACGAAGATGGGGTTGCGGATCCTGCACCGCAACTGGCGCTGCCGCTACGGCGAACTCGATGTCATCGCCTGCGACGAGGCGACCCGCACGGCGGTGTTCGTCGAGGTGAAGACCCGTACCGGCGACGGCTATGGCGGGCTGGCGTACGCGGTCACCGAGCGCAAGGTCGGCCGCCTGCGCCGACTGGCCGCGTTGTGGCTGGCCGGCCAGGACACGCGCTGGGCGGCGCTGCGCATCGACGTGATCCGGGTGCGGATCGGGCGCCGGCGCACCCCCGAAATCACCCACCTGCAGGGGATCGGCTGATGGCGCTTGGTCGCGCGTTCTCGGTCGCCGTGCGCGGGGTGGACGGACAAATCGTGGAGATCGAAGCCGACATCACCTCCGGGCTGCCCGGCGTGCATCTGGTGGGTCTGCCCGACGCCGCCCTGCAGGAATCGCGCGACCGGGTGCGGGCGGCGGTCGCCAACTGCGGCAACAGCTGGCCGCAGGCGCGGCTCACGCTCGCGCTCTCCCCGGCGACCCTGCCCAAGATGGGCTCCGTCTACGACATTGCGCTGGCCGCGGCCGTCCTGTCGGCGCAGCGCAAGAACCCGTGGGACCGCCTGGAGAAGACGGTCCTGCTGGGCGAGCTGTCGCTGGACGGTCGGGTCCGCCCGGTGCGCGGCGTGCTGCCCGCGGTGCTGGCCGCCAAACGCGACGGCTGGCCGGCCGTCGTCGTCCCGGTGGACAACCTGGCCGAGGCCAGCCTGGTGGACGGCATCGACGTCTGGGGCGTGCGCACGCTGGGGCAGCTGCAGAAGTGGCTGAGCGGGTGCGCCGCCCTGGACGACAGGATCACCGCGACGGCCCCCGCGCCGGAGCCGTCGGTGGATCTGGCCGATGTGGTGGGGCAGACGCAGGCGCGGTTCGCGGTGGAGGTGGCCGCCGCCGGTGCGCACCACCTCATGCTGACCGGTCCGCCGGGTGTCGGCAAAACCATGCTGGCGCAACGTCTTCCGGGCCTGTTGCCGCCGCTGTCTGAGAGCGAGTCACTGGAGGTCACCGCGATCCATTCGGTCGCCGGGCTGTTGTCGGGCGACACGCCGCTGATCACCACGCCCCCGTTCGTCGCGCCGCATCACAGCTCCACCGTGGCGGCGCTCGTCGGCGGCGGCTCGGGCATGGCGCGCCCGGGCGCGATCAGCCGCGCCCACCGGGGCGTGCTCTTCCTCGACGAATGCGCCGAGATCAGCGTCAGTGCGCTGGAGGCATTGCGAACTCCGTTGGAGGACGGCGAGATTCGTCTCGCCCGACGGGACGGGGTGGCCTGTTACCCGGCCCGGTTCCAGCTGGTCCTGGCGGCGAACCTGTGTCCGTGCGCGCCCGCCGATCCGCAGGACTGCATCTGCGCGGCGGCGGTCAAGCGTCGTTATCTGGGCAAGCTGTCCGGGCCGCTGCTCGACCGGGTTGATCTGCGGGTCGAGATGCATTCGGTGCGGGCGGGGGCGTTCTCCGGCGGCGAAGCGGAGTCCACGGCGCGGGTCCGCCACCGGGTGGCGCAGGCCCGGGCGGCCGCCGAGCAGCGGTGGCGCCCGTACGGATTCCGCACCAACGCCGAAGTCAGCGGAGCGCTGTTACGCCGAAAGTTCCGGCCCGGCAACGCCGCGATGACCCCGCTGCAACGAGCGCTCGACCGCGGGCTGCTCAGCATCCGCGGCCTGGACCGCACCCTGCGGGTCGCGTGGAGCCTCACCGACCTGGCCGGCGGGGTATCACCGGGGCCCGAAGAGGTCGGGGCCGCGCTCAGCTTCCGGCAGCCGGGAGCGCAGCGATGACCGCCGGCGGGGGGTCACCAATACGCCCTCGTCAGCCAGTCGTTGTGCCCGCCCCGGACCACGATGGCGGCGGTCACCAGGATGGCGAACGCCCTGGCGAACTGCGCCATCGCCCGGCCGCCTTCGCCGCGCTGTTCCATGTCGCGCAACGCGACCGACGCGAGGACGCCGCTCAGCACGGGAATCGGCAACCCGCACCAGCTGACCAGGCTCAGGGCGAACGACGCGATCGCCCACGGATTCAGCGGGCGGGCGGGCGCGGCGAGCTGCGTCGGCAGGCAGATGATCATTGTTCGCTCCTTCCGTTGCCGGCTGCGCGATGGCGAATGGGACCCGACGACAACACATTCGCGTACGGGGCTAAAGGGATCCTTGGCGAATCCTTGGGGCCGGGGACACCGCGATGCTGACCGCGGTCGACGATCCCGTGCTGCGCGCGTGGGCGTACCTGTCCCGCGTGGCCGAGCCGCCGTGCGCCGAGCTCGCCACCCTGGTGCGGTGCGTCGGCCCGCTGGAGGCGGCCGACCGGGTGCGCCGCGGGCTGGTCGACGGCGACCTCGCGCGGCACACCGAGGCGAGGCGCGAAATCGACTGCGCGGCGGCCGACCTCGAGCTGCTCGCCCACCGCGGCGGACGGCTGATCACGCCCGACGACGACGAGTGGCCGCGGCTGGCGTTTGCCGCGTTCGCGAACGCCTCGGCGAAGGCTCGTGCCGGGGCGCCGATGGTCTTGTGGGCGCAGGGCCCGGCCCGGCTCGACGAGGTGGCCCACCGCGCGGCCGCCGTGGTGGGAACCCGGGCGGCGACGTCATACGGCGAGCAGGTGGCCGAGGACTTGGCGGCCGGGCTGGCGCAACGCGAGGTGGCCGTCGTCTCCGGTGGCGCCTACGGCATCGACGGCGCGGCGCACCGGGCGGTGCTCAACGCCGACGGCATCACCGTGGCCGTCCTCGCCGGCGGCCTCGACGTTCCCTATCCGAGCGGCCACTCGGCGTTGCTGCACCGAGTGGGCCAACACGGTCTGCTGTTCACCGAGTACCCGCCCGGCGTGCGGCCGGCCCGGCACCGGTTCTTGACCCGCAACCGCCTGGTGGCGGCGGTCGCGGGGGCAGCGGTGGTGGTGGAAGCGGGCCTGCGCAGCGGCGCGGCGAACACGGCCGCCTGGGCGCGGGCGCTGGGACGGGTGGTGGCCGCGGTGCCCGGGCCCGTGACGTCGTCCGCGTCGGCCGGGTGTCACGCGCTGCTGCGCAACGGCGCCGAGTTGGTGACCCGGGCCGACCACGTCGTCGAGCTCATCGGCCGCATCGGCGAGCTGGCGGTCGAGGAAGCCCACCCGGCGACGCCGCTCGACGGGCTCAGCGACGCCGAGCGCCGGGTGTATGAGGCGCTGCCCGGCCGCGGCGCGGCCACCGTCGAGCAGCTCGCGATCGCGTCGGGCCTGGCGCCCGAGCGGGTGTTGGGACCGCTCGCGATACTCGAGCTGGCCGGGTTGGTGCAGCGCCAGGAGGGCAGGTGGCGGCTTGTCCGGGTGGTCGGCGACCACGTCGCATCGTCGAAACGCCTCGTATAGTCGACGGGGGTCGGGCGGGGACAGGAGGACAAGTGGCGGGTCGACCTCTGCAACGCTTCGAGGTTGTCGATACCAAGGAACTCACACCGCACATGGTCGCGGTGGTGCTGAGGGCCAACGATTTCGACGCCTTCGTGCCCAGCGAATTCACCGACTCCTACGTCAAGTTGGTGTTCGTCGCGGACGACGTCGACGTCGCGGGCTTGCCCCAGCCGTTGACACTGGACAGCTTCGCCGGCCTGCCGCCGGAGAAGAGGCCGTCCGTCCGGACGATGACCGTCCGCCGCGTCGACGCGGCGGCAGGCGAAATCACGCTGAACATCGTCGTGCACGGCGAGCACGGGACCGCGGGCCAATGGGCCGCGGCGGCCGAGCCCGGCGAGCGGATCTTCTTGATGGGCCCCAGCGGTGCCTACACGCCCGACCCCGCCGCCGACTGGCACCTGCTGGCGGGGGACGAATCCGCGCTGCCCGCCATCGCCGCGGCCCTGGAGGCGTTGCCCCCCGACGCCGTCGGCAAGGCGTTCATCGAGGTGGCGGGCCAGGAAGACGAGATCCCGCTGACCGCGCCCGACGGCGTCGAAGTGCACTGGGTGTACCGCGGGGGCCGCGCCGACCTGGTCCCCGAGGACCGTGCCGGCGACCACGCCCCGCTGATCGAGGCGGTCACCACCACGCCGTGGCTGCCCGGACAGGTGCACGTCTTCATTCACGGCGAGGCGCAAAGCGTCATGCACAACCTGCGGCCCTACATCCGCAAGGAGCGCGGCGTGGACGCCAAGTGGGCGTCGTCCATCTCGGGCTACTGGCGGCGGGGCCGCACCGAAGAGACGTTCCGGCAGTGGAAGAGGGAACTCGCCGAGGCCGAGGCCGGGGCGTCGTAGCCCGTTCGTGGGCCTGACGGCCGGCTGGCATCCTCTACTTCCATGGCGCATTTCGGCGATTACCAGAACGAGATCTACTTCAAGGGTCTGGGTGGGGTCGCGCCCGCGCTGCCGATGGCCTTCGCGGAGCTGGAGGCCCGGGCCGAGCGGGCGATGTCGCCGTCGGTGTGGTCCTACGTCACCGGTGGCGCAGGCGACGAGCGCACTCAACGGGCCAATCGCGAGGCGTTCGACCGCTGGGGTTTGATGCCCCGCATGTTCGTCGGCGCGGCCGAGCGTGACCTGTCGGTCGAAATGTTCGGCCTGACGCTGCCGTCGCCGATGTTCATGGCCCCGATCGGCGTCATCGGCATCTGTGCTCAAGACGGCCACGGCGACCTGGCCACCGCGCGCGCCGCAGCGGCCACCGGTGTCCCGATGGTCGTTTCCACCCTGACCGCCGACCCGCTGGAAGACGTCGCCGCCCTGTTCGGCGACACACCGGGCTTTTTCCAGCTGTACACGCCGAAGAATCGCGAGCTCGCCGCCAGCCTGGTGCACCGGGCCGAGGCCGCCGGCTACCAGGGCATCATCGTCACGCTGGACACCTGGGTTCCCGGGTGGCGCCCGCGCGACCTCAGCACGGCAAACTTTCCGCAGTTGCGGGGGCTGTGCCTGAGCAACTACACGAGCGACCCGGTCTTTCGCGCCGGCCTGCCGCGCCCGCCCGAGGAGGACCCGCAAGGCACCGTGCTGCAGTGGATCACGACCTTCGGCAATCCGTTGACCTGGGACGACCTGCCCTGGCTGCGATCGCTGACCAAGCTGCCGCTCATCGTCAAGGGCATCTGCCATCCCGACGACGCCCGCCGCGCCAAGGACGGGGGCGTCGACGGCATCTACTGCTCGACGCACGGCGGACGCCAGGCCAACGGCGGCCTGCCCGCGCTCGACTGTCTGCCCGGCGTGGTCGAGGCGGCCGACGGGCTTCCGGTGCTGTTCGACTCCGGGGTCCGCAGCGGCGCCGACATCGTCAAGGCGCTCGCGCTGGGCGCCACCGCGGTCGGCATCGGCCGGCCCTACGCGTACGGCCTGGCGCTTGGCGGCGTCGACGGCATCGTGCACGTGCTGCGGATGATGCTGGCCGAGGCGGACCTGATCATGGCCGTCGACGGCTATCCGACCCTGAAAGATCTCACCCCGGACACACTCCGGCGCGTCGACTGAGCCGAACCCGCGGCGCCTGCGAACGTTTGAGGCGTGGAGGCCATCCTCGAGGAGTTCGACGAGTACCTGTCTCTGCAATGCGGCCGCTCGGCGCACACCCGTCGGGCCTACCTCGGCGACCTGCGCTCACTGCTGACGTTTCTCGCAGACCGCGACGCCGGGCTGGACGGATTGAGCCTGCCCCTGCTGCGGTCCTGGCTGTCGGCCTCGGCCGGGGCCGGCGCGGCCCGCACGACCTTGGCCCGTCGCACCTCGGCGGTCAAGGCCTTCACCGCGTGGGCGGCGCGGCGTGGCCTGCTGGCCGGGGACCCGGCCGCCCGGCTGCAGGTGCCGAAGGCGCACCGCACCCTGCCGGCGGTGCTGCGCCAAGACCAGGCGCTCGATGCGATGGCTGCCGCGAAATCCGGTGCGCAGCAAGGCGATCCGATGGCACTGCGGGACCGACTGATCGTCGAGATGCTGTATGCCACCGGCATCCGGGTGAGCGAGCTGTGCGGCCTGGACGTCGACGACGTGGACACCGGCCACCGGCTGGTGCGGGTGCTCGGCAAGGGCAACAAGCAGCGCACCGTGCCGTTCGGGATGCCGGCCGCCGAAGCGCTGCGCGCCTGGCTCGACGACGGACGCCCGGCCCTGGTGACCGCGGAATCGGGCCCGGCCCTGCTGCTGGGCGCGCGGGGGCGGCGGCTCGACGTCCGCCAGGCCCGCACCGTCGTGCACCAGACGGTGTCCGCGGTGGACGGCGCCCCCGACATGGGTCCGCACGGGCTGCGGCACAGCGCGGCGACGCATCTGCTGGAAGGCGGGGCCGACCTGCGGGTCGTGCAGGAATTGCTCGGCCATTCCAGCCTGGCGACCACCCAGCTGTACACCCATGTCGCCGTCTCCCGGTTGCGGGCGGTGCACGAGCAGGCCCACCCGCGGGCGTGAGTGCGCTCACGGCCTTGGGCGTGCGTTGACGGCGCGGAATCCGCGAAATTCCCGCCCTGGACGCACACGGGAAGCCGTCAACGCACACGCGAAGAAGCTCTGACCGCGCACGCAAGGCCCTGGACGCACACTCATTCGTGAAGCGGCTTGAGCCGGATCGGAGTCGACTTCACCAGGCCGAGCGGATCGACATAGTGGGCGCCCGACGCGGGACCCCACATCGCGCCCCAGTGCAGGCACGCGGCGGCCCGGCAGCCGGCATGCCCGGGCTCCAACGAGCCGATCACGGTCCGGGCCGTCACCGGCTGACCCACCCGCACCGCGGCCCGCACCGGCTCGTAGCTGGTGCGCAACCCACCGGGGTGGGCCAGCGACACCACCGGTCGCCCGGCCAGCTGCCCGGCGAACACCACCGTGGCGCTGCCCGCCGCATATACCGGCTGACCGGGCGCGCCGGGCAGGTCCACGCCCCGATGCCCGGGCTTCCAGTCCGGTGAGGGGGCGTCGAATCCACGGCCGACGGCCGGCGCCGGGCGCAACGGCCAATCCAGCCGCGCGTCGTCCGCAACCGCCGGCGCCGCGCCGAGCACCGCCAGGCCCATCAAAAGCCAAAGAACCCGTCGCATCGGCTCAGTTCATTGCCGCGCGGGTGCCGGCACCACTCACGTGCGACCGGTGCTGTGCAAAACCACCTGCTGATTCGGTGTAAACTCCTGGTCGCAGCTCGTTCGCGGGCTGACTTCGCGCGTCTGCCCCGCGTCTCCCGTTCCACTAGGAGTTCGCACCGCATGCCGGGCGGTCCCTTAACTGGGTCCGGCATCGCAGCAGGCGCCAGGGCCCGGCTTCACCCGATGCCGGGCGACAACCGACACACAAAGGCATAAGCATGGCCGTAGTAACCATGAAGCAGCTGCTCGACAGCGGCACCCACTTCGGGCACCAGACCCGCCGCTGGAATCCCAAGATGAAGCGGTTCATCTTCACCGACCGCAACGGCATCTACATCATCGACCTGCAGCAGACGCTGACCTTCATCGACAAGGCGTACGAGTTCGTCAAGGAGACCGTCGCCCACGGCGGCTCGGTGCTGTTCGTCGGCACCAAGAAGCAGGCGCAGGAATCCGTCGCTGCCGAAGCGACCCGCGTCGGCATGCCGTACGTGAACCAGCGCTGGCTGGGCGGCATGCTCACCAACTTCTCCACCGTGCACAAGCGGCTGCAGCGCCTCAAGGAACTCGAGGCGATGGAGCAGACCGGCGGCTTCGAGGGTCGCACCAAGAAGGAAATCCTGATGCTGACCCGGGAGAAGAACAAGCTCGAGCGCAGCCTCGGCGGTATCCGCGACATGGCCAAGGTGCCGTCGGCCATCTGGGTCGTCGACACCAACAAGGAGCACATCGCCGTCGGCGAGGCCCGCAAGCTCGGCATTCCGGTCATCGCGATCCTCGACACCAACTGCGACCCCGACGAGGTCGACTACCCGATCCCGGGCAACGACGACGCGATCCGTTCGGCCGCGCTGCTGACCAAGGTGATCGCCTCCGCGGTCGCCGAGGGCCTGCAGGCCCGCGCCGGGGCCGGCCGCGGCGACGGCAAGCCCGAGGCCGAGGCCGCCGAGCCGCTGCCCGAATGGGAACAGGAACTGCTGGCCTCCGCCGCCGCCAGCGCCCCCGCCGACGCCGCTGCGGGCGCACCCGAATCCACCCCCACGGAAGGCTGATATGGCCAACTTCACCGCCGCCGACGTCAAGAAGCTTCGGGAGCTCACCGGCGCCGGCATGCTTGATTGCAAGAACGCGCTGGCCGAGAGCGACGGCGACTTCGACAAGGCCGTCGAGGCGCTGCGCATCAAGGGTGCCAAGGACGTCGGCAAGCGCGCCGAGCGCGCCACCGCCGAAGGACTGGTCGCGGCCAAGGGCGGCGCGCTGATCGAGCTCAACTCCGAGACGGACTTCGTCGCCAAGAACGCCGAATTCCAGGCCCTGGCCGACCAGATCGTCGACGCCGCGCTCAACGCCCAGGCCACCGACCTCGACGCGCTCAAGGCCGCCAGCGCCGGCGGCAAGACCGTCGAGCAGGCCATCGCGGACCTGTCGGCCAAGATCGGCGAGAAGCTCGAACTGCGCCGGGTCGCCCACTTCGGCGGCACCGTCGAGGCGTACCTGCACAAGCGCGCCGCGGACCTGCCGCCGGCCGTCGGTGTACTGGTCGAGTACGAGGGTTCGGACTCCGAGGCCGCGCACTCCGTCGCGCTGCAGATCGCCGCGCTCAAGGCGCGCTACCTGTCCCGCGAGGACGTTCCGGAGGACGTGGTGGCCAGCGAGCGCCGCATCGCCGAGGAAACGGCCAAGGCTGAGGGCAAGCCGGAGCAGGCGCTGCCCAAGATCGTCGAGGGCCGGCTGAACGGATTCTTCAAGGACGCGGTGCTGCTGGAGCAGCCGTCGGTGTCCGACAGCAAGAAGACGGTCAAGGCCCTGCTCGACGAGGCCGGCGTGACGGTGACGCGGTTCGTGCGCTTCGAGGTGGGCCAGGCCTGAGCCCCGCGCGCGGGCGGGCTAGCGTCGATACATGCGACACGTGCATGCGTTCGGCGACGACGCCCTCGGTGACCTGGATGCGGTCGGCCTCGCCCACGCGATACAGGCCGGCTGGGTCAGCCGCGCGGAGGTCATCGAGGCGGCGATCGCCCGTACCGAAGCCGTCGATCCGGTCCTGAACGGCCTCGCGTACGCGGCCTTCCAGCAGGCCCGCACCGCCGCCGCGGCAACCGGCTTCTTCGACGGCGTCCCGACGTTCGTCAAGGACAACGTCGACGTCGCGGGCCAACCGTCAATGCACGGCAGCGACGCGTGGACGCCGTTCGACGCGCCCGCCGACAGCGAGTTCGCGCGGGTGTACCTGGCCACCGGCCTGACGTCGATCGGTAAGACGCAGCTCTCGGAATTCGGGTTCAGCCCGTCCGCCGAACACCCACGGCTGGGGCCGGTGCGCAACCCGTGGAACACCGACTACACCGCGGGCGCCTCGTCGTCGGGCTCGGGTGCGTTCGTCGCCGCCGGCGTGGTGCCGATCGCCCACGCGAACGACGGCGGCGGCTCCATCCGCATCCCGGCCGCCTGCAACGGGCTGGTCGGGCTCAAGCCGTCGCGCGGGCGGTTGCCGCTGGACCCGACACTGCGCCGGATGCCGGTGGGCATCGTCGCCAACGGTGTGCTGACCCGTTCGGTGCGCGACACCGCGGCGTTCTACCGGGAGGCCGAGCGGATCTGGCGGAATCACAAGCTGGCGCCCATCGGCGACGTCACCGGTCCCGGCAGACAACGGTTGCGGATCGCGGTGGTGACCCGCTCGGTCCAGCGGGACAGCAGTCCGCAGGTGCGGGAGCTGACGCTCAAATCGGCGGGGCTGCTGGAAGAGCTGGGACACCGCGTCGAACACGTCGAGGAGCCCCCGGTGCCGGCCAGCTTCGTCGACGATTTCGTCTTGTATTGGGGCTTCCTCGCCCTGGCCCAGGTGCGCGGCGGCCGGCACATGTTCGGCAAGACGTTCGACCGAGCCCGGCTGGACAGCCTGACGCTCGGACTCGAACGGCACACGGCGCGCAACATCCACCGGCTGCCGTTGGCCATCACGCGGTTGCGCCGGATACGCAGGCGCACCGCGCGGTTCTTCGGCACCTACGACGCGGTGCTCACCCCGACCGTCTCCGACGAGACTCCACGCATCGGGTATCTGGCTCCCACCGACTACCGGCAGGTGCTCGATCGGCTGATCGATTGGGTCTCGTTCACCCCGCTGCAGAACGTCACCGGCGAGCCGGCCATTTCGCTTCCGTTGGCGCAGTCCGCGGAAGGCATGCCGGTGGGCATGATGCTCTCCGCCGACCTCGGCCAGGAGGCGCTGCTGCTCGAGCTGGCCTACGAGCTCGAAGAGGCCCGGCCATGGGCCCGGATCCACACCGTCTGAACTGGTCGGCGACCCGCTTCGCCCGGCTTCGCCGCGCTCGCGATCGCCGCGTGTCGATGGCGGCGACCCGCTTCGCCCGGCTTCGCCGCGCTCGCGATCGCCGCGGCGTCAGTCGGACCCCAGCTTGTCGAGCATCCGCTTGAAATCGCGCTGCTGGGTATCGGTCAGCTTGGCCAGGATGCGGGCATCGGCGGTCCGCACCGCGCCCTCGGCCCGCTTCAGCAGGGCGCGGCCCTGACCGGTCAGGGTGGCGGGCAGTGCGCGCCCGCTGGACACCGATGTCGGACGTGCCACGGCGCCAATGTCTTCCAGCTTGCGCAGCACCGTGTTCATCGCCTGCGGTGTGACGCCCGCCTGCCGGGACAGTTCGGCGCTCGACATTCCCGGGAGCATGGAAAGCATCCGCAGGCACACGAATTCGGGCAGCGTGAGGCCGAGCGGACCCAACACGGCGGAAACCTCCGGCCGCAGCAGGCTGGCCACCCGGTAGAGCAGGTAACCCAATGGGGCGTCTTCGGCCTGAACCATGTCAATCATATTGACATATTCCGGCCGTCCGGGCGCGACTTCGGGGGCAAACCCTGATTGCCGGCCCGGCAAAGGGGTAACCGCCCGCGGTAGTACGTCGGTCGCGATCAGGAGGTTTCCATGCCCAAGACGACGAAAAGCGGCAAGCCGAAGAAGGACGAGTTGCCCAGCACTTTGCGACGTTCCAACGCCAAGGCGCAACGCACGTTTGCGAAGACGCACGATTCGGCCGCGGACGAATACGGCAGCGAAGAACGCGCCCACCGGGTGGCGTATTCCGCCCTCAAGCACAGTTTCGAGAAGGTCGGCGACCATTGGGAGCCCAAGGAACAGAAGGGCCCGTCGGACCAGCGCGCCAAGAGCGGCGGTCCGCGAGCGTCCGGGCCCACCGCCGAGGGTGTGGACGCGAACGCGAGCAAGAAGCACTTGCTTGACGTCGCCCGACGGCTCGACGTCCGGGGCCGGTCCACGATGAATAAGGCGGAGCTGGTCGACGCGATCAAGAAGCACAATCGCCGCGTCCGGAACAGGTGATCGCGCCTCGGCGGAGCTTCTCAGCCCGTCGTGATCGGTTCGTGCGGCGCCGTGAGCAGCCCAAGTCGATCCGCGCCTGCGGACCGTCGGCAAGTGCGTCGTGCCGCCGGCGCGACGGGGGACGCGCGGAACCCCCAATCCTCTTGAGCGCGAACGCCGTTCGTGCCGGGGCATGCGTTGTCATCCCCTCAAACGGACGTGATGCCGGCCGTCGGGGACGGTGAAGGTTCGCCCGGCTCGTTGGCCGTCGCAGCGCACCTCCATAGCGGGCGGCAGCCCTTCCAGCGTCACCTCGGCGGCGCCGTCGGTGGTGATGGTGATCGTGGAACGGGGCAGCGCGGCAAGTCCGGCGCGAGCGATGTCGACGGTCAGCCTCGCGACCCCAGTGAGCTCGAGTGTCAGGTGCGGCCGGGCCCCGGGCGCCCGCCCCGGCTGCCACGTCTGCTCAGCGTATGTGCCCGGCATGGGTCGGAAGCTCAGCACTAATCCGCCGCGTCTCCGTACCCGGTGCGGAGCGTCGGGGCGTGCCAGCGAGCGTGCCTCCACGGTGGCGACAGCGCCCCGGCGCGACGCGGTTTCCGGAGTGGCGGCCAGTCCCGAAATCCACCAATTCCGTTGTGGCCCAAGGCCTAGGTCCGCTCGCTCGAGCTGGGGATACCAACTGAAGCTGATGTGGCCGGGATCGGCTTTGCGCGGTTGGGTCGACATGTGGGCGACCGAGTCCGCGAATTTGCCCTGCACCGCCATGGCCACGTGGTCTTCGAAGGGGTAGAGGGTGAAGTGGTAGCGGTAGCCGAGCCGATGAAGCTTGAGCAGCTGCTGCGCGACGGCGAAGAACGGCACGAATTCGTCGAGCAGACCATGGGCGATCACGAGTGGAAGCCACCGGGCGTTGCGCAACAGCGGCCAGGTTTCGCCCTCGCGTGCGCAGTGCGAATCGGGGTCCACGTCAGCGGGCACGGCGACGCCGGGCAGCAACCGGATGCCGCACGTCGGGGAACCGGCCAGGATGACGGCCTGCGAGAAGACTGCGGGATACGTCAGTCCCAGCCGATAAGCCGCGTAGCCCCCCATCGAATAACCCACGACCACCGTGCGGTTCGGGTCGGTGCCGAGCTGTTCGGCGACACGAGCCCAGACCTCCCACACGTCGAGCTCGCCCTCGTCGAAGTACCAACATGCCGGGCCGCGCCCGAGCGGACTCGCGATCACCGCGTCTCGCTTGTCGCACATCTGGTCGAGCAGGCGGTGATTGACCGCGGCGAACTGGTTCTGGCCCATCGCGATCGAGTGCAGCAAGAGCGTCAGGGGCAGCGATTTCCCGGGCGCGAACGACTTGGGCAGGCACACCGAATACGGTTGCACCCGGCCGAGGAACTGCGGTTCGGTGGCGAGTAAACCGGTCTGAGCCAGTCCCTGGCCCAATTCGATCGAGGAGACGTACCACCGCGTCGACGTGCCGGGCACAACCGGCTCGTCGGTGGTCATGCCAGAGGCAAGGTCGTGCCAGGACACGTTGACCGAGAACTGCGAGATGTCGCCATCTGCCAGCGCCGCCGCCTGCGCCCGTTCCGAGAAGAAGTTGTGGTACGCGGCCTCCTGGTCACACCTGCGGAAGGCGACGTTGTAGACGTTGGGTTGCCCGGACTGCGCCCCGCGCTCACGCGGAACGTCGGCGAATCCGTCACCTGACCCGTTCGCGAGACCGGCCACCATGCGCACCGTCCAGGTTCCCGTCGGCTCGATGAGCGCGCGCGGTATCCGCGCCAGGAATGACCGCGCTTGCATGTCGACCGTGTGGGGGACCGGGATCGCGGTCTGCGCCGACAGGTCCATCAGCTTCGCCCCCGCGCCACCGAGGAGCAGTGCCAAGTCGATCCCCGTGGACCGAAGGCCGGCCCCGGCGGGCCACTGCCTGCAGGCGGCGCTTTCGCGCCCGGTGTCGAAGGCGAACAAACCGAGCGGTATCGAGGGATCGATCAACGTGTTCCAGTCGATCCGCCACCAGGTGTCGCTTTCGGTGAGCCCGATCGCGACGCGAAAGATGTCGGCGCCGTTGCCGGCGGCAGGCCCATCCGGGTAGATGTATGTCCCCTTGGGGGGAACGACCCGCCCCTCGGGCAATTTGACTCTGGTGCCGGCCGCGCCGTGGTCGTCATAGACGAAGTCGGTCCAAAAGAATGCGCCGTGGGCCAGCCGGCCGGTCCCGCAGGTGCGTGGGAAATCCTCGCCGAACGGCCAGCCGGCCGGCGCGGGCAACCGCGGTTCCGGTCGCAGGGCAGCGGGCGGCACGCCCTCCGGCATCCCGTTCTCGACGACCAGGCCCGATTCGGGCGCGTTCGCGCGCACCTCGTCGGTGTTGCCGCCGGCAAAGCGAAGCGCCGTGCGCAGAGGCGACAACGCGATATCGAGTAATGACACGGGTGCCCCTTCCGTCAGTCCGTCAACGAAGGCGCTGGCCATCCCATTCGGCTACTCATCTTGGGGAGCATTACCCGGGGTGCGGCCGTCGTATCCAACTCGGGCCCGGAAGCTCCAATCGATGTGTTCGCGGGTGGCTCCCGTTTGTCGTCCGGCCGTCTGGGTAGTCATGGGCTGGTCGATGCCGAGGCTGTGGGAGGCAGATGCTGGAGCGAACCACCGAGTTCGTCGCCGTCGAACCCGGCGTCGAGCTTTCGGTGCAACGATTCGGCGAAGGCCCCGCCGTTCTCCTCATCGGCGGCCTCGGCATGCCGAGCCTGACATGGGAGATCTGCGGGCTTCCCCAGTCGCTCGTCGACGCGGGATTCCAGGTGATCGCGTACGACGCGCGCGGGCTGGCACCGTCCTCTGCGCCGCCGGCGCCGTACTCGGTGGCCGATCTGGCCGGCGACGCCGCCGCCATCCTCGACCATTTCCAGGTGCGGCAGGCCACGGTCGTCGGTTACTCGATGGGCTGTTACACCGCGCAGATGCTGCTGCGCCACCGGCCCGATGTGGTGCGTGCACTCGTGTTGTTCGCCGGGCTTCAGCCCTCACCGGTGGGGGCGATGGTCGGAGAGATGGAGCTCGCACTGATCGAGCGCTACGGCGAGATGCCGCGCGAGGTGCTGGTGGTGGAGCAGTTGCTGACCACCCTTCACCTCCCGATGCTGCAGGATCCGGCGACCGTGCGGGGTTGGCAGCAGGCGCTGTCGGCGGGCTACGAAAGCGCATGGGCGGGACCCGACGGCTTCAAGGGGCAGCTGACGGCGTCGCAGCAGTGGATCTCGGCCGGCGAACCGACCCGCGAGCATCTCGGCGCGATCGAGGTGCCCACGCTGGTCCTGGCGTTCGAATACGACCTGTTCTTCCCCCCGGCGCTGTGTGAGGAGACGGCTCGACTCATCCCCGCCGCCGAGTTCGTGCAGATCCCGGGCGCCGGTCATGGCGGCATCTTCACCGGACCAGGAGACAGCGTCATCCGCATCACGGGTTTCTGCCGAGCGCACCGCGGCGGTTGATCGTCAGGCCTCGCCGCGAATCGCACGCGCCCGCAAGTCATCCGCAACCGCGATCCTCATCGGTCGGGGCGCCGTCCCACTCGTGGTCATGCATGAAGGCCTCGGGGATGTTGACTCGATAGCGGGCGGCCTCGGCCAGGATGTTTCCCATCGCGATGGGCAACGCGAGGCCGGGCGCGGGATCACGGCGGGTGAAGATGACGCCGTCGGTTTGTAGGTAGTCGCGCACGAATCCGCGGAAGGTGTTGCCCTGCAGGGACGACTCGCGCCATCCGTACATCAGCATGCCGGGTTCCAGCATCTTGCGCGCGCCGGGCTCGGGGACGATGACGTCGTCGTTGACCCCGAAGAAAGCCCTGTCGACCCGGGTTTGCGGATCGAACAACAGGATGCCGCTGGTCGCCCGCGGATTGCACTCGAGGGCAAACAGGCCCCGTCCGGGCACCTCGATGAAATCGAACGCGGCCTGCCCGGTGATCCCGAGCGCTTTGACGCAGTCACGCACCCATGCGGTGATGCCGTCGTGCCGAACGGATTCGAAGGTCAGAGCCGATGTGCCCTCGATCGCGTAGCGGACCGGATAGACGGCGTGGGCCTTCACCTGACCGTGGTGGCACACGGAATACGAGCAATATAGGGCGCCGTCGGCCCATTCCTGCGCGATCCACGGATTGCCCACGTTGAACTTCACGTCACGGGGGAGATGCCCAGGAGTCACTTTGTGGATGTCCTGTGAGCCGCGCGAATAGACGGGCTTGAGCGCGAACGGCTTGTCGAAATCCAACGCCTCGAGTTCCCGCTGGTTGCGCACCAACTTGAAGTCGAGGGTCGGAATGCCCAGCGACTGCAGTGTGGCCTGGAATTCGTATTTGTTCTCCAGCCTGGCCTCGAGGTCGAAGTCGGCAACGAACAACGCGCAACTCTCGTCGAACAGATCGGGAAATCGCTTGATCGTGTTGGCCAGGATCTCGGTGCCCTCGTGGATCGGCACGACGAGGTCTACGCCTTCCTCGTGGGTGATCCGGGCGAGGGCGCGGGTCCACTCGACCGGTTCGTGTCTCGGCCTGGGCGTGCGGAACGTCCTGTTGACCGCCGAAGAGAACCTCGTGATCGGAAAGGGCACCGAGTCCGCGGTCAGCACATTGTGTCCGGCGGCGTCCATCAAGCGGGCCAGGTGCAGTGACAGAAATGACCGGCCGAAGGTGATCAGCACCGTCTTTCGGTTACTTCCGGACATCGGACCTCCCGTCGGGGACAACCGCCGGTTCAAGGGTCGCCAAGTCTTCCTGCGCATGATGCGTCGACGCGGCCTGGTCACCGGTGGCGCCGCCGGCGCCGGGCCAACGAAAGCCTCTGGGCCCGTTCCTCGACGGCCGCAGCAGGACCGCACAGCCCGTCGGCCGGCCTGGCGAAGTACTACCCGCCGTCTCGCGGGAAAAACATGAGAGGACGCCGCCGGCGAGAGGAATCTGCGAGACCCGACGGGGCTTTTTCGTTCGGCGAGGGCGACGCCGGGGCTGACGACCGAAATCCCTTGGCGCTGAATCGCCGCGCCCCGGACGTTTATCCTCAGGCGGGTCGGGCATCCCGACAGCCATGGTTGCGTCCACCACCCCCAGTCAGTTGCGCCAATGCCTCAACGATGTGGACTTTCCGGCGAACAAGCAGGACCTGCTCGACGCCGCCGGTCGCAACGGTTGCGACGATGACACGGTCCGCGCCTTGCGGGGCATTCCCCCCGAGACCTACAACAACGCCGCCCAGGTCGCCGCGTCGGTCACCATCGCCGACGATCGCGACGTCCAGGACGGCGACAAAGCCACCGCGCGTCGCTCCCACACCAAACCGGGACTCGCCGAGAATGCGAAGGACATCCCCGTCCAGAGCCCGATCGTCGACGAGCTGGGCGAGAATCGCGGCTCCTGAGCCGCGGCGTCTGCGGTGCGCCCCAGCCTAGGCCCCCCGGCGCCTGCGCAGGGGATGCTCGGCGTCGATCAACTTTTCGGCCAGCTCAACCACGGGCGTGTTCGATTCCTGGGATAGACGCTTGAGCAGATCAAAAGCGCCGACCGAATCGATCTCGAAGCGCTCCATCAGGATTCCCTTGGCCTGGCCGATGATGTCGCGTGAGGCCAGGGCATCACGAAATTGCCTGGCGCGCTGCAGAATATCCCATGCGACGGCCGCATGGGCGGCAACCGCCAGCCCCGCCCGCAGCGAGTCATCGTCGAATGCAAGGGCGTGCTCGGCGTAGAGGTTGAGGGCGCCCGCCGTCTGGCTGTCCCTGAAGAGCTTGAACGAGAGGACCGAGCGGATCGGGGTGTGCTGCAGCGCTCCCCGCCGGTAACGGGGCCACCGGCCGTCCTTGTCCAGGTCGTCGATCCGAATGGTGTTGTGGTCCCACGCGTCTCCCACGCAGGGTCCTTCACCTGCTTGGTTCTGGATCTCGTCGAGCATGATCGGGTACCGGCCCGTCGCGGCCGGGGTCTCGAGGCATCGGCGGCCGGCAATCGTGATGCCGGCATACCGCGCCCCGGGCACGGCTTCGGCGACATGGAGGATGAGGCCATCGAGCGTCGCCAGACCATCGGGCGGGGTTTTCTGCTGCAACTCCCGAACAAGTTCGGCCAGCCGAAGCAGCTCATAGCACGAGTTCATCGGTTGTCCTTAAAAACGGTTGCACTGAGTGATTGTTTACCACGGTACGAATCTGCCGGACAAGCCAAAAAACGCAGCTGGGACGGCTCAGGGAGGCCATCGCCGTAGTGACACGGCAGGCCGGCTCTGCTATAACGAAGAGGTCAGGTCCGTCTTCAGTCCGCAGGGCGGCCATCCATCACGGGCCGTTGCGGCCTGCCCCTCCTCCTCTCCGAAAGCGTTGCCTTTCAGCCGAATTCGCGCTGAGCCTGTTACGGCAGCGCTAACCGCGAGTGGCTGGTCCTGGCGGCGATCGGCCGGCGCAACGGTTCAGCGCCCAACGCCTTAGGCCGACGGCAGCCGCTCCTGCCGGCCGTGAGTTGGCGCAAAAGCGAAGAGGTCATGGCATGAAGTGGCCGGAGTTCAGCGAGCTGGCACGAAGGCTCGGAATAACCGCGGGAGACAAGGTCGCGCTCATCAATGCTCCGCCGGAATACGCCCACACGATTCCCGGAGTGGACGGGTCAAGCCCCGAGCTCGCCGACGCGGTAATCGGTTTCACCGCGCGGCGTGCGGACTTGGATCAGCTGACCGCCGTGTACGTAGCCGCGCTCGCCGGCCGGCGGGCCTGGATCGGCTACCCCAAACCGGGCCGGTTGGCCACGGACCTGCGTCGCGACGAGCTCGCGCGCGACGTCCGCAGATACGGGGTCCAATCGGTCGAAAGCGTGTCGATCGACCGCATCTGGTCCGGCCTGCTGCTGCATCCACTCGAAACGGCTGAAAGCGCCGTCCAGGCCGACATCGACATGGCATGGCCCGGCGGTTAGCCACTCAAATCAATACTGCAACAAGGAAAGTGAGCCACGATGGCAATAATTCACTGGGCACGTCGAGTGATGGTCGCCGCAGTCGCGGCGGCGGCCCTGCCCGGCTTGGCGGGCGTCGTGGGCTGCGTTGCCCCCGCACGGGCCGCTCAACCGGAGTTCTTGCACGTGCCGTCGCCGTCGATGGGTCACGACATCACGGTCGAGTTTCAGAAGGGCGGAGCGCCGGCCGTGTACCTGCTCGACGGGCTGCGCGCCCGCGACGACCGCAGCGGCTGGGACATCAACACCAACGCGTTCGACCAGTACGCCGGCTCCGGCATATCGGTGGTCATGCCGGTCGGCGGCCGATCGAGCTTCTACACCGATTGGTACGGGCCGGCCACCAACAACGACGGCCCGCCGCAAACATACAAATGGGAAACCTTCCTGACCAACGAGTTGCCCGGGTACCTCGCGAGCAAGGGCGTGCGTCGAACGCGTAACGCCATCGTGGGTATCTCCATGTCGGGATCGTCGGCACTCATCCTGGCGGCCTATCATCCGCAGCAGTTCAGTTACGCGGCTTCCCTTTCGGCATACCTCACGCCCTCGAGCGGTCAGGGGCCGATGTTGATCGGGCTGGCCATGGGCAACGAGGGCGGGTTCAAGCCGCAGGAGATGTGGGGGCCCGACGGCGGTCCGGGCTGGCAGCGCAACGATCCCACCGTCCAGGTCGGCAAACTCGTGGCCAACAACACGCGACTGTGGATCTACAGCGGCAACGGCACACCATCGGAGATCGGCGAGGGCAGCCTGCCCGGCCAGGTGATCGAGCAGACGGTGCTCAACAGCAATGTCGCATTCGAGAACGCCTACAAGGGCGCCGGGGGTCACAACGCGACGTTCAACATCGATCAGAACGGCGTGCACAGCTGGGGCTATTGGGGCGCCCAACTTTCGGCGATGAAGCCGGACATGCAGAACTCACTGGGCGCCGGCGGAGGCTCGGCCTCCTAGAGAACCGGCCGGCCTCCGGTCACGGCCACCCGTGCGCCCGAGATGTAACTCGCGTCGTCGGAGGCCAGCAGCACATAGATGGGGGCGAGCTCGGACGGCTGGCCCGCGCGCCCCAGCGGCGTGTTGTCGCCGAAAGACTCCACGCTCTCCGGCGGCATGGTGGACGGGATCAGCGGCGTCCATATCGGCCCGGGCGCCACGCTGTTCACCCGAATGCCCTTGTCGCCCAGCAGCTGAGCGAGGCTGGCCGAAAAGTTGGCGATGGCGGCCTTGGTCGCCGCGTAGGGGGCCAGCGTGGGATTGGGCGTGTCGGAATTGACCGACGAACTGCCGATGATCGACGACCCCGGGTTCATGTGCGGCACGGCCGCCTTGGCGAGGTGAAAGTATGCGCCGATGTTCAGCCGGAACGTGTAATCCCATTCCTCGTCGCCGATTTCGTCGAGGCTTTTATGCATCATCTGGTAGGCGGCATTGTTGACCAGGATGTCGATGCCGCCGAATTCTTGAACGGCCCGCTCGACGACCGCCCGACAGTGCGCCGGATCCGAAAGGTCACCGGAGACCAGTACGCATTTCCGCCCGGCATCTTCCACGAAACGGGCGACCTCGCGGGCGTCGTCGTCCTCGTTGAGATAGGAGATCAGTACGTCGGCGCCCTCGCGGGCGAAGGCGATCGCGACCGCGCGGCCGATGCCGCTGTCGCCGCCGGTGATGATCGCCCGTTTACCGGTGAGCTTTCCCGCGCCCCGATAGGTGTTTTCGCCGCAGTCGGGAACGGGGTTCATCCGGGACTGCACACCCGGGGCCGCCTGCTGCTGAGGCGCGAAGCCCATGTTTCTCCTCTTTCGTGGTCGCGTCGTTTTCGCGGAAATGCGCCGCGCCGCTAGGAGTCGCGGGGCAGCGGACCGGCCGTCGGTACGTCGGGGTCGTCGTCGGCCGGCGGCTCGGGATCCCGCCATTCCTCCGCGCGACTGGGACGGTTGCCGCGCAGCGTGCCGTCCAATTCGTGCTTGAGTTCGTCGTCCTCGCGCGGACTGTGCTTAGAGCTCCCGCGTTCCACGGACGGCCCCTTTCGTCCTCGTCGCCTTCGTTCCGCTCCGACTACCCACCAGGAGGGGCGCTAATCGCTCGGCCGGCCCCGCCGCGCGGCGGGCCGCAAGAATGGTGCAGGACGTGAATATCGATACAGATGTTAAGAACTGATGCGAAAGTTGCTGCCTGGCAAAGCAACCCCGTTTCGGCAGTTAGCAGAGCAAAAAAGTCGATTCAGGCGGGCACCTATGTTTAGGGTGGCCCACGAATGGCTATTTGCGGCCTGTGTGCGTATTGCCCTTCTGGGGGGCGATTGTTCGACACGAAAGGAATGAACAATGAAGGTCACCAAGAGGGCCATTAAGACAGCCGCCGCTGCCGGGGGTATTGCGGTGGCAAGCGTTTTCGCCGCTTCGTCGGCTGCCGCGGCGCCGCCGCCCAATATTCAGGGCTTCGGCACCAGCGAAAAACTCGTCGACGGGTCGCTGATCACCGACTACACGGTCAGCAACCTGCAGCCGAGCAACGCCACGATTCCCGGCTACACGCCAAAGGGAACGCTGTACCAGGCGGACGTCACCGCCCGGTCGGACGGCGGGCTCGTGACGCCTATGGTCAACGATTTCATCGCCCGGGGGCCCAACGGCCAGAACTACCGGGTCATCGACAAGGTGGGGGCCCCGAACGGCCTCAACCCCGCGCCGATCCCGCAGGGTAGCGAGTCGACCGGAACTCTGTACTTCGACGTGACTGGCGCGCCCCCGAACGGTGTCGTCTACAACGACGGGATGCAGGACATCCTGATCTGGACGTCGAACGTGCCGGCTGGCTCGGCCCCTGGCGCGCCGAACGCCAGCCCGGCGCCGGGTGCTCCGCCCAGCCCGGCCCACACCTAGTAGGTCCTTGCGGATACCTCCCCGCGTCGCGCGTGCGACGCGGGGAGGTCCGCTTTTGGTGGCCGGTTGCTGCATCGTGCGGGCACGAATCGGGTACACCGCATCCATGAGTAATCCAGATCACAGGCCGGCCGACGTGCGTAGGCAGGCGCGACGGAATGCCGAGCAGGCGCGGGCGACCATGGAGGACCGGCGCAGCGGCCAGAGTGGCGGAGTGAGCGGCTGGGTCGCCGAACGGGCCGGCAAATGGGATCTCAGCGGCCAGGACGAGACCACCCTTCAGCGGCAGAAGTATCTGTGGAATGTGTTGGTTGACTATTGGTTTCGTATGGAGATCGACGGCTGGGAGAACATTCCCGCGCCGCCGGCGTTGCTGGTGGGGATTCACTCCGGGGCCCCGTTCGTCTGGGACGCCTGGACCGTCGGCCTGCAGTGGTGGCGCCGCTTCGGGCAGGAACGGCCGCTGCACGGCACGGCCCACGACGCGCTGATGGCGATTCCGGTGATCGGCCGGTACTTCCGTTCCATGGGTGTGCTGCCGGCCGCCCCGGACGCGATCGCCACCGCCCTGGCCGAAGGCCGCGACGTTGCGCTGTGGCCCGGCGGGGAGGTCGACTCACTGCGGCCGTGGACCGAGCGTGACCGGGCCAACCTGGCGGGGCGAAAAGGCTTCGTGAAGATGGCGATCCGGGCCGGCGTGCCTGTGGTGCCCATCGCCACGGTTGGCGGTGCCGACGCCATGCCCGTCCTGATCCGCGGTGACAAATTGTCGAAAGCCCTGCAGCTGGACCGCCTGCTGCGGCTCAAGGTGTTCCCCTTGGCGATCTCACTGCCATGGGGGATCGCGCCGGCGGCGCTTCCGCAGTTGCCGCTGCCGGCCAAGATCAGGACCCGATTCATGCCTGCCGTAGAGCTCGACAACGATCCCGCCCGCGCCGAGGACGAGGCGTACGTCGACCGCAAGTACCGGGAGGTCCAAGACGCCATCCAGGAGGGCATGGACGCGCTCGCGCGCAAGCGCGCCTTCCCGCTCTTCGGCTGATCTAGGCGCTAAGCCGCCGTGCGGCAACAGTTTTCGGAATCATGGTGCAGGCGTGACCGCGTCGGACGAGGCGGGACTCGCCGTCATCGGCGTCAGCGTCGACTCGCTGACGATCCATTCCGGGTGCGGTGGCGTGGCCGCCATGTAGCCCACGCCGCGGACGGTGTCGACCATTGACTGATAACGGGGACCGAGCTTGGCGCGGAGCCGCCGGACGTGGACGTCGACCGAACGGACGCGGCCGTTGCAGTCGTAGCCCCACGCCTCGTGCATCAGGCGGGTGCGGGTGAAGGGCCGACCGGCATGCTGCACAAGGAAACTCAGGAGTTTGAATTCCGTCAGCGTCAGGCCCAGGTCCTCGCCCTCGAGCGACGCGGTGAAACTGGTCGGGTGCAACAGCAAGGCGCCGAATCTCAAGCTGCCGTTGATCGCACTGCGCCGCTGGACGATTGCCCGCCGCAGCCGGTCGTACAGATCGACCGTGTTGGTGCCGGGCGCCATGACGTCGTCGATGTTCCCGTCGCCGTCGGTCAGCCCCCAGTCGGCCGGTGCCACAAGGGCCACCACTGCGGTGGCGGGGGCATCGGTCGCCAGGCGGCGGCAGGCCGCCCGGGCCGCCGCCTGGTCGCGGCGCGCGTCGATGATGGCGACGTCGGCGGAATCGGCCGTCGTCCGGGCGCTATCGGTCAGCGGCACCCGGCGCATGATTCGGGCAAACGGGGTCAGGGGCGGCAGAGCGCGATCGAAGTCGTCCGCGTCGGTCAGCAGTAGAACGTCCAACGACATCTCCCGGAACTTTTGTTGGATCTGCTTTGCCCCCCGGCGCTGGGCACCTCCTGCGGAGATGTCTGCAGCGCACCGCTGATTACCCGTTCGCGGCGCGATCAATCGGACCGGTTATCCGGAAAAGTCGATGGGCCCGGTCCGTTTTCACAGACCGAGCCCATCCTCCCGGCAAGCTACTGATTGGCCTTCTGGCGCTCCTCAGCGGCCTCGGCGCCGCCGCGGGCCGCCTCGGCCTCGGCTTCTTTCTTCGCCGCGTCGCGCTGTGCCTCCGCCTTGTCCTGCTGGGCCTGGCCCTCACGGGTGAGGTCGTCCTGACCAGTCACCGCACCGACGGCCTCCTTTGCCTTGCCCTTGACGTCCTCGACGACGCCCTTGACGGCTTCAGCAGGTCCCGAGTTGTTGTCCGCCATGGATCAGTTCCTCTCGTAGGCGTACCTTGAGCGTTCGCGCTCACTGCCAATCGCCGAGGCGACCGGCCCGGTCAAACGGCGAGGCTGGCCCTTATTCTCAAGACCGTGAATTCCCGCCGCGATGGTGCGGATTCCCCCTGGCGGGCATCGCTCAAACATTCCCCGCTCAACGGACGCGAAGGCGGTGCCGGCGCCGGCGTCACCTGGGCCGAACCCCCCGAAAAGCCCTCCGCTTCGCGGACTCCGCGCATAATGCACCCCGCTGGGGCTGCGTTGTGCTGCGATGAGGCAGGATGTGAAATGCCGTTCCGGATGTTTTCACCCCGGGATGGCACTCTCATGCGAGGAGCCTGATGACGGAGTCCAGGGAGCCCCAAGCCGCCGGTGCGGCGGCTCCGCAGCCGCGGCCCACCGCACCGGAGAACGGATCGACCGCCGGGCAGCCGCGGGCGCGGCCCAGGTATTCCCGGGTGTTGCTGAAGCTGGGCGGCGAGATGTTCGGTGGGGGGCAGGTCGGCCTCGATCCCGACGTCGTCGCGCGCGTCGCACGCCAGATCGCCGAGGTGGTCCGCGACGGCGTCCAGGTGGCGGTCGTGATCGGGGGTGGCAACTTCTTCCGCGGCGCGCAGCTGCAGCAACGCGGCATGGAGCGCACCCGGTCTGACTACATGGGCATGCTGGGCACGGTGATGAACAGCCTCGCGCTGCAGGACTTCCTGGAGAAGGAGGGCATCGTCACCCGCGTCCAAACCGCGATCACCATGGGTCAGGTCGCGGAGCCCTACCTGCCGCTGCGCGCCGTCCGCCACCTGGAGAAGGGACGGGTGGTGATCTTCGGGGCCGGCATGGGCCTGCCGTACTTCTCCACCGACACCACGGCCGCGCAGCGTGCGCTGGAGATCGGCGCCGAGGTGGTCTTGATGGCCAAGGCGGTCGACGGCGTGTTCTCCGCGGATCCGCGGCTGAATCCGCACGCGGAGCTGATCGCCGCGATCAGCCATCGCGAGGTCATCGACCGGGGACTGAGAGTGGCCGATGCGACGGCGTTCAGCCTGTGCATGGACAATGGCATGCCGATCCTGGTGTTCAACCTGCTGACCAATGGCAATATCGCCCGCGCGGTCGCCGGTGAGAAAATCGGGACACTGGTCACCACCTGACGGGAAGAGCGAACGAATGATTCGCGCTGGCGACGATGCAGAACGCAGTGATGTGGGGGTACCTCCCGCTTGCGGGGGAGAGGAGCGGCGCAATGATTGACGAGGCTCTCTTCGACGCGGAAGAGAAGATGGAGAAGGCCGTAGCGGTGGCCCGGGACGACTTGTCGACCATCCGGACCGGCCGCGCCAACCCGGGCATGTTCTCCCGGATCGTCATCGACTACTACGGCGCCACCACCCCCATCACGCAGCTGGCCAGCATCAACGTCCCCGAGGCCCGACTCGTCGTGATCAAGCCCTACGAGACCAGCCAGCTCGGCGCGATCGAAACGGCGATCCGCAACTCCGATCTGGGCGTCAACCCGACCAACGACGGCACCCTCATCCGCGTGGCGGTGCCGCAACTCACCGAGGAGCGGCGCCGGGAGCTGGTCAAACAGGCCAAGGGCAAAGGGGAAGACGCCAAGGTGTCGGTGCGCAACATCCGCCGCAAGGCGATGGAAGAGCTGCATCGCATCCGCAAGGACGGCGAGGCCGGCGAGGACGAGGTCGGCCGCGCAGAGAAGGATCTGGACAAGACCACGCACCAGTACATCACCCAGATCGAAGACCTGGTCAAGCACAAAGAAGGCGAGCTGCTGGAGGTCTGACGGCCGCTCAGCAGCTAAGTTCACCCAGGTCCGTGGCAACCACCGGCGCAGCCAGCCCGCCCGACGAGCCGGCGCGCGAGGGCAGGAACACCGTGCAGCAGCCCGCCAAGAAGACCTCCCGCGCGGGACGCGACCTGCGGGCCGCCATCGCCGTGGGCGCGGGGATCGGCGGCGTGCTGATCGTGACGTTGATCTTCGCGCCGCGCTTCTGGGTTCCCATCGTCGCCCTCGCCATCCTGGTCGCCACGCACGAGGTGGTGCGACGCCTGCGCGAGGCCGGGTACGTCATCCCGCTCATCCCGTTGCTGATCGGTGGCCAGGTGACCCTGTGGCTGACCTGGCCGTTCCACGCCGCCGGCGCCCTGGCCGGCTACGGCGCCACCGTGGTGGTCTGCAACGTCTGGCGGCTGTTCATGCAGGACAACAGCAAGCGGCCCGAGCCGTTCGCCGGGTCACCGTCGGCCAACTACCTGCGCGACGCCTCTGCGACCGTGTTCCTGGCCGCGTGGGTGCCGCTGTTCGCCTCCTTCGGCGCCCTGCTGGTCTACCCCCACGACGGCGCGGGCCGGGTCTTTTGCCTGATGGTCACCGTCGTCGCCTCCGACGTGGGCGGCTACGCCGTGGGGGTCCTGCTCGGCAAGCACCCGATGGTTCCGGCGATCAGCCCGAAGAAGTCGTGGGAGGGTTTCGCCGGTTCGCTGTTCTTCGGCATCACGGCGGCGATCCTGACGGCGACCTATCTGGCCGGCAAGCCGCCCTGGATCGGCGCGTTGCTGGGCGTCATCCTGGTGCTGACCTGCACGCTCGGCGATCTGGTCGAGTCCCAGATCAAGCGTGACCTGGGCATCAAGGACATGGGCCGCCTGCTGCCCGGCCACGGCGGCCTGATGGACCGCCTGGACGGCGTGCTGCCGTCGGCGGTCGCCGCGTGGACGGTGCTGACGCTCGTTCCCTGAGAGGGCCGATACTGGACTGGTCATGGTCCAACAATTGGTTTTCACCGAACCCCGCCCCAGCAGGCCGCCGCGACACCTGGCCGACCTCGACGCGGAAGGCCGCGCCTTGGCCGTCGCCGAGCTGGGGCTGCCGGCGTTCCGCGCCAAGCAACTCGCGCATCAGTACTACGGCCGTCTGATCGCCGATCCCCGCGAGATGACCGATCTACCGGCGGCCGTGCGGGAGCGGGTCGCCGAGGCGATGTTCCCCCGGCTGTTGACCGCGGCAGCCGATGTGGCCTGCGACGCCGGGCAGACCCGAAAGACGTTGTGGCGCGGGACCGATGGGACGACCTTCGAGTCGGTGCTGATGCGCTACCCGCAGCGCAACACCGTGTGCATCTCGTCGCAGGCCGGTTGCGGCATGGCGTGCCCGTTCTGCGCGACCGGGCAGGGGGGCCTGACGCGGAACCTGTCGACCGCGGAAATCGTGGAGCAGGTCCGGTCCGCGGCCGCCGCCCTGCGGGACGATTTCGGTGATCGGCTCTCCAACGTCGTCTTCATGGGGATGGGGGAGCCGCTGGCCAATTACGCCAGGGTGGTGGCTGCGGTGCGGCGCATCACCGAACCCCCGCCGCAAGGGTTCGGCATTTCGGCCCGCTCGGTCACCGTCTCGACGGTTGGGCTGGCCCCGGCCATCCGCAAACTCGCCGACGAACGGCTCGGCGTGACGCTGGCCCTGTCGTTGCACGCGCCCGACGACGAACTGCGCGACACCCTGGTGCCGGTCAACAACCGCTGGAAGATCAGCGAGGCGCTCGACGCGGCCCGGTATTACGCCGACGTCACCGGCCGGCGGGTGTCGGTGGAGTACGCGTTGATCCGCGACGTCAACGACCAGCCGTGGCGCGCCGACCTGCTGGGCAAGCGCCTGCATCGGGCGCTCGGCCCGTTGGTGCACGTCAACCTGATCCCGCTCAACCCGACTCCGGGCAGCGAGTGGGACGCCAGCCCCAAGCCGGTGGAGCGCGACTTCGTGCGGCGGGTCCGGGCGCAGGGCGTGTCGTGCACGGTGCGGGACACCCGCGGTCGCGAGATCAGCGCCGCCTGCGGACAGCTGGCCGCCGAAGGCGGGTAGCTGGAGCGCGGGCGATTGGGCGCCGCCTGCGGACAGCTGGCCGCCGAAGGCGGGTAGCTGGAGCGCAGGCGATTGGGCGGGGCCTGCGGACAGCTGGCCGCCGAAAAGGCGTAGTGGGCGGGTGGGGCCTACCTGATCCAGCCGCGCCGGCGGCCCCACAGGTCGCGGACCAGGACGAACAGCACCACTGCGGCGAACCCGATCAGGTACCAGTTCTCGACGTTGCCGACATGGTTGCCGCGCAGCATGGCGAGCAGGAACCCGAAGACGACCAGGCCGGTGATGTGCCAGGTGCGGTGATTGATCCTGCTCCATCCCCACCGTGCGGACGGCACCTCGGCGACGTCGACGCCGTTGACGTAAGGCTCAACCTCAGTACTGGCCACGCGAATCCCTTTCGTGATCGGGTTGTACGGAGATTCTGGCATACCCGCGGTCGCGACCGGCAGCCATCGCATCGTCTCCGGGCGGGGCACAATGAGTGGGTGACAAACGCGACACCCGGGGGCCGCCTTCGCGTACTGGTGCTGGGCAGCACCGGCTCGATCGGCACCCAGGCGCTGGAGGTCATCGCGGCACACCCCGACCGCTTCGAGGTGGTCGGCCTGGCCGCCGGTGGCGCGAACCTGGAAACGCTGCAACGGCAGCGCGCCGCAACCGGCGTCACCAACATCGCCGTAGCGGACGAACGCGCGGCGCGGATCGTCGACGTCCCTTACCGCGGCCCCGACGCGGTGACCCGCCTGGTCGAGGACACCGAAGCCGACGTCGTCCTCAACGCGCTGGTGGGGGCGCTCGGGCTGCGGCCGACGCTGGCCGCGCTGGCATCGGGCGCCCGGCTGGCGCTGGCCAACAAGGAATCCCTGGTCGCCGGCGGCCCCCTGGTGGTGCGGGCGGCGCGGCCGGGCCAGATCGTGCCCGTCGACTCCGAACACTCCGCGCTGGCCCAATGCCTACGCGGCGGCGCGCCCGGGGAGGTCGCCAAGCTGGTGCTGACCGCATCCGGCGGGCCGTTCCGCGGGTGGTCCGCCGCCCGGCTCGAGGGCGTCACACCGGAACAGGCCGGAGCCCACCCGACGTGGTCGATGGGCCCGATGAACACACTGAACTCGGCGTCGCTGGTCAACAAGGGGCTCGAGCTGATCGAGACGCACCTGCTGTTCGGCATCCCGTACGACCGCATCGAGGTCGTCGTGCACCCACAGTCGATTGTTCACTCGATGGTCACGTTCGTAGACGGCTCGACCATCGCCCAGGCCAGCCCGCCGGACATGAAGTTGCCCATCTCGCTGGCGCTGGGCTGGCCCGATCGGGTCCCGGGCGTGGCGGCGGCGTGCGACTTCAGCACCGCCTCGAGCTGGGAATTCGAGCCGCTGGACAGCGAGGTCTTTCCCGCGGTCGAACTGGCCCGGTATGCCGGCCAGACCGGCGGGTGCATGACCGCCGTCTACAACGCGGCCAACGAAGAGGCGGCGGAGGCGTTCCTGCAACGCCGGATCGGCTTCCCCGTCATCGTCAAAACGGTCGCCGACGTGCTGCACGCCGCAGACCAATGGTCGGTTTCACCCGCTAACGTGGATGAGGTACTAGACGCGCAGCGCTGGGCGCGGGAGCGGGCGCAGCGTGCTCTCGCGGACGCGAGCGCCCACAGAGTCTCCGGAATGGTGTGAGAAAGGTCCTGGCAGCCTGATGATGTTCGTTATCGGCATTGTGCTGTTCGCGCTCGCCATCCTGGTTTCGGTGGCCCTGCACGAGTGCGGCCACATGTGGGTCGCCCGCGCCACCGGCATGAAGGTCCGTCGTTATTTCGTCGGATTCGGGCCGACGCTGTGGTCGACGCGGCGTGGCGAGACCGAGTACGGCCTCAAGGCGGTGCCGCTGGGTGGCTTCTGCGATATCGCCGGGATGACGTCGGTCGAGGAACTGGCGCCCGACGAAGCCGACCGGGCGATGTACAAGCAGGACGTCTGGAAGCGCGTCGCGGTGCTGTTCGCCGGCCCGGCCATGAACTTCGTCATCTGCCTGGTGCTGATCTATGGCATCGCGCTGGTCTGGGGGCTGCCGAACCTGCACCCGCCGACCAGGGCGGTGATCGGCGAAACCGCCTGTGTCGCACCGGAAGTGGCTCCCGGAAAGCTCTCGGAGTGCACCGGCCCCGGTCCGGCCGCGCTGGCCGGCATCCGCGCCGGCGACGTGGTGGTCAAGGTCGGCGATACCCCGGTGTCCACCTTCGACGACATGGCCGCCGCGATCCGCAAGGTGCATGGCACCGTGCCGGTCGTCGTCGAGCGTGGCGGCAAGACGATCACCACCTCCGTCGACGTCACGCCCACCCAGCGCTTCCTGAGCGGTGGGCAGGGCGGTCAGGCGACACCGTCGACGGTCGGCGCGATCGGCGTCGCCGCCGTCAAGCTCGCGCCGACGCACTACGGGGTGCTCTCCGCGGTGCCGGCCACCTTCGCGTTCACCGGCGACCTGACCGGCGAGGTGGGCATGGCGCTGGTCACCATCCCCACCAAGGTGGGGGCGCTGGTGCACGCGATCGGCGGCGGGCAGCGCGACCCGCAGACCCCGATGAGCGTGGTCGGCGCCAGCATCATCGGCGGCGACACCGTCGACCACGGGCTGTGGGTGGCGTTCTGGTTCTTCCTGGCTCAGCTGAACCTCATCCTGGGCGCGATCAACCTGGTGCCGCTGCTGCCCTTCGACGGCGGCCACATCGCGATCGCGGTGTTCGAGAAGATCCGCAACCTCGTCCGGTCCGCCCGCGGCATGGTCGCGGCCGCACCGGTGAACTACCTCAAGTTGATGCCCGCCACGTACGTGGTGCTGGTGTTCGTCGTCGGCTACATGCTGCTGACCGTGACCGCTGATCTGGTCAATCCGATCAGGCTCTTCCAATAGTTAGGGAATCAAGACAGTGACTGTTGGCCTGGGCATGCCGGACGCTCCGGCGCCCACGCTCGCCCCCCGGCGCCCGACGCGCCAACTGATGGTCCGCGACGTCGGGGTGGGTAGCGACTATCCGATTTCGGTGCAATCCATGTGCACCACCAAGACCCACGACGTCAACACGACGCTGCAGCAGATCGCGGAACTGACCGCCGCCGGCTGCGACATCGTCCGGGTGGCCTGCCCGCGTCAGGAGGACGCCGACGCGCTCGCCGAGATCGCGCGGCACAGCCAGATCCCGGTGATCGCCGACATCCACTTCCAGCCGAAGTACATCTTCGCCGCCATCGACGCGGGGTGCGCCGCGGTGCGCGTGAACCCCGGCAACATCAAGGAATTCGACGGCCGGGTCGGCGAGGTGGCCAAGGCCGCCGCCGCGGCCGGGATTCCGATCCGCATCGGCGTCAACGCCGGCTCGCTGGACAAGCGGTTCATGGAGAAGTACGGCAAGGCCACGCCGGAGGCGCTGGTCGAGTCCGCGCTGTGGGAGGCGTCGCTGTTCGAGGAGCACGGCTTCGGCAACATCAAGATCAGCGTCAAGCACAACGACCCCGTCGTGATGGTCGCCGCCTACGAGCAGCTGGCCGCCCAGTGCGACTACCCGCTGCACCTCGGCGTCACCGAGGCCGGCCCGGCGTTCCAGGGCACCATCAAGTCCGCGGTGGCCTTCGGCGCGTTGCTGTCGCGGGGGATCGGGGACACCATCCGGGTGTCCTTGTCCGCGCCGCCGGTCGAAGAGGTCAAGGTCGGCATCCAGATTCTCGAGTCGCTGAACCTGCGGCCGCGCGGGCTGGAGATCGTGTCCTGCCCGTCCTGCGGTCGCGCGCAGGTCGACGTGTACACCCTGGCCAACGCGGTCACCGCCGGGCTGGACGGGCTCGACGTGCCGCTGCGGGTCGCCGTGATGGGGTGCGTGGTGAACGGCCCGGGGGAGGCGCGCGAGGCCGATCTGGGTGTGGCGTCGGGAAATGGCAAGGGGCAGATCTTCGTTCGCGGCGAGGTGATCAAGACCGTGCCGGAAGCCCAGATCGTGGAGACGCTGATCGAGGAGGCCATGCGGCTGGCCTCGGAGATGGGGACCGATCACGGTCCTGACACAACATCCAGCGGTTCGCCGATCGTGACCGTAAGCTGATGGGGGCCGGTTCCCTCTTGCAAGTCCTTTAGTTCGCAACACAGAGAGTTCGTCAGATGTCGGCTCCGCCCCTCTTCCGCCTTGTCGGTGAGCGACGGGTGTCCGTGGTGCGCGACGCCGCTGCCGTCTGGCGCGTGTTCGACGAGGATCCCGTCGGGTCGTGCATGGTGGCGGCCCGGGTGGCGGATCACGGCATCGAACCCAACTCCATCGGTGGGGAGCTGTGGACTCTGCGCGGCGCGCAGGAGTCGCTGTGCTTCGCCGGCGCCAACCTGATCCCGCTGCGCGGCGCGCCGGAGGACATGGACGCCTTCGCCGACGAGGCGATGAGCGGGGCGCGCCGATGTTCTTCGCTGGTCGGCCGGGCCGACCTGGTGATGCGGATGTGGGAGCGGCTCGAGTCGGCGTGGGGCCCGGCGCGAGACGTGCGCGACCACCAGCCGCTGCTGGCGCTGTCACGCCACCCCGACTGCGAGATCGACCCCGGAGTGCGCCAGGTCCGGCCGGACGAGCTGGACGCCTATCTGGTGGCCGCCGTGGACATGTTCATCGGCGAGGTCGGCGTCGACCCCCGGATCGGTGACGGCGGTCGGGGATACCGGCGGCGGGTGGCCAGCCTGATCGCGGCCGGCCGCGCCTGGGCGCGCTTCGAGCAGGGCCAGGTCGTCTTCAAGGCCGAAGTCGGCTCGCAGTCGCCGCGCGTCGGCCAGATCCAAGGGGTGTGGGTGCACCCCGAGTGGCGCGGGCTGGGCCTGGGCACCGCCGGCACCGCGACGGTGGCCGCCGTGGTCGTCGGGAGCGGGCGCACCGCCAGTCTCTACGTGAACAGCTTCAACACGGTGGCCCGCGCCGCCTACGCCCGCGTGGGCTTCGCCGAGGTGGGCAACTTCGCGACCGTGCTGCTGGACTAACGCGCCCGCGCGCCCGGCTGGCCGGGCGCTGGGCGGCGAACGCGCGGCTGGCCGGGCGCTCGGGCGATCGCCGGCGTGGATCACGATCCGATCTCGGTGTGTCGATACCCATGCGGCAGCCATACTTCATAACATCTGTACCAATGGTCACAAAAACCCCACTGGTCATGGCTGCCTCAGGGCTGTTGCTCCTCGCGGCGATCGCGCTGTCCGGCTGCACGCCGCGACCCGACGGTCCTGGCCCGGCCGCCGAGAAGTTCTTCGGCGCCCTGGCCGTCGGCGACACCGCGACGGCCGCGCAGCTGACCGACAGCCCCAACGACGCCCGCGAAGCGCTCAACGCGGCATGGGCGGGGCTGCAGGCCAGTCACCTCGACACGCAGATCCTCAACGCCAAGTACGCCGAGGACACCGGCACCGTCGGCTACCGCTTCAGCTGGCGCCTACCCAAGAACCGGACGTGGACCTACGACGGGCAGCTGAAAATGGCGCGCGACGAGGGGCGCTGGCAGGTCCGGTGGACCAGCACCGGCCTGCACCCCAAGCTGGGCGAACATCAGACGTTCGCGTTGCGGGCCGACGCGCCGCGGCGTGCGTCGGTAAACGAGCTCGGCGGCAGCGACGTGCTGGTGCCGGGTTACCTGTACCACTACACGCTGGACGCCACCCAGGCCGGATCCGGGACCGCCCTGATCGGGACGGCGCACGCGATCGTCGACGTCCTGCACCCGTTCAACGGCGTGCTGAACGACCCGCAGTTGCTCGCCGAGCAGGCCAGCTCGGCGACCCAGCCGGTGGACCTGGTGACGCTGCATCCCGACGACAACGACAAGGTCTTCCCGGCCATCGGCCGGCTGCCCGGCGTCGTGGTGACCCCCCAGCCCGAGATGCTGCCGACCGACCCGCATTTCGCGTCCGCGGTGGTGACCGAGGTGAAGAAGGCCGTCGCCGACCAGCTCGACGGCGAGCCGGGCTGGCGGGTGGTCAGCGTCAACCAGAACGGTGTCGAAGTCGAAGTCCTGCACGAGGTGCCGGGGTCACCGGCGCCGTCGATCTCCATCACGCTGGACCGGGTGGTGCAGAACGCGGCCCAGCGCGCGGTGGACACCCGCGGCGGCAAGGCGATGATGGTCGTGATCAAGCCGTCGACCGGCGAGATCCTGGCGATCGCGCAGAACGGGGGCGCCGACGCCGACGGCCTGATCGCCACCACCGGCCTGTTCCCGCCCGGGTCGACGTTCAAGATGGTGACCGCGGGCGCGGCTGTCGACCGCGACATGGCGACCCCCAACACCATGCTGGGCTGCCCGGGCCATCTCGATATCGGGCACCGCACCATCCCCAACTACGGTGGCTTCGACCTCGGGGTGGTGCCGATGTCGCGGGCGTTCGCCAGCTCCTGCAACACCACGTTCGCCGAGCTCAGCAGCAAGATGCCGCCGCGCGGTCTGACGCAGGCGGCCAGCCGGTACGGAATCGGGCTGGACTATGACGTGGACGGCATCACCACGGTGACCGGGTCAGTGCCCCCGACGGTGGATCTCGCCGAGCGCACCGAAGACGGCTTCGGCCAGGGCAAGGTGCTGGCCAGCCCGTTCGGCATGGCCCTGGTGGCGGCGACCGTCGCGGCCGGCAAGACCCCGACGCCGCAGCTCATCGCGGGCCGGCCGACCGCGGTTCAGGGCGACACCACCCCGATCAGCCCGAAGATGGTGGACGCCCTGCGGCCGATGATGCGGCTGGTGGTGACCAACGGGACCGCCAAGGAGATCGCCGGCTGCGGCGCGGTCTACGGGAAGACCGGTGAGGCCGAGTTCCCGGGCGGATCGCATTCCTGGTTCGCCGGCTACCGCGGCGACCTGGCCTTCGCCTCGCTGATCGTCGGGGGCGGCAGCTCGGAGTACGCGGTCCGGATGACCAAGGTGATGTTCGAGTCGCTGCCGCCGGACTTCCTCGCCTAGCGCCACTCGCAAGCGCGGGGCCGCTTCAGCGGTAAATTGCGAACATGACGGATATCGGCGGCGACATGGTTGCGCTGCGGATCTCGGACGCCGACCGCAACGGCACGATGCGGCGACTACACAATGCCGTCGCGCTCGGGCTGATCGATATCGAGGAGTTCGAGCAGCGCTCGTCGCAGGTGTCCTACGCGCGCACCAGGGGAGAGCTGGACGGGCTCGTCGGTGACCTGCCCGGGCCGGGCGCGATCGTCACCTCGGCGGCCGATCGGGTCGAGCTGCGCGGCTGGGCCGGTTCACTCAAACGGCGGGGGGAGTGGACGGTACCCACCCGCCTGGCGCTGGTGCGCCGGCTGGGCTCGATCGAACTCGACCTCACCAAGGCCCGGTTCGCGGGCCCGGTGGTGGTCATCGAACTCGACATGCGGTTCGGATCGGTGGAGATCAGGCTGCCCGACGGCGCCAGCGCGTCGATCGACGACGTGGAGGTCTATGTGGGCAGCGCCAGCGATCGCCGCAAGGATGCGCCCGGCGAAGGCCGCCCGCACGTCGTGCTGACCGGACGGGTGGTGTGCGGCTCGGTGATCATCCGGGGCCCGCGGCGCTCGTTGATCCGCGGCCGGGTGAACCTGGTACGCCGGCCCTGAGCCCGCAGAAGAAGCGGCCCCCGAATCTATCGGCTGGGCGACGGCGCCGCCCGGTGAGCGTCGCTAAGCTGGCCCCATGCCCGCTCGCACCGCGCTTGCCCCCGGAGAGTTGTCCCCGACTCTGCCGGTGCCCAGTCGCATCCCCCGTCCGGAATACGCCTGGAAGTCAAGCGTTCGCGAGGGCAGCGAGCCGTGGGTGCAGACACCGGAGGTGATCGAGAAAATGCGCGTCGCCGGCCGGATCGCGGCCGGCGCGCTGGCCGAGGCGGGCAAAGCGGTCGCGCCCGGGGTGACGACGGACGAGCTGGACCGGATCGCCCACGAGTACATGGTCGACCACGGTGCCTACCCGTCGACGCTGGGCTACAAAGGCTTTCCGAAGTCGTGCTGCACGTCGCTGAACGAGGTCATCTGCCACGGCATTCCGGACTCCACCGTGATCGAAGACGGGGACATCGTCAACGTCGACGTCACCGCCTACATCGACGGCGTGCACGGCGACACCAACGCGACCTTCCTGGCCGGCAACGTCGCGGAGGAGCACCGGCTGCTCGTCGAGCGGACCCGGGAGGCGACGATGCGCGCGATCAACGCCGTCAAGCCGGGGCGGGCGCTCTCGGTGGTCGGCCGCGTCATCGAGGCGTACGCGAACCGGTTCGGCTACAACGTGGTTCGCGACTTCACCGGGCACGGCATCGGCACCACGTTCCACAACGGCTTGGTCGTGCTGCACTACGACCAGCCCTCGGTCACCACGATCATGCAGCCCGGGATGACGTTCACCATCGAACCGATGATCAACCTCGGCGGCCTGGACTACGAGATCTGGGACGACGGCTGGACGGTGGTCACCAAGGACCGCAAGTGGACCGCGCAGTTCGAGCACACCCTGCTGGTCACCGACACCGGCGTCGAGATCCTGACGCTGCCGTGACGCTGCTCCCGCGAGCAGTCGCAAAATCGCATGATTCGGCCCGAAAGAGTGCGATTTTGCGACTGGTGGCCGGGCGGGGCCCGGCGAACACCGCTATAGGATGAGCGGCGCGCTGCTGGTCGCCGGCACCAGCTCCGACGCCGGCAAGTCGGTGGTGGTCGCGGGCCTGTGCCGGTTGCTGGCACGGCGCGGCATCCGGGTAGCCCCGTTCAAGGCGCAGAACATGTCCAACAATTCGGTGGTCACCGTCGAGGGCGGCGAGATCGGGCGGGCCCAGGCGCTACAGGCCCGGGCGGCCGGGCTGCAGCCCAGCGTGCGGTTCAACCCGATCCTGCTCAAACCGGGCAGCGACCGGACGTCGCAGCTGGTGATCCGGGGCCAGCTCGCCGAATCAGTCACGGCGGCAAGCTATGTGCGGCACCGCGACCGACTCGCGGGGATCGTCGCGGACGAATTATCCTCCCTGCGTGACGAATTCGATGCCGTCATCTGTGAGGGGGCCGGTTCGCCCGCCGAAATCAACTTGCGAGCGACGGATTTGGCCAACATGGGCCTGGCCAGGGCGGCGAACCTGCCGGTGATCCTGGTCGGCGACATCGACCGCGGCGGGCTGCTGGCCCATCTTTTCGGGACGGTCGCGGTGCTCGAGCCCGACGACCAAGCGCTGATCGCCGGCTTCGTCGTCAACAAATTCCGTGGCGACCCCGCGCTGCTGGCACCCGGACTGCGGCAGTTGCATGCGATGACGGGCCGCCCGACCTACGGGGTGCTGCCCCACGCGGACGAGCTGTGGCTCGACGCCGAGGATTCGTTGTCGGTGGTGGCGAGCCGCGTCGTCGGCGCCCCGGCACCACCGCGCGGGAGCGAGTGGTTGCGGGTGGCCGCGATCCGGCTGCCGCGGATCTCCAACTCCACCGACGTGGAGGCGCTGGCGTGCGAACCGGGTGTCATGGTGCGCTGGAGCGCCGACCCCGCCGACCTGGCCGACACCGACCTGGTCGTGATCCCCGGCAGCAAATCGACCGTCGCCGACCTGGCCTGGCTGCGCGATCGTGGTCTGGCCGGCGCGATCACCGCGCACGCCGCGGCCGGCAAGCCGGTGCTGGGCATCTGCGGGGGCTTTCAGATGCTGTGCCGGCGCATCGACGACACCGTCGAATCCGGGGCCGGCGAAGTCGCCGCGCTGGGGTTGCTGGACGCCGATATCACGTTCGGCGAGACCAAAGTTCTCCGCCGGTGGCCACGGCCGGTCGCCGGGTACGAAATCCATCACGGCCGGGTGTCGCGGTGTGCGGAGGAGAGTTGGTTCGGCGCGGAGGGCGGGCGCGACTGCCAGCCGCACGGCCTTCGGCGCGGCGCGGTGTTCGGTACGCACTGGCACGGCCTGCTCGACAACGACGACTTCCGGCGCGCATGGCTCACCCGGGTCGCGGCCGCGGCCGGCCGCGCCGGGTTCGTGGCCGCCGACACCGACGTCGCCGCGCGACGCGACGCGCAGTTGGACGTGATCGCCGATCTGCTGACTTCGCATCTCGACGTCGACGCCGTCCTCGGCCTGCTCGACGGTCCGCCGCCACGCCGGCCGCACATCGCAACGCAGTTGCGGCCGTAGGGCGTTCGCCGGTATGTGCACGTTCGACGGTCGAATTTACGGTGGTGCAAAACCCGTTGCGCGCGCACAGGATTCAAGATTTCGTCGCGCGTGCGGGCCGATCGGCTGTAGCGTGCGTAGATGCCCTCCATGATGACCACGCTCGACGGATTCCCCGTCCCGGTAGCCGTGGCCGGTCCGGAGCAGGGCGTCGTGGTCGTCATCCTGGGTGACGAGGAGCGCGCGCCCGCCGCGTACGACGCGGTCTGCGAGCGGCTGCACACGGCTTCGCTGCGGACGGTCGTCATCGGTCTCGACCCGCGCCTGACCCCCAAGTCGGTGGTCGGCATCCTCGACGCACTGGGGATCGGCTGGGCCGTGGTGGTCGGCGACCGCGCCGGCGGCGATTTGGCCTGGGAGTTGGCGGCGACCAAGCTGGGCCGGTTCGTCGGCCTGGTGGTGATCGACCGCGGCCATCCGCGGGCGGTGGACCGCGACGGCGTGGTGCGTGACGAACACTGTCCGCCGGTGGAGATCGGCACCACCGTCCTGGTCAGCTCGCCGGCCGCACGGGCGGTGGCACGCGCCAGCCAGCAGTACGTCTACGCGGAATACCGTGTGGTGCACCTGGGGCGGCGCACGGTGCAGGAGTCGACGGCACAGCTGGCCGCCGAGATCGTGTTGCGCACCAGCACCTGGTAGTCCCGGTTGGTGTTTCAAAGCTCAACCGCCGCAATCCGATTGCCGACGCCTCGCGCGCGGCGCTGATCGGCCCGCCGCTGTACCGTGTCCAGCGGAGCCGGAAACCTCCGGCGCCGAGCGGCTGCTCAGCGCGCCGGCCGATGCGCGGGAGCCACGATCGGAAAGGATGCTCGGCTTGTGAACGCCTCTGGGCGCCCGGTGGTGGGCCTGACCTCGTACCTGGAGCGGGTGCAGACCGGGATCTGGGACATCCCGGCGGGCTACCTGCCCGCGGATTACTTCCAGGGCGTCGTCGCTGCCGGCGGGGCCGCGGTGCTGCTACCGCCGCAGCCGGTGCACCCCGAAACCGTCGGCGCGGTGCTCGACAACCTGGACGCGCTGGTGATCACCGGCGGTTACGACGTCGACCCCGCCGCATATGGCCAGCAGCCGCATCCGAGCACCGACCAGCCGCGACCGGATCGCGACGCCTGGGAATTCGCCTTGCTGCGCGGGGCGCTGGACCGCTGCCTGCCGGTGCTGGGCATCTGTCGCGGCGCGCAGGTGCTCAACGTGGCGCTCGGCGGCACCCTGCACCAGCACCTGCCCGACGTGCTCGGGCACGACGGGCACCGGGCCGGCAACGGGGTGTTCACCAGGTTGCCGGTGCGCACCGCGGCGGGCAGCCGGCTGGCCGCGCTGGTCGGGGAGTCCACCGCCGCGCCGTGCTACCACCATCAGGCGATCGACAAAGTCGGCGAGGGACTGATGGTCAGCGCCTGGGGCCCCGACGGTGTGGTCGAGGCGCTGGAGCTGCCCGGCGCACCGTTTGTGCTTGCGGTGCAATGGCATCCGGAGCAATCCCTCGACGACGTGCGCCTCTTCGCGGCGATCGTCGACGCCGCGCGGTCGTATGCCGCGGGCGCGCGCTGAGTCGGCTACGCGACCGTCCCGCGATAGACGGCCATGGGCACCGCGGCCGCCGACCAGCCCGGCGGTACCGACAACGCGCCGAGCGAGGTTGCGCGGCCGACGCGCACCGAGATCGCGGCGCCGCGAACACCGTGCCGGTCGGGCACAAGGCAGCGCAGCGCCGCCGCCTTGTTCAGCGCGTTCAGGTAGGCGATCGCGACACCGGACGGCGCCGTGAGTGAGCTCAGCTTCGACAGCGGGCAGGTGGCCGCCGCGAGGGAGACGTCGAATGTGGCCAGCGGCGAACGGGACAGCGCGCGCAGCGCGCCGGGTGCGGCGGAGATGAGCCGACTTCCGGCCGAGACGATCTCCGGCGCCGACCTCGAGGCGCACGCGTCCCGGCTCGCGCCGCCGGGCGGCAACGCGAACGGCGCCAGGACCGCGGCGCCGGCCGATGCCCCGGCGTAGGCGTGCATGGCCGCGGCGTCCTGGGCCCACATCCGTTCGTAGTCGGCCTCGGTGTCGGCGATTGCCGGGCCGGCCAGACCGAGTGGGTCCGCGAGGATGAGCGATTGTCGCTGCGCGCGGTTGGCGCCGATGGTCTCGGGCGGCACCGTGGCCCCCAGCGCCGCGCCGTGCGCGCTTACCGCGGCGGCAGCCTGCGTGGCCGCCTGCTCGGCCCGGATCGCGGTGTCGGTGAGCCAGTCGATGTAGGCCGCCGCGCGCTCGGGGGCGGGGGTGCGGCCCTCGCAGCTGGCCAGCAGCTTCGCCGTCACCGCCCGGTAGTCGGCGACCGCGGTGTGCAGCCGGGTGGCCAGGCGGGCCCACGCCGTCGCGGCCCCGGCCAGCGACTCCGAACCGGGGCCGGTATGCAGCTGGCCGGAAATGATTTCGGGGGGAAGCGTCGTGAAATTCATAGCTATCTCTGCCTAACGACGGCCGGCTTCGGCCGTGCTGAGAACGGGACTCTTCTGTTGGACGTAGGCGCGGGGGTTACAGGCCCACCTGCAACGGCGGCAGTGCGGATACGGCGGTTGCCGCGGGGGAGTGAGCCCTCAGCAGCGGGCGACGCGGAGCCGCGTCAACAGATCCCCGTCCGGCGGGATCATCTCGGGCATCCGCGACGGCGCCCGGGGCAGCCGAAATATCGCGGCCTCGAACGAAGCCGGTAAGGGCGATCCGATCGACGGCGGCGACGAGCGGGCCCACGTCGGCGGCCGATCCTGGGTCATCCACGGGGTCTTGGTGGACTTGTGATGTGTCGGCGCGGACCCGGCGGAAAAGTTCGGGGCGCCGGGGCAGGCGTTGTGCGCTTGGACCGGCGCCGCATTCACCGCTGCGTGCACGGCCCGCGGGGACGCGGCGCGCTCCAGGCCGGCGACCGCTCTTCCGTGCGACGCCCAACCCGCGGTGACCGCGCAGAACAGCCCGAGGACCGCGGCGACCGCGATGGCTGACCGCCATCGTCGAGTCCCGTGGGCGTTTCCGACTGTCACAGTGGCCCGAATTTACAACACGAGGCTGGGCCGGCAAGCCGTGTGAGCTGTGAGAACGGTCAAAGTCCGGTGTGCGTTCGCGGGCCAACTAGCGGGCGGTGGCAGGGGAGTTGAATGCGATGAGCGGGATGGCCATTTCGGCGGGTGTCGCCGCGCCGTGAAAGCCTACGAGGCGAGCCGTTTCCGGTGGCTCGTGCCCGGTCGCCAGCACGGCGGTGTCGCCGGTGCAGACGGCGACGACGTCGCCGATCCGGGCCAGGTGGGCCGGGTGGACCGGTCCGAACATGCCGGTGGCCACCGCCTGCTCGCGGCTGTAGACGTGGGCCCTGCCGTCGAGTACCTCGGTCCAGGCGGCCTGGACGTCCGCCGCCGCACCGGGCTCGGTGTGCAGGTAGCGCACCCGCGGCTCGCCGGCGACGACGCGGACCCCCGCGGCCAGCCGCGGGTCGGTGTCGAGGTCGACCCGCGCGTCCGGCGGGACGTTGAAACCGCCGTGGTCGGCGGTCACCAGCAGCGCCGCTCGCGGGGGCAGGGCCTCGACGAGCCGGGTCAGCAGCTCGTCGACCTGGGCCGCCGCCTCGTGCCACCGGGACGATCCGACGCCGAAGGCGTGGGCCGCCGTGTCCAGCGCGGCGGTGTAGCCGTACACCAGGCCCGGCGCCGCCTTCAGCTCGTCGGCCAGTTTCCGCGCGTTGTCGTCCGGCGGTTGAATGGGGCGGAACTCCGCGCCCCGATAGGCGGAGTCGGTTAGCCCACTGCCGATGAACGCTGCCGGCAACACGGCGCGCGCGCTGACGCCCGCCCGGTTGAGCCTCCCGAACCACGTCGGCAGCGGCTGCCACTCGCCGTGCGGGGGGTCGTCGCGCCACAGGATGTGGTTGATCACCCGGTCGGTGCCGGGAACGTTGAGCGTGAAGCCCAGGATCCCGTGCTCGCCCGGCTGCGCGCCCGTGCCGAGGGAGACCAGGCTGGTGGGGGTGGTCGAGGGGAAGGTGCAGGTGAGCTCCGTGAGCCGACCGGTCTGCCCCGCGAGCACGGCGGCGAGCAGCGGCGCGCTGCCGGCCAGCTCCGCAAGCAGGTGCCAGCCCAGTCCGTCCACCAGCACCACCGCGACGCGGTCGACCTGATCGGCCCCGCCCAGCCATTCACGCAGCGCCAACTTGTCGACGGCGCCCGGCACGCCGAGGAGCGCGGCGGCGGCGGGCAGCACGTCGCAAAGGGAACCCGGCACCGGGCCAGTCTGGCATGAAATTAGACGCGCGCCAGTCGCTCGCTCGTCACGCGCAGCTGACGGTCGGTTCCCTCGGCGAGCGCGCGGACCTGCCGCGGGGAAAGCCGGCCACACAGCCGCCCCCAGTGCAGCGCAACCTCGTCGCCCACGACCACGTCGGGCACCGCGCTGAACCCGTCGGTCCATACGTCGTAGACGCCGGACGACGGTTCGGACAGCACCAGCGACCCGCCGTCGAGCACCAGCCTGCGGTGCCGCACCTCGATCCGGTCGCGGTCGCGGCCCAGTACGGTCCCCCAGGTGATGCGGCAGTTGTCGAGCACCTCGAGGGGGTGTTCGTCCATGCCCCGGCCCAGAAACCGCGTCCACGGGTACACCCCGAACACGTGAAAGCAGTGGTTGGCGGCGGCCTCGCGGGCCAGCTCCGGCGTCAGATGCGACCAGTAGCGGCCCGCCTGCGGGCCGATGATCGCCAGTAACGCCTCGAGGAAGGCCGGCGGGTCCAGGTCGGCGCCGGCGCCGCCGCCCAGCCAGTACGCCTCGACGAGCCGACGGTCCAGCGGGTCGGCGATTCCGGTGAGCGCCGACAGCACCCGCAGGTACGGCCACGCCCCGGAGAACCTCGCCGCCGCCCTGCGGACGTCCTCGATCGTGCCGTCGCGCAGGGTGGCTCCCAGCGGGGGACCGCAAAAGCCCAGCGCGTTGGGCGCATAGGCGTAGCGCGCGAACATCGCGACTCCCGCTTGAGGGTCGGCGGTCTCGCCGGTCAAGCGTGCCCCACCAGCTTGACCGCGTCGCGGTGCATGCGCCCGAAGTTGTAGTAGGCCGCGCACGCCCCCTCGGGGGAGACCATGCAGGTGCCGATCGGCGTCTCGGGAGTGCATGCCGTGCCGAAAACCTTGCATTCCCAAGGCTTGAGCACACCCTTGAGCACCTCGCCGCACTGGCAGGCCTTGGGGTCGGCGACGCGCACGCCGGGCATCGCGAACCGCAGCTCGGCATCGAACTCCGCGAAGTCGTCGTGCAGGCGCAGCGCGCTCTGCGAGATGAATCCCAGCCCCCGCCACTCGAAGTGGGGACGCAGCGCGAACACCGTGCCCATCAGGGCCAGCGCGGCGGGATTGCCGTGCTCGGGCACCACGCGCGTGTACTGGTTCTCCACCTCGCAGCGGCCCTCGCGGATCTGCGTCAGCAGCATCGCGACGGCGGCCAGGATGTCCAGCGGCTCGAAACCGGCTACCACCAACGGCTTTCGATACACCTCCGGCACGAACCGGTAGGGGCGGTTGCCCACCACCGTCGACACGTGCCCGGGGCCGATGAACCCCGAAAGCCGCAAGTCGGGTGACTCCAGGATGGCCTTGATGGGCGGGACGATCATCACGTGGTTGCAGAACACGCTGAAGTTGGTCAAGCCAAGGTCGCGCGCCCGCACCAGCGTCACCGCGGTCGACGGCGCGGTGGTCTCGAAACCGATGGCGAAGAACACCACGTGCTTGTCGGGATTGTCGAGCGCGATCTTGAGCGCGTCCAGCGGCGAATAGACGAACCGCACGTCGGCGCCCTTGGCCTTGGCGTCCAGCAGGCTGCCGTTGGAGCCGGGCACCCGCATCATGTCGCCGAAACACGTGAAGATCACCTCCGGCTGGCCGGCCAGCCACATCGCGTCGTCGATGCGGCCCATCGGGATCACGCAGACCGGACACCCAGGGCCGTGCACCAGCTCGACGTTCTCGGGCAACAGGTGCTCGATGCCGTGCCGGTAGATCGTGTGCGTGTGCCCGCCGCACACCTCCATGAATTTGAACTGCTCACCGTCGGCGCCGGCCAAGCGACCGATGGCGCCCAGCAGCTTCCGCGCCGCGGCCGGATCACGGAACTCGTCTACGAATTTCATTGTGCGCCTTCCCCTAGACTATGGCCGACGAGTCGAAGGCTTGAATCTCGGTGTCGTAGGCGTCGCCGAGTTTCTGGACGGCGGCCAAAGTGAGCAGCGCCTCGGTCTCGTCGATCTTGGCCATCGCGAACCCGACGTGGACCAGCACCCAGTCGTCGGGCTCGGGCATGTCGTCTTCGAGCAACCGGACGCTGATGGTGCGCTGCACGCCGCTGACATCGACCTTCGCCAGATAGTTGGCGGGATCGGTGATTTCGACGATCCGGCCCGGAATTCCAAGACACATCTGCTGCTACTCTCCTTCTTTTCCGCCGAGCGGGTCTAACAGATCCGCGGCAGCGGGTCGCCGACGAGCATGTCGACGATCCGCGTACCGCCGAATCCCGTTCGCAGCACCACGCTTTCGGCTGGTTCTCTGAAGATTTCCCCGACCTCGGCCGCGTCGGCACCCAGCGGGTGCGACCGCAGCGCCGCCAGCCCTGCCTCCGCCTCCTCCGCCGCGACGACGGCGACGAACTTGCCCTCGTTGGCGACGTAGAGCGGGTCGATGCCGAGCAGCTCGCAGGCGCCGTTCACCGTGGGCGCCACGGGAAGCCGCTCCTCTTCGAGCAGCACCCCGAGGCCGCAGGCCTGGGCCAGTTCGTTGCAGACGGTGCCCACCCCGCCCCGCGTCGCGTCGCGCATCCAACGGGTGGACGGCGCGGCCGCCATCAGCATTTCCACCAGCGGGCTGACCGACGCGGTGTCGGAAGCGATGTCGGCCTCGATGGCAAGGTCGCCCCGCGCGAGCATGACCGCCATGCCGTGATCGCCCATCGAACCAGACAGCAGCAGCTTGTCACCGGGCCGCACCGACGCCGCGGACAGCGTGCGTCCGGCGGGGATGATCCCGGTCCCGGCGGTGGTGACGAACATGCCGTCGGCGGCGCCCTTGGGCACCACCTTGGTGTCGCCCGTGACGATCCGCACGCCCGCGTGGGTGGCCGCCGCCGCCATATCGGCGACGATCTCCTTCAACTCGGCGATGGGAAAGCCCTCCTCGAGCACGAACGCCGCCGAGATCCAGGACGGCACGGCGCCGGCCATCGCGAGGTCGTTGCAGGTGCCGTGCACGGCGAGGGCGCCGATGGAGCCGCCGGGAAAGCGCCTGGGCTGCACCACGAACGAGTCGGTGGACATCGCGACGCGCTGCCCGCCCGGCAGCGTCAGGACCGCGCTGTCACCCAGCGACTCCAGCAGCGGGTTGCGGAACGCTTCCACGAACACCGCGTCCACCAGCGCCGCCGACGCCTTGCCGCCGGCGCCGTGCGCCAGCGTCACGTGGTCGTCGAGCAAGCGGGGGCGGCGCCTGCGGAACGATTCGATCCGCTCGATCACCTCGCCCTCGGCGAATCGCGGCCCAGACGAAAGGTATTCACCCGCAGGCTTGTTCATGCCGCCCCCACGCCCTGGCCGCCGCCGAGTTGCTCGTGCACGCTCAGCCACAGCTGATAGCCCAGCAGCGCCTGCGCCTCCTGTATCCGGTGCACGCTTTGCGAGCGAACCACGAAGCAGGCGTCCACATTCGGATTGTTCGCGAATGCGCCGCCGTCGTAGCCGGCGAATCCGATGGTGTACAGGCCGCGCTGGCGTGCCTCGGCCAGCGCGGCAAGCAGGTTGGGCGAGCCGCCGCTGGTCGACATGGCGATCGCCATGTCACCGGCCTTGGCGCGGGCGATCAGCTGCCGGGCGAACACCAGCTCGAAGCCGACGTCGTTGCCCAGCGCGGTCAGGATCGCCTGGTCGGTGGTCAACGGCCACGCGGGCAACGGCTTGCCGACCGGCGGCCGGGCGAACAGCCTCGCCAGTGTGGTGGAATCGGTGCAGCTGCCGCCGTTTCCGAAAGTGAACATCCGCCCGCCCGCCGCGAACCGGCGCGCCAGCTCGGCGGCGGCCCGGTCGAGCAACGCGGCGTTGGCTTCCAGGCTCGAGCGCCGCAGCGCCAGGCTCTCGGCGGCCTTCGCCTCTGCCGACGCGGCCAGGTCGGCCAGCAGCGACCCGGCATCGTCCTCCTGGGCGTCGATGAAGGGGTACAGGAAGTTGGTGGGTTCGTCACCGGCGGGGCTCATCGGCCGTCCTCCTCGTCGTCCAGTCTGCCGATCGCCATGCCGGCGTGCACCAGAATCAGGTCCCCGGCGGCGACGGGGTCGATCAGCGTGGTCACCACGTTCTCGACGCCCCGCGCGGTGCGCACCGTGGCGTGCCCGTCCGCCGACGCCGTCACCGCCTCACCCGGGCGCCCCTCGTCGCTGCAGGTGACGCAAACCGACTCGGGGCGTTCGGGTTTGAGCAGTCCGGGGTGTTCGAAGCAGACGTGCGTCAGCTCCCACAGCAGGTGGTAGAACAGCACGAAGCCTCCCGTCGCGGGCACGCGCGGATCGGGGTCGTCGAGCCACAGCACGTGATCGGCCAGGCCCGCCGCGGGTCGTTCGCCGCTGCCGATCCAGATCGTCGTGGCGCCCCACGCGGGGGCGCGCCGCATCACCGAGCGCACTTGCGCGTCGGCCGCCCCGGACACCGCGACGACGAGGTCGCCCGGCCGCACGGACACCCGAACCAGATCCACCAGGTCGGGACCGGTCAGCGCCACTGCGGGCAGGGCCCGTTTGCCCATGATCACCGGGTGGACGAACTCGACCGCGATGTGCAGCGCGTGCGGTTCCCACGATGGCGCAATGGACCACATGGTGGCGCCGGCCGCGAAGCGTTTGGCGAGAGTCAACGCGGTGGCGGCGAGGTCTTCGGCCAATTCGGCGCCGAGCCCGCGATCGATGGCCGTGGTGGTCATGGTAGGCCCCCCTCCGGCGCGGTCAGCATGGAGATCGCCGCCTGCCCCAGGGCGAGCCCGCCGTCGTTGGGCGGGACGGTCCGGTGGGTGAGCACCTCGAACCCGGCCCGCTGCAACCGGTTTCGACACGATTTGAGCAACAACACGTTCTGGAACACCCCGCCGGTGAGGCCCACCAGCCGGGTGGCGCCGGCCACCTGCCCGACCACCGTGGCGACGGCGTCCGCGACGGCCTCGTGGAAGGCGGCGGCCAGGACCGCGGGTCGCGCGCCGGCGTAGAGCGCCGACACCAGCGTCTGCACCATCGGGGCGGGATCGATCACCCCGTCGGCCCGCACCATAAGGGGCAGGGACGGCAGGGTCTTCGCGTCCGCCGACTCCGCCAGCGCCTCCAGCTCGATGGCGGCCTGGCCTTCGTAGTCGATCCGGTGCCGCACACCGAGCAGCGAGGCGACCGCGTCGAACAGGCGCCCCACGCTCGAGCAGGGCACGCATCCGGTTCCGGTCTCCAATTGCGCACGGGTGACGCGCAATTCGTCGGGGGTCGCCGCCGCGACGGGGGCCAGGTCCGGCGTCCAGTCGATGCCGGCCGACCGCAACTGGGACAGCGCCATCCGCCACGGATTGCGGACCGCCGCGTCGCCGCCGGGCAGGGGCACCGCCAACAGGTGGCCGGCGCGGACGAACCGGTGGCTGTCGCTGCCGAGCCGCAGTATCTCTCCGCCCCAGATGGTCTGGTCGCACCCGTAACCCGTGCCGTCGAAGGCGACGCCGACGATGGGCTCGCCGATGCGGCCGCGCTCGGCCAGCAGCGACACCACGTGGGCGTGGTGATGCTGAACGAGGTCCAGCGGACGACCGTTTGCGCGCCGCTCGGCCCAGTTCCGGGTGTGATATCCGGGGTGCAGGTCAGCGGCCAACCGAGCCGGATCGCCGCGAATCTCGCTGAGCTGGCTCACCGCCCGCTCGAACGCCCGCAGCGTCTCCCAGGTGGCCATGTCACCGATGTGCCCGGACAGGTAGGCGCGCGAGCCATCGGTGAGGCAGAAGGTGTTCTTCAACTCCCCGCCGACGGCCAGCACCGCGGGCCCCGCGATCTTCAAGTCGACCGGCAGCGGCGCGTAGCCACGGGACCGGCGGATCGGCAGTTCGGACCCGGCCCCGGCCCCGTCGTCTTGCACCACGCGCACCACAGAGTCGTCGCACGGGACGTGGATCGGGCGGTCATGGTCCAGGACCGCGTCGCACAGCGCGGGAAGCCGCCGGCGCGCATCGTCGTCGGTGAAGCAGATCGGCTCGTCGGAGCGGTTGGCGCTGGTCAACACCAGCGCGTCGGGCACCGGACCGGCGTACCCGGGAACGGGCGCCAGCAGCAGGTGATGGATCGGGGAATACGGGAGCATCAGCCCCAGCAGCGGGCTGCCCGGCGCGACGGCGTCGGCGACGGGCGCGTGCGGCCGGCGGCGCAACAACACGATTGGGCGGGCGGGACTCAACAGCGCAGCGGCCTCGGTGTCGTCGACGCGGGCGTAGCGGCGCGCGACGCAAAGGTCGCGGACCAGGATGGCAAAGGGCTTGGCGCCACGCGCCTTTCGCGCGCGCAGGGCGTCGACGGCCCCGGCGTCGGTGACGCCGCAGGCCAGGTGGTAGCCGCCGACGCCCTTGACGGCGACCACCGCGCCCGCGGCCAGTGCGCGCTGCGCGGCGCCGAGCGCGGCGTCGGCCCCGTCGATGCGCCCGCCCGCCGACCGGAACCACAGGATCGGCCCGCAGTCGGGGCAGGCGATCGGCTGCGCGTGGAACCGGCGATCCGCCGGGTCGCGGTATTCGGTGGCGCAGCGCTCACACATGGCGAACCCCGACATGGTGGTGCCCGGGCGGTCATAGGGCAGGCCGCGGACGATGGTGAAACGCGGCCCGCAGTTGGTGCAGGTGACGAAGGGGTGGCGGTAGCGCCGGTCACGCGGGTCGAAGAGCTCGGCGACGCAGTCGTCGCAGACCGCGACGTCTGGCGGTATCGGCGTCGTGACGCCGGGGACGGCGCGGCTGGCCACGATCCGGAACTCCCGCCCGCAGCCGGCGTCGTAGGCGACCTCGCTGACGGCGACGTCGCCGACCCGCGCCAGCGGCGGGGCGTCGGCCCGGAGGCGCCGGCCGAATTCGGCTATCCGTGCGCGTTCGCCCTGCACCTCGAGGAAGACGGCGCCGGAATCGTTGCCGACGAAGCCGGACAGGCCCAGCTCGGTCGCGAGGCGGGCCACGAAGGGCCGGAAGCCCACCCCCTGCACGACACCGGTCACGGTGAAGCGCTGCCGAACCCGGGCACAAGCGGGGCCTTGCCGCAGCAGCAGGGGGGACGGGGTCATCTCAGCCGCCCTCCGGGAAATCCGTCGGGTCCGTGTAGCCCCTGCCCATCAGCTGCAGGCCGGCCATCGCCTCGTCGGCCCCCGCACGGTCGGTCTTTTCCACGGCGAAGCCCATGTGGATGATGATCCAGTCGCCGGGTGAGAATGTCTCGTCGGGCAGCATGCCGACGTTGACCCTGCGCTGTTCGCCGGTGACGTCCACCAGGGCGAGCTGCCCCTCGAAGCCGTCCAGCATCCGGATCACCCGGCCCGGGATCCCTAGGCACATGGCTCGGGGTCCTGTCGGCTGGTCGCGGCCGAGTGGGACTGCAGCGCCGCGACGATCTCCTCGACGGCGCGGGCGGCGCGGGGGACCGCCCTGGCCACGGGTTCGGTGAGGCCGATGCCCTCCTCGACGCTGCCGGCCTCGCAACCGACGACGACCGTGTACGGTGGGCTGCCGCCCAGCGCGCGCAGGCTGGCGAACACCGCGGCGGGATCCATGCTGTGACCGTCGAAACCCGTTGCCGCCGAATTCGATTCATGGTCGGCCTGGAAGACGTGTAACGTGCCGGGGCTGCCACGGCTGGGCACCGCGTCGACGAGCACCAGCGTGTCCCAGTCCTCGAGCAGGTCGTAGGCCAGATGCATGCCGCTGATGCCGTAGTCGGTGACCCGGACGCAGGAATTGCCGTTCGGGTCGTCCTGCGCGATCTCGGCGTTGCGGATCACCTCGGATCCGAACCCGTCGTCGCCCAGGAAGATGTTGCCGATGCCCGCTACCAGGATGCGCGCCGTCATCTCCCGGGCCGGCTACATTCGCCTCAGTTTGAGGTAGCGGCGAGCATCGGGCACCGACGCCACCCCCAGCACCAGTCCGATCGCGATCACCAACGCGATGATCGCGACGAATATCCAACCCATGATCTCCATGTCGGACTCCTTTCACGAGTTTGCCGGGCTGCGTTGCGCTTCCAGCGGCTCGATTTCGTCGGGCGAGAAATACAGGTAACGGCCGTACCAGTCGTGCAGGTCGGCGGCCGGGTCGTCGTCGACGACGACGGCGACATGCTTGTTGCCCTCGACGTCGGAGTGCACCGAGGTGACGCGTGCGGTCTTGCCGGCGACGAAGATGTCCTGGGCGTCGGCGTTGCGCCGGGGCCGCAACCGCACTTTGCTGCCGCGCGCTACCCGGGTCCCGTTCACCAGCACGGCATCGATCTCCGGACGGACCGCGTTGTCGGCCAGGGGATCCCACCAGTCGACTCCGTTCGGAACCTCCGGGACCAGGCCGCGGACCGCGTGGGGATCGCGCAGCACGCCGTGGAGCCGCGCCATCGCCTCTGGGGACATGGCGTCGCACTGGTCGATGATCCGCGCCGCCCGGGGGTCGGTGGCCCGCGCCTGTGCCTTCTCCGCGTCCGTCATGGTCATCACCCGCAGGGTGAGGATTTCGTCGATCTCCGTGCAGTCGTACAGGGCGGTGTCGCTCTGTTCGGCGACCTCGGGGTGGTCGTAGAGGATGATCGGCGAGACCAGCAGCAGGTCGCGGACGCCGGGCGGGCCGGCCAGCACCGGGAAGCAGCGGTGCTGGCCGCACCTTGACACCGCGTCGGCCGCCTCCGGTGGCGGTTCGAGCAGCGAAACGAACTGGCCGCGCTCGAGTTCGGCGATCAGGTGCGTTCCGATCATCGACCGCGCGATCGAGTCGTTCTTGTCTGCCGCACCGTCACCGACGTTGCGGACCCGCGCCGACACCCGGCACAGGTCGCCGTCCGCCTCGCTGGCGACCGTCAGCACCCCACGCACCTCCCGTCGTTGCCGGACGAGGCGACCGCCATCGAGGAATTCGATGTCGGTGGCCGCGTCCGCCGTCACCGACAGTGTCCACGGCCCGCCGTCCAGCGCGACAGGGCCGAATGACCTCTCGCATTCGACCGCCTCGTCCCAGGTGAGCCACGACCCGCCCGCGGTCGTCAGCTCGTCGACGGGCCGGTATTCGCCGGGGGCGACCTCGCGCTCGGCCCGGCGGTGCTGCAACTGCAGGAATCGCACCACCAGGCGCAGCTCCGCGGCGCCGTCCACCAGGAACTGCGAAGCCATGGTGTCGTCCTCGCCCAGGCCCGCGTCCAGCGCCCCGGGCGGTCCCAGAACGCCGAACTGCCAGCGTGATTGGTTCTTGCTCGACGTTCCGCGATACGGGTAGAGCAAGTAGCCCTCGTAGAGCACCGCGTCGGCGACGGCGCGGGCCCGGTCCCGATTCTCGCTCACCGCGCCGTCTCCCGGTCCGTGTCCAGCAGTGAGGTGATGGCGTGGTCGAGGTCCAGCAGCCCGTGCGCCGACTTGTAGGCGGCCAGCGCGGCGATGGTGTCATGGCTCAGCCGCACCCAGCCGGCGTTCGGATAGTGCTGGGCCATCAGCTGCCGCCAGACGGCAACCGGCATGTCGTAGCGGCATTCGCAGTCCCACGGCACCTGCTGGACGAAGAACCCACGTTCGGATTTGACGAAAATTGTTCCACTGAACAGGAATTGAAGTGGCAGCGCGCCGTCGCGCAGCGCGTGCAGGTATTTGGCGGCGGCGACCTCGAAGTCGTAGGTGCAGTCCAGGGGCAGCGCCGCCGTCGTGGTGCCGGTGAACCCCGGCACCATCGCGCTGCAGTGCTGCCAGAGGAAGGTGCGCTGGGTGCTCGCCCAGCGTTCCCGCGGGCCGAACAGGTCGACCACGCCGGCGGCCTCGTCGTCGGAGTAGGACCGCCGCAGCGGCTCGATGCGGACCTGGCAGCGCAGGGCGATCGCGTGGACCGGCTCGGTGGCATCGCCGGCATCCACGGCGACGCGCGCGGTCAGCACCGGGCTGACGGTGTACGGCTCGGGCGCTACGTCGAGGACCGTGAAGGCCGTGAAGGCTAGGTCCATCATGGCGGCGTTTCAGGCTGCTTCGCGGCGCGGGTTTCCAGGTGCGCGAAGAAGCCGTCGATGAATTCCCGCGCCTCCTGGCCGCCGTCGAACCCGCGCCACAGCAGGCGCAACCGCCCGACGAATTCGTAGCAGGCGTCGATGGGGACCAGATAGCTCTGCGGTGCACCGGTTTCCGGGACGCGGACCAACAGCGCCTCGATGTCGTCGGCCAGCATGCGGACCCGAGCGTCGGCGCCGCGGAGCGCGTCCCAAACGTCGAGTGCGAGCTCGGATTCGCACGCCCCGGCCGGGCCCGGGTAGAAGGCGACGGTGCGGCCGAGGGCGGAGTTGGTGAAGAAGAACGCGACGCCCACCGGGATCTGCAGCGTCTCCCACGCGCGGCGGTCCAGCGCGAAATCCGGGAAGGAAAGGTACCGGTCCGGCACCGCGCGGTAGCGGAGTTCGGCCCGCGCGTCGGTGAACAGCAGATAGCAGGCGCGGCACACGCACATGAGCTGCCGGTCGGTCACGTTCACCACATGCTGGTGCTCGTCGGCGATCCATTCCGAGCACATCTCGCACCGCTCGCCCGCCGGTTCGGGGGCCGGCCGGTTGGTGCGGATGCGGGTGAGCACGTCGTACGGAGTCGTCATGCCGGGGCGCCCATCGGTTCGGCCAGCGCTACCGATGGCACGCCATCACGAACAAGTAGGGGGAGCGGCTCGAGGTGAGTTCCGTCGGCGCCGGCACCCGCGTGGATGACGTCGAATTGCGTGCCGCACCGGGGGCAGCCCAGCAGCGTCTCGCGCAGTCGTGCACCCGCCAACGAGCCGTCACACACCGGACAATGGTCACGGTAGGCCAGCGGCAGGTCGCCGATCCTGCACACCAACAACGGAACGTCCGACACCAGGAAGCCCGCCACCTCGCCGGGCGCCAGCTCGGCCAGTTCGGGTACCGGGTACCAGGTCGAGCTGGTCGAATGAACGTGGGCCAGCAGGGATTCGGCGGGGATCACGGCCGGGCCGGGCGCGGATTCCGCGGCCACCACCTCGATCGACGAGACCTCGGGCGCCGCGGCGCGCACGGCGTCCTGGACCGCCAGCTCCAGCGTCACCGCCGACGACGGACAGCTCTTGCAGCTGCCGGTGAAGGCGAGCCGCACCACCCCGTCATCGGTGACCTCCAGCAGGTCGACGTCGCCGCCGTGCGAGCCCAAATACGGCCGCACCCGGTCGAGGGCGTCGGACACCCGGCGGTGCAGGTCGTGCGGGTGCAGGCCGTGGACCAGGAGCAGGCTGGCCACCAGGTCGTCGGTGGCCAGCCGCTCGGCCAGGCCGGGGCCTGGACCGTCTTGGGCCAGCAGCATGATCCGTTCCAGCCCGGCCCCGTAGAGCCCGACCACCTCGCGGACCAACTCCCGGGCGCGTTCCTGCGCGGCCGCGCCACCCGTCGCGCAGGAATCCAGCAAGGTCTGGATCCGATCGCCCGCTGTGCGCCAACGCGCCTCGCTGTCAAGGTTCTCCGGGCGATCCACCTTCAATCACTCCCCGACGGGTGACTGTGTCGGCGTGTGCAGTCTCTCCAGGGTCTTGCCCTTACCCAGGTACATATGCACGCCGCAGGGCAGGCACGGATCGAAGCTGCGCACCGTGCGCATGACGTCGATGCCCTTGAAGTTCTCCCGGCTGTTCTCCTCGAAGATGGGCTGGCCCTGCACCGCGTCCTCGTAGGGCCCCGGCGTGCCGAAGCTGTCGCGCGGGTTGGCGTTCCACGGGGTGGGCGGGTAGGGGTGATAGTTGGCGATCTTGCCGTCCCGGATGACCAGGTGATGGCTGAGCACGCCGCGCACGGCCTCGGTGAAGCCGCAGCCGATGGCCTGGTCGGGCACCTCGAAGCGCTCCCAGGTCTTGGTCCGCCCGGCGCGGATCTCCTCGAGCGCCTTCTCGGCGAAGTGCAGCGCGCACGCCGCCGCGTAGGCCTGGAAGTAGGTGCGCGCTCGGTCCCGTTCGATCGTGTTGCTGCCGTACTCGGGCACCTTCCACTCGAACTCGACCGGGCCCTTGAGCGCGGTCTTGGGCAGGTTGATCTTGACGCTGTTGCCGGTCGCCTTGACGTAGCCGATGTCGACCAGGCCGGCCAGCGCGGTCGCCCACAACCGGGCGAGCGGGCCGCCGCCGGTGTCGAGCGCCAGGTGGTCCGTGCCGTCGAACCACCGCGGCGACATCACCCAGCTGTACTTGCCGCCGTCCATGTCGCGCTTCTGGGGGTGCGGGTTGGTGTGCTGGTTCCACGGGTGCCGCCGGTCCACCGCGTTGCCCAGCGGATCGGTCTTGACGAACATCTCCTGATCGGTCCAGTCGTCGTAATACGAACTGCCCAAAAGGATCCGGATGCCGAGGTTGATGTCCACCAGCGAGTGGGTGAGCAGCTTGCCGTCGACGACCACGCCCGGGGTGACGAACATCGCGTTGCCCCACCGCTCCATGTCCTTGTATTCGAAGTTGCACACCTCGGGGTCCTGGAAGGAGCCCCAGCAGCCGAGCAGGGTGCGCCGCAGCCCGACCTTCTCGTAGCCGGGCAGTGCCTCGTAGAAGAAGTCGAACAGGTCGTCGTGCATGGGCACGACCTTCTTCATGAACTCGACGTAGCGCATCAGCCGCGTCATGTAGTCGGTCATCAGCTGCACGGTCGCGACGGTGCCGACCCCGCCGGGGTACAGCGTCGACGGGTGCACGTGGCGACCCTCCATGAGGCAGAACATCTCTCGCGTCCAGCGGCTGACCGCCAGCGCCTCCCGGTAGAACTCGCCGCTGAACGGGTTGAGCGATCGCATGATGTCGGCGATCGTCCGGTACCCGTGCGCGCCGGCCTGCGGCGCCGGCGTCTTCTCCGCCAGCGCAAGGACGCTCGGGTTGGTCTCGGACACCATCTTCTCGCAGAAGTCCACGCCGACCAGGTTCTCCTGGAAGATGTTGTGGTCGAACATGTATTCCGCTGCCTCACCCAGGTTGACGATCCACTCGCCGAGGTGCGGTGGCTTGACCCCGTACGCCATGTTCTGCGCGTAGCACGAGCAGGTGGCGTGGTTGTCACCGCAGATGCCGCAGATGCGGCTGGTGATGAAGTGGGCGTCGCGCGGATCCTTGCCCTTCATGAAGATGGAGTAGCCGCGGAAGATCGACGAGGTGCTGTGGCACTCGACCACTTCGCGGTTCTCGAAGTCGATCTTCGTGTAGATGCCCAGGCTGCCCACGATCCTGGTGATGGGGTCCCACGCCATGTCGACCAGTTGGCCGGGTTCCCGCTTGGCGTGGGTGGGCTCCGGAATGATGGTTGTCATCGCACTTCTTCTTCCCGCTGCAGGCGCTCAAGGCCGACGGCTCATTGGTGAGAGCGAAGCGCGCCGACCCGGTAGGTGACCTACCAGGTGCGGCGCGCCCCGGTGGTGAGTTGGTTACCGCTGTGGCGCCACCGCGGTTCCTTGTCGACGGTGCGCGCCGTGATACCCCTCAAGTTGCGAATCACGGTGCCGTACAGACCCGACGCGGTGCTCGAAAACTTCCCGCCCGGCGGTTCGTCCATGAACGGCATGAACTTGTCGGGGAAGCCCGGCATCGTGCACCCGATGCAGATGCCGCCGACGTTCGGGCAGCCGCCGACACCGTTGATCCACCCACGCTTGGGCACGTTGCACTTGACCACCGGACCCCAGCAACCAAGTTTGACAATGCATTTCGGCGAGCCGTATTCGGTGGCGAAGTCGCCCTGTTCGTAGTATCCGGCCCGGTCACATCCTTCGTGCACGGTGTTGCCGAACAGCCACTTGGGGCGCAGCGCGTCGTCGAGCGGAATCATCGGCGCCTGACCGGTGGCCATGTAGAGCAAATAGGTCAGCGTTTCCGACAGGTTGTCGGGATGGATCGGGCAGCCGGGCACGCACACGATCGGAATTCCGGCCTTGCTCTTCCAGTCCCAGCCCAGGTAATCGGGTACCCCCATCGCGCCGGTCGGGTTGCCGGCCATGGCGTGTATGCCGCCGTAGGTGGCGCAGGTGCCGACCGCCACGATCGCGGTGGCCTTGGGCGCCAGCCGGTCGAGCCACTCGCTGGTGGTCATCGGCTGGCCGGTGGCCGGGTCGTTGCCGAACCCGCACCAGTAGCCCTCGTCCTTGATCTTTTCGTTGGGGATGGATCCTTCGACGACGAGCACGAAGGGCTCCAGCTCGCCGCGGTCGGCCTTGAAGAACCACGAGAGGAAGTCGTCCGCGCCGCCGGTGGGGCCGCATTCGAAATCGATGAGTGGCCAGTGCACGGCGACCTTCGGCAACCCCGGCAGAGCGCCCAGGGCGATCTCCTCGACCGTGGGTTGGGTGGCGGCAGTCAACGCCACCGAATCGCCGTCACAACTGAGCCCCGCGTTAATCCAGAGAACATGGATCAATGTTTCTTCTGCTTTGACTGCTGCTTCTGTTGGCATGCTGCAGCTTTCCGGGGCCGGGCTGAGACCCCTGCGCCGCCGGAGTCGACCGTCGGCCCACTTGCGCAGCGCTAGTTTTTGGGTCTACTCCTCACCGTCGGGTGTGTCAACGGTTCTGCGGCACCAAGTAGTTAGACAACCGTTGCAAAGCCTTTCGCGCCGCCGGGCGCCCGCGCGGGCCCGGCCGGCGGTGACGCGCTCATGCAAAGTGCTTGCAGGAACGGGCAGGTCAGCCCGGGCGGTCGGCGGCGAAGCGCCGCAGCCAGCCGAACCACGCGGCCATCCCGGCGCCGGTGCGCGCGCTGAGCGGCAGGATCGTCGCGGTCGCATTGACCTTGCGCACGTGGGCGATGTAGGTGTCGACGTCGACGTCGAGGTGGGGGACCAAGTCAATCTTGTTGAGCAACACCACATCCACCGACCGGAACATCACCGGGTACTTCAGCGGCTTGTCCTCGCCCTCGGTCACCGAGTAGACCATGGCCTTGGCGTGCTCGCCCACGTCGAACTCCGCCGGGCAGACCAGGTTGCCGACGTTCTCGATGATCACCAGGTCCAGTGCGGGCAGGTCGAGTCCCGGCAGCGCGCGGTTCACCATCGGCGCGTCGAGGTGGCATTCGCCGCCAAAACCGTTGCTGGTGTTGAGCAGTGACACCTGGGCGCCGCGACCGCTGAGCTTGGCGGCGTCCAGGTCCGTGGCGATGTCGCCCTCGATCACCCCGATGGCCAGCTCGCCGGCGAGCTCGTCGAGCGTGGCCTGCAGCACGGTCGTCTTGCCCGATCCCGGCGAGCTCATCAGGTTGACGGTGCGTACACCGTTGCTGTCGAATGCCGCCCGATTGGCGTCGGCGAGGAGGTCGTTCTCGGCGAAGATCGCTTCCAGCACGTCGACACGCTGCTTGCCGGTCTGGTAGCCCCCGTGATCGCCGTGCCGGTGATCCGGATCGTCGTGGGCGTGGGTGTGCACGGTGCCGTCGTCATGCCGATGAAATCTTCCCATGGTCAAATCCGTTCGGGAAAAGCGCTTTTCACGAGACGTCCAGCGAGGTCACCAAGAATTCGTTGCCACGCAACACCTCGACGTCGGAACTGTCGCACTCCGGGCACCAGATCGACCAGGCCGACGTGATCTCCGATCGGCGGCCGCAGGCACGGCAGCGCACCTCCGCGCCGACGCATTCGAGCTCCAGCTCGGCCCCCGGCATGTTCTCGGCGTCGCGCACGAGCGTCCAGCAGAACGACAGGGATTCGGGCACCACCTGGCGCAGCGCGCCGATCCGAACCCGCACCACGTCGACGCGCCGGCCGTCGGCATGCGTCTTGACCACCCCGGCGATCGCTTCGCACAGCGACAGCTCATGCACCGCCGGTCACCGGCATCCGCCCGCAGCGAGGCCCATGAGCACTGTTCTACACCCGAAGGGCCCGGCCGCGCAGCAGTGTGGGTGGGCGAACGCTCAGGAGGAAGTCCACTTTTGTTCGAGGCGGCCGTAGCGCCAGACGAGCAGGGCCACCGCCCAGGTAACGACGAACGCCCCGACGACGAAATAGCCCACGGCGTTGAGGTCCAGCCCGCCGATCCAGCTCCAGAACGGCCCCCGCCAGCCGAATTGCTCGGCGAACAGGCTGAGCAGTTCGACGCTGCCGATCAGCAGCGCGACGACGACCGACAACGCGGTGATCGTGATGTTGTAGTAGATCTTGCGCACCGGGTTGGAAAACGCCCAGCCGTAGGCGAAGTTCATGAACGAGCCGTCGATGGTGTCCAGCAGGCACATGCCCGCGGTGAACAAGACGGGCAGGCACAGGATGGCGTACCACGGCAATCCGGCGGCCGCGCTGGTGCCCGCCAGGACCAACAGCGCGATTTCGGTGGCGGTGTCGAAGCCGAGCCCGAACAGCAGCCCGACGGGGTAGGAGTGCCACGACTTGGTGATCGATTTGGTGAAGCGGCCGAGGAACCGGTTCATCAGGCCACGGTTGTCCAACTGCCGTTCGAGTTCGGCCCCGTCGGTTTCGGGGTCGTAGTCGCCGCGGCGCAACCGGGCGAACACCCGCAGGATCCCGACGAGCACGACGACGTTGAGCAGTGCGATCGCGTAGAGGAACACCCCGGAGACGCCGGTGCCGATCAGCCCCGTGTAGTGGTGCAGCGTCGAGGAGTCGTCGCGGACCGGTCCGACGATCGTCTTGACCCCGGACGCCAGCAGGATCGCCAGTACGAAGACGACGGTGGAATGGCCCAGCGAGAAGAAGAAACCGACGGCCAGGGGGCGCTGGCCGTCGTTCATCAGCTTGCGGGTGGTGTTGTCGATGGCGGCGATGTGGTCGGCGTCGAACGCGTGCCGCATGCCCAGCGTGTAGGCCGTCAGCCCCACGCCGACGCCAAACGCCTTGCCTCCGAGGCTGAATTGCGCCGGGGTCACCAAAGCCATCAGGGTGAACCAGCCGATGACGTGGAGCGCGACGATGATCGCCGACATGGCCGCGAGTCGCCACCACTCCGCCGCCGTGAGGGCGCTGCGAAGCCTGGTCGTCCATGACGGGCGCCAGTCGAGCTCAGTACCGGCCACTGGGGTCCTTCGGCGTCGGGCGGGAAACAACCGGCACGACTGTATGTGCCGCCGTCGACTAGATGCAAGTGGGTTGCAGGAATCCCCGCGACCGGGGCGGGGCCAATTCGGCCGAAAACTGGCGCGCCCAGCTGACCGGCGCGACACTGAACGGGTGACGCCCAAGCCGTCGGCACTGGACCCGTCCGTCACCGCCCGGATCGGCGATCTTCTGCGCGCCCGCGGGCTGCGGCGGATGTCCTCACGCATCGAGGTGCTGGCGGTGCTCGAGCCGGTGGACGGGCACCTGCCGGTGGCGGAGATCCACAAGCGGGTGCAGGCCGGCCTGCCGCACGGCGCGCACGCCCCCGACGTGGCGACGATTTATCGGACGGTGACCACCCTGGTCGGGCAGGGCGTGCTGCACGCGTTGACCCTCGACGGCGGTGTCACCACCTACGGGATGGCGACGGCGCCGCACCACCACGCCGTCTGCACCGAATGCGGCGCGATCATCGAGGTGCCCGCCCGGCAGCTCAGTTCGGCGCTCGAACACGCGATGGCGGGAAGTTCCTTCGCGCTCTCCGAGGCCGCGGGCCTGACGTTGCACGGGCTGTGCCCGCAGTGCCAGGACGCCAAGCCGCTCAAACGATCAGGGCGCTGAGCCCGGTCCGAATGTGGCGACCCGCTTCGCGGGGCTGTGCCGAATGTGGCGACCCGCTTCGCGGGGCTGTGCCGAATGTGGCGACCCGCTTCGCGCGGCTGTGCCGCGCTTGCGATCGCCACGGCCGCGCTTGCGATCGCCACTAGTACAGGTCCAGTAGCGCGTTCTCGACCACCTCGGGCAGCGCCGGGTGGATCCAGTACTGCCCGCGGGCCATCTGCGGCGCCGTCAGCCCGAAGCTCATCGCCTGGATCAGCGGCTGGATGATCGACGACGCCTGGGGGCCCATGATGTGCGCGCCCAGCAGGCGGCCGGTGCTCCGCTCGGCGACGAGCTTCACTATCCCGGTGGTGTCCTCCATCGCCCAACCGTAGGCGACGTCGCCATAGTCGCGTATCGCGACCGAAACATCGAATCCCTTTGCAATCGACTGGTTTTCGGTCAGGCCGACGGACGCGAGCTGAGGGTCGGTGAACACCGCCGACGGCACGAAGCGGTGATCGGTCCTCACCATCGAATCGGTGTCGTCCCAGTCGCAGATCAGGTTGTGCCGCACGACGCGGGCCTCGTGGTTGGCGACGTGCTTGAGCTGATACGGCGACGAGACGTCGCCGAGGGCGAAAACCCCACGGGCGGAGGTACGTTGGTATTCGTCGACCACCACCCGGCCGTCCTCGACGTCGACACCCGCCTGCTCGGCGTCCAGCAGGTCGCCGTTGGACACTCGCCCGGTCGCAACCAGCAGCAGGTCGGCCCTCAGCGTGGATCCGTCGTCGAGTCGCAGCGCGACGCCGGAGCCGTCGTCGGTGCCGCCCACCACGTTGCGGTGCGTGCGCAGTTCCCATTTGGCGGCCGCGATGCGGGTGAAGCGTTCGCAGATGGTGTCGTCGCAGTGCCGCAGCATCGTGCCCCCCCGGATCACCAGGGTCACCCGCACGCCGAGCGCGGAGAAGACATGGGCGAATTCGGCTGCCACGAAGCCACTTCCGACGATCACCAGGTGCTCGGGCAGCTCGGGGATCCGCATGATCGTGTCGCTGGTGTGATAGGCGACGCCGCAGTCCAGGATCGCCGGCGGGATCACCGGCCGGGACCCCGCCGCGATCACCACCTGGTCGGCGGTGAATTCGTCGCCGGCATCGGTGCGCAGCAGGTAGCGCCCGTCGGGCTGGCGCGGCCCGAACCGGGTGTGCTGGCTGTACAGGTCGATGTTGGGAGACACGCTGCGGTAGTCTTCGCCGCTCATCGAGATCGGATCGATCCGCCCGAAGATCCGCGAGACGATGTCGTCCCACCGCAGCCGGTCGATGTGGGCGTCGACCCCGTAGCGCGCCGCCTCCCGGATCGTGGTGGCGACCTCAGCGGCGTAGACGAACATCTTGGTCGGGATGCAGCCCACGTTCAGGCAGGTGCCGCCGAACGTGCCGTGCTCGCACAGCGCCGCACGCTTGCCGGTGAAACGGTCATCGAGAATGGTGTTGCCCGAACCGGTTCCGATGATCGCGATGTCGTACGTCTCCACTCCTCAGCCCTTCTTCGAGGACGTGCGGTCGGCGGCGACGTAATGATCCAGCCAGCGGTCGAGCTGGTGGTAGGCAGCCTGCCGCGGTTGCGGCAGCGACAGGAACACGTCGTGTTTGGCGTCGCCGATCGGAACGATCGTGCTGTGATTGCCGATACAGCCGGCCCGCCTGGCGATCTGGGTGACGTCGAGCACCGCGTCGCCACGTTGCATGGACGCCGCGTCGCTGGTTTCCCGGACGGTGTGATCCGAACGCAGGATCAGGTTGGGCACCCCCACGTCGAGCCCGCGGTGCAGCCGCGCGTGGCCGCGCCGGATGGCGTGCAGCCAGCCGAGCGTGATGGGGAAGCCGCCCACCGGTTTCCACTGCAGGTTGTAGTCGAACTCGCCGTGATAGTCGCGGTGCAGCGTGGTGCCGTAACCGCCGTCGGTCGGCGTCCGCACCACCCCCTTGGACCGCACCCGGGACAGGCCGGCGATCAGCGCCGCGGTCACCGGGAGGCGCAGGACCGCCGGGCCGTGCAGGTCCAGAAACGGGCTGTTGAGCACCAAACCCCCGATGCCGGCGTGTGCCGCGGCATCGCGCCGGCGCAGCCGGTCCAGCCACAACGACACGATCAGCCCGCCGGAGGAATGGCCGTAAACCAGGACCGTGGCGGGCCGGTCCTGCTCGCGGATGGCCGCCAGGGCGTGCTCGAGTTCGGCGTCGTAGTCGTCGAGGTTGGTGATGAAATGCGGTGTCTGACCGTCGCGGCGCGAGCGGCCACATTTCTGTAGGTCCAGCGCGTAGAAGGTGAAGCCGCGATCGGCGAAGTGATCGGCCAGCGCGGTGTTGAAGAAGTAGTCGGTGTAGCCGTGCACGGCCAGCACCGCGTGGCCAGCGGCTGAGGGGCCGGAGGGCTGGTCAGGCTCGCCACGCCGGATCAGCGTCGCGACGATCTCGCCCTCGCCGACCGGATCCGGCCCGAGGGGGATGGTGCGCTGCCAATAACCGGGCAGGACATCGGGCACCCAGCCAGTCACCCCGCCACTCACCAGGCCAGCTTAGAGGTTTTGCTGGCCGCCGGAAGGCGCACGCCGTTCGTGCCCCGTTTGGCTCGGGATAGCCTGGGAACCGGCGTAGTCGAGGGAAGGACCACGGAGCACGTGTCATCGTTAGCCCGAACCGCACGCGCGGACGTCGTGCTGGTGGGCGCGGGCATCATGAGCGCGACGCTCGGTGCGTTGCTGCGGCGGCTTGAGCCCGACTGGTCCATGACCGTCGTCGAACGCCTGGACGCGGTCGCCGCGGAAAGCAGCAGCCCCTGGAACAACGCCGGCACCGGACACTCCGCGTTGTGCGAGCTCAACTACACCCCGCAGAGCCCCGACGGTTCGATCGACATCACCAAAGCGGTGCGCATCAACGAACAGTTCCAGGTGACCCGGCAGTTCTGGGCCTACGCCGTCGAGCACGGGATCCTCACCGACACGGGCTTCTGCAACCCGCTCCCGCACGTCAGCTTCGTGCGCGGCGCGCAGCGCGTCGAGTTCCTGCGGCGGCGCCAGCGGGCCCTGGCGGGCAATCCGCTGTTCGCCGGCACCGAATTCATCGACGACCCGCACGAGTTCGCCCGCCGGCTGCCGTTCATGGCCGCCAAACGCGACTTCTCCGAGCCGACCGCGCTCAACTGGGCGCCGCACGGCACCGACGTCGACTTCGGGGCGCTGTCCCGCCAGCTCATCGGCTTCTGCGTGCGAGATGGCGCGACCGCGCTGTTCGGCCACGAGGTCCGCGGTCTGACCCGGCAATCGGACGGCAGCTGGACGTTGCTGCTGCGCAATCGGCGCACCGGTGAGAAGCACCGGCTCAACGCCAAATTCGTCTTCGTCGGGGCGGGCGGGGACGCGCTGCCGTTGCTGCAGAAGTCGGGTATCGGCGAGGTCAAGGGCTTCGCCGGATTCCCCATCGGCGGCCGGTTCCTGCGCACCGACAACCCGGCGCTCACCGCCGCGCACCGGGCCAAGGTGTACGGGGTCCCGGCCCCCGGCGCCCCGCCGCTCGGCGCGCTGCACTTGGACCTCAGGTTCGTCAACGGCAAGTCGTGGCTGGTGTTCGGGCCGTACGCCGGCTGGTCGCCGAAGTTCCTCAAACACGGCCGCCTCTCCGATTTGCCCCGCTCGGTGAAGCGCGACAACGCGCTGTCCATGCTGGGCGTCGGCCTCACGCAGCTCAGGCTGCTCCGCTATCTGATCGGGCAGCTGCGGCTGTCGGAGCCGGGCCGCATCCGGGCGCTGCGCGAATTCGCGCCCAGCGCGGCGGCTTCCGACTGGGAGCTGACCGTCGCCGGCCAGCGGGTGCAGGTGATCCGGCGGGACAAACGCAAGGGCGGCGTGCTGGACTTCAGCACCACCCTGGTCGCGGCCGCCGACGGCAGTATCGCCGGGCTGCTGGGCGGCTCGCCCGGTGCGTCGACGGCCGTCGCCGCCATGCTCGACGTGTTGGAGCGGTGCTTCGCCGGCCGCTATCGCTCCTGGCTACCCACGCTGGAAGAGATGGTGCCGTCGCTAGGGGTGGAGCTGTCCCGCGAGCCCGCGCTGTACGACGAGGTGTGGTCCTGGGGTTCCAGGATGCTGGGGTTGACGTCCGATTCGGGGGTGCGGTCATGAGTGAGGCGTTACGTCGGTCCTGGGCCAAAGACCTTGATGCCCAGACCCTTTACGAACTGCTCAAATTGCGTGTGGAGGTTTTCGTGGTGGAGCAGGCCTGCCCGTATCCGGAGCTGGACGGACGTGACCTGCTCGCCGAGACCCGGCACTTCTGGCTGGAGACGCCGCAGGGGGAGGTGATCTGCACGTTGCGGCTGATGGAGGAGCACGCCGGCGGCCGCAAGGCGTTCCGGCTCGGACGGTTGTGTACGAAACGCAGCGCGCGCGGCCAGGGCCACACCACCCGGCTGCTGCGTGCGGCCCTGGCCGAGGTGGGTGACTACCCGTGCCGGATCGACGCGCAGACTTACCTGGCCGACATGTACGCCCAGCACGGGTTCGTCCGTGCCGGCGAGGATTTCGTCGATGACGGCGTTCCACACGTGCCCATGCTCAAGCCTTCGCGGCCGGGCTCGGGTCTGACGGAGCTCCCGTGAAGCCGTATCCGTTCAGCGCGATCGTCGGGCACGACCAGCTGCGGCTGGCGCTGCTGTTGTGCGCGGTGCGCCCCGAGATCGGCGGTGCGCTGATCCGTGGCGAGAAGGGCACCGCCAAGTCGACGGCGGTGCGCGGGCTGGCGGCGTTGCTGTCCGCCGCCAACGGCAGCTCGGAGAGCGGACTCGTCGAAATGCCGCTCGGCGCAACCGAAGACCGGGTGATCGGTTCGCTGGACCTGCAGCGGGTGCTGCGCGACGGCGAGCACGCCTTCTCGCCGGGTCTGCTGGCCCGCGCGCACGGCGGCGTGCTCTACGTCGACGAGGTCAACCTGCTGCACGACCACCTGGTGGACGTGCTGCTGGACGCCGCGGCGATGGGCCGGGTGCACATCGAGCGCGACGGCATCTCGCATTCGCACGAGGCCAGGTTCGTGCTGATCGGCACGATGAACCCGGAGGAGGGCGAGCTGCGCCCACAGCTGCTGGACAGGTTCGGCCTGACCGTCGACGTGCACGCGTCGCGCGATGTCGACGTGCGGGTCCAGGTGGTGCGGCAGCGGATGGCCTACGAGGCCGACCCGGACGCGTTCGTCGAGCGCTATGCCGGCGCCGAGGCCGAACTGGCCCGGCGGATCGCCGACGCGCGGGCGCTCGTCGGCGAGGTGGTGTTGCCGGACAACGAGTTACGGCGCATCGCGGCGGTATGCGCGGCGTTCGACGTCGACGGGATGCGGGCCGATCTGGTGGTGGCCCGCACCGCCGCGGCGCACGCCGCCTGGCGCGGCGCCACGTCCGTCGAAGAGCAGGACGTCCGGGTGGCCGCCGAGCTGGCGTTGCCGCATCGGCGCCGCCGCGACCCGTTCGACGACCCGGGCATCGACCGCGACCAGCTCGATGAGGTGCTGGCCCAGGCCGGCAACGACGATCACGAGTCTGCACCCGAGCCCGAGCCCGACCCGCCGGGCGGTGGGCAGGCCGCGGAAGTCCCTGCGGAGCAACCGGACTCATCGGTAGGCCAGAAGTCGCCACCGCCGCGGCCCAGCGCGCCCCCGTCGAAGACTTTCCGCGCCCGGGCGCTGAAGGTGCCGGGTGTCGGCGCGGGCGCGCCGGGGCGACGCTCGCGGGCCCGCAACGCCACCGGCAGCGTGATCGCCGCCGCCGACGGCGGCGACACGGGTTCGGGCGCGCACGGGCTGCACCTGTTCGCGACCCTGCTGTCCGCCGCCGAGCGCGCCGGCGCCGGCCCGTTGCGGCCGGGACCCGACGACGTGCGGCGCGCGATCCGCGAGGGGCGCGAAGGCAACCTGGTCATCTTCGTCGTGGACGCCTCGGGTTCGATGGCTGCGCGCGACCGGATGGCGGCGGTCAGCGGCGCGACGCTGTCGCTGCTGCGCGACGCCTATCAGCGCCGGGACAAGGTCGCGGTGATCACCTTCCGTCAGCAGGAGGCGCGGCTGTTGCTGCCGCCTACGTCGTCGGCGCACATCGCCGGCCGGCGACTGGCCCGATTCGACACCGGCGGCAGGACGCCGCTGGCCGAGGGCCTGCTCGCCGCGCGCGAACTGATCGTTCGGGAGAAGGCGCGCGACCGGGCCCGCCGCGCCCTGGTCGTGGTGCTCACCGATGGTCGGGCCACCGCGGGACCGGACCCGTTGGGCCGCAGCCGCGCGGCGGCCGGCCGGTTGCTGGCCGAGGGTGCCGCGGCGGTGGTCGTGGACTGCGAAACCTCTTATGTGCGGCTGGGATTGGCCGAGCGACTGGCCCACCACCTCGGCGCGCCGGCCGTGCGCCTCGAGCAACTGCACGCCGATTCCCTGACGCGCGCCGTGCGCCGCGCGGCCTGAGAAAGGTAACGGCTCATGCCACAAGGCCGCCCACTGCAGGTCCCCGATGACGGACTGAGCACCAAGGCCCGGCGCAACACCCCCGTGCTGGCGGTGCACACCGGGCCCGGCAAGGGCAAGTCGACGGCCGCCTTCGGAATGGCATTGCGGGCCTGGAACGTCGGGTTTTCCGTCGCCGTGTTCCAGTTCGTGAAGAGCGCCAAATGGAAGGTGGGCGAGGAGACCGCCTTCGCCCAACTCGGCCGGGCGCACCGCGAACACAACATCGGTGGGCCCGTCGAATGGCACAAGATGGGGGCGGGCTGGTCCTGGTCGCGCAAGGCTGGCAGCGAACTCGACCACGCCGCGGCCGCGGCCGACGGGTGGGCGGAGATCTCGCGCCGGCTGGCCGAACAGCGCCACGACTTCTACGTGCTGGACGAGTTCACCTATCCGCTGAAATGGGGGTGGGTGGACGTCGATGAGGTGGTGGACGTGCTGTCGGCCCGGCCCGGCCACCAGCACGTGGTCATCACCGGGCGCGACGCCCCGCAGCGGCTGATCGACGCCGCTGACCTCGTCACCGAGATGACCAAGGTCAAGCATCCGATGGACGCGGGCCGCAAGGGGCAGAAGGGGATCGAGTGGTGAGCGTCCCGGCGGTGGTCGTCGCCGCACCGACGTCGGGCAGCGGAAAGACCACCATCGCAACGGGTTTGATTGGCGCCCTGCGGCGCGCGGGCCATGCCGTGGCGCCGTTCAAGGTCGGCCCGGACTTCATCGACCCCGGTTATCACGGCCTCGCCGCCGGTCGCCCCGGCCGCAACCTCGACCCGGTGTTGGTCGGCGAGGACCTCGTCGGCCCGCTGTACGCCCACGGCGCCGCCGGCGCGGACATCGCGGTGATCGAGGGTGTGATGGGGCTCTTCGACGGCCGGATCGGGCCCGCCGCGGCCGGACCCGCGGAGGGTTCCACCGCCCACGTGGCCGGCCTGTTGGGCGCGCCGGTGATCCTGGTGGTCGACGTGCGCGGCCAGAGCCAGAGCATCGCGGCTCTGCTGCACGGCTTTTCGACGTTCGATGCCGCGACGCGGGTACGCGGTGTGATCCTCAACCGGGTCGGTTCGGCGCGGCACGAGCACGTGCTGCGGCAGGCCTGCGAGCAGGCGGGCGTCGCGGTGCTGGGCGCCATTCCGCGTAGGGCCGAGTTAGAGCTTCCGACAAGATATTTGGGTTTGGTCACCGCGGTGGAGTACGGGCGGCGGGCGCGGGCCGCGGTGGAGGCGATGACCGACCTGGTCGCCGGTCACGTCGACCTGCCGGCGGTGGCGGCTGTCGCCGCCGGCCGGGCCGGCCCGGCGTGGGACCCGGCCACGGCGGTGGGCGAGACAACCGGCGGGCGGGCCACCGTGGCGATGGCGGCCGGGAAGGCGTTCAGCTTCGCCTACGCCGAGCATGCCGAGCTGCTCCGGGCGGCCGGCGCCGACGTGGTCGAATTCGACCCGCTGGCGGACGAATTGCCGGACGGCACCGACGCGGTGCTGCTGCCCGGCGGCTTTCCCGAGCAATTCACCGCCGAACTCTCGGCCAACGACGTCGTGCGGCGGCAGCTCAACGAGCTGGCCGCCGCCGGCGCGCCGATCCACGCCGAATGCGCCGGACTGATCTACCTGGCCAGCGAGCTCGACGGCCACCCGATGTGCGGGGTGCTGGCCGGCTCGGCGCGGTTCACCCCGCACCTGACGCTGGCCTACCGCGACGCCGTCGCCGTGGCCGATTCGCCGCTGTACTCCGCCGGGCAGCGGGCGGTGGGCCACGAATTTCACCGCACCGCAGTCAGCTTCAGCGAAAATTACCAACCGGCGTGGGTGTATCGCGGCAACGAAGCGGATCCCGTGCGGGACGGGGTGGTGCGCGCGGGTGTGCACGCCTCGTACCTGCACACCCATCCGGCCGCCGCGCCGCGCTCCGTCGCGCGGTTCGTCGCGCACGCCGCGTCCCGCCGCGCTCGCGGTCGCCACTAGTTCCGATGGTGGCGACCCGCCGCGCCCGGCGTCCCGCCGCGCTCGCGGTCGCCACTGTTCCGATGGTGGCGACCCGCCGCGCCCGGCGTCCCGCCGCGCTCGCGGTCGCCACTGGTTCCGATGGTGGCGACCCGCCGCGCCCGGCGTCCCGCCGCGCTCGCGGTCGCCACTAGGCTTGTCCGGTGACCGAGAACGCCTACCTCGCCGGCCTGCGGCTGGCCGGCAAAAAGGTCGTCGTGGTCGGCGGCGGCTCAGTGGCCCAGCGCCGGCTGCCGCTGCTCATCGCCAGCGGCGCGGACGTCCACGTCATCTCCCGCAGCGCCACCAGGTCCGTCGAGGCGATGGACGGAATCACCTTGTCCCTGCGCGAATACCGCGACGGTGATCTCGACGGGGCCTGGTACGCGATCGCGGCCACCGACGACCCGCAGGTGAACGCCGCGATTGTCGCCGAGGCCGAACGCCGCCACCTGTTCTGCGTCCGGGCCGACGTCGCGGTGGAAGGGACCGCGGTGACACCGGCGTCCTTCAGCTACGCGGGATTGTCGGTCGGGGTGCTGGCCGGCGGCGAGCACCGCCGCTCCGCGGCCATCCGCTCGGCCATCCGCGAGGCGTTGCAGACCGGGGTGATCACCCCGGACAGCGCGACCAGCCCCGACGTCGTGCGCGGCGGGGTGGCGCTCGTCGGCGGCGGGCCCGGCGACCCCGAACTGATCACCGTGCGCGGGCGGCGGCTGCTCGCCCACGCCGACGTGGTGGTCGCCGACCGGCTCGCGCCGCCCGAACTGCTGGCCGAGCTGCCGCCGCACGTGGAGGTCATCGACGCCGCGAAGATTCCCTACGGGCGCGCGATGGCGCAGGACGCGATCAACGACGTCATGATCGACCGCGCCCGGTCCGGGAAATTCGTCGTCCGCCTCAAGGGTGGGGACCCGTTCGTCTTCGCCCGCGGTTACGAAGAGGTGCAGGCGTGCGTCGACGCCGGGATCCCGGTCACGGTGGTACCCGGTGTGACGAGTGCCATAGGGGTGCCCGCCCTGGCCGGCGTTCCGGTCACGCATCGCGCCATAAATCACGAATTTGTGGTGGTCAGCGGGCATCTGCCGCCCGGTCATCCCGAATCGTTAGTGAATTGGAATGCGCTCGGCGCGATGTCGGGCACCATCGTTTTGCTGATGGCGGTCGAGCGCATCGAGCTTTTCGCCGATGCGTTGATAAAGGGCGGGCGACCTGCGGATACGCCGGTGTTGGTGGTGCAGCATGGGACGACCGCGTCTCAGCAGACTTTGCGGGCCGCCCTCGCCGACACGCCGGAAAAGATCCGCGCCGAGGGCATCCGACCTCCCGCGATCATCGTGATCGGGCCGGTCGCCGCTTTCGGGCTTTAAACGGATCTTAAGATTACTGTAAGGTAACCCTTTATGACGGCTCTCAACGACAGTGAGCGCGCGGTGCGGAACTTCACGTCCGCGCGCCCCGATCGTCCGGCCCCGGTGCGCGCCACGCGCCCGGCGGAGACCGCCTCCACCCGCATCAGCAAGTACTACCCGGCGTGGCTGCCGTCCCGTCGCTTCATTGCGGCCGTGATCGCCATCGGTGGCATGCAGTTGCTGGCGACCATGGACAGCACCGTCGCCATCGTCGCGCTGCCCAGGATCCAGAACGAGCTCAGCTTGTCCGACGCGGGCCGCAGCTGGGTGATCACCGCCTACGTGCTCACCTTCGGCGGGCTGATGCTGTTGGGGGGGCGGCTGGGCGACACCATCGGGCGCAAGCGCACGTTCATCGTCGGCGTCGCGCTGTTCACCATCTCCTCGGTGCTGTGCGCGGTCGCCTGGGACGAGGCGACCATGGTCATCGCGCGGCTGTCGCAGGGGGTGGGGTCCGCGATCGCCTCGCCGACCGGGCTCGCGCTGGTGGCGACCACCTTCCCCAAGGGGCCCGCGCGTAACTTCGCGACCGCGGTGTTCGCCGCGATGACGGCCATCGGCTCGGTGATGGGCCTGGTGGTCGGCGGCGCGCTGACCGAGGTGTCCTGGCGGCTGGCGTTTTTGGTGAACGTGCCGATCGGGCTGGTGATGATCTACCTGGCCCGCACCGCGCTGCGCGAGACCAACCGGGAGCGGATGAAGCTCGACGCCACCGGGGCCATGCTGGCCACGCTGGCGTGCACCGCCGCCGTTTTCGCTTTCTCGATGGGGCCGGAAAAGGGCTGGGTGTCGATCACCACCATCGGTTCCGGCGTAGTCGCGATGGCCGCCGCGCTGGCCTTCGTCATCGTCGAGCGCAGCGCCGAGAACCCCGTCGTTCCATTCTCGCTGTTCCGCGATCGCAACCGGCTGGTCACCTTCGCGGCGATCTTCCTGGCCGGCGGGCTCATGTTCAGCCTGACGGTGTGCATCGGCCTGTACGTGCAGGACATCCTCGGCTACAGCGCCCTGCGCGCGGGCGTCGGCTTCATCCCGTTCGTCATCGCGATGGGCATCGGCCTGGGCGTCTCCTCGCAGCTGGTGTCGCGCTTCTCGCCGCGGGTGCTGACCATCGGCGGCGGGATCCTGCTGTTCTGGGCGATGCTCTACGGCTGGGGCTTCATGCACCGCGGGGTGCCCTATTTCCCCAACCTGGTGCTACCCATCATCGTCGGCGGCATCGGCATCGGCATCTGCGTCGTCCCGCTGACGCTGTCGGCCATCGCCGGCGTCGGTTTCGACCAGATCGGTCCGGTGTCGGCGATCGCGTTGATGCTGCAGAGCCTCGGCGGCCCGCTGGTGCTGGCCGTCATCCAGGCCGTGATCACCTCCCGCACGCTGTATCTGGGCGGCACCACCGGCCCGGTGAAGATCATGAACGACCTCCAACTGCACGCGCTCGACCAGGGCTACACCTACGGCCTGCTGTGGGTGGCCGGGGTTGCCGTGGTCGTCGGCGGGGCGGCGCTGTTGATCGGCTACACGCCGGCGCAGGTCGCCCACGCGCAGGAGGTCAAGGAAGCGATCGACGCCGGAGAGCTGTAACGCCGCCGGTCGCCGTTGGCGGCCAACTCCAGTGTCGTTGCGCCGGATTCGATAGCGCCGGCGATATCAAGTTCGCGCGGCCGTGCAAGCCTCGGCTCGCGGCGCTGACCCACTCACCAGTTAGGCTGGCCCGCTGTGATCACCCGGATGTCCCAGCTGTTCTTGCGCACGTTGCGGGATGATCCCGCCGACGCCGAGGTACCCAGCCACAAACTGCTGATCCGGGCCGGCTACATCCGGCCCGTCGCGCCCGGGCTGTACAGCTGGCTGCCGCTCGGCCTGCGGGTGCTGCGCAGGATCGAACGGATCGTCCGCGAGGAGATGGACGCCATCGGCGGCCAGGAGATCCTGTTTCCCGCCCTGCTGCCCCGCGCGCCGTACGAGACGACGAACCGGTGGACCGAATACGGCGAGGGCGTCTTCCGGCTCAAGGACCGCCGCGGCAACGACTACCTGCTGGGGCCGACGCACGAAGAGCTGTTCACGCTGACCGTGAAGGGCGAATACAGCTCCTACAAAGACTTTCCGGTGCTGCTCTACCAAATCCAGAACAAATACCGCGACGAGGCCCGGCCGCGCGCGGGGATCCTGCGGGTGCGCGAGTTCCTGATGAAGGACTCCTACTCCTTCGACATCGACGACGCGGGACTCAAGGCGGCCTACCACGCGCACCGGGAGGCCTACCAGCGCATCTTCGATCGGCTCCAGGTGCGCTATGTGATCGTGTCCGCCGTGTCGGGGGCGATGGGCGGCAGCGCCTCCGAGGAGTTCCTGGCCGAAAGCCCCGTCGGCGAAGACACCTTCGTGCGGTGCCTGGAGTCGGGTTACGCGGCCAACGTCGAGGCCGTCGTCACCGCCAAGCCGGAGGCCCGGCCCATCGAGGGGCTGCCCGAGGCCGTGGTCCACGACACCGGTGACACCCCCACCATCGCCACCCTGGTGGAGTGGGCCAACACGGCCGGCCTCGGCCGCGCCGTCACCGCGGCGGACACGCTGAAGAACGTGTTGCTGAAGGTGCGCCAGCCGGGCGCGGAGTGGGAGCTGCTCGCCATCGGCCTGCCGGGCGACCGCGAGGTCGACGACAAGCGGCTCGGCGCGGCGCTGGAGCCGGCCGACTACGCGATGCTCGACGACGCCGACTTCGCCAAGCACCCTTTCCTGGTGAAGGGCTATATCGGTCCGAAAGCGCTGCAAGACAACGGCGTTCGCTACCTTGTCGACCCGCGCGTGGTGGACGGCACCAGTTGGATCACCGGGGCGGACCAGCCCGGCCGGCACGTCGTCGGCTTGGTGGCCGGCCGGGATTTCACCGCCGACGGCACGATCGAGGCCGCCGAGGTGCGCGACGGAGACCCGTCGCCCGACGGCGCCGGCCCGCTGGTGTCGGCGCGGGGCATCGAGGTTGCACACATCTTTCAGCTCGGCCGCAAATACACCAACGCCTTCGCCGCCGACGTGCTCGGTGAGGACGGCAAACCGGTCCGGCTGACCATGGGCTCCTACGGCCTCGGGGTGTCGCGCATGGTGGCGGTGATCGCGGAGCAGCACCATGACGAACTGGGCCTGCGCTGGCCCCCGTCGGTGGCGCCCTTCGACGTCCACCTGGTGATCGCCAACAAGGACGCGGACGCGCGCACCGGGGCCACCGAACTGGCCGACGACCTGGACCGCTTGGGCGTCGACGTGCTGCTCGACGACCGCCAGGCGTCGCCGGGTGTCAAGTTCAAGGACGCCGAGTTGCTCGGCGTGCCTTGGATTTTGGTGGTGGGGCGCGGCTGGGCCAATGGCGTGGTCGAGTTGCGCGACCGGTTCGGCGGACAGACGCGCGAGCTGGCCATCGGTCCGTCGCTGGCCACCGACATCGCGGCGGTCCTGGCCGGTTAGCGACCAAAAACCCTGCGCGCTAGTCGTTTCCGCCCGGGAAGCTCGTCGTGATGGGCCAGGCGCCCAGGATGCGGTTCCATCGGGCGGCCATCACGGCGCTCTGCGTCAACGCCGTCGCGGCGAACGCGCGGTCGTCGGCCGTCTCGGCGTGCTCGATCACCACCCGCCAGGCCGACGCACCGTCGTTCTCCATCCGCGCGGCCAGGCGCGCGGCGTCGGCGGCGCTGCCCACCAGCATGGGCAACTGGTAGCCGGGCGCGGCGACGGGCGCGTTGACCTTGCGGGCGGTCAGCATCGCGATCACGTCGTCGCGGCGTTGGCGGTGCTGGTTCAGGGCCTCCACGACCAGGTCGTTCACGCTGGGCGGCGACAGCGCCGACACCATGCCGTAGCCGTAGATCGTCGAGTGTTCGACGGCCAGCGCGTCGCACAGCGCCGAGTTGTCGGCGTCCTTCCCGGAACTCATATCGACGGGCCGCCGGGCACCAGGGCGACCGTGTACGACGCCGTGCAGGACGCGATGATCGAGGCGAGCAGCCCGGCACGATAGCCCGATTCGCCCGCCACCAGCCGGCTGGCGCTGTCCGCCGAGGCGCGCAACGCGTTGATCACGTCGGACACCGGTGGGGGAGGCGGCGGTGGCCCCGCCGGCTCGGCCGGGCTCGGACTCGGGCCCGTCGTCTCACTCGTCGACGAGGTGGTGATCTTGCCGGCGGCCCGCGAGATCTCCGTGGACAGGGCGCGCGCGTGCGCGGCGCGCTGGCTTGCGACCACGGTCAGCGCGGCCGCGATCTGCGGCGGGTTGCCGACGGCCGCCGCGGCGGCCCCGGCCAGGGCGCTGTCCTTGCGCGCCTGGTCCAGCGGCCCCAGCAGCTCTTCGACAGCCGGGGCCTTGGGCGGGGACTCGCCGCAGGCGGAGGTGACCACCCCGAGCGCAGCCAAGGCCGCGCCGCCGGCGAGCACACCCCGCCGGTTGACGACGGGATCTGCGCTAGACACAAACACATCCTGCCATCGGTGCGATGGTGGGCACGAAGCCAGGACGCGATCCCGCCGGCAGAGGCGATTCCTGGCGTATCGTTGATAGCTGCTCTCGCGGAACGGCAGCCTTTGCGTTCCGCCAGGACACTGGAGCCGCCCGCGAGCCAACGGGGCGGCGACGCCCTCCAGCTGACCGGACAACTCAAGATGAGGAGCTCGCCGTGACCACCGGGCTACCTTCGCAGACGCAGGTGATCGAGCTACTCGGCGGTGAGTTCGCGCGCGCGGGATACGAGATCGAAGACGTGGTCATCGACGCCCGGGCGCGCCCGCCGCGAATCATGGTGATCGCCGACGGCGACAAAGCCCTCGACCTGGACACCATCGCCACGTTGTCGCGCTCGGCGTCGGCTTTGCTGGACGGTCTGGACGATGTCGGCGACCGGTACGTGCTCGAGGTGAGCTCGCCGGGGGTGGACCGCCCGCTGACCAGTGCGAAGCACTTCCGCCGCGCCCGTGGCCGCAAAGTCGAGGTCGTCCTCTCGGATGGTTCGCGGCTGACCGGTCGCGTCGGCGAGACGCGGGGCGACGTCGTCGCGCTCGTGGTCCGGGACGGCCGCGACTACCGGCTGCGCGAGATCCCGCGCACCGACATCGCCAAAGCCGTTGTCCAGGTGGAGTTTTCGCCGCCAGCCCAAGCGGAGTTGGATCTGGCGGGCCGGGCCGACAGGACGGAGGCCGAAGCATGAACCGCGCCGGCGACGATGCATATCGCAGGGATGTGGGGGCACGCTCCTACAAGTGGGCGGTATCCCCACCCCCTGGCGGGGGAAAGGAGCGGCGCTGATGAACATCGACATGGCCGCGTTGCATGCCATCGAGGTGGATCGCGGCATCTCGGTCAACGAGCTGCTCGAGACGATCAAGTCGGCGCTGCTCACCGCGTACCGGCACACCGAGGGGCATCAGAACGACGCGCGCATCGAGATCGACCGCAAGACCGGTGTGGTCAAGGTGGTCGCCCGTGAGACCGATGACGACGGCAACGTGATCAGCGAATGGGACGACACTCCCGAGGGATTCGGCCGCATCGCCGCAACCACCGCGCGGCAGGTGATGCTGCAGCGGTTCCGGGACGCGGAGAACGAGCGCACCTACGGCGAGTTCTCCACCCGCGAGGGCGAGATCGTCGCGGGCGTCATCCAGCGGGACAGCCGCGCCAATGCCCGCGGTCTCGTCGTCGTCCGGATGGGCACCGAGACCAAAGCCTCCGAGGGTGTGATCCCGGCGGCCGAACAGGTGCCCGGCGAGAGTTACGAGCACGGCAACCGCGTGCGGTGCTACGTGATCGGGGTGACCCGAGGCGCGCGGGAGCCGCTGATCACGCTGTCCCGCACGCACCCCAACCTGGTGCGCAAGCTGTTCTCCCTGGAGGTCCCCGAGATCGCCGACGGGTCTGTCGAAATCGTGGCGGTGGCGCGGGAGGCCGGCCACCGGTCGAAGATCGCGGTGAAATCCAACGTCGCCGGCCTGAACGCGAAAGGGGCCTGCATCGGCCCGATGGGGCAGCGGGTCCGCAACGTGATGAGCGAGCTCTCCGGGGAGAAGATCGACATCATCGACTACGACGAGGATCCGTCCCGCTTCGTCGCCAACGCGCTGTCGCCCGCCAAGGTGGTCTCCGTGTCGATCATCGACCCGAACGCCAGGGCCGCCCGCGTGGTGGTGCCCGACTTCCAACTGTCGCTGGCGATCGGCAAGGAGGGTCAGAACGCGCGGTTGGCCGCCCGGCTCACCGGGTGGCGCATCGACATCCGCGGCGACACCCCGGGCGGCTCCGAGGGGCATTCGGAGGGCCATCCCGAACACGGCGCCACCCGCGGGATGGCGCACGACCGCTAGCGCAGGAGACCCGGCGGGGCGTGGCCGCCGCGGGGGAGAGCGGCCGGCACCCTCGGGCGGTTCTGACCATCGGGTGAGTGACGCTAGACTGAGCCGTGATCCAGCGTGAGTCTCCGGCCCCCGGTCCCAAACGGGTGCACAGACGTGTGGACGGACCAGTCCGGACGTGTGTCGGGTGCCGGAGGCGAGAGTTGGCCGTCGAACTGCTTCGCGTGGTGGCGGTGTCGAACGGGAACGGCGAGTATGCCGTGGTCGTTGACACCAGGAGTAGCCTGCCGGGGCGGGGTGCGTGGTTGCATCCCGTACCGCAATGCGTCCAGCAGGCGATTCGGCGGCGGGCTTTCACCCGAGCGCTGCGCATCGACCGTCCACCGGACACATCCGCGCTGGTCGAGCACGTGGAAACGCTCGACTCGCCCGGCAACAGAACAGGTAGCAAAGAACATGAGCACACCGTGAAGTCCCGATGACTCGCATTCCTATGCGTTACAGCTAATTCCCGAGGCGCGGCCCCACGACTGTCGCCTCTCAGACAGGAGATGTAGTGGCAGGTAAGGCCCGCGTACACGAGTTGGCTAAGGAACTCGGTGTTACCAGCAAGGAAGTCCTCGCCCGGCTGAATGAACAGGGCGAATTCGTAAAATCCGCATCCTCGACGGTGGAGGCGCCGGTCGCCCGCCGACTGCGCGAGTCCTTCGGCGGCGGCAAGGCGGCCCCCGAAAAGGCCACGGCCAAGGCCAAGGCGCCAGTCAAGGGCCCGGACAAATCGCTCGACCAGGCGCTCGACAAGGCCATCGGCAACGGCGAAGCCGCCGGCACGGCGCCAGCCGCGCCACCGGCGCCCGCCGCGCCACCGGCCGCCGCCGCGCCGACCGAGGCGCCGGCGCGCCCCGGCCCGGTGCCCGGCCGCCCCGCACCCGGCCAGCCGAAGCCGCCCGCGCCGGGGCAGCCGGCCGGCCCGCCCCCCGGCCAGCCCGGGCCCCAGCCCGGCATGACGCCGGGCCCGCGCCCCGGGCCGGCCCCCAAGCCCGGCGTCCGCACCCCGCGCGTCGGCAACAACCCGTTCTCGTCCGCGCAACCCGTCGACCGGCCGATCCCGCGTCCGGTGCCCCGTCCCGGGGCGCCGCGGCCCGGCGCCCCGCGCCCCGGCGCGTCGCCCGGCAACATGCCGCCGCGTCCCGGCGGCGCCGCAGGCCAGGGCCGCCCGGCCCGGCCCGGCGCCCCGCGTCCCGGCGGTGGCCGGCCCGGCGGACCGGGCGGTCGTGACGGTGGCGGCGGCAACTACCGCGGCGGTGGCGGCGGAGTCGGCGCCCCGCCCGGGGGTGGCGGTGGCTTCCGCGGCCGCCCCGGTGGCGGTGGCGGCGGTGGCCGCCCGGGTCAGCGCGGCGGCGCCGCCGGCGCGTTCGGCCGTCCCGGCGGTGCGCCGCGACGCGGCCGCAAGTCGAAGCGGGCAAAACGCGCCGAGTACGAAAACATGCAGGCGCCGGTCGTCGGTGGCGTGCGGTTGCCGCACGGCAATGGCGAGACCATCCGGTTGGCCCGCGGCGCCTCGCTCTCCGACTTCGCCGACAAGATCAACGCCAACCCGGCCTCGCTCGTGCAGGCGCTGTTCAACCTCGGTGAGATGGTGACGGCGACCCAGTCCGTCGGCGACGAGACGCTGGAGCTGCTGGGCAGCGAGATGAACTACGTCGTCCAGGTCGTGAGCCCGGAGGACGAGGACCGCGAGCTGCTGGAATCCTTCGACCTCACCTACGGCGAGGACGAGGGCGGCGAGGAAGACCTGCAGACCCGGCCGCCGGTGGTGACCGTCATGGGTCACGTCGATCACGGTAAAACCCGGCTGCTGGACACCATCCGGAAGGCCAGCGTGCGCGAGGGAGAGGCCGGCGGCATCACCCAGCACATCGGCGCCTACCAGGTGTCCGTCGACTTCGATGGCACCGAGCGGCCGATCACCTTCATCGACACCCCGGGCCACGAGGCGTTCACCGCCATGCGTGCCCGCGGCGCCAAGGCCACCGACATCGCCATCCTGGTGGTCGCCGCCGACGACGGCGTCATGCCGCAGACGGTGGAGGCCATCAACCACGCGCAGGCGGCCGACGTCCCGATCGTGGTCGCGGTCAACAAGATAGACAAGGAGGGCGCCGACCCGGCGAAGATTCGCGGCCAGCTCACCGAATACGGTTTGGTGGCAGAGGATTTCGGCGGCGACACGATGTTCGTCGACATCTCGGCGAAGGAAGGCACCAACATCTCCGCACTCGAGGAGGCGGTGCTGCTGACCGCCGACGCCGCCCTGGACCTGCGGGCCAACCCCGACATGGAGGCCCAGGGCGTGGCGATCGAGGCGCACCTGGACCGCGGTCGCGGGCCGGTCGCCACCGTGCTGATTCAGCGCGGCACGCTGCGCGTCGGCGACTCCGTGGTGGCCGGTGATGCCTACGGCCGCGTCCGCCGCATGGTCGACGAGCACGGCGAGGACGTCGAGGAGGCGCTGCCGTCGCGGCCGGTGCAGGTCATCGGCTTCACGTCGGTGCCCGGTGCCGGTGACAACTTCCTGGTTGTCGACGAGGACCGCATCGCCCGACAGATCGCCGACCGGCGCAGCGCCCGCAAGCGCAACGCGCTGGCGGCGCGGTCGCGCAAGCGGATCAGCCTGGAGGACCTGGACTCGGCGCTGAAGGAAACCAGCCAGCTGAACCTGATCCTCAAGGGCGACAACGCCGGTACGGTCGAGGCGCTCGAGGAGGCCCTGATGGGCATCCAGGTCGACGACGAGGTGGAACTGCGCGTGATCGACCGCGGCGTCGGTGGCATCACCGAAACCAACGTCAACCTGGCGTCGGCGTCGGACGCGGTGATCATCGGCTTCAACGTGCGCGCCGAAGGGAAGGCGACGGAGCTGGCCAACCGCGAAGGTGTCGAGATTCGCTACTACTCGGTCATCTACCAGGCGATCGACGACATCGAGAAGGCCCTGCGCGGCATGCTCAAGCCGATCTACGAGGAGAAGGAGCTGGGTCGCGCCGAGATCCGCGCGATCTTCCGGTCCTCGAAGGTCGGCATCATCGCCGGCTGCATGATCAGCTCCGGGGTGGTGCGACGCAACGCGAAGGCCCGCCTGTTGCGGGACAACGTCGTGGTCACCGAGAACCTCACGATCAACTCGCTGCGACGGGAGAAGGACGACGTGACCGAGGTCCGCGAGGGCTTCGAGTGCGGTATGACGCTGGGCTACTCCGACATCAAGGAAGGCGACATCATCGAGTCCTACGAGCTCGTCGAGAAGGAGCGCGCCTGATGGCGGGAGGCTGCGCCGATGCCTGACCCGGCCCGGGCGCGCCGACTGGCCAAACGCATCAACACGATCGTCGCCTCGGCGATCGAGTTCGAGATCAAGGATCCCGGGCTGGACGGGGTGACCATCGTCGACACGAAGGTCACCGCCGACCTGCACGATGCCACGGTGTTCTACACCGTGATGGGCCGCACCCTGGACGACGAGCCGGACTACGCGGCCGCCGCGGCGGCGCTGGACCGGGCCAAAGGGGCGCTGCGGACCATGGTGGGGGCGGGCACCGGTGTGCGCTTCACGCCCACGCTGACCTTCACCCGCGACACCACGTTGGACACCGTGCAGCGGATGGACGAGCTGTTGGCGCGCGCCCGCGCCGCGGACGCCGATTTGGCGCGCGTACGCTCGGGAGCCAAGCCGGCCGGGGACGCAGATCCATACCGTGCCAGCGGCTCGAGCGACGAGGACACCGGTGACGACGACCGACGCGAAGACTGAGCTTTCCCGCAGCGCGGGAGCCGGGGCGCGCGTCGACGTCCACGGTGCGGTGGAATTGCTCTCCGGCGCGGCGACGATCGCGGTGGTCGCCCATGTCCACCCCGACGCCGACACCATCGGGGCAGGCCTGGCCCTGGCGCTGGTGCTGGACAGGTGCGGCAAGCGCGTCGAGGTGGGTTTCGCCGAGCCCGCCGCGCTGCCGGAGTCGCTGTCGTCGTTGCCCGGTTGTTGGCTGCTGGTCGGTGCGGAGGAGATGCGGCGCGACGTCGACCTGGTTGTCACCGTTGACGTTCCGAGCGTCAAGCGGCTGGGCGCCCTGAGTGATCTGGCCGGTCCCGGCCAGGAGTTGCTGGTGATCGACCACCACGCCTCCAACGACCTGTTCGGCACCGCGAATTTTGTTGACGTTTCAGCGGATTCGACGACGATGATGGTCGCCGACATCCTCGACGCGTGGGACAAGCCGATCGAGCCTGACGTCGCGCACTGCATCTACGCCGGGCTGACGACCGACACCGGGTCATTCCGCTGGGCCAGCGCCCGCGCCCTTCGGCTGGCTGCCCGGCTGGTGGAGACCGGCGTCGACAACGCCGCGATCAGCCGAACGCTGATGGACAGCCACCCCTTCACCTGGCTTCCGCTGCTGTCCCGCGTCCTCGGTTCGGCCGAGCTGCTGCCCGACGCGGCCTGCGGCCGCGGGCTGGTGTACGCCGTTGTGCGGCACCAGGATTGGGTCACCTCGCGCCCCGAGGAAGTGGAGAGCATCGTCGACGTCGTGCGCACCACGCAGCAGGCCGAGGTGGCCGCGGTGTTCAAAGAAGTCGAACCGGCGCAGTGGTCGGTGTCGATGCGGGCCAAGGCCGACGTGGACCTGGCGGCTATCGCGTCCGGGTTCGGCGGGGGCGGCCACCGGCTGGCCGCCGGCTATTCGACCAGCGGCCCGATCGACGACGCGGTGGCGTCGCTGCGCGCGGCGCTCGGCTAGCCCCGAAGCGGGGCTAGAAAGCCCAGCTGCCCGAGCGTTGCAGCACGAACCCGTGGTCGCCGCTGGTGGTGTCCAGGCAGGCGACGAGGTTGTCGGCGCCGACGGCGCACGTGACGTTCAGGTGGGTCAGTTTCTGACCCGCCCCCAGCAACTTGCCGCCCGGTGGCAGGGCGGCCGGGTTGCCGTCGCACCCGCCGTAGGACATCCGGCTCAACTGGTACCCCGGCCCCTTGAACTCGGCGGAACCCACCAGGCAGTCGCCCGGGTGCGGGCGCCCGCCGAGGACGGGGACGTCCTCGATCCCGGGCATGTCGCCCTTGCACCGGATGTCCTGTGACGGCTGCGGCGCCGGTGCCGGCCCGCCGTAGAAATCGCACGCCAGGCTGTAGGGAGTGGAGAAACTGATCCGGGGCGGGGTGCCCGGACCGGTGCTGGTCAGGTAGCCATCCGCCGGTACGGCGGTGAAGCCGTCCAGGCTGGGGAACCCGGCGGGCGGCAGCGCGGCCGCATGCGGCGCGGGCCCCGCGACCGTGGCCACCGCCGCGAGCGGCACAGCGCTCGCGAGCATCCTCACCATGACGTCGACGACCGCACGCATGCGCTGATCGTATTGGTTGTCCTCCGTCCACCCACAAGCCAACGGCGAAGAAAACCGAAACACCGGCGATGACCAGGCCCAACGCCGGCCATTTCCAGAGTCCGGCGCCGCGGGGGACGGGCCTAACGCACCTGGGCCCGTCCGCGCTGCAGGACCGCCTCGCGGTTGGCGGCGATGTCGTCGCCACTGGTCCGGAACTGGCGGGCCGCCATCGCTTCGAGCCACAGCCCTCCGCCGGTCTGCGACTCGTCGATCCGGTGATAGGAGGCCAGCAGCGCGCGCACCGCGTCCTGGTTGTTGCCGACGATCGAGGCCGCCACGGCGCGGGCGGTGCCCAGCAGCTGGTCGTGCGCCACCACCTCGGTCACCAGCCCGGCGCGCAGGGCGTCGGCGGCGGACAGGTAGTCCCCGGTCATGCTCATCCGCCGCGCCAGGCCGACACCGACCTTCTGCGGCAACCGCACGCTGAGCCCCCAGGTGGGCAGCAGGCCCACCCGCGCGTGGGTGTCGGCGAACCGGGCGTTCTCCGAGGCGATCAGGATGTCGCAGTACAGGGCCAGCTCCAGCCCGCCGGTCACCGCGGCGCCGTTGATCGCACCGATCACCGGCTTGCTCAGCGGTGGCCACCGCGGGGAGATGTCCGGAAGCGCCGCAGATCCGCCCAGCTCCTTGAGATCCAGTCCCGCGCAGAAAACCGGATCGGTGCCGGTGACGATGACGACGTCGACGCCGTCGTCGGTTTCCGCGTCGGCCAGCGCCCCGAAGAACCGGTCCCGCAGCGCCGAAGACAGCGCGTTGCGGGACTGCGGCCGGTTGAGGGTCAGGGTGCGCACCCGCTCGTCGGTTTCGATCAGCAGGATGTCGTCGGTCATGACATCACCGTAAAGGGTCATGGGCCGCGCCTATCGTTATGGGCATGTGCAGGAACATCACCGAGCTGCGCGGGTTGCAACCGGCGGCCACCGCCGAGGAGATCGCGGCGGCGGCCCGCCAATACGTACGCAAGGTCAGTGGGATCGCCCGGCCTACTCGCCTTCCTGAGGCCAGCGCCTCCGCCTTCGAGGAGGCGGTCGCCGAGGTCACCGAGGCGACGACGCGGTTGCTGGCGGCGCTGCCCCCGCGCCGTCAGCCGCCCAGGACCGTCCCGCCGTTGCGCCGGCCCGTGGGGGTACCACCCGCTTGCGGGGGCGTGGTGGCCCGGCTGGGCGGGCCGCAATGACGCTCGCCGCGACCAGCCCCACCACGACGCCCGCGCTCAAGGAGTGGAGCGCCGCCGTGCATGCCCTGCTGGACGGTCGCCAGCGGGTGCTGTTGCGCAAGGGCGGCATCGGGGAGAAGCGATTCGAGCTGGCCGCCTCCGAGTTCCTGCTGTTCCCGACGGTCGCCCACAGCCACGCGGAGCGCGTTCGGCCCGAGCATCGGGACCTACTGGACGCGGCCGCCGCCGACAGCGCCGACGATCGCCTGGTCATCCGGGCGGCCGCCAAAGTCGTTGCGGCGGTGCCGGTTGACCGGCCAGAAGGCCTGACGGAGATCGAAGACCTGCACATCTGGACCCCCGAGTCGGTGCGCGCCGACCGGCTCGACTTCCGCCCGAGACACCGGCTGGCCGTGCTGGTGGTCTCGGTGCAGCCGCTGGCCGAGCCGGTGGAGATCATCCGGACCTCGGAGTACGGCGGCTGCAAGAGCTGGGTGGAGTTGCCCCTGCGCGCGCCGTTGGCGCCGCCCGTTCATGACCCGGGGTCGCTAGCCGAGGTCGCCGCGCGCGTCCGCGGCGCCGTTGGCTGACAGGTCGAGCGGGCCGACGGGCAGCAACAGCCGGGAGCGTCCGTAGCGCACCGTGTGGGTGGCCGGCCTGGACTGCCGGCCGGTCAGGATCGGCTCGTCGGTGCCCAGGTTGCGGGCGTAGCGGGGAAACCAGCTGCCTGCGATCAGCACCCGGATGCGCGAGCCCGCACGGAAGCGGTGGGCGACGCCGTCGAGTTCGATCCGGACGGTCCCCCTCGACGACTTCTTGGCCGCCCGCAACCGCCGGTAGCCGTCGCTGACGTTTGTCGACCGGCCTTTGGCGTCGACCTCACTGACCCGGACGAACAGGTCGACGTGCGGGTTGTCGGCCCCGTGCGCCAGCTCGACGACCGGGCTTCCGTAGACGCACAGGTCGTGCGTGAGGGTGAGGCTGGTGAACGTCAGCACGTCGTCGCGCGCCGCGAGCCGGCTGTCGTCGCGGTAACCGCCGTTCGGCGACAGCAGCGGCCCGCCCGTGGTCGGGGTCGGATCGGCGGGGTCATAGCGGAAAGTCGCCGGGGCCAGCCGCGGCAGGTCCGTCGGCGCGGTCTCACCCAGGTGGCCGCCGGGCCGCAGGTAGAGCGAGCGCTCGGTGGTGGCGGGCGGCCAGTGGGCCAGGTTGCGCCAGCCCTGGCCGGTCACGTTCACCCGGACCCGAGCGGGCCGGCGCAGGGGTGTTGCGCCGTCCAGGTGGGCGCCCAGCCAGTCCAGCGACTCCCGCACGCAGGTGCTCAGCCCGCTGGTGAGCAGCTGCGCGTGCGTCCAGGGACCCATGGTGAGCGCGACGTCGACGCCCCGGCCGCGGAGGTGCTCATACTGCTGCAGCGTCTGCCTGACGAAGATGTCCTGCCAGCCGCCGATCAGCAGCACTGGCACGTCGACGCGGTCCAGCGCGTCGCCGCAGCGCAACGCGTCCCAGAACGGATCGTTCGGGTCGGTGTGCTCGACCCACGATTCGAACCACGGTGCGCCCGCACCCAGCAGCGCCCGGGCCGTCTCGCCCACCGGCAGCCCGAGTGCCGCCCGGGTCACGTGGCGGCGATTCTGCAGCTGGCGCATCGCGGACCGGGCGCGCACCGGATCCTCCTGGTGGGCGACCATGTCGCTCCAGCCCAGGAAGTCGTTGATCGCGAACGAGCCGGTGCCCCAGACCGAGGCGTTGAAATCGTGCGGTCCCACCGCGATGACGGCCGTGGCCAGTTCCGGCGGGGGATCGGTCAGCAGCGCCCACTGGGTGAACCCGAGGTAGGACAGCCCGAGGGTGGCGAAGCGGCCCGTGAACCACGGCCGCTCGCGCAGCCAGGCCACCGTGTCGGCGCCGTCGGCGGCCTCGTTGGCCATCGGCTCGAAGTCGCCGCCCGACCCGAACGTTCCGCGCACGCTCTGCAACACGACGTGGTAGCCGCGGGCCGCGTACAGCGCGCCGAAGACCAGCGAAAACGGAAAGGCGCGCCCGTAGGGCCCCCGGATCAGCAGGGTGCCGGCGGGTGCGGCGGTGTTGGGCGCGTAGTGGTCGGCCACCAGGTCGACCCCGTCGCGCATGGGCACCCGGACGCGCTCGACGGTGTAGTCGGTGGTCGCCGCCGGCAGGCCGAGCAGCCGGCCGACGGCCTTGCCGCCGAGGTGTCGCAGGGCGTGCAGCGTGGGCTGGGCGGATCGGGTCGAGGTGATACTCACGGTGCCAGGTTAAGGCCAGGCCGGCCGTCAGAACTTGTAGTAAGGCGCCAGGTCGTTGGCCCGCTGCAGATTGGTCGACATGCAGTCCACCTCCGGGTTGGAGTAGACGGTCGAGTAGAAGAGCGCCTGCTGCAGCACGCCGTAGCCGGTCTTGAACGCGACCATGCAGGAGTAATACCAGTAGCTGTTGTGATACGTCGGCTTGAGCACCCAGTACTGCGCCGCGCGGTGGCCCGCGATCGTGGTCTCGACCGCGTCGGGGGGCAGCGTCGCCTCGTAGGTGCGCCAGATGATCGGCTCGACCGCCAGCTGGTAGTTACCCGCGTCGAAGTGGCACCGCAGGCCGTCCTCGTGCTCGGGCGGTGTGAACGCCAGCCCGAGCCGCTGCACCGCGTCGAACGGGATGTCCTCGCACGCGTCGAACGGGCGCGGGTCGGTGGTCGCGACGATCGGGCTCTTCATGGTGGTTTCCATCGGCGCCGCGGTCGAGCGCAGCTCGACGCGCCCGCCTCCCGCCGGCCCCGGCGCGACGCCCTGCCACCCCGCCGTGCCGGCTATCGCCGCTGCGACCAGGGCACCCACCGCCCCGATCAGACGCACCTTGGCGAACACGACACCCCCTGACGGCTCCGCGGTCTTGCGGGGAGTCTACAAGTCGCGTCGCCACTCCCCACACGGAAACAAGAACACGTTCCAACGGCGCGGGCAAGGGCCGGCGCCGTCCGCCCCGGGGGTGCGGGTCATTAGGCTGGTTAATCGTGGCTGGTCAAAATGCGGGGCACGACTCGACCGATGGGGGGCAACCCACGCTGTGGGCGGTCTCCGATCTGCACACCGGACACCTCGGCAACAAGCCGGTCACCGAATCGCTGTACCCCTCCTCGCCGGACGATTGGCTGATCGTCGCCGGCGACGTCGCCGAACGCACCGACGAGATCCGGTGGGCCCTGGACCTGCTGCGCCGGCGATTCGCCAAGGTGATCTGGGTGCCTGGCAACCACGAGCTGTGGACCACGACCCGCGACCCGGTGCAGATCTTCGGCAAGTCCCGCTACGACTACCTGGTCAACATGTGCGACGAGATGGGCATCGTCACTCCCGAGCACCCGTTCCCGGTGTGGACCGAGCGCGGCGGCCCGGCGACGATCGTGCCGATGTTCCTGCTCTACGACTACAGCTTCTTGCCCGAGGGCGCGACGAGCAAAGCCGAGGGCCTGACCATCGCGCGGGAACGCAACGTGGTCGCCACCGACGAATTCCTGTTGTCGCCAGAGCCGTATCCCACCCGGGAGGCCTGGTGCCGGGAGCGGCTCGCCGCCACGCGGGCCCGGCTCGAGCAGCTCGACTGGATGACGCCGACCGTTCTGGTGAACCATTTTCCGCTGGTGCGCGACCCCTGCGACGCGCTGTTCTACCCGGAGTTCTCGCTGTGGTGCGGCACCACCAGGACCGCCGACTGGCACACCCGTTACAACGCCGTCTGCTCGGTCTACGGTCACCTGCACATTCCGCGCACCACCTGGTACGACGACGTGCGCTTCGAGGAGGTGTCGGTGGGTTATCCCCGGGAGTGGCGGCGGCGCAAGCCGCACAGCTGGCTGCGCCAGGTGCTGCCCGATCCGCAGTACGCCCCCGGCTACCTCAACGACTTCGGCGGTCACTTCGAGATCACTCCCGAGATGCGACGGCAGGCCGAGCAGTTCCGGGAACGGTTGCGGCAGCGGCAGTCACGATGACCGGGGACATGCTGGTCTCCTCGGTGCTGCCCGACGTCGGCGAGCTGGCCTGTTCGGAGCTGTATGACGACCCGCCCGGCCTGGCCCCGCTGCCCGAAGAGGAGCCGCTGATCGCCAAGTCGGTCGCCAAGCGGCGCAACGAGTTCGTCACCATCCGGCACTGCGCGCGGGTCGCGATGCGCGAGCTCGGCCTGCCGCCGGTGCCGATCCTCAAGGGCGAGAAGGGCGAACCGTGCTGGCCCGACGGCGTGGTGGGCAGCCTCACCCACTGCACCGGCTATCGCGGTGCGGTCGTGGGCCGCGCCGAGGCGGTGCGCTCGGTGGGTATCGACGCCGAGCCGCACGACGTGTTGCCGGACGGTGTGCTGAACGCGATCAGCCTGCCCGAGGAGCGACACGAGATGACGACGCTGCCCGACGGCCTGCACTGGGACCGAATCCTGTTCTGCGCCAAGGAGGCAACGTACAAGGCGTGGTTCCCGCTGACCAAGCGCTGGCTAGGTTTCGAGGACGCCCACATTGCCTTCGACCTCGACCCGCCCGACGGCGGGACCGCCGGCGTGTTCGTGTCCAAGATCCTGATCGACGGGCAGGCCCTCGATGGCCCGCCGCTGACCGCGCTGCGCGGCCGGTGGTCGGTGGAGCGGGGGCTGGTGCTGACCGCCATCGTGTTATGAGTTCGAGCCCGAGGGGTCCGGGGTTGGTCGTCGTCGACAAGCCGGCCGGGATGACCAGCCACGACGTGGTGGGGCGGTGCCGCCGTATCTTCTCCACCCGCAGGGTGGGGCACGCCGGGACGCTGGACCCGATGGCCACCGGCGTGCTGGTGATCGGCGTCGACCGTGCCACCAAGATCCTCGGACTGCTGGCGGGGTCCTCCAAGTCGTACGCCGCCACCATCCGGCTCGGCCAGACCACCTCCACCGAGGACGCCGAAGGTCAAGTGCTGCACAGCGTCTCGGCCGCGCACCTGACCCGCGAGGCGATCGGCGCCGCGGTCGCCGGTTTGCGGGGCGACATCGAACAGGTGCCGTCGGCGGTCAGCGCGATCAAGGTGGACGGCCGGCGCGCATACCGGCTGGTTCGGGAGGGCCGGGCCGTCGAACTCGAGGCGCGGCCGGTCCGCGTCGACCGCTTCGAGGTGTGCGACGTCCGACCCGCGGGGCAGTGGGTCGACGCCGACGTCGAGGTCGACTGCTCGTCGGGGACCTACGTGCGCGCCCTGGCCCGCGACGTCGGCGCCGCGCTCGGGGTGGGCGGCCACCTGACGGCGCTGCGGCGCACCCGCGTCGGTCGCTTCACGCTGGAGCAGGCCCGCTCGCTCGACGACCTGGCCGAGCGGCCCGGGCTGTCGCTGACCCTGGACGAGGCGTGCCTGCTGATCTTCCCGCGCCGCGACCTCAGCCCCGAGGAGGTTGAGGCGACGGCGAACGGGCGGCCGCTCGCCGCGGCCGGCATCGACGGCGTCTACGCCGCCTGCGACGCCGGCGGCCGGGTGATCGCGCTGCTGTGCGACGAGGATTCGCGGACCAAGTCGGTGGTCGTGATCCGCCCGGCGACCCTCCAGGAATAGGCTCCGGGAATAGGCTGAGGTCTCTCCACCCTGTCGAAGAAGGGGCGCGCTATGTCCAACAAGGTTTACGTCGTCGGCGTCGGGATGACGAAATTCGAGAAGCCGGGCCGCCGCGAGGGCTGGGACTACCCCGACATGGCGCGCGAGTCCGGAACCAACGCGCTGGCCGACGCGGGGATCGACTACCGCGAGGTGCAGCAGGGTTACGTCGGCTACGTGGCCGGCGATTCGACGTCCGGGCAGCGGGCGCTCTACGAGCTGGGCATGACCGGGATCCCGATCGTCAACGTCAACAACAACTGCTCCACCGGGTCGACCGCGCTGTTCCTGGCGGCGCAGGCCATTCGCGGCGGGATCGTCGACTGCGCCATCGCGCTCGGGTTCGAGAAGATGCAACCCGGCTCGCTGGGCGGGGGAGCCTCCGACCGCGAATCGCCGATGGGCAAGCACGTCAAGGCGATGGCCGCGATCGACGAGTTCGCCATGCCCGTCGCCCCCTGGATGTTCGGCGCGGCCGGCCGCGAGCACATGAGGCAATACGGCAGCACCGCAGAGCATTTCGCCAAGATCGGCTACAAGAACCACAAGCACTCCGTCAACAACCCGTTCGCACAGTTCCAGGAGTCCTACACGCTCGAGGACATCCTGGCGGCGCGGATGATCTCCGACCCGCTCACCAAGTTGCAGTGTTCGCCGACGTCCGACGGATCCGGCGCGGCGATCCTGGCCTCGGAGAGCTTCGTCGACAGCCACGGGCTGGCCGGCCGGGCGGTCGAGATCGTCGGTCAGGCCATGACGACCGACTTCGCGTCCACCTTCGACGGCAGCGCCAAGAATCTGATCGGCTACGACATGAATGTCCAAGCGGCCCAACAGGTTTACGACCAGTCCGGGCTGGGCCCCGAAGACTTCCAGGTGATCGAGCTGCACGACTGCTTCTCGGCCAACGAGCTGCTGCTCTACGAGGCGCTGGGGCTGTGCGGCCCGGGCGAGGCGCCCAAGCTGATCGACAACGGCGACACGACCTACGGCGGGCGCTGGGTGGTCAACCCGTCGGGCGGCCTGATCTCCAAGGGCCATCCGCTGGGCGCCACCGGGCTGGCGCAGTGCGCCGAGCTGACCTGGCAGCTGCGCGGCGCCGCCGACAAGCGTCAGGTCGAGGGCGTCAGCGCCGCGCTGCAACACAACATCGGGCTCGGCGGCGCGGCCGTGGTCACCGCCTACCAGCGCGCCGAACGCTAGCCCGAGCCAACTCCGGGCTAGCCCACCACCCAGATCGCCCGGGCCGCCGGGCTGCCCAGGTCGACCGTCGTCTGAGCGCCGTCGCCGGATTCGATCGCGACCGAGATCATGCCGGCGAACTCCCGGCGGGTCAGCACGCGCAGCCGTGAATCGAGGTTGATGCCGACGTCGGCGAAGTAGCGCAGCATCTCCGGGTCGGCGTCGGAGATGCGGGCGACCGTCCCGGCGTCCCCGTCGCCGCATGCCCACAGCTGGCGTGCGGGCGGGGTCGGCACCTGCCCGTCGGAGGCAGGAATCGGGTCCCCATGCGGGTCGCGCCGCGGGAAGCCCAGCTTGGCGTCGATGCGGGCCACCAGCCGGTCCGACACGGCGTGTTCGAGCACCTCGGCCTCGTCGTGCACCTCGTCCCAGCCGTAGCCGAGCTCGTTGACCAGGAACGTTTCCAGGAGCCGGTGGCGGCGCACCATGGCCAGCGCCGCGCGCCGGCCCGCCTCGGTCAGGGTGACGGCCCCGTATTTCTCGTGGTCGACCAGTCCCTGCTCGGCGAGTTTGCGGATCGATTCCGACGCCGTGCTGGCCGACACCCCGATCTTCTCGGCCAGCATCTTGGTGCTGACCTTCTGCGGCGCGTCCTTGGGGGACCACTCCTGGGCGTTCCAGATGACCTTCAGGTAGTCCTGGCCGACCGCGGTGAGACCGCCACGCTCTTCGTCAGCCCTCACACCGAGAAAGTTTAGGCAAACCAAGCCTGATCGTGTGCTCCTCGACACCCTCGCGCCCACGGATCTCCCGGCGGCGGACGCGTAGCCGTAGGCTTGCGGGCGTGCAGCGGTGGCGCGGCCAAGACGAGATTCCCACGGACTGGGGCAGATGCGTGCTCACCATCGGCGTGTTCGACGGTGTGCACCGGGGCCACGCCGAGCTGATCGCGCACGCGGTCAAGGCCGGACGCGCCCGCAACGTGCCGACCGTGCTGATGACCTTCGACCCGCACCCGATGGAAGTGGTCTACCCGGGCAGCCATCCGGCCCAGCTGACGACGCTGACGCGGCGCGCGGAGCTGGTCGAGGAGATGGGCATCGACGTCTTCCTGGTGATGCCGTTCACGAGCGATTTCATGAAGCTGACGCCGGAGCGCTACGTCCATGAGCTGCTGGTGGAGCACCTGCACGTGGTGGAGGTCGTGGTGGGGGAGAACTTCACCTTCGGCAAGAAGGCCGCCGGCAACGTCGAGACGCTGCGGCGCGCCGGGGAGCGGTTCGGATTTGCCGTCGAGGCCATGTCGCTGCTGTCCGAGCACCACAGCAACGAGACGGTGACGTTTTCCTCCACCTACATCCGGTCCTGCGTGGACGCCGGTGACGTGATGGCGGCCATGGAAGCGCTGGGCCGTCCGCATCGCGTCGAGGGCGTCGTCGTCCGGGGCGAGGGGCGGGGGATGGAGCTGGGATTCCCGACGGCCAACGTGGCGCCCCCGATGTATTCGGCGATCCCGGCCGACGGCGTGTACGCCGCGTGGTTCACCCTGCTCGGGCACGGGCCGGTGACCGGCAGCGTCGTCCCGGGCGAGCGCTACCAGGCCGCGGTGTCCGTCGGGACCAACCCGACGTTCTCCGGACGGACCCGCACCGTCGAGGCCTTCGTCCTGGACACCGCGGCCGACCTCTACGGCCAGTACGTGGCGCTGGACTTCGTCGCCCGCATCCGCGGGCAGCGCAAGTTCGACTCGGTGAAGGACCTCATCGACGCGATGGGCAAGGACACCGAACGGGCCCGCGCGATGCTCTCGGCGCAGGACTGATTCGCCGCGGGTGCCGACGCAGGTCGCTGGCCTGGGATTTCGGTGGACATCGCAGCCGCTGATAGACTCGCCCCCCGAGCATGGCGTGTGCTGCAGTCCGCGGCGGCCACGGACAAGTTTCTCGTACAAGTTTTTCGCGGCACCGAATGATGGAGATGTTTTCGTGGCGCTGACCGCCGAGCAGAAAAAAGAGATCCTGGGCACCTACGGCCTGCACGACACCGACACGGGTTCCCCGGAGGCGCAGGTCGCGCTGCTGACCAAGCGGATCGCCGACCTGACCGAGCACCTGAAGGTGCACAAGCACGACCACCACTCCCGGCGGGGCTTGCTCCTGCTGGTCGGGCGGCGGCGCCGGTTGCTCAAGTACGTCGCGCAGATCGACGTGGAGCGGTATCGCTCGCTGGTCGAGCGCCTGGGTCTGCGTCGCTGACCCAGCCCCTTTCGGGCTATCTGCGCCCGTGTAGAGTGGGAGCGTTCTGGGCCGATCCGGCCCGAACGAACGGTGCGGCCGCGCAGATCCGCGTGTGCCGTTCCAGCGTGTCATGACGGGAGCAGCCCAGTCTGTATCGGGCGGTCTTCGGTAGTGGCGGCCGGGCTCTCCGGATCTGGGGCTTCTCGACCGCTTCGATCGACGGCCGTAGCCGCATTCAGACTTTTCCTCTCGGAGGAAGCTTCGGAGGAAGCTCTCGGGTTACTCGCGCGTGACGACGCGAAAAAGCTGAATACCCAGAGAGGCCGTACGGACACCTATGTCTGTCGCTGAAATTGAAGAAGGCGTGTTCGAGGCAACCGCCGTTATCGACAACGGGAGCTTCGGCACCCGCACCATCCGTTTCGAGACCGGCCGGCTGGCCCAGCAGGCCGCCGGCGCCGTCGTCGCCTACCTCGACGACGAAAACATGCTGCTGTCGGCCACCACCGCCAGCAAGAGCCCCAAGGAGCACTTCGACTTCTTCCCGCTGACGGTCGACGTCGAGGAGCGGATGTACGCCGCCGGGCGCATCCCGGGCTCGTTCTTCCGCCGCGAGGGCCGTCCCTCCACCGACGCGATCCTGACCTGCCGGCTGATCGACCGCCCGCTGCGGCCGTCGTTCGTGTCCGGGCTGCGTAACGAGATCCAGGTCGTGGTGACCATCCTGAGCCTGGACCCCAACGACCTGTACGACGTGCTGGCGATCAACGCCGCGTCGGCCTCCACCCAGATCAGCGGGCTGCCGTTCTCCGGCCCCATCGGGGGCGTGCGGGTGGCGCTGATCGACGGCACCTGGGTCGCCTTCCCCACCGTCGAGCAGCTCGAGCGGGCCGTGTTCGACATGGTGGTCGCCGGCCGCATAGTCGGCGGCGGGGCCGCCGAAAAAGACGTGGCGATCATGATGGTCGAGGCCGAGGCCACCGACAAGGTCATCGAACTCGTCGAGGGCGGCGCCCAGGCGCCGACCGAAACCGTGGTGGCCGAAGGCCTGGAGGCCGCCAAGCCGTTCATCAACGCGCTGTGCACCGCTCAGCAGGAGCTGGCCGACGCGGCCGCCAAGCCCGTCGGTGATTACCCGACCTTCCCGGAGTACGGCGACGACGTCTACTACTCGGTGGCCTCGGTGGCCACCGACGAACTGGCCAAGGCGCTGACCATCGGCGGCAAGGCCGAGCGCGACGCCCGCACCGACGAGCTGAAGGCCGAGGTACTGACTCGGCTGGCCGGGACGTACGAGGGCCGGGAAAAGGAGGTCAGCGCCGCGTTCCGCTCGCTGACCAAGAAGCTGGTCCGCCAGCGCATCCTGACCGACCACTTCCGCATCGACGGCCGCGGCATCACCGACATCCGCGCCCTGTCGGCCGAGGTCGCCGTCGTCCCCCGGGCACACGGCAGCGCGCTGTTCGAGCGCGGCGAGACCCAGATCCTGGGCGTCACCACGCTGGACATGGTCAAGATGGCCCAGCAGATCGACTCGCTGGGGCCGGAAACCTCGAAGCGCTACATGCACCACTACAACTTCCCGCCGTTCTCCACCGGCGAGACCGGCCGTGTCGGCTCGCCCAAGCGGCGCGAGATCGGGCACGGCGCGCTCGCCGAGCGCGCCCTGCTCCCGGTGCTGCCCGGCGTCGAGGAATTCCCCTACGCCATCCGGCAGGTGTCGGAAGCCCTGGGCTCCAACGGCTCGACCTCGATGGGATCGGTGTGCGCGTCCACGCTGGCGCTGCTCAACGCCGGCGTGCCGCTCAAGGCGCCGGTCGCCGGCATCGCCATGGGCCTGGTTTCCGACGACGTCGAGGTAGACGGCAAGACCGAGCGTCGCTTCGTGACGCTGACCGACATCCTGGGCGCCGAAGACGCATTCGGCGACATGGACTTCAAGTGCGCCGGCACCAAGGACTTCGTCACCGCCCTGCAGCTGGACACCAAGCTCGACGGGATCCCGTCCCAGGTGCTCGCGGGTGCGCTGGCCCAGGCCAAGGATGCGCGCCTGACGATCCTCGAGGTCATGGCCGAGGCCATCGACGCCCCCGACGAGATGAGCCCCTACGCGCCGCGGGTGACCACCATCAAGGTCCCCGTGGACAAGATCGGCGAGGTCATCGGGCCCAAGGGCAAGATCATCAACGCCATCACCGAGGAGACCGGCGCGCAGATCTCGATCGAGGACGACGGCACCGTGTTCGTCGGCGCCACCGACGGGCCCTCGGCGCAGGCCGCGATCGACCGGATCAACGCCATCGCCAACCCGCAGCTGCCGACGGTGGGCGAGCGGTTCCTCGGAACCGTGGTCAAGACAACCGATTTCGGTGCGTTCGTGTCGCTTCTGCCGGGACGCGACGGCCTGGTGCACATCTCCAAGCTGGGCAGGGGCAAGCGCATCGCGAAGGTAGAGGACGTCGTGAACGTCGGCGACAAGCTGCGGGTCGAGATCGCCGACATCGACAAGCGGGGCAAGATCTCGCTGGTCCTGGTCGAGGAAGACAGCGCCGCCCCGGCCGACGCCCCGGCGGACACACCTGCCGATGCCGCGACCGCCAGCAGCTGACCGCGCCGCGGCCCTACGCCGCGGCAAGCACGCTCTTGAGGTCGACACCTCGACCGCGCTGCGCCGCAGCACCCTTCCGGGGGGCCTGCGGGTGGTCACCGAGTACCTGCCGTCGGTGCGTTCGGCGTCCGTCGGGGTGTGGGTCGGCGTCGGGTCGCGCGACGAGGGTGCCACCGTGGCGGGCGCGGCGCACTTCCTCGAGCACCTGCTGTTCAAGTCGACGCCCACCCGCAGCGCGGTGGACATCGCGCAGGCGATGGACGCCGTCGGCGGTGAGCTGAACGCGTTCACCGCCAAGGAGCACACCTGCTACTACGCACACGTGCTGGACAGCGACCTGGCGCTGGCCGTCGATTTGGTGGCCGACGTCGTGCTCAACGGTCGTTGCGCGGCCGACGACGTGGAGCTGGAACGCGACGTCGTGCTCGAAGAGATCGCGATGCGCGACGACGATCCGGAGGACGCGCTGGGGGACATGTTCCTGGGCGCGATGTTCGGCGACCACCCGGTGGGCCGGCCGGTGATCGGCACCGCGCAGTCGGTGTCCTCGATGACCCGGGCCCAGCTGCACTCCTTCCACGTGCGCCGCTACACCCCGGAACGCATGGTGGTCGCGGTGGCCGGCAACGTCGACCACGACGAGGTGATCGCGCTGGTGCGCACGCACTTCGGGCCGCACCTGGTCCGCGGGCGCCGGCCCGTCGCCCCGCGCAAGGGCGCCGGCCGGGTGACCGGACGGCCCGGCCTGATGCTGGGCAATCGGGACGCCGAGCAGACCCACGTCTCGCTGGGCGTGCGCACCCCCGGACGTAGCTGGCGGCATCGCTGGGCGCTGTCCGTGCTGCACAGCGCGCTGGGCGGGGGCTTGAGTTCTCGTCTGTTCCAAGAGGTTCGCGAGTTGCGCGGGCTGGCCTACTCGGTCTATTCGACGGTGGACATCTTCGCCGACAGCGGCGCTCTTTCGGTCTACGCCGCCTGCCAGCCCGAGCGGTTCGCCGAGGTGATGAAGGTGACCAACGAGGTGCTCGAAGCGGTGGCCCGCGACGGCATCACCGAGGCGGAGTGCCGGATCGCCAAGGGGTCGTTGCGCGGCGGCCTCGTCCTGGGCCTGGAGGATTCCAGCTCCCGGATGAGCCGGCTGGGCCGCAACGAACTGAACTACGGCGAGCACCGCAGCATCGAGCACACCCTGCGCAAGATCGAGGAAGTGACGGTCGAGGAGGTCAACGCGGTCGCCCGTCGGCTGCTGAGCCAGCCCTACGGCGCCGCCGTCCTGGGGCCGTACTCCTCCAAACGGTCACTGCCCCAACAACTTCGGGCGATGGTAAATTAGCTCCGTGGTACTGGGCTTTTGGGACATCATGGTGCCCATCGTGGGTGCGCCGATGGCCGGCGGACCGGGCACGCCCGAACTGGCCGCGGCGGTGTCCAACGCGGGTGGGCTCGGCTTCGTTCCCGGCGGCCACCGAAGCGCGGAGCGGTTCGCCGAGGACATCGCCGCCGCGCGCGCGGCCACCACCGGCCCGCTGGGCGTCAACCTGTTCGTTCCCCAACCCAGCGTCGCCGACTGGGTGGCGCTGGACTACTACGCCGAAGAGCTGGAGGAAATCGCCGACTACTACCAGGTCGAGGTCGGTCACCCGGAATACGGTGACGACGACGACTGGGAGCGCAAGCTCGAGGTGGTGGCCGACGTCCGGCCCGAGCTGGTGTCGTTCACCTTCGGCGTCCCGCCGCCCGACGTCATCCGCCGGCTGGGGGCGCTGGGCCTGCTGGTGATGGTCACGGTGACGTCGGCGTACGAGGCCGGCGTGGCCGTCGCCGCGGGCGCGGACAGCCTGATCGTCCAGGGCCCGGACGCGGGCGGGCACCGGGGCACGTTCGCGCCCGACATGGAGCCCGGCAACGAGTCGCTGCACCACCTGATCGACCGCATCCGCCACGCGCACGATGTCCCGGTGGTCGCGGCGGGCGGACTGGGCAACGCCCGTGACGTCGCCGCCGTGCTGCACCGGGGTGCGGTGGCCGCACAGGTCGGCACCGCGCTGCTGCTCAGCGACGAAGCGGGCACCAGCACCGCGCACCGCACCGCGCTGAAGAACCCGGTCTTCGGCACCACCGTCGTCACGCGCGCCTTCTCGGGCCGCTACGCCCGCGGCCTGGAAAACAACTTCACCCGGCTGCTCGACAACGTGGCGCCGCTGGGCTACCCCGAGGTCAACCAGATGACCTCGCCGATCCGGGAGGCGGCGGCCGCCCTCGAGGACCCCAACGGGATACCGCTGTGGGCCGGGACGTCGTTCAAGGAGGCGCAGCCCGGGCCGGCGGCCGACATCATCGCCGGGCTGGTGGAGGCAGACTAGCTCTAAAACTGACTGAGGTTGTTGACAGTCTGAGCTCCTGATGGAAGGAGCTGCATGGCTGACCGTGTTTGGAGCGAG
>NZ_MVIJ01000169.1 GCF_002086735.1 Mycobacterium scrofulaceum | reverse complement strand
GCCTCAGCACGCACGCGCGGTAAGTCTGACCCCATCGATGCACTGGCGGTCGCGCGCGGGTTTCTGCGTGAACCTGACCTGCCGATTGCCTCTCATGATGAGATATCGCGCGAGCTGAAGTTGTTAGTTGACCGCCGCGAAGTCCTTGTGGCACAACGCACCGCGACGATTAACCGGCTGCGTTGGCGAGTCCATGAACTCGATCCCGAACGGGCCCCCAAGGCCGCATCGCTGGACCGAACCAAACACCGCCAGATCCTGGGCGCGTGGCTGATCACAGTCCCGGGTCTAGTTGCCGAACTGGCTTGTGAGGAGTTGGCCGACATCACCCGGCTCACCGAACAGATCGATGCGTTGGCCAAGCGCATCGGCGAACGCGTTCGCGCCGTGGCGCCCGCCCTGCTGGCGATACCGGGCTG
>NZ_MVIJ01000168.1 GCF_002086735.1 Mycobacterium scrofulaceum | reverse complement strand
CCATGCTGCGCGACCACGCTGTCTACCAACCCGCAACCACTACTGCGGCGGCTTGACAACGTCATTGAGATTCTCCTATGTCAAGCCGCTGCCGATTGGCAAGGCTGGATTCGGTTTTGGTGGTCGGTGTGAAGGTGGTGAAAGACGATGCGGGCCAGGCGGCGTTTGAGGCAGCGTAGGGCTTCGGGACTGGAGTCGCCGGCAGTCAGCCGTTTGCGGTAGTAGGTCTGGCCCACACCGTTGAGGCGGATCTGGGTGATCGCGATGCGGTGTAGGGCGGCGTTGAGTTGGCGGTTACCCGAGCGAGTCATGCGGACCCTGCCCGCGGTGTGACCTGACCACACTGGGATCGGCGCCACCCCGGCATGGCGAGCGAAGGCGGCCTCGCTCTTGAAACGAGTCACTCCGGCGGTTTCCCCAAC
>NZ_MVIJ01000167.1 GCF_002086735.1 Mycobacterium scrofulaceum | reverse complement strand
CTACCCGGCCAGCAACCACCACGATCCCCACTCGGCGGCCACCGTCACCCTCGCCGACGGGCTAACCGCCTCTGCCGGCGACTGGGTCGCCACCCGCAAAAACGCCCGCTGGCTACGCACCACCACCCACGGCGCCTGGGTCAAAAACGGCCACCGCTGGATCATCCGCACCGTGCACGACGACGGCTCGATCACCGTCGTCCCCCTGCGCGGTCCGGCCACCCCCGTGCGCCTCCCCGCCCGCTACGTCACCACCTACACCACGCTGGGATACGCCAGCACCATCAACGCCGCCCAAGGCATGACCGCCGGCGGCCGCGACACCGAAGGAACCTGCCACATTGTCGGCTCCGACCGCCTCTCACGCCAACAGCTCTACGTCGCGCTCACCCGCGGCCGCACCGAAAACCATCTCTACGTCTCGAC
>NZ_MVIJ01000166.1 GCF_002086735.1 Mycobacterium scrofulaceum | reverse complement strand
GGTCGAAGCGATCCGGGTTATGCCAGACTTCGCGGACGAAATGGTTGACGGCGGGAGTGATCGCCACAAGCGTGTCGGAGGGGATGTAGTGGCCGTCTATTGCGGTGTCTTCCACTGTTTTGCGCATCACTAGCGGAACCGGCGCCACGAGTCTCATGGATTCCTTGATCACCAGATCGAGGGACCTGAGCCCTTCCAAATCATCGATCTCCGGTGACCGGTCGCCGAGAACATCGCTTTCGGCGCGAACCCGATCCTGCCATTCTGGATGCTTTGCCAGGTAATAAGTTACCGCGGTGGTGGTGATCGTCGATGTGTCGTGAGCGGCCATCATCAGAAAAATCATGTGGTTGATGACATCGGAGTCACTGAAACGTTGCCCGTCTTCGGTGCTGGCATGGCACAGCGCCGAGAACAGGTCATTGCTGTCGCCGGCCCGGGCGGCCGGCAAGTGCCG
>NZ_MVIJ01000165.1 GCF_002086735.1 Mycobacterium scrofulaceum | reverse complement strand
GGGCTGGCGGGAAGCGACGTGGCCGGGTTGGGGGACATGGCGTTAGGAGGCGTGGTGGGTCACGGTGAGGTCAGTGGTGTCGTGCAGGTGGCCGTGGGTGTCGAGGAAGACCCACCGGTGCTGGCGCCACAACATGGGTGTCGTGCTGGTGGTGCTGCGTGGGTCGACGAGGTATCCCAGGTCGAGCGCGGTGGGTATGTCGGTGTGTTCGATGAGGTCGATGCAGTTGCGGCAGGCTGCGATCGCGTCGGCGGGACTTCCTAGGGTGTGTGGGTGTGCGCGGCGGCGCCGGGAGAAGATCGCGGCCTGTTCGTATGTGCATGCGGGAGCCATAATTTCGCAGTGGCCGCTGGCGCGGGCGGTGATTTGTTGGGCGATGGCCGGCGCCGGTGCGGCGATGAGCAGTTTTCTGACTCGGACACGTCGGCCCGGGCGCGCTGCGCGGGTGGCGGCCGGCACGGCGGCCGGTGGTGTGACCGGTTGGAGGTCAAGCGATTTCGTGTCGGGCGGGGGC
>NZ_MVIJ01000164.1 GCF_002086735.1 Mycobacterium scrofulaceum | reverse complement strand
TGCTGTACGAGCGCAGCGTCGTCTTCATGCTGGCCGCATCGGCCGGTTTGATGGCCTTGGCGCTGGTCGGCACGGCCGCCAACCGGCACGCGTTCGACGTTGCGCCGACAAGCTCACGCGATTCATAGCTGGCCAGCTCAACGGCGGAAATGCGGCCGCAGGGGCCGGTCCGCTCGCCCGGAAATGTTAGCTGGCGTGGGTCCTATGCCACACTGTGTGAGGAACTTGATCGTGGAGGGATGCATATGTCGGGCTGGACGCGAGGGCGGCTTTTCGCCGCCCTGAACGCCGCCGGGTTGGCTTCAGTCATGGGTTTGGCGTTGGTGCTGAGCGCGGCCCCCGCGCTCGCGGACCCCGACCCCGCGCCCGGCGATCCGGGCGTCGTCGCCGCCCCGCCTG
>NZ_MVIJ01000163.1 GCF_002086735.1 Mycobacterium scrofulaceum | reverse complement strand
CCCCAATACCCGCCGCCCCCATCCGGCTACGGGCCCCCGCCGGGATACGACCAGCCGCCCGGCTATGGCGTGCCGCCGTACCAGCCGGGGCCGCCCCAGTTCGGTGGGCCGCCCGGCGGCTACGGTCCGCCGCCCCCGCCGGGCGGCTACTACGCCGCACCGGACTACCGCGGCGGCTACGGCCCGCCGAGCGGAGTCAAACCGGGGACGAACAAGCTCGCTATCGCGTCGCTCATCTCGTCGTTCACCGGGGTGTTCTGCTGCTGCCTCGGCTCGATTGTGGCCATCGTGCTGGGCGCGGTGGCGGTGAACCAGATCAAGCGCACCCAGCAAGACGGCTACGGCCTCGCGGTCGCCGGAATCGTCATCGGCATCGCCACCCTGGTCGTCACAACGATCGTCGTCCTGTTCGCGATGCACTCGCGTTAGCCGCAGCGCATGACGGGGCCAACGCCGCCGCCGTCCGGCCAGCCGCGCGCCGCTGCCTAGGCTTTCCTCAGTGTCAGGGTGAGGTTGCCGCTTGTTGCGGTGGTTGGATCCTGATCACCTGGTGTTTGGCTCGTAGGCTCGTT
>NZ_MVIJ01000162.1 GCF_002086735.1 Mycobacterium scrofulaceum | reverse complement strand
ATCAGCCCAGAACTCAGTCGATCCCCGGAAGCCGTCAGCCAGCCCGACGAGCTCCATGCGGCCATCAGCACGGACCCTCGGCACGGGCGCGGGGCTCTCGGTTCCCAACCAGCGCGCCAACGCGATGACCGATGCCCACGTTTCCATGACAACTGTTTTGGACCGTGAAAGAGTTGGCATGCGCGTTCAACCGCCCCGGCATGTCTGGAGACTCCATTTCTTGGAAAGGATGGAGTCATGTCAGGTGGTTTGTCGAGGAGGTACCAGCCAGAGCTGCGGGAGCGGGCGGTGCGGATGGACGCGGAGATCAGCGATCAGCACGATTCGGAGTGGGCAGCGACCAGTGAGATCGCCGGGCTACTTGGTGTTGGCACGGCCGAGGCGGTGCGCAAGTGGGTGCGCCAGGCTCAGATCGATGCGGCGCACGCGGGGATCACGACCGAAGAGTCCTCCGAGCTAAAACGACTGCGGCGAGAGAACGCCGAATTCGGAAGGACCAACGTTATCTTGGGCGGGCTCGACTGTTTGGGGGCGTGATCTGGGTGTTTGTGTCGTGGACGGTGTCCGTGATGTGGGT
>NZ_MVIJ01000161.1 GCF_002086735.1 Mycobacterium scrofulaceum | reverse complement strand
TACGAGCACCAGGACGTCCCCTTCGAAGTCCTCGTCGAACGGCTGCACCCCACCCGAAGCCTCACCCACCACCCCCTGATCCAGGTCGTCCTGGCCTGGCAGAACGTCGAGTTCGCCGACGTGAGGCTGGGTAACCTGGACGTCACGCCGCTGCCGACGGAAACCCGCAGCGCCCGCATGGATCTGGTGTTCTCGCTGGCCGAGCGCTGGACCGGGGACGGCCGGCCCGCCGGTATCGGCGGGGCGGTGGAGTTCCGCACCGACGTGTTCAACAGCGCCCGCATCGAAGCCCTGGTCGGGCGGCTGCACCACGTCTTGGTCGCCATCACCACCGACCCGTCGCGGCGGGTGTCGTCGATCGATGTGCTCGACGAGGACGAGCACGCCCGCCTCGGGGTCATCGGCAACCGGGCGGTGCTGCGTGGGCCTTCGCCCGCCGGGGTCTCGATCCCGGAGTTGTTCGCCGCGCAGGTGGACCGCGCCCCCGATGCGGTGGCAATCACCTGTTCGCGGCGTTCGTGGACGTATGGCGACGTGGACGAGGCGTCGAATAGGTTGGCGCACTTGCTGATCGAGTATGGTGCCGGGCCGGGGGAGTGTGTGGCGCTGCTGGCCGAGCGTTCGGCGCAGGCCGT
>NZ_MVIJ01000160.1 GCF_002086735.1 Mycobacterium scrofulaceum | reverse complement strand
CGCCGGTCCCCCCGTCGAGGTGGCTGGAGGCGAAGGCGACGCCTTTGTCGATCATGGCGCCGTCGTCGGCGTAGGTGTTGTGGGCGGCGAAGTTCATGCCGTCGGAGCAGACCGGGTCTTCGGTGGCGCAGACCTTGATGGTCTTGTCGGCGAAGGTGGGTCCGATGACGACGGGGGGTTCGCCGAGGAAGTTCATCGCGCGCACGTTGGGGGTGCCGAACAGCACGACCGAGGACACGTGTTGGGCGATGGAGGGGTCCAGGGGCTTGGGCACGGTGTTGGGGTCGATGCCGTCGGGGACCGAGGGGGAGGTGACGAAGCCCATGACGGCGGCGCCCTGGGAGTAGCCGCCGAGCACCATCTTGGTGTTGGGGCAGTCGTGGGCCATCGAAACCACGTGTGCGCCCGCGTCTCTGACGCCGTCGATGCCGGTGGCCCATTGGTCGCTGGCGGGGTAGTTGACCGGGTACACGTCGAACGAGCGGGAGCCGACGCGCGAGTGCAGGGCGTCGACGAAGGCTTGGCCGGTGGGGCCGACGCCGGGGGCTTCGCCGGTGCCGCGGGCGAAGACCACTTGGACGTCGGGACATTGGGCCGAAGCGGTGGGGAGGACAGAACCAGCGAGCGCCGACCCGGCGAGGCCGGACGC
>NZ_MVIJ01000015.1 GCF_002086735.1 Mycobacterium scrofulaceum | reverse complement strand
CCCTGGGGTGGTCCCGGGGGCGGCCCCGCCGCCACCACCGCAGCAGCCCGCGGGGCCGGGGGCAGCCCGAACGGTCCCGGAGGCGGCTCCTCGGTCGGAGGAACCATCGTCACGGTCTGCGGCAGCGGCGACAGCGTCACCGTCTGGGGCGGCGGCGCTTTCGGCGGCGGTTCGGTCGTGGGGATGGTGACCGGCCGGCGCGGAGCGGCCGGCGGCGGGCCCGCGCCGTTCGCGGGCGCGGCGCCGATCATCGACGCCACGATCGTCCCGTGCGCGTCGCAGTCCGACAATCCGTCGCCGCCCATGACGTAGTCACCGCCGGGGATCAGGTGCGGAAACCGGGGGTGCGGGCTGACGCCGGTGTCGATGACGGCCACCTTGACGCCCGCGCCGCGGCCGAATTGCCATGCCTCCTGCAGGTTCAGCATGTCCATGTACTTCGGCTGCAACCGGAAATCGGTGCCGGGCAGCACGCCCACCTCGGTGCAGTACGAATTCTGCTTCATCGGCGCGGGCGGCCCCGGCGGACCGTCCGGCGGCACCGCGGCCGGGTCGATCGTCGGCGGCGAAATCGCATAGGCGGGCGGGAGGCCGGCCAATGCTCCTGAGGAGAGCAAGACTGCGGCGAGGGCCGCGGCGGACGCGCGCCCTCGCCACACCTTGCTACTACCGGTAGCGGATGGCTGCATAGACATTCATCAACCACAATGCCAGCGGGAAGATCGGCATCAGGCAGAGGTATTCGATCCATTCCACGAACTTGCGGAACAGCGGGCTGTAGATGGTGTTCGGCACCACGGCCGCGGACGTGAGGCCGGCCGCCGGCAGCAGAACCAGGATCGCCGCGCTGATCGACACGGCCAGGGGCGACTGCAACACGAGCGCGTACCGCGCGACCACCGCGCCGACGATCAGGACGGCGGTGACGGCGAGGGTGATCGCCTGCCAGCGATCGACGTAGGAGCGTCCGCGCAGCATCAGGAACCCGGCGCTGAAGCCGGCCAGCAACAGCGGCAGCCAACGCTGGCCGGTGTGCGGATCCGACAACGCGGTGAGCGAGACCACCATCAAAACGCCGAGCCCGATCAGCAGGCCCGTGAGGAAGGAGCGTGCGCGTTCCGCCTGCACCAAGACGTCCCGGACGGAAGCGGGGCCCTCCAGGACCGGCGGCCCGCCGTCGGAGCGGACCACGGTGGTGGGCAGGTCGGGCCGGGCCTCGAACACCCACCGGCTGGTCGCCGAGGGGAACACCGGCAGGCGGATGCCGGCCAGCCGGCGCGAGAGCGCGGGCGCGGTGTGGTACACCAGCACGCACAGCAGCACCACGCTCGTCAGCAGCGTCACGGCGCTGGTCATCGCGACCATTCGCGCCAGGGCGGCGATCGCGGTGACCACGCTGACGGTGATGAGCGCGGTGTAGAGCCCCAGCCGGCGGCCCGTGAACCGCAGCGCCAGCATCGCGGCGATGGTCAGGACGCCGAAGCCCAGCACCGCGTGGGGGGATCCCACGCCGCCGGGCGGCGCCGCCGCCGCCGCGACCGTGAGCGGCGCCAGGCCGCTCAGCAGCGTGATGTCGGCGATGCGGCGATCCTGGTCCGTGCGTGCCCGCATCAGCAGCATCAGGGAAACGCCGAGCACCACTAGGGCGATGACGGCGGAGTATGCGGTCGGCAGCCAGGAGTTGTGGTGCCACCGGTACCAGAGCAGCAGCCCCGAGGCGGCGGTCACCCCGGCCGCCACCATCGACGCGCCGACCTGGACCGCCATGACCGGGTCGATCGCGGCGAACCGCTTGCTGAGGTTTGCCGCGACCGCGGTGGAGATGTGCTCGATGACCTGCGAGCGATGCTCGGTGTCCTGGATGAACCGGATCCACAGCCGGTCGCCGTCGTAGACATCCTGTTCGGTCAGCGACTGGGTGGCCCGCAAGGGCGTGCCGTCGACCAGGCAGAGCGCCCACCTGCCGCGGCCGGTGGCCTCCAGCGGGGTCTCGCCGAGCTCCCGGAGGCGGCCGTTCACCACCTTGAGCAGCGGCTCGGTCATCACCGAGACGGGCGCGTTCGCGTCCAGCAGGACGCCGATCTGTACGCCCGCCCCGGCCATAACGCCGACCACGACCGCCCGAGGCTGCGAAATCCCCTCAACGTCAGGCTGTAGCGCTTCAACTACCGCAGTCATCGCCCTGAACCCCTTACCGTCGTGAATGTGTAACCCCGTGCCGCCAGCCGGGCGGGAGCCTGCGCCGGCCCACTCTCCGGGGCGCTGCGGCCCCCGGGAAAGTGCATCCCGGCTATTCCGAATTCCATCTACCCCGCCTTGCGAAAAAACTTTGGTGACAGTGGTTTGAGATTTGCTGAATCTCTTAGAGAAGTATGCCGTGTTGGCATCTCAACCGCATGTTGAGTGCAAAGCTATTGGTGAACTTTGTGTTTCGTCGTCAGACCCTGCTGTGGGTTTTCCACTCGCCGTAGGGAAGTGTGTCCAGCACCGTCTTGATGCCTACCTGGACCAGCTGCGGGGTGGCCGGACAAATGGCGAGCCAGGCCTCCCCCGACCCGGCCGTACGCGCCTGCTGGTAGAGCGCGATGCGGCCGCCGGAGCCATCTTTGAGCGACAGCACCGAGGCGCTGGGGCCCTTGGCGTCGTCCCGGTATTGACGCGCGTACACCGCGACCTCGGCCGCGGGATCCGAGAGCGCCTGTCCCAGCGCGGCGACGGTGGCGGCGCTGATGCCCATCCGCCGCAGGTCGCCGCCCGAAAACACGTTGAAGCCCGACTCCTGCCACGACTTCGTCGCGTCCAGCATCTCCTCCAGCGGAACGTTGACCGCGTTGATCGCCGCCGGCTCCGCGTGATGGATCGACTCCAGCGCGTCCAAGACCAGGGACGCGATCGAGGCGCTGTCGGCGATGGCGACGTCATCGACGGTGATGTCGCTGCCCACTCGCACCGCGGACACCCAGTGCTGGCCGCGGCGGGCCAACACCACCCGGAACTCGTTGTCGGGGATGTCGCGCGAGCCGGGGGGCTGGTTTTCGTCGTCGACCACGCCGTAGAGCAGCTTGCCCCGCGACAGCAGGGCGATCACCTCGAGGTCCGGCGCGGCCAGCACCCTCATCCGAGCGGCCACATGCTCGTTCACCTGATCGTTCTCGACGATGCCCTGCTCCCGCATGACCGCCATGCCGGGGTGCTCGTTGAGCCAGTCGTTCGAGTCGGTCGAAACATACGGCCGGCACCGCAATTCCGGTGCGACGTGGCGGATGTCCAGGAGTGCCTGAAGCATCCAGAAACCGTCGACGTTAACGGTGATGTCGGTGCGGGCGGTCTGTTGGTCCATCACTACCTCAAGGGTTCAAAGTGCACGGTAACCGCAGGACGCGGCAGCACACCGACGGGTGGTGTGCTGCCGCGCCTGAAGTTGGGGTTAGGCCCAGCTGGACCCAACGGCGCTGTCGGTGCTGGCCATGTTGCTGCCGGCGCTCTGCACCTTCTGCCCGTGGGCGTTGGCCTGCTCGTAGATCACCTGGAAGTTGCGACCCAACTGGGTGATGAACTCCTGGCAGGCCACCGAACCGGCACCGCCCCAGAAGTCACCCGCAGCCAGCACATCGCGAACGATGGCCTGGTGCTCAGCCTCCAGAGACGCGGCCTGGGCCCGGATCAAGGCACCGTGGGCGTCGACGTCGCCGAACTGGTAATTGATTGTCATAACGGTGTTCTCCTAATGTCTGGAATGGTACGCAGCCGCGGTTTTTAGCGCTAGCTGCCGAGGATTTGCTGCGAAGCCTGCTCTTGCTGCTCGTAGTTGTTGGCGTCACGGATCAGCCCGTCGCGCACTCCGTGGAGCATGTTGACGATGTTGCGGAAGGCCTGGTTGACCTGACCCATGGTGTCGTACGACGTGGCCTGCGCCTGGCCGCTCCAGCCCGAGCCGGCGATGTTCATCGAGGACGCCCACATCTTGCGGGCCTCGTCCTCGACGGTCTGGGCGTGCACCTCGAAGCGGCCCGCCATCGCCCGCATTTCGTGCGAGTCGGTCATAAAACGTGTTGCCATGCTGGCTGTCTCCTTAATAAATGGTTTCTCAGATACCTGCTGTGGTTACGACGATGGCCGGGCCGGTCACCCGCTGGCGAACCGCCGAGCCGAATACAAAAGGATGATCCCCCCTTCCCGTCAGCCGGCGGCCACCGGTCGCTTTAACACGGTGAGACGGACGTCAAACCCGAACCGCGGCGTTTGAGTTGTCCGGCCGTCAGCCCCCGAGATCATCGGTAGCTGGGCGGTGAGGTGTGGGACCACATCGAAGATGTCCGGTCCCACACCGTCGACCGCCAATCGGATCAGCCCGCGGCAGCCGCGTTGGCAGCCTCGGTCGCGGCGTACGATCCCGAACTCATCGACAGAGTGTTCACGAACGCCTCGTGAATGGCCGCGGCCTGGGCGCTCACCGCCTGGTACATCTGCGCGTGCGCTGCGAATTGCGCCGCCGTCAGCGCCGACACCTCGTCGGCGGCGGCGGGCACCACCCCGGTCGTGGGGGCCGCGGCGGCCGCGTTCTGAGCGCTCAGCGTTGAGCCGATGGCCTGCAAGTTTCCGGCCGCCGCAGCCAGAGCCTCGGGCTGTGTGGTCACGAACGACATACTTGATTCCCTCCTAGTTCCAATCCCCGACTCTGCAGAGAGTAGATGACGGCGACCTCCGAAGCTCTTTCGGAAGGCGCCTGTTTGCAATTGTTCACGTGACGGTACGACGAATTCACTTTTGGTAACGCCAGAGTAACAGCGCCCGACCCGAATCGCCCTGCCTGACAGCGCGGTCACAGCAAACTGTAACCATCGCGGGCGGCAAACCTGCTGGTAGGGGTCATTCAGGGCACTTGCGCTGGGCAAACCGGTTTAGAATCTCGTTGCTGATTATATGCCGCGGCCCGGCTAGCAACCGACGAGCGGGCCGCCCACCGCACCAAGGCGCGGCGCCGGGAGATGCCCGGGGCGCGGTGCCCCAGGCCGCGCGTGACCCGTTTTGTTAACCCGGGCCGTTTGTCCTGTTAACCCGCGCGGTCCGGCGCTCCGCAACGGCTATCCGGCGAAGGGTGGGCGGGCCATGACGGTGGGCCGGAAGCCGTATCGGGGTCCGGCGCCGGCGTGGGTGCCCGACCCCGCGCCCGCCAGGGGCATGCCGCCGAGCAGGTTGCCCGGTCCCCCGGCCGCCTCCGGGGCGGCGCTGATCGCGCTGACCGGAATGGCCGAGTGGGTCATCGCCGCGGTCGCCGGACCGCCGGTCCAGGCCACCGGCACCGACAACTTGCCGCCGATGGAGGCCGCCCCACCGATCGCGGCCGCCGGGTGCACCGCCGCGCCGGCACCGCCGCCGAGCAGACCACCCAGCCCCCCCAGGCCGGGCAGCGCCTTGGCCGCGGCCGGAGCCGCACCACCGATCACGCCCAGCGTCTTGGCCATCTGCACACCGAAGTTGCCCATACCGACACTGAAGTACGGCAGACCCTCGGTGTTATAGAAGAAACTGGCGAAGGGGCTGTAGCCATTCAAGAGCGCTCCCAGGTTGGTGGGGAGAGTGCTCTGCCCGGTGAGCAGCAACCAGATCGCGCTGAACGGATCTGTCTGCGTGGCGGCCTGGGTCAGCGCCTGCGGGGCCAGCGCGGCCGCATTCTGCGCGACGTTGGCCGTGTTACCGGCCGCGGTGTTGGCCGTCGTGTTGGCGACCGTGCCGGCTTGGGTAGCCGCACCGGCGTCGTTGGTGATCTTCGGAGCGGCCTGAAAGGTCGTCACGCCCTGGGTCGCCGTCCTCGACTGCTCCGCATAGTCGTACATCGCGCCGGCGTCCTGGGCCCAGTACTCGCCGTACCGGGCTTCCAGCTGCGCGATCACCGGCGTGTTCTGCCCGAGCACGTTGGTCGCCTTCAGCTGCGACGCCTGCGCCCGGTTGGCCGCGATCACCGGCGGGGGTACCGACGACGCCAGCGCGGTCTCGTAGGCCGCCGCGGCCGCCTGCGCCTGGGTGGCCGCCAGCTCGGCCTGCGCGGCCGTCGTCGCCATCCAGTCCACATAGGGCTGGACCGCGGCCGCCATCGTCGCCGACGCCGGACCCAACCACTCCTCGCTGCTGAGCGCGGTGACCAACGTGTCATAGCTTTGCGCCGCCGCGGTCAACTCCGCGGCGACCGCGTTCCACGACGACGCGGCGGTCATCAACGATCCCGATCCCGGACCCGCGTAGATGCGTGCCGAATTGACCTCCGGCGGAAACACCCCAAAGTCGAACACCGATTACCCCTTAACCCGCCGTTTGGCTCGAGTAGTCACCGACGGTAGTGCGGATGCGAACGGCCGCCCGTCCCGGAATTCGGCGATCACACCGAAGACCGGGCGCGCGGCCCCCTCGATTGGCGGCCGCGACGCCGCCGCAACGTAATGCACACACGGCGACCGGCCCGCCGCATTTCGGCCTTGAACTGGAACAAGGCGCTCGCGGTGGAGATCCCGGGGAATCACCGAATTGCGCGCGCGGTAACCGCATTCCGCCATTGCCGAGCGCCGGCGTGATCGCGCCGGAGATAAAATCCCGGCGCGGATAAAGAACCGGCGCACGTCCATTTTTCTTCTGCTATCCGGCCGACGGTGAGCGAGTCAGCACGCTGTAGCGGAAGCCGTATTTGTGCGAGTAGTCCGCGGCGCCGGCGCGCCGGCCTGTCACACCGGTGGGCATGCCTCGCAGCAGGGCGTTTCCCGGGGCGCTCGTCGGGCCGGCGACCTGAACCGGGCCGGCCTCAGCCTCGGCGGCGTTGGCCTGGCTCACCGCGGACGTCAGCGTGGCCCACTGGTGCGGAACCGACAAGCTCCCGACGTGGGCGGCCTGCCCGGCACCGGCCGAGACGGCTCCGCTCCCGATGTTGCCCAGGTTGCCCAGACCCAGGTGGGCGAACTGCGGCGTCGGGAACCACGCCCCGCCTGCGCCGGCCGTGGCGCCGCCGGGTCCGGTGACCAGCTGTTGAGCGATCGACATCCCGAAGCTGGCCATGCCGTTGGAGAAGTAAGCCAGACCCGGCGTCTGTTTCAGGAGCGCCGTGTACATCGATGGAGCGAGCCCCAGGTAATTGTTGGTCGGGGTAGGCGGCCCGTACTGCAGGAAGTCCTGAATCGCATTCCACAGCCAGGCCAGGGGCCCCGGGTCCGACGCGTTCGCCGCCGCGGCCTGAGGTGCGCCGATCGAGGCGGCGGTCTGCGCCGAAGTGCCCGCCGGGCTCGCGGCGGCCTTGCTCACCGCCAGCGCCTGGCGGGCCACCCCGTCGGGCGCGCTGGTATGCGGTGGTGCGGTGAACGGAGGCAAGTCCGAAGCGGTCGCCGAGGCGCCGGCATAGCCATACATCGCCGCGGCATCCTGCGCCCACATCTGCAGGTATTCGGCCTCCGTGGCCGCGATCGCCGGGGTGTTCTGGCCGAAGAAGTTCGTCGCGGTCAGCGTCGCCAACGACACCCTGTTGGCGGCGATCACCGGCGGCGGCACCGTCATCGCGAAGGCCGCCTCGAAGGCGGCCGCGGCGGCGCGGCCGCGGCCGGCGGTGTCTTCGGCCGATGCCGCCACCGCGCCCAACCAACTCACGTACGGCAGCACCGCGGACAGCATCGACGACGACGCCGGCCCCACCCACGGCCCGCCGGTCAGTTCCGAAACCACCGCGCCGTAGCCACTGGCCGCGGTCGTCACCTCGGCCGCGACCTCGTCCCAGGCCGCCGCGGCGGCCATCATCGGCCCCGAACCCGGACCCGCATACATGCGGCCGGAGTTGACCTCCGGCGGTAACGCACCGAAGTCCATCGCCTACGAAACGACCGATCCGAACGGCATCTGCATTCCTCGCAACTGGTCTTGGCCGACTGACCTGCAAGCGTTTGCCTGCTTGTTGCGAAGGCTAGGTTCCGCTGGTGGCTGACCGCTGGCCGTGATTCGGACGCGGGAGGGGTGAGCCGACTACCGGACGGCCCTCAATAGCGGCGGCGCCGCAAACGCGCGGGCGGCCGTCCGCGCCGAGAAGTCATGGCACTGCCTGCGGGAACACCGCGCCGGGCGGTCGGTCACGCCCGCCCGCCCCGGGAGGCACGCGGCGCGACGGGCCCGACGGGCCGGATAAAAATCCGGGCGCAGAAAATGCCGCCGCGGCAAGGGGCCGCTCGTTGCGGCGGGGCAACGAGCCGCGCCGGGGCGGCGCGCTGAAAGACGCTTTAGCGCGGCACGTTTCGCGCGCTAAAGCGTCTTTCAGCGGGTTACGAGTAGCTACCCGGCGAACGGTGGGCGGGCCATGACGGTGGGCCGGAAGCCGTATCGGGGTCCGGCGCCGGCGTGGGTGCCCGAGCCCATGCCCGCCAGGGGCATGCCGCCGAGCAGGTTGCCCGGTCCCCCGGCCGCCTCCGGGGCGGCGCTGATCGCGCTGACCGGAATGGCCGAGTGGGTCATCGCCGCGGTCGCCGGACCGCCGGTCCAGGCCACCGGCACCGACAACTTGCCGCCGATGGAGGCCGCCCCACCGATCGCGGCCGCCGGGTGCACCGCCGCGCCGGCACCGCCGCCGAGCAGACCACCCAGCCCCCCCAGGCCGGGCAGCGCCTTGGCCGCGGCCGGAGCCGCACCACCGATCACGCCCAGCGTCTTGGCCATCTGCACACCGAAGTTGCCCATACCGACACTGAAGTACGGTAGACCCTCGGTGTTATAGAAGAAACTGGCCCAGGGGCTGTACCCGTTGAGCGCCGAACCCAGGTTGGTGGGGATGGTGGACTGTCCGGTCAGCAGGTACCAGATGTAGCTGAACGGGTCCTGGGTCGCCTGCTGGGCCGCTGCCTGCGGTGCCTGCGCGGCGGGCTGGGCCAACGACTGCAACACTTTCGACGTGTTGGTCGCCGTCGAGTTCGTCGTCGCGTTGGTGACCGCGGCGCTCTGCGTGGCCGGGGCGGTGTCGTTGGAGATCTTCGGCGCCGCGCTGAACTGCGTCAGCTTCGTCGTCGTCGCCGACTGACCCGCGTAGCTGTACATCGCGCTGGCGTCCTGCGCCCACATCTGGCCGTACTGGGCTTCCAGCTGGGTGATTGCGGGGGTGTTCTGCCCCAGCACGTTGGTCGAGATGAGCTGCTGCGTCTCGGCACGGTTGGCCGCCACCAGCGGCGGCGGCACCGACGCCGCCAGCGCCGTCTCGTAGGCCGCCGCCGCCGCCTGCGCCTGGGCGGCCGCCTCCTCGGCCTGGGCGGCCGTCGTCGTCATCCAGGTCACATACGGCTGCACCGCGGCCGCCATCGACGCCGACGCCGGGCCCATCCACTCCTCGCTACTGAGCGCGGTGATGAGCTTCTCGTAGCTCAGCGCCGCGGAATTCAGCTCCGCGGCCAACGCGTTCCAAGACGACGCCGCGGTCATCAACGACCCCGACCCCGGACCCGCATAGATGCGTGCCGAATTGACCTCCGGCGGTAACGCCCCGAAATCCAACATCATCGACTCCTTTAACCCGTCGCGGCCGCGTTGGCCGCCTCAGTCACGGCATACGACCCCGAGCTCATGCTGAGGGTGTTTACGAACATTTCGTGGATCGCCGCCGCCTGCGCGCTGACGGCCTGGTACATCTGGGCATGCGCGGCGAACTGCGCGGCGGTGAGCGCCGACACCTCGTCAGCCGCGGCGGGCACCACCCCCGTGGTGGGGGCCGCCGCGGCCGCGTTCTGCGCGTTGAGCGTCGAGCCGATGCTCTGCAGGCTGCCCGCTGCCGCGCTCAGCGCCTCCGGCTGCGTCGTCACAAACGACATCTGGATTCCCTCCCTGGTCTTTCGGCTCGGTGCTCTTCGCGGAACGGTTCACCATTGGGCATACCGCGGGCATGGCTTATTCGTGAGATTAGATGGGTCACGCGCTGCCTTGCCTCCCTAGTGCCGAGTGTTCATTAGTGGACAACTTCCGTTCACCTGGACTTTCCCTACCCGGCCGATGGCGGGCGCGTCAGCACGCTGTAGCGGAAGCCGTATTTGTGTGTGTAGCCGGCGGCGGCGCCGGCGCGACGGCCCATCGCACCGGTCGGCATGCCGCGCAACAGCGCGTTGCCGGGCGGGCTGCTCGCCGACACGGTTTGCATCGGACCGGCCTCCACGTCGGCGGCTTCGGCCGGGCTCACCGCGGAGGCCAGCGTGGCCCACTGCTGCGGCACCGACAACCCACCGACCTGAGCGGCCTGTCCGGCACCGGCCGTCACCGCCCCACCCGCGTTGCCCAGGCTGCCCAGGTTGCCCAATCCCAGCTGAGCGAACTGCGGCGTCGGGAACCAGGCGCCACCGGCACCGGCCGTGCCACCGCCGGGGCCGAAGGTCAGCTGCTGGCCGATGCTCCAGCCGAAGTTCCCGATGCCCACGCCGAAATATGCCTGCAGCGTTTGTTTGATGATCGCCGTGTAGTTACCGGGGGTCAGCGACCACCAGTTGGTCGGGCTGGGTAGGACGTCCTGCACCGAGCCGGTGGTCGGTGCCGTGGCGGCGGCGGTGACCTGCTGCGCCGTCTGCGGGGCGGTGGCCGACAGCGCCTGGGGCGTCGCCAGCTGCGACGACGTGTTGGAGACGGTTTGGGCGGTGTTGCCGGCCTGCTGCGTGGTTGCTTGCGTGACGGCGGCGAACTGTTCGGATTCGCCGTCCGGCGTGGTGGTCTGGGGCGCCGCGCTGAACGGCGTCATCTGCGACGCGGCCGTCGAGGATGCCGCGTAGCCGTACATGGCCCCGGCGTCCTGCGCCCACATCTCCATGTATTGGGCCTCGGTCGCCATAATCGCCGGCGTGTTCTGCCCGAAGAAGTTGGTCGCGACCAGCGTCGCCAGCAAAACCCTGTTGGCGGCGATCACCGGCGGCGGCACCGTCATCGCAAACGCGGCCTCGAAGGCGGCCGCGGCGGCGCGCGCATGGCCGGCGGTCTCCTCGGCCTGGCCGGCGATCGTCGTCAGCCAGCTCACGTAGGGCGTGACGGCCGCGATCATCGACGTCGAGGCCGGGCCCACCCAGGGGCCGTTGGTCAGTTCGTCGATGATCGCGTTGTAACCGCCTGCCGCCGTGCCCAATTCTGCGGCGAGTACATCCCAGGCTGCTGCCGCGACCATCATTGGCCCCGAACCCGGACCTGCATATATCCGGCCGGAATTGATTTCCGGCGGTAACGCCCCGAAGTCAAACACCTGTTCTCCTCAGTTGGCCGCGATCACTGGCGAACTCGACCGTCGTATCGGAATCAGTGGTGGCCGTGTTCACGGCTTCGTAAGCAAACGCCACCCCCAGGCCGCCGACATGTTGGAATCACCGACTCGGACCTTGCGGTCCACCACCCCAGTCGGCGGGCCGGTCGGCGCATCGTGCCGCTCCCGTACCGTGCGCCCAAAGGTGGTCTGCCACCACGTGTTTCGGACGTCCGGACAGGAACAACGTGCACCCTCAAGCCTCGATTGATCCCCTGTTGTCAGCAACCGAGCGACAGCTCGCGTGTGTCCGAACTGTCGCTCGCCCATGAGATTAGTTTGTTATCGGGAGTGCTCCGATACGCAATGCCAACTGTTCATTCCAGGCCAGCGATTGTTCACTCCCCGTCGACAAGCGTTCATGTTCGGCAACCGGTTGTTCATCCGCGGTTCGCCCGTCGGGACGAACGTCAGCCCTCTTCGATCACCAACGCCATCTCCGGGCAGGAGGCTACGCCGTCGCGGGTCACCTGCTCGTCCTCGGGCCTGACCTCATGTTCTTCCAGGGTCGAATAGCCCGAGCCGTCGATCGGGAACAGATCCGGATCGACCGCATAGCACTGGGCGTGGCCCACACACTTCGATTTCTCGAGACGAACCCGCACAGGTTTCCTCCCTACCCGGCCACGCGAAATCAGCAGGACCGCACTTGACGAATCGAGTCGTAGATTAGTCGGTCGGTGCGGCGGAGAAGAAGGTGCGGCGCCGCCGTCGGCCCTGAGCCGGGCGTTCGGCCGGCGCTTCGATTCGTGTCCCGTTGCGGCGGATGCGATATTGGTGTGCCACCAGACAGACAGGCAGACAGGCGGAGACTGGGCGGATGACCACTCCTGGCGAGGGCCAGTACGGCACGTTCCACCTCCCGCGGCTCGATTACGAGAAGTTGCCCATGGCCGTGGATCGGGGCGTCGGGTGGAAGACGCTGCGCGACGCCGGGCCGGTGGTGTTCATGAACGGCCACTACTACATCACGCGCCGCGAGGACGTACTGGCCGCACTGCGCAACCCCAAGGTCTTCTCGTCGACGATCCTTCAGCCTCCCGGCCACCCATTGCCCGTGTTGCCGTTGGCTTTTGACCCCCCTCAGCACACCCGGTACCGAAAGGTACTGCAGCCGTTCTTCAGCCCGAACGGACTCAGTGCGTCGCGGCCGGTGCTGGAACGGCACGCCGCCGAGATGATCGGTGCGCTTGCCGCCCAAGGCAAATGCGAAGTGATGGCGGATTTCGCCCGGCTCTACCCGTTTCAGGTGTTCATGGACCTCTACGGTCTGCCGTTGGAGGATCGGGACCGCCTGATCGGGTGGAAGGACGCCGTCGTCGGCGACAAGCCCTACCTCACGCCGGCCGACCTCGAGCAGGGCCGGCACCTGCTCGCGTACCTGGTCGACGTGATCCAGCAACGGCGACAAAGCCCGGGGTCCGACATGCTGTCGCGGATCATGGCCAGCGACGGCGACTTCAGTGACCTGGAACTGCTCGGCATGAGCCACCTGTTGATCCTGGCGGGACTGGACACGGTGACGGCGGCGATCGGATTCTGCCTGCTCGAATTGGCGCGCCGGCCGCAGCTTCGCGACCTGCTTCGTGACGATCCCCGCCAGATCCGGGTCTTCATCGAAGAGATCGTCCGGCTGGAACCGTCGGCGCCGGTGGCGCCCAGGGTCACCACCCAGTTCGTCGAAATCGGCGGCATGACGCTGCCCCCGGGCACGTCGGTGCGGTTGTGTATGGCCGCGGTCAACCGCGACGACAGCGACGCCACGTCCGTCAATGAACTCGTGATGGACGGAAAGGTGCACCGGCACTGGGGGTTTGGGGGCGGGCCCCACCGCTGCCTGGGATCGCACCTGGGGCGCATCGAACTGACGGTGGTCGTCGGAGAGTGGCTGAAGCAGATTCCCGACTTCGACGTGCCGGCGGACTATGCCCCCGAGATCAATTTCCCGTCAAAAAGTTTCGCGCTCAAAGAATTACCGCTGCGCTGGGGCTGATTCAACCGACCCCAGCGCAGCGGTATCCGTGCTATTTGCGCAACTCCGTCGCCGCCACCTGAACGAACACTCCCGTGTCCTCGGCCATCAGCAGGCCGCGGCCTCGCGGCAGCGGGCCACCCTTCATCTTGCCGCGGATGAAGCCCTCGTCCGGGTCGGCGTCCATCACCAGCAGCGGCGCATTGGCCTGGGCCAGCGCCCGCAGCATCGGGTCGCTGCCCGCCGAAGACCAACCACCGAAGGTCCGGGTGACGATCACGTGCAGTCCGACGTCGGCGGCCCTGGTCACCCACGGGGCGGCCTTGTGCAGCGGCGAATCGAAACCGGCCGGCAGCTGCTGGATGTCGTCGACGATCAGGAAGATCTCCGGTCCGCTCCACCACGACCGGGAAAGCAACTCTTCCGCGGACAGGCCGGGCGGCGGTTCGCGGCCCGCCAGGACCGCTGCCAACTCGCCCATCATCGCCTGCACGCCGTCGAGGTTGTAGGCGAACTTCTCGACGTAGTCCGAACCCAGCGTGGTCAGCAGCTGACGCCGCGGGTCCACCAGCCAGACCTGTGCCGACGGCTGGCCGGCCGGCGGCGTGGGTGCGCTGCTGGCGCCGGGCGCGTACAGCCGGCCGATTTCGCTCATGATGGTGGCCAGCGTGGTGGTACGCCCACATTCGCGTCGACCGGTCACCATCAGGTGCGCGTTCTCGGCGAAGTTGAGATAGACCGGCGACAGGTCCAATTCCGAGATGGCCCAAGCGATTCCGCCCGCGCCGACCCCTTGACGGGTGTCGTGTGCGGCCACCTCGCGCAGTTGCTCCAGGTCGAACCGGGCCGGGAGCCGGCGCACCGGCGGGGCCTGGCTGCTGGTGAGGCGACTGACCGCATCGATGATGCTGTCGGACTCGAAGACGTAGTCGGGCGTGGTGCCCAGCGCGGGTCGGGCCACCAGCGTGTGCAGACCGGCCTGCGGGTCGGAGTCCAGGCGGACGTAGTTCACCGCGACCATGCCGCGGCCGGGCTTGACCGGAACGTCCTTGGCGAACCGGGAACGCACCAGCTTCGCGTCCTCCACCGCCGCCAGGCGCAGCTCGACCCGGGAACCGAAACCGCTGCGCACCGGGGGCCGCAGCTCCGACTCGCGGTCGGCGGTCACCACCACGTGCACCCCGAACGAGGGGCCCTGGTTGATGATCAGGTTGACCTGCTCGATCAGCACCTCGTTCTCTTCGGCCAGCGCCCGGTAGTTGTCCACCACCAGGTAGACGTCGCCGAACCCGTCGTTGGGGATGGGGCCCGGCTCGCCGCCGAACTTGCGCCGCCGGAACACCTCCATCGAGGCGATTCCGTACTCGAGGAAAGTGCTCTTGCGCTGCCGCACCAGCGCCAGCAGCTCGGCCACCGTCCGGCGCACGCCGTAGGGGTCGGTCGGACCCGCCACCTCGCCCACGTGCGGCAACCGGGCGACGGTCGTCAGCGCGGTGCTGCTGTAGGCCAGGCAGTAGAACTGCACCTGCTCGGGGGTGTGGGTGAGCGCGGCCGAGCAGATCAGGGTCTGCAGGGCCGTCGTCTTGCCCGAACCACCGGCGCCCAGGATCAGGACGTTGGAGCCCGGGCCCGAGGTGTCGACGGTCCACGGCGGCTGGTCGTGCTTGAACGGCCGGTCGATGATCCCGATCGGGAAGACCAGGTCGCGCGCCGTGCCGTAATCCTCCTGCCACGGGTGGCCGAGGAACCGGTCGACCAACTCATCGATGGCGACGGGCTGGTTCAGCGGCGGTTGCCACAACCGGTACGGCTCGAAGTCGATCTTGCGCAGCTGATCGATGATCACCGTGCCGACCTTCGGAACCCGGATGCCCTCGACGTCGTCGTCGGCCGGCGCGCCGTCACCTTCGAGCGTCTCGCCGTTCGTGAGGGCGGCCGGGGTGAGCTCCGGGCCGCCGACGCTGACCTCGAGCGGAGTGAACGAATTGGTGAACAGTTGCGGCCGAACGTAATCGATGCTGTGTACCAACGCCGGCGCTTCCTCACCGTCGTCGGAGAGCCCACGCGGGAAGTAGTCCCGCCACAGGAACTCCGCCTGGAACCGGACGATGTCCTCCAGGCTGCGGCGGAAGTAACCCAGGCCCGCCTGGGCCGGCAGGTTCACCGCGTTGGGCACGCCGGCCGCCTGCGCGGCACCCGCGGTGCGCGCCTTCAGCACCAGGCGGTAACCCATGTTCTCCATGAGCTTTTCGGCGCGGCTCTCGATCGTCTGCGACGCCATCATCAGGTGGATCCAGTACGCGCGGCCCTGCCGCCCGATCGAGTCGAGCACGTCGACCGCCGTCGGCATGATGCGGAACCACTCGTAGAACTCGTCGATGACCACCACCAGCATCGGCAGCGGGGCCATGTCCTGGCCACGGGCCTGCATCCTGAGCCGGACCGAGTTGTACTCCTTGGCGTCGTCGACGCCGGCGCTGTCGCAGATCGCCTTGCGGCGGGCGATCTCGCCCCACAGGGCGTCCAGGAAGCGCTCCATCAGCGCCTGGTCCTCTTCCAGGTCGGTGATGATGCGCGACACGTGCGGCACCCCGGCGAACGGCTTGACCGCCGACCCACCCTTGAGGTCGGCCAGCACGAACTGCAGCTCCTCCGGCGGGTGGCTGAGCATCAGCGACTCGATCACGGTCCGCACCAGGGTCGACTTACCCGAACCCGTCGTTCCCGACATGACCCCGTGCGGGCCGTCGCCGCCCTCGTCCAGCGACTTCATGTCCAAGAACAGCAGCTCGCCGTTGTCGGAGCGGTTACCGAACGGCGCCCGCAGTCGCGACCGGCCCATCGTGTCGGTGCGCGCGCCCCACAGCGCCTTGAAGTCGATGCGGCCCGGATCGTCAATCCCGTAGTAGGCCATGATGTCTCGGGCGCCGATGTGGGCCACCCGCTGACCGATCTCTTCGTAGGCCTCGGCGAGCCGCCAGCGGGCCAACGCCTGGGCGAACTCCTCCGCCTCGGTGATGCTGATGTGGTCGGTCAGGGCGAAGAACCACGGCTTCTCGTCGATCACCATCCAGGTGTCGCGGTCGCGGGGCAGCGCCTCGATCACGCCCTTGTCGTCGAACCGCAAGGTGCGCTCGGGAACCGACGTCCACATCGAGGATCCGGTCAGGTCGAAGAACGTCACACCGTCGACGCCTTCGGCGCTGATGACGTACTCCCATTGGGGGTCGACGACGTCGGCGACGATCACCGTGTGGGGCGTCGGGGTCTGCGCCGACGAGCTGGCGTGCCGCGGCGTGAAAGAGCCACGGCCGGCGAACAATTCGGCCTGCTCGGCGGCGAACTCGCGGACCGAGCTGTAGACCATCCGCGCGTTGCCCGCGGCGTCCTGGCGCCGCGGGTCGCCGAAGTGCGGGATCCACTTCACCCAGTCCCACTCGTCGAGGTCCGAGCTGACCACCACCATCTGTACGTGGTCGGGGCCGTGCGAGAACGCGAGTTGGCAGATGATGGCGCGCATCAGGCCGAGGACCTGCTCGCGCTCGCCGTCGAACGAGTACCACGGTTCGACGAGCAACGAGATCATCTTGGGCAGGTTGTAGACGACGCTCTGGTAGCGGCCGAATTCCTGCAGCGCCTTACCGGTAACCGGCTCCAGCTCGATGTCGGTCGGCATGTTCTGGGGCTCACCCCAGGTCACCTCGGGCCGCGTCATGCCGACGCCGACTCGCACCACACCGAAGTTGAGGTCCTTGCCGTCGGGCTTGCGCTCCCACATCCGCGACGACCCGACCGCGGCGGACAGCGTGGTGGGCGCCGGGTGGAACCACCGGTAGTTGGAGTCCATGCTGTCGGCCGACTCGTGGGCGGTCTCGCGCAGCATGTCCAGCATCAGCATGAACTGGGCGCGCATCGCGTCCAGCTTGGGCCGGCTCATCTGTTGCTGACCGCCGAACCGGCCGCCGAACATCATCATCGCGACGCCGCCGATCATGAAGATCGGGAAGATCGACCCGGCGCCGCCGAACACGTGTGAGCCGCTGGCGAAGGTCATGGCGACCATGCCGATCAGCAGGCCGACCACCACGACGCCGACCACGATCAGCCACCAGGGCTTGCCCTCCGGCGGCGGGATGCTCAGGGGCGTCGGAAGGACGATGTTCTCCGGCTTGATGACCGGAGGCTTCTCCGGTGTCGGCCGAGCAAACCCGCGTTTCACTTTGGCACCGCCAATTCTCCTGGGGACGTATCCATCGGTAGGGTGTCGTGCTCCACGAGCGCGTCCGCCCGCGACAGGGTCGGACCTTGCGGGAGCAGCCGCAGCGCCACCCACGGCGCCATGCTCGGTTTTGTCTTCAGGCCGAGCGCCTCACGCACCTCGCGGGTGTCGTCGACGCCGAACCGGGCGCCCGCGTCCGTCAGCCACCACAGCGACTCCGTCGTCTTGGCGCCCGGGTCGTTGCCGGTGACGGCGACGAAGTTGCCGTAGTCGGGCCCGAAGAAGACCTGGTCGGCTTCGCGGCCGGTGGTGTCGGCCTTGACCAGCGACACCACCTTGTTCTCGTCCTTGGCCGCCACGGGAATGGTCGCGCCGGAGATGACCTGGATGCGGGCGCGGTTCTCGCCCGAGGTCTTCTGCCACCACCAGCAGGTCGCCGGATTCTCGCGGATGTCGGCCACGTTCAGCGGCGCGTCCGGGTAGGAAGACAGGTCCAGCTTGTTGACCACCGGCATCTTGGCCAGGGCGGACGGCTCCACGGTCACCGGTTTGGTGTTGCCCGGCCCGGCGTTCTGCAGGATCTGCGCCACCAGCGGCGGCAGCGTCTGGACGCCGTCGGCCAGCACCAGCGAATATTGTTGCGGCCCACTGATTTGCGGCGTGACGATGACGGTCCCGATCGGGCCGGGGGCGCCCGGGAACGAGGCGGCGGAGCCCGCGTTCTGCACCTGCGGCACGGTCAGTTCCGGGCCCACCGGCAACGCGTCGAACAGCGCGCGGCTCATGGGCTTCGCCTGCCCGACCTGCTCGGGCGTCAGGCCCAGCGGCAACAGCACCGAGCGGTTCGTCGCGTCGATCCGCGACCGGCGCCCCTCCCGGATCACCCACGCGTCGCCGCCGTAGCTCAGCACCACCGCGTCGGACCCGTTGAGCACGTGCCGGTGGTTGCTGAGGTCGGGGTTCCCGTCGATCACGGTCACCGTCACCCCGGACGGGGCGGTGACACCCGTCGAGGTGGCGACGGTGTCGCATACCAGCCACGACGAGGTGGAGGGAGTCGCGGTGTGGAAGTTCGACGGCGCACCGGGGATGCCCACCAGCGGGCCGCGCGGCAGGCTGGCGATCTGGTTCGACTTGACCAGGTGCGGGTTGTCCGGCCGGCCGGTGATCAGCCGCGCCGACGCGAGGTTCAGCGCCGGGTACAGCCGGTCACCCACGCGGACATAAAGCGCGCCCGAGTCGCGGTCGGCGATGATCGGCGAATCCCCGACCTGGCCCGCCGGACTGAGGAACGAGTAGAGCAGGGCGCCCAGGCAGATCACCAGGGCGGCGGATACCGAGGCCACCACGGCCAGCGTCTGCCGCCGGCCCGGCTCGACCTCCATGCGGACGCGCCACCGGGTGAGCGCCATGGCGGTGCGACGAGCGAGGAATTGGTAGCCCGTTACCTGGGTCCGCGTGGACAACCCGAGGCCATACCCCGACCCGCGTTGCCCGCGACTCTCTTCCGCCACGTTAATTCACCATCCGGTCTGCTAGAACGCCTGGATATTGTCCGTCGTAAATATCCGCTGCACGAATTACATCGACAACCGTAAGGCACCGATACGGGCCTCGCCACGCGGCGCCGATGGGTTCGCTGCTACATCTCTTCGTCCGCGGATGTCCGGTCGTCGGCCGCTCGCCGCCGAAGCGGACGCGGGCAACGTGCCAGGCGCCGTTGAGCTGGCATCTTTTTGTTCCCCCGCCGATCCCGCCCGGACTCCTCATGTCTCCTCAGGGCATCGTAATGGCGAATCACCGACTCGTCCTGTTGAGCGTGCGCCGTGAGCGAACGGCATGGCGGCCGGGGCGGGCATCTCCCCGATTGGTCGGCCGGCGAATTCTGGCAGCAAGATGTCCGGTATGAGTGAGCTCGCGCCGTCGCTGGTCGAACTTGCCAGGCGATACGGCATCGCGACCGAATACGAGGACTGGACCGGGCGGCGGGTGCCGGTCTCGCCGACGACGCTGGTGGCCGTATTGGCCGCGCTCGGGGTGGCGGCGGGCAGCGAGCAGGAACGCAACCTGGCCCTGACCGCGAAGCTGCGGGCACGTTGGGCCCGCCGGTTGCCGCCGACCATCGTCGGCCGCACCGGCGAGCAGACCCGGTTCTGGGTGCATGTGACCCACGGCGACCCCGCCGAGGTCTGGTTGCAGCTGGAGGACGGCACCGTGCGCGGCGGCATCCAGCAGGTGGACAATTTCACCCCGCCGTTCGACCTGGACGGACGCTGGGTCGGCGAGGCCAGCTTCGTCCTGCCGGGCGACCTGCCGCTGGGCTACCACCGGGTGCATCTGCGCTCCGGCGGTGAGGAAACCAGCACCGCCCTGATCATGACGCCGGACTGGCTCGGACTGCCGGAGCGGCTGGGAGCCCGGCGGGGCTGGGGGCTGGCCGCCCAGCTCTACAGCGTGCGGTCCCGACAGTCGTGGGGGGTCGGCGACCTGACCGACCTGACCGACCTGGCGGTGTGGTCGGCGTCGCGGCACGGCGCCGACTATGTATTGGTCAATCCGCTGCACGCGGCCGCGCCGACGCGGCCCATGGAGCCGTCCCCCTACCTGCCGACGTCGCGGCGCTTCGTCAACCCGATTTACCTGCGGGTCGAGGCCATTCCCGAACTCGCCGAGCTGCCCAAGCGCAGCCGGGTGCGGCGGCTGCGCTCCGAGGTGCAACTCAAAGCCGCCCGGCGCGACGCCATCGACCGCGACGGCGCGTGGGCGGCGAAGCGCGCCGCGCTCGAGCTGCTGCACCGGGTGCCGCGGTCGGCGGGACGGGAGCTGTCCTACGAGGCCTTCCGCAGCCGGGAGGGGCGCGCGCTCGACGACTTCGCGACCTGGTGCGCGCTGGCCGAGAAGCACGGTGACGACTGGCATTCCTGGCCGGAATCGCTACGGCATCCCCACGCACCCGGCGTCGCGGCCTTCATCGCCGAGCATCGGGAAGCGGTCGACTTCCACCGGTGGCTGCAGTGGCAGCTCGACGAGCAACTCGCCGCCGCGCAGTCCCGGGCGGTGCGGGCCGGCATGGCACTGGGCGTGATGCACGACCTGGCCGTCGGAGTGCATCCCAACGGCGCCGACGCGTGGGCCTTGCAGGACGTGTTGGCGCTGGGCGTCACCGCCGGCGCGCCGCCCGACGAGTTCAACCAGCTCGGCCAGGACTGGTCGCAGCCGCCGTGGCGGCCCGACCGCCTCGACGACGAGGAGTATCGGCCGTTCCGGGCTCTCATCCGTGCGGTGTTGCGGCACTCCGGCGGCGTGCGCATCGACCACATCATCGGATTGTTCCGGCTGTGGTGGATCCCGCGGGGCGCGGCACCCACCGACGGCACCTACGTGCGATACGACCACGAGGCGATGATCGGCATCGTCGCCCTGGAGGCGCACCGCGCGGGGGCGGTGGTCGTCGGCGAGGATCTCGGCACGGTGGAACCGTGGGTGCGCGACTACCTGATGTTGCGCGGCTTGCTCGGCACGTCGATCCTCTGGTTCGAGCTCGACCGCGACGGAAACGGCGGCCCCCTGCCGGCCGAGCGCTGGCGCGAGTACTGCCTGTCCTCGGTGACCACCCACGATCTGCCGCCGACGGCCGGCTACCTGGCCGGCGAGCACGTGCGCCTGCGCGAGTCCCTGGGCTTGCTGACCCGTCCCGCCGAGGACGAGCTCGCCTCCAGCCGGGCGGAGCTGGCGGCGTGGATGGCCGAGTTGCGCCGGGTCGGGTTGCTCGAGGAAGGCCAGGGGGACGCGGAAAGCGTCGTGCTCGCCCTGTACCGGTATCTGGGCCGGACGCCGTCACGGCTGCTGGGCGTGGCGCTGACCGACGCGGTGGGTGATTGCCGAACCCAGAATCAGCCCGGCACCACCGACGAATACCCCAACTGGCGGGTACCGCTGACCGGTCCCGACGGGCGCCCGGTGTTGCTCGAGGACCTGTTCACCGATGCCCGGGCCGCCACCCTGGCCGAGGCGGTGCGCGGCGCGATCGCGCCCGCGGCCGTCGAGACGGCGCCTGTTAGCTTTTGAGGCCATGAAGGTCTCAGTCGTGGCACCGGTCGGCGACGGCGTCACCGCCGACCCGGAGTGGATGGCGGCCTTCGCGCTTCACCTGGAGCGATGCGGGTTCGAGTCGGTCGTCGTCGTCGAGCACACCGTGCTGGTCACCCGCTACGACAGCGTCTACCCGTACGACAGCTCCGGGCGGGTGGGGCTGGCCGCCGACTGTCCCATCCCCGATCCGCTCGATCTGCTGGCCTTCCTGGCCGGCCGCACCACCACCCTCGGGCTGGCCACCGGCGTGTTGGTGCTGCCCAACCACCATCCGGTGGTGCTCGCCAAGCGGGCCGCCACCGTGGACGCCCTGTCCGGGGGCCGGCTGCGGCTGTGCGTGGGCGTGGGCTGGCTCAAGGAGGAACTCGAGGCGTGCGGCGCGGACTTCGACCGCCGCGGCACGCGCGCCGACGAGCAGGTGGACGTCTTGCGGACGCTGTGGGCCGACCATCCGCACGGGGCGTCGTACCACGGCGAGTTCTTCACATTCGACAACGTGATGTGTTACCCCAAACCCGTTGCCGGCGCACAACTTCCCATACATATCGGCGGCCATAGCCGAGCGGCCGCGCGCCGCGCGGGGCGTCTCGGCGACGGCTTCCAGCCGCTCGGCGTCACCGGGCCAGGACTGGCGGAACTGATCTCGGTGATGCGCGACGAGGCGTCCGCGGCGGGGCGAGACCCGGCAACCCTGGAAGTGTCCTTGGGCCACGCGGTTAACAAGATCGACGCCGACCGCGCGGACGGCCTCGCCGATCAGGGCGCCGACCGGCTGGTGCTGGCCATGCCGGCGACCACGGACATCGAGCAGGCCAAGGACGTGCTGTCCGCGTGCGCGCAGCGGCTGGCCTTGGTCTCGTGACCCACCCATGACCATCTCGGCCGAAGAGCGCGCCGCGCTCAGCGACTTGGTGCACCGGTACGCCGCGCTCGTGGACGAACGCCAATTCGATTCCGTGGCAGCGCTGTTCACCACAACGGCGGTGCTGAGGGTGCCCGAGCCGCCCAAGGCGCTGGAACCGATCCATTCACACGGGGGCCGGGACGCCATCGCGGCCGCCGTCTCCGCCGTCGGGACCGTCGCCCGCACCGAACACGCCATCGTCGGCGAGGTGTACGACCGGGCCGGCGCGCCGGGCGCCGCACGCGGGCGCGTTGCGTGCATCGCGCACCACTGGGATCGGCGCGACGGCGAGATCGTCGACGTGGTGTGGCATCTGCGCTACGACGACGAGTACGAGTTGACCGACCGCTGGCGGATCGGCCGCCGGACGCTGACTATCAACGCCGTTGAGATCCGTTCGGCCCGCCGACTGCGACCGCACGACGCGATCTAGCGGACTCGCAGAAGACTTTGCGCAAACTCACAGCGACCGCCCATGATCCGAATCTGCGTAGCGAATGGGCGGTTTGTTGAGCAGTTGCGGTTACCACCACCGGGTCCCCGGCGAGTTTTGCCGGTTCCCCACCGAAGCCGCGTGCGACCGGTCCGAACGGGCCCGCCAGCCGCGTATTTCTTCCTGATCGTGTCCAATTTATACAAGTCGATCCGTGTATTTTCGGCCGCGTGACGAACACCGAACATCGGAGCGTGAACGTCGATCCCGCCGCGACCACCGAACGACGCGCGGCACCGAACGGGAACGCATCGACACTGGCAGTGGGCACTCCGCTGGAGTCCCCACCGGATTACCGCAGCGAGATTCACACCGCCGAAGACGTCATCGACGTCGAAACCTATGGCGGCGGCTTCGATCTCACCCGACGGGCGACCGCGCCGAAGCTGCGCATCGGCCGCGACCGGTGGTTCAACCTGCTCTGGCTGATCCCCATCGGCTTTGCCATGCTGATCGCCGGGGTGGCCGTCGGCAAAGGTCTGCACAACATGCCGGCCGTCCAGTCGTTCATTCAGCGCTATCCCGGGACGGACAGCGCCGGCGTCACCCCCGGCCTGCCGGCGTGGATCGGATGGACGCACTTCTTCAACCTCTTCATGATGATGTTCATCATCAGGACGGGGATCCAGATCCTCTGCGACCACCCCCGGCTCTACTTCAGCCGCAACGCCACCCCCGGTAAGGACGAGTGGCTGCGGGTGGGCCCGCCGGTACCCGACGACGAGCTGTGGACCGCCAACGCCGACACCGTCGCCCTGCCACCGCAGTTGGGGCTGCCCGGGTTCCGGCACTCGATCGGGCTGGCCCGCTGGTGGCACCTCGGCGTGGACGTGCTGTGGCTCGTCAACGGGGCGGTCTTCTACGTGCTGCTGTTCGCCACCGGCCAGTGGCGGCACATCGTGCCGACGAGCTGGGACGTCTTCGGAAACGCGGCATCGGTGGCCATCCAGTACCTGTCGCTGGACTGGCCGACCGACAACGGGTGGGTCGCCTACAACGGCCTGCAGTTGCTGGCCTACTTCACCACGGTGTTCATCGCCGCGCCCGCGGCGTTGATCACCGGGTTGGGAATGTCGCCCGCGCTCTCGCAGCGCGTGCACTGGCTCAGCAAGCGGTTGAGCATCCAGCACGCGCGGTCGCTGCATTTCGTCGTGCTGGTCTACTTCCTGTTCTTCATCCTGGTCCACGTCACGATGGTGCTGACGACCAACGCGCTGCGAAACCTCAACCACATGTTCGCCTCCCGCGACGACAACAGCTGGGTGGGCTTCGGAATCTTCGCGGCGGCCATGGTGCTGACGACGATCGCATGGGTTTGGGCCACTCCCTTCACGATTCGTCACCCGCGCGTCATTCAGCGGGTGGGGTACGCGCTCGTCGGCCCGTTCCAGCGCATGCTCGAACAGCTCGACCCCAAGCCCGGCGCCTTCACGGAAAAAGACATCTCGCCGCACCACTGGCGCAACGGCCGACTGCCGGAGACCGTCGAGTACAAAGAGCTGGAAGCCAACGACTTCAAGGACTGGCGGCTGAAGGTTTACGGCCTCGTCGAGCACCCGATGGAGTTCTCGCTCGAGGACTTGATGGCGCTGCCCTACCACGAGCAGATCAGCCAGCACTTCTGCATCCAGGCCTGGTCGGGCGTCGCCAAATGGGGTGGCGTGCAGATGAAGACGATCATGGACATCGTCAAGCCGCTGCCGGAAGCCAAATGGGCGGTGTTCTACTCGATGGGCCTGGGCGCGACGGGGGGCATCTATTACAACGCCCACCACATCGGGCAGATGGACCACCACATGACGATGCTCGCCTACAAGATGAACGATCAGCCCCTCCCCTACATGCACGGCAGACCGCTGCGCCTGCGCAACGAACTGCAGCACGGGTTCAAGCTCGTCAAGTGGATCAAGGGCATCGAGTTCGTCGCCGACTACCGCGACATCGGTAGCGGTTACGGCGGTTACAGCGAGGACCACAAGTACTTCGGGCGACACCAGACCCTGTAAGGAGACCCCCGCGTCCGGGCCCGGCCTGGCCTGGCTTGCCATGGACCGCAGGCGGATTCGCGATGCGTAACGGGACTGGCCGCTCGGTCACGCGGCGCGGTAGCGCTCTCGCGTCCCGCAGTCGCTATTGCAGGGCGGCCAGGTTCTTCACCGACTTCTCCACGTCGGAGCGCAGCACCCGGGCCACCAGTCCCCCGATCGGCCCGCTGAGCAGCCCGCCCCGCAGGTCCGCGGTGAGATGAAAATCGGTTCCGGGATCCTCGCCCGTGACCGTCATCGCCACCCCGAGGCGAATCCCACCGCGGCCGCGGCCTTGCAGCTCAATCGCTTTCGGTTCGTCGTAGCGGGTGACCGTCCAGTGGATGACGTTGCGGAAACCCTTGACCTTCACGCACGAGGAAACGCACGTCCCCTCCTCGATCTTGTCGGGGACGGGGCCGCGCCACCCGGCGAAAATCGTCATCCACTCGTCGAATCGGCCCAGGTCCGACGCCAGCTTCCAGGCGGCCTCCGGATCTACCTTCGACGACACCGAGACATCCACACGTGCCAAGTCTCCCCGCTCCTCCCCAGACGATGATTGCCGCGGGCGCCGGCACGGCAGCACGGGCGACCGGCGCGCAACGCGCACTGAGTACCCGCGGACGGGCGGGGCTATGCGTCAAGCCTGGCCCTAGGGCCAGGCCTCCTGCAATTGCTGCGCCACGTCGATGATCTGCGCGGCTTGCGACTGGGGCGCGTCGATCTCCTCGGCGACGTACTGGGCGACGAACCGGCGGATCTCGCCGTCGACACCCGCGAGGATGCGCAACACCTCGCCGCGGAAGGACTTCGACGACACGTTGACGGTGATGTCGGAGGGGCGCGGCTTGGAGACGTCGACGATCAGCAGCAGCGGCTCGGCGGCTCGCGCCGTGGCCCGCAGCGCGATATCCCCGGATACGACGAACCGCTGCTTGTCGAGCCGAAGGTCCAGCAGCAAATCGATCGACAGCGGGATGTGTATGACGAACGTGATGCTGTCGCCTAGGCGGCGGGTGACTTTGGGCTCGTGGATCTTCACGTTGGCGCTGACCTTGGCGATCCCGCCGGGTCCCTGCGCGATGGGCTCCATGGCGAACTCGTTGCCGGCGATGTCGGCGAACGCGGCGGCGACCCGCTCGGGCGTGACCGCGACCTCGAAGAACCTGCGACCGAACTCTTCGTAGGTGACATAATCGTGAATCTCCATAGGCTTATACCGTCTCACGCCGGCCGCCGGAACCGTCGCTGATCCGACCGCGTCGCTGGAAATCCGCGTCCGCCACGATTCCCCGCCGGCCTCGCCAAGACCCGGTCGCCGTGTGAGGCACGCCACACGCGGGGGCCTTCGATTCGATGCGGCGGGCGGTGGCCTGGGACGCTTGGTGGATTGGGAGGTGTTTTTGATGTGCGCCCGGGAAGCTACCGAGCAGCGCTCGGCCCTATGGCCCGCGGCCCTGCTCACCTGGCTCGGCGGCGGGCAATGGCGCGAGCTGGGTGAGCGCCACGAGCGGTCCACCCATGCCCTCACCGGCGCCGTGGTGCTGGCAGGGGCGGTGCTCGCCTGGCTCGTCGCGATCCTGGCGGTGAGCGAGTCCGCTCGCTGGCCGCTCGCTTCCGTCATCCCGCTGACGCTGGTGTTCGGCGTGCTGGTCGGCGCGGTCACCCGCGCGACGGCTTCCGGGTCCCCGCGCGGGCGGGCCGGCGTCGGAGCGCGCACCCTGGTCGCGACCGCCCTCGGCGTCGTCGTCGGCGAGCTGGCCGCCACCGTCCTGCTCGCGGGCTCGATCGACCACCGTCTGGACGAACGCGCCCTGCGCAACGCCGCCTCGGCCCCGGCGGTCGCGCAGGCGTCGGCGTCCCTGCAACAGACCCGGGACGCGCGCGCGGCGCTCGACCGCGCCGTCGACCGGGCCCACCAGCAGCAGGACCAGGCCCTGGTCGTCGCGCGCTGCGAATACCACCCGAGCCCGGCCTGCCCGCAGACCCGCATCACCGGAGTGCCCGGGGCGGGGCCCGAATCACGCACGGCCAACGAGCTTCTCGCGGACGCCCAGCGCGAACTGGACGATGCGCTGGCCGCCCGCGACCGCCAGGCCCCCGCGCTGGACGCCACGATCTCCCGCCAGGACCAGGAACTCGCCATGGCACGCCACCGGGTGGTCGCGGACGCCGATCACGGCCTCGGCGCGCGCTGGGTCGCGATGAACGACCTGACCTCCGCTGACGCCGGCGCCCTGACGCTGCGGCTGCTGACGATCGCGTTCTGCGTGCTGCTCTACCTGCTGCCCCTGATCCTGGGGCGGTGGCGCGGTGAGACCACCCACGATCGCCGCGCGGCGGCCCGCGCCGAGCGCGAACGCGCGGAACTCGAGGCCGACACCGCGATCGCGATCAAGCGGGCCGAGGTCCGCCGCGAGGCCGAGATCATGTGGGCCGAGCACCAACTCACCCAGGCCCGCCTTGCCATCGAGGCCCAGACGGAGATCGACCGCGAGCAACAACGCCGGCGAATCGTGGAGGCTTTCGATCTCCCCGTCCAGGCGCCGTCGCAGCGCGCCTTCGAGCAGGTCGAGGAGGACATCTACCTGCCGATCGCCGCGGAGGCCGAGGCCGCGAGTCGCGCGGCCGTCGGGCTGCCCGCCCCGGCGCCGGCCGACGAGGTGGAGAACCTGCCGGCGCCCGTCGCGCGCGGGGTCGAGCCGCGCGGGGAGGGTGGCGCTTCGCTGATCCCGTCGATCCCGGACGCCACCAAGGCCGCGGCGCGGTGGATCCGCCCGCTGGTGCCGCCGTTCGTGGGCCGGGTGATCGGCACCACGACCGCACCGCTGCGCACCGCGCGTCACGTCTTCGAAGAGGTCGAGGAGATCACGTTCTCGCTGCGGCGCACCCACAAGGTGACGTTCGACGCCGAGAGCTCCGGCGGTGAGCGCCCCGCGCCAGCGGCGTCGGACGATGAATCCCCTTCCCCCGAAGCGGAATTCGTCAGATCGTCGCGCGTCGGCCGTGCGGCGGCAAGCCGCCGGCAGGTGGGCGGGCGAGAACACCGCGGCCCCTCGCTGGCCGGCTCCGGGCGCGACGATCCGAAATTGCCCCGGCGCGAGCGACCGGCCGAGCTGGATTCACCCGGGGGCCCGCCTCAGCTCCCGCCCGCCTGACCACCTGAATCTCGCGCGAGCGATTATTCGTCGCCGAAGGCCGCATAGAGCTCCGGCAGGAAGCCGGCCAGGTGATTCATCTCCTGGGCGCAATGCACCATCAGGTTGCGGGCGTTGGTCTCGGCGTTGCCGAGCATCCGCGCGGCGACCGGACGCACGGCCCGCGAGGCGACGCCGGGCACGTTGCGCACGGCGATGTGCCGCCCACCCATCCAGAACCGTGACCGCATCTCGGCCCCGCCCGGTGTCGACCGGACGTGGTGGATGAACCATCCGACGTCCACCGGAGCCTCGCTCGAGCCCAGCCGGGCACAGATCGCCACCGCGCGGTCGCTGTCGGGCGGGCAGCCCATCGTCGCCGGGTCGACGAATTGGATGGCACCATTGAGCATCGCCGAACCGATGTACTCGCTGATCAGCGACCAGCGGCCGACGTAACGCCGCGCGCCCCGGCGCCCCGCATCCTCAGCATCCGAGCCGTCCTTCCAGGCGGCGCACAGATGGGCCCGCGGATGCCACAGCTTGTACCGGCGGGTGTCGCACCCGTGCCAGCCGAACCACCACGACCACATCGCGGGGGTGACGCCGGGCATGTCGGTGCGAACCGACACCTGATAGCCGCCGTCGTCGAGGACGCCGTAGCCATTCTCGGTCTGCTGGTAGCCGTCCTCGGCGACGCGCGCGCCGTCGTCGAAAGCCGGCAGCGCCATGGCGCCCTGCGGCCCGTGTTCCAGGGCCGCGACGACATGGCGTGGCAACGGCGCCATCTCGGGCGTGAAGAACTTGCCGAACGGGGTCTGCGCGTCGTCGTCGCGGTAGCCCAGATAGAGGTCGCCGCCCATCAGAGTCGCCCCATCCAGCTGTTGAACAAGCCGTCGGGGTCGTACTCGGCGCGCACGCGGTCGAGCTTGGCCATCGCGGCGTCGCTGGCGAACCGGGCCGGACGTTGGCCGAGGTTCTCGTCGGCGAGCTGGATGCCGATCGCGAATTCGGACATCGCGGCCATGTTGGACCGCGCCCAGTCGGCGTACTTCGTCTCGTCGGCCGGGTCCTTCCACGAGCCGTAGAGGGCGAGGTAGATGTCGCCCTCGATGCTGTAGGCCATGTCCTGGCGGGGCGGGACCGGTCCCCAGTTCAGCCAGAGGAAGTGCGCCGGGTGCGGGGGCAGCGTGTCCAGGATCGTCCGGATACCCGGCAGCAGGTCTTCGGCCGGGGCCGATGTCCACATGTTGTCGACGGCGTAGTAGTGGTCGGCCAGGTAGTGACTCATCGCGACGTCATACCAGGTCGCCAAATCGGTTGGCATGTAGGGGATTTTGACGAGCGCCCGGTCGGCGACCGGGCAGGTGCCGAAGAGGGCGAGCGCCTTTTCGGCCTCCTCCTCGGAGTCGGCGAACGCGGGCGACGCGAACGAGATGCACGGGACGTCGATGCCCATGTTCGGTTCGCCGCGGGAGGCCACGGCCTGCAGCTCGACCCGCGGGTCCACCTCGGCGCCGACGGCGCGGGCCCACGTGAAGACCTCCTCGGCGAGTTCGAACGGGTAGACATACACGCTGGTGCCACACACGGCGGGCCGCGGATACAGCTTCAGGTAGAACGACGTGACCACTCCGAAGAACCCGGGTCCGGCGCCGCGGGCGGCCCAGTACAGATCGGCGTTGTTGCTGGCGTCGCAGTGGATCTGCTCGCCCTCGGCGGTGACGACGTCCAGGCCGACGACGCTCTCGCACGCCGGGCCGTAGATGCGGCTGTTCCAGCCGTACCCGCCCTGCAGCAGGTAACCGCCGAGGCAGACGCCCTTGCAGTGGCCGCCGGGGAAGAACAGGCCTTGCGCCTCGAGATCGGCCATCAGCAGGCTGCCACCCTTGCCCGGACCCACTCGGGCGAGGCCCTTCTCCGCATCGATGCTGACGTCATCGAGGCGGCTGACATCCAGCAGCACGGAACCGTCGCGCAGATGGCTGGCGGCGAAGCTGTGTCCGCCCGAGACGACGCTGACCTTGAGCCCCTGTGCGCGGGCGTAGTGGATGCCGGCGACGACGTCCTCGGCGTCGGCGGCCTGCACGATCACTTCGGGGTAGCGTTCCGGCACCCGTTGGTGCCACACGGTGCCGCGGCGGGCCGCCTCGTATCCGTCATCGCCTCGGAAATGGTGCCGTCCGGCCGGTAACCCGCCCATCTGGGGTCTCCCTTGGTTCGCAATTCGGATCTTTGAGATCCGGGATGCGGAACACTATAGTGGATGAATGCCGTCTCCGGGGGAAAATTTTCCAACTGGTCGCGATGAGGGCATCCAGGTGTTACGTCGCGCCGCCGCCGCGCTCGACGAGATCGCGGCCGAGCCCGGGCGGTTGCGCCTGGTCGACCTCGGTGAGCGCCTCGGACTGGCCAAGTCGACGGCCCGCCGCCTGCTGGTGGGCCTCGTCGAGGTCGGGCTGGCCAGCGTCGATTCGCAGGGCCGGTTTTCCCTCGGCGATCGCCTGCTGGGCTTCGGCAATTCCGACGCGGCGCGCGTCTCGGCGACCTTCCGGCCCACGATCGAGCGGGTGGCGCGTGCGACGGACGGCGAGACGGTCGACCTCTCGGTCCTGCGGGGCGGGCGCATGTGGTTCGTCGACCAGATCGAGTCGTCACATCGACTGCGCGCCGTCTCCGCCATCGGGGTGCGATTCCCGCTGGAGTCGAGCGCCAACGGAAAAGCGGCCCTCGCGGCGCTCGACAACGGCGACGCCGAGGCGGCGATCGCCCGGCTGGGCCGCGAGACGGCCGACCGGCTCCGCGCCGAGGTCGACGAGATCCGGCGCACCGGCATCGCTTTCGACCGCGACGAGCACACGCCCGGCATCTCGGCGGCCGCGATCGCCCGGCGCGCCGCGGGCGACACCGTGGTCGCCATCTCGGTGCCCGCGCCGACGGAGCGCTTCCTCGAGAAGGAGAACCGCATCGTCGCGGCATTGCGCGCCGCCGCGGATGCGCCGGTATGGACGCGTTGAGTCGGGCCAAACCGGGAATACCTGGATGCCGGGCCCGGAAGGCGGGCCCGTAAACCGGCGGCCGGCCGCTTTTCCCTTGCCCGGGTGCCACGAGGTGCAGCAGAGGTCGGATGCCGTCAACCACATGGCGCAGTCAGCTCAGCGACGCATTGCTCACCCGGCTGTGGCCGGTGCCGTTGCTCGGCGTGGTCTTCGCAATCGGAGCCGGCCTGGTCGTGCCGGAGCTCGACCGGGCGATCGGCAACGCGCGGCTCCATGTGCCTTTGCTATCGGGCAGCACCGCAGACGACGCGCGCGAGCTGCTGGGAACCATCACGACCGCGATGATGACCGTCACGTCGCTCACCTTCTCGTTGACGGTCGTCACGCTGCAGCTGGCCAGCGGCCAGTACTCGCCGCGGCTGCTGCGCACCTTCGCCCGCGACCGGTTCGTGCAGACCACGATGGCACTGTTCCTGGCCACCTTCGCCTACGCGCTCACCGTCCTGAAGAACATCCAGAACGGGCCACACCAGTCGGCCCACGCCGTGCCGCACATTGCGGTCAGCATCGCCGCCTTGCTGGCGCTGTCCAGCGTGGTGGGGTTGGTCTTCTTCCTGGCGCACCTGGTTGCCGAGATCCGCGTGGAGACCATGATGCACACCGTGTGCGCCGACGCGCTGTCGGCCGGGAGCGAGACGTTCCGGGCGCTGGAATCCAAGGAGGATCGCGAGCCGATACCCCGGCCCCCGGCGCGAGCCGCCCTGATCGCCGGGCGCTCGAGCGGGTTCCTGGTCAGCATCGATGAGGGAACACTGCTGTCCGCCGCGCTGGGGGCCGACGAGGTCGTCTTGGTCAACCGCGCTCCCGGCGACTGGCTCGTCGAGGGGGACCCGGTGGCTTTTGCGTGGGCACTCGACCCATCGGACACCCTCGAGGACGACCGGCTGCGGAAGGTCACGGAGTGCGCGGTGGCCGCCCTGCGAACGGGCAATGAGCGGACGCCGGTCCAAGACGTCGGCTACGGGCTGCGGCAACTCACCGACCTGGCCGTCAAGGCGCTGTCGCCGGGGGTGAACGACCCCACTACCGCCGTCCACGCGCTCGGGTACAGCTCGACGCTGCTGTGTCACCTGGCGCGTCGCCGCCTGCACCACACGGTTCTGTGCCGCGACGACGTGCCGCGTGCCATCATCCGCCAGCCGACCTTCGGCGACCTGCTGAATCTGGCCGTCGCCCAACCGCGACGATACGGCGCCGACGACCCCGCCGTGCTCGGCCGGTTGTTGACATTGCTTCGGGAAGTCGCTTGGCAGACAAGGAATCCCGAACACAGGTGCGCCATCGAGGACCAGCTGTCGCGCCTCCGGGGCACCATTGCCGCGCAGAACTTCCACGAAGCCGAGATCAACGAACTCGGCGCCCTGGAGCGCGACGTGGAGGCGGTCCTGGCGGGTGATTGGCGACCCGAGGTGCAAGGCGGCTGCTGAGCGCGCCATCGGCAGTGACTTCGCGCCGCTCGGCGGGCGCAGCCGGAAGTTGGTGGCGGCCGGGTTACCCCTCGAAGCTCGGCCGCCCCAACGTCTTACCCGCTCAGCAGGGCACCGCGGCGGAGGAGAACAGCGGTCCCCACTCGTGCCTGGCCGCCGATTGCGCATCGGTGAAGCTCGGTGTCTTCTCGCCGTCGCCGGCCAGGTGCACCAACGCCCAGGCCATCGCGAACACCGGCACCTTGTGCCGCAACGCCGCACTGTGCAGTTCGTCCAGGGCGGCTTCCGACGGACACCGGCGGAGGCCGATGAGAATGCCCCGCGCGGTGTCGAGAATGCGACCGGAGTGCGGCCCACACGAAGTTTGGGCGGGGACCCAGTTCGTCGTCATGCTGCGGATACCTCCTGCGGCGCCGTCACGAATCCGCCACTGCACGGCGGACGAGGATCCTGCGCTACGCATCGTCGCGGCCGCAAACCCCAAAGGCGCCCTGTGCCATGATTTGTCCATCGATGTCGTTGTGCCAGACCATCGCCACGATTGATACCCGCCTGTGACCGTTTCGGAATCCGCTGCTAATCAACGATTCCCGCGCCCGGACAATTTACCCCTACTGCTCCGGCAACGAATCACCCTGCCAGCGAGAGCAATTCGTCGAAGCCGGCGACGATAGCGGCGCGGAAGACGTCGTAGTCGGGTATCGCGGTGGTGTCAATGTTCATACCGAGCCCGCACGTGTCGACGTAGGTGAGCAGCGTGACATTGACGGCGGAGCCGATGGTGGGACCGAACGCGTATTGCGCGCGGACGGCCGCCCCGCCGAGGAACACCGGCACCGGGACACCAGGCACGTCACTGGCCACGAAGTCCACGTGGCGCAGGACCGAGCCGATGTACCACCGCGGCGCCAGGTTGAGCACCCCGGCGATCAATTGCGTGTAGGGCAGCGACCTTTCGCTACGTACCGCGGCAGTGCGCTGCCGTATCGCCGCGATCCGCTTCGCCGGATCCGCCTCGCCGACGGGGACATCGAAGCGCATCAGCGTGATCCGATTCCCGCCGATGCCATCGGCTTTGGTGCGCAGGCTGATCGGCATCGTGATGTGCAGGTCGCCCACCGCGACGCCGTGCTTCTCGTGGTAGATGCGCAGGCCCCCGGCCACGCCGGCGACGAACGCGTCGTTCAGCGCCCCGCCGCACCGGTGCGCCGCTTCGCGCAGCGGCCGCGTCGGCACCTGATGCACCCCGAGACGCCGGATCAGGCCCCGGTCGGTCGCCAACGGTGACCCGGTTCGGCTGATCGGCCGGACGGTTCGGTACACCGACGCCGCGGTCGTCGCCGCGGACCTGAAGGTGGCGACCGGCCGCCGGACGCTGTCGTACATCAGACGTGGGACCCGAGTGGCGGCGCCCGTAATCGCACTGTTGAGCAAGCCGGTGTCGTAGCGCACCGCGTCGCGGTAGCCCCCGAGCAGCGACGACCCCCCGATCTCGGGCTCGGGCGGCATGGCTTCCATGGGGTAGAGATCTTCGGAGAGGTCGAACAGGTGCATCGCGATCTGGATTCCGCCGACCCCGTCGGTGAGCGCGTGGTGGAACTTGCAGATCACGGCCGCGCCGTCGTTTTCCAGGCCGTCGACGAACGTCGTCTCCCACAGCGCGCGGGCGCGATCGAAATCCTGCATCTCGGCCACTCGCGCCATCTCGAGCACGTCGTCGAGGGTTCCCGGGCCGGAAATCGTCGCTCGCCGCAGGTGGTAGCCGAGGTCGAAATCCCGGTAATGCTCCCATCGCGGCGGGGCCGGCGGCGGTGACGGCACCACCCGCTGCCGGAACATGGGCAGTTTGCGGCTGATCAGGTCGAATCGCTTGCGCACTTCGTCCCAGTCCGGTGGCCGGTCCAGCAGGATCACGCTGACCACGGTCGATCGCAGCCGTGGGTCGGTTTCCATTGCCCAGGTGAACGCGTCGCTGGCGCGCATGAATGCAGTCATTCCGATGCTCCTTGCACAGAACGTACGACGGCGGGCGGCGTAGGTCACCGGGTAATCGGCAGGCGGTGACTTTGGTCCCCCCAGATAGCGCCTTTCGTCGACTGCCCGACCGCGCCGCCTACAGAATCGCCCCGGCGTCCTTGGCCCGGGCGATGTCGTCCCAGTCGACGCCGAGTTCGAGCAGGATCTCCTCGGTGTGCTGGCCGTGTTCGGGCGCACGCGCGGGCGCCGGCGGGGTCTCGTCGAACTGCACGGGCGCCGCGACGATCCGGTACTTTTCGCCGTGGTCGTCGACGTTGGTCACCACGTATCCGTTGGGTTCGACCTGGGGGTCGTCGAGGGTTTCCCGCGGCGTCGCCAGGGCGCCCCACACGCCGGGCTCTCCCTCCAGCGCTTGTTGCCAGTGGGCCAGGTCGTGGCGGGCGAACACGTTGGCCAGGATCTCGGTGGCCGCCGCGGCATTGGCGATCAAATTGGTCGACGGCACGAATCGCTCGTCGCTCGCCAGCTCGGCCAGGCCCACGCGCTCGCAGAACCCCGCCCAGAACTTGTCCGGCTGCAGGAACACCAACTGGATCCACCTGCCGTCGCGGGTCTTGTACCTGTTGACCAGCGGGTTGATGGCCAATCCCGGCGGTGCGCCGGGGATCCCGTCGATGTCGAAGAAATCGGCCGCGCAGATGGACGGCGCTATCGCCCACATCGCCTGCGCCAGCAGCGAGGAGTCGACGATCGTCGGTTCGCCGGTGCGTTCGCGATGAAACAGCGCGGCGCACACTCCCCCGGCCAGCGTCGCGCCACCCTGCAGGTCACCGAAACCCGGCCCCTGCACGGCGGGGGTTTCGCTACCGAACGGGGTGAGCGTGTACGCGACGCCGCCCCGCGCAAGGTAGGTGGCCGCGTCGAAGCCGCCACGGTCCCGATCCGGGCCCCGGACACCCAGCCCGGTGCCCCGCGCGATGATGATCTTCGGATTGAACGACCGGATGTCGTCCACGGTCAGCCGGGCCCGCTCGAGCGCGCCCGGCAGCCAATTGGTAAGGAACACATCGGCATTGGCCAGCAGGCGGCCGAACAGCTCGCGCCCGGCCTCGGATTTGATGTCGATGGCGATGCTGCGCTTGCCACGGTTGCCCAATTCGAGGATGAAGTCGGCGTCCGGGCGGGCCGCCTGCCGGGTGAACCCGCCGACGACCAGCGCGCGGCCGGGGTCGCCGGCGGCGACGCCCTCCACCTTGATCACGTCGGCGCCCCAGTCCGACAACGCCGCACCGGCCGACGGCACGTAGGTCCAGGACGCCAACTCGACCACCCGCACCCCCTGCAGGACACGCCCCTGCACGCCAGACATCGCCAACTCCCTCTCGGTCGATCCGCCATTCCTTGCTATTTTAGATATTCTAGCTAGTCTAGGGCGTAGTGGTGGCCCAGCTGCAGGTCAGGGCGGTTTCCAGGAAGCGCTGATCGTGTTGGGACCCAACGTCGATCGCGATCTGGACGCACGGACGAAGGACGGGCGATGGGCAGGGTAGCGGGCAAGGTGGCCGTCATCAGTGGCGCCGCGCGCGGGCAGGGCCGTTCGCACGCGCGGATGCTGGCGGCCGAGGGCGCGGACATCATCGCGGTCGACCTGTGCGCCGACATCGAGACCAACGAGTACCCCCTGGCCCGGCGGGAGGACCTCGACGAGACGGCCCGGCTGGTCGAAAAGGAGGGGCAGCGCGCGTTCACCGCGGTCGCCGACGTCCGCGACCGGGTGGCCCTGTCCGCGGCGATCGACGAGGGCGTCGCCGAATTCGGTCATCTCGACGTCGTCGTCGCCAACGCGGGCATCTGCCCGTTGACCGCCGGCCTGCCGCCGCAGGCCTTCGCCGACGCCGTGGACGTGGACCTGGTCGGCGTGCTGAATCTGGTGCACGCCAGCCTCAAACACCTGCGGGCCGGTGCGTCGGTCGTCGTGATCGGGTCCAACGCCGCGTTCATGTCGTCGATGAACACCACGGGCATCGATGGCGGACCCGGCGGCGCCGGGTATGCGTTCGCGAAATTGGCTGCGGCGCACTACGTCAACGACTTCGCCCTGGCGCTGGCCCCGTTCTCCATCCGGATGAACGCGGTGCACCCCACCAACGTCAACACCGACATGCTGCACAGCCCGCCGATGTACCGGGCCTTCCGGCCGGACCTCAAGGAGCCGACCCGCGCGGACGCCGAACCGGTTTTCCCGCTCGTGCAGGCCATGCCGATCCCCTACGTCGAACCCGAGGACATCAGCGAGGCGGTGCTGTTCCTGGCCTCCGACGCCGCGCGCTACATCACCGGCCAGCAGCTCCGTGTCGACGGTGGCGGCTTCCTCAAGGTCAAGCCGTGGTCGGGCGGGTGACGCCGATGAGCGACGGGGCAGCGGGTGCCGAGCGCCGGCTGTACGAACTGATGGCGCTGATGAAGGCGGCCGACGACCGGTTGTCCAAAGGCATCGGCACCGGCGAGTTCATCTGCGTGTACTGGCCCTCGCGCGGCCAGGAGGCCATCGCCGCCGCGATGGGCGTCGCGCTGAGGCCCGACGACCAGCTGGTGACCACGTATCGCGGCCTGCACGACCTGATCGGCAAGGGCGTCCCCCTGGAGGAGATCTACGGCGAGATGATGGGCCGCACCGTCGGCGCCGGCAGGGGCAAGGGCGGCACCATGCACATCGCCAATCCCGTTAAGGGCGTGATGCTTTCGACGGGGATCGTCGGCGCGGGCCCTCCGGTGGCGGTAGGCCTGGCGATGGCAGCCAAACGCAGGGGCTCCGACCGCGCCACGGTGGTCAGCTTCGGCGACGGCGCAACCAACACCGGGTCCTTCCACGAGGCGGCGAACATGGCCGCGCTGTGGGACCTGCCGATGGTCTTCGTCTGCCAGAACAACCTCTACGCCGAGATGACGCCGACCGCCGACACGATGAAGCTCGAACACGTCGCCGACCGGGCGGCCGGCTACGGCATGCCGGGGGTGCGCGTCGACGGCAACGACCCGCTGGCGGTCAGATCGTCGCTCGACGACGCGCTGCGGCGCGCCCGCGCCGGCGGCGGCCCCACGTTCATCGAATGCGTGACGTTTCGGTTCCGCGGCCACTATTTCGGTGACCGGGCGCCCTACATCCCCAAGGAGCAGCTGGCCGCCGCGATGGCGGCCGACCCGGTCCCCCGGTTCCGCAGTCATCTCGCCGACGCCGGCATCTGTACCGCCGACGAACTCGACCGCATCGACGAAGAGGCGCTGGCGGCGGTGGAAGCGGCGCTGCAAACCGTGCTTGGCGCGGATTCCCCGTCGATCGACGAGCTGGACCGCGACGTGTACGCGGCCCCGATCGCGTTCCCGGTGTGAGCATGCCAGAGACCGAGATGACCATGCGCGAGGCGCTCAACCTCGCGCTGGACCAGGCGCTCGCCGCCGACGACCGGGTGTTTCTGCTGGGCGAGGACATCGCCGATCCGGGCGCATCCGGCCCAACCGCGGGCCTGTCGACGAAGTACGGCCACGAACGCGTCCTGGACACGCCGATCTCGGAGGCCGCGATCGTCGGCGCGGCCATCGGCGCCGCCATCGACGGCCTGCTGCCGGTGGCCGAGATCATGATCATGGACTTCATCGGCATCGCCGCCGACCAGCTGATCAACAACGCGGCCAAGCTGCGGTTCATGACCGCCGGACGCACCACGGCGCCGATCACCGTGCGCACCCAGGTCTACGCCGGGCTGGCCACCGGCGCCACGCATTCGCAGAGCCTGGAGGCGTGGTTCATGCACATTCCGGGCATGAAGGTGATCGTGCCGTCCACACCCCGCGACGGCAAAGGCCTCCTGACGTCGGCGATCTTCGACCCCGATCCCTGCCTCTTCGTGGAAACCATTCGGCTGCAAGGAAAGAAGGGCCCCGTCCCCGTCGACCCAGGATTTACGATCCCCTTGGGACGGGCCGACATCAAGCGGCCCGGCAGCGACGTGAGCCTGATCGCTTACGGGCGCTGCGTGCACGACGCCCTCGCCGCCGCCGCCACGCTGGACGAACGGGGGGTGAGCGCCGAGGTCGTCGACCTGCGCACCCTGGTGCCACTCGACATCGACACCGTCGTGGACTCGGTCCGCCGCACCCGCCGGGCCGTCGTGGTCCACGACGCGGTCCAATTCGCCGGTCCCGGAGCCGAGATCGCCGCGACCCTGCACTCGGAGCTGTTCGCCGAACTGGCCGCACCCGTCGAACGGGTGGCGGCCCGATTCGTCCCCAACCCTGCCGCGGCGGCGCTCGAGGCGCAGGTGTACCCATCCCCGGAGCGGATCGTCGCGGCCGCACGGCGGACCCTCGACAAGGCCGGGGCGGGGGCGAGGGCGCATGGCTGACTTCATCATTCGCGTCCCGCGCGTCTCGGTGGCGGTGTCCGAAGCCGAGCTGACCGGCCTGCTCGTCGATGCCGGACAGCACGTGGAGGCGGGCACGCCGATCTACGTGATCGCAACCGAGAAGGTGGAACAGGAAATCGAAGCCGGGGCGTCGGGCACCGTGCGGTGGACTGGCCAGGTCGGCACCACCTACGACATCGGCGCCGAAATCGGTGTCATCACGTCGTGAACCAGGAAAGGTGAGTACGGATGGATCTCAACGAGACTCGCGAGAGGATCATCTACCAGAAAGAGGGGCCCATCGCCCGCGTCACGCTGAACTGGCCGGAGAAGGCCAACGCCCAGGACCAGAAGCTGGCCGAAGAGGTCGACGCCGCGCTGGCCGACGCGGACCGCGACTACGACATCAAGGTGCTCGTCCTCAAGGCCAACGGCAAGGGCTTCTGCTCGGGGCACGCCATCGGGAACAACGCGGTCGACTACCCGGCGTTCGTGGAGAACGCCATGGTGACCGGCCACCCGTGGAAGGCGCAGTCGGACCTGTTCGTCAAGCCGACCCTGAACCTGTGGGAATTCTCCAAGCCCACGATCGCGCAGGTGCACGGCTACTGCGTCGGCGGCGGCACCCATATGGGCCTGACCACCGACATCGTCATCGCCGCCGAGGACGCCTATTTCTCCTACCCGCCGCTGCAGGGATTCGGCATGCCCTCGGGTGAATGTTCCATCGAGCCCTGGGTCTTCATGAATTGGCGGCGCGCGGCGTACTACCTGTTCACCGCCGAGGTGATCGACGCCAAGAGGGCGCTGGAGGTCGGCCTGGTCAACGAGGTCGTCCCGCGTGATCAGCTTGACGACCGCGTCGAGGCCATCGCCCGGCACATTGCCCAGGCGCCGTTGACGACGCTGATGCTCACCAAGGCCAACCTCAAGCGAGCCTGGGAACTGATGGGCATGCGGGTGCACTGGCAGAGCTCCAATGACCTCGTCGCGCTGGCCTCGATCAGTAAAGATGTGCAGCAGCTGATTCAGACGGTGTTCAAGGACAAGGTGTTGCCGTCCGAGCACGCCCGGCGGCAGGCCGCGGCGGCCGCCCGGACTGACGGCGCCGCGGCCACTTAGGTTTTCGCGGGGCCTGCCGGTGAATCTCACCGACCACGCCGCGAGGGCCGGACAGGCGCCGGCCCTCATCGTCGCCGGCGGTGAAACGGTGTCGCACTCGCAGCTGTATGCCCGCAGCCGGCGGGTCGCAGCGCTGCTGCACGACGCCGGGCTGCGCCGCGGCGACGGTGTGGCCCTGGTGTTGCCCAACCGGCCGGAGTTCCTCGAAATCACCTGGGCCTGCCAGCTTTCCGGCCTCTATTACACCGCGGTGAACACCCACTTCACCCCGGACGAGGTCGCCTACGTGATCGACGACTCTGATGCGCGAGCGGTGTTCGTCGACGATTCCCTACCGGACCTCGCCGCGCACGTGCGCGCGGCGAACGCGACCGTCGACGTCCGCCTCGCCGTCGGCGGCGACCTGCCGGGCTGGCGCGGATACGCGGGGGCAGTTGCCACCGCCGGCGCGGCGCCCCCGGTGTCCGACGGGTCGGAGATGCTGTATTCGTCGGGCACCACGGGACGGCCCAAGGCCGTCCGCCGGCCGCTCCCTACCGACGGCAACGGCTCCTGGGCCCAGGCGGTGCTGGAGCTGGCGCTGACCCGCAAGTACGGGATGGACCGCGACAGCGTGTACCTGTCCCCCGCGCCGCTCTACCACGCCGCCGGGGTGAACTACACCATGGCGGTCAACCGCGTCGGGGCGGCGGCGATCCTGATGCGCAAGTTCGACGCCGAGGCGGTCCTGCGGCTGATCGAGACCCACCGCGTGACCCACGCCCAGTTCGTGCCCACCATGTTCGTGCGAATGCTCAAGCTGCCCAGGGCGATTCGGGAGCGCTACGACGTCTCCAGCCTGCGCTGCGTGCTCCACGCGGCCGCCCCGTGCCCGGTCGACGTCAAGCGCGACATGATGAAGTGGTTCGGCCCGATCATCCACGAGTATTACGGTGGCACCGAGGGATTCGCGGGCACCACGATCGGACCCGAGGAATGGCTCGCGCATCCCGGTTCGGTCGGCAGGCCCATGTCACCGGTGCACGTCGTGGGGGACGACGGCGTCGAGCTTCCGGCCGGCCGGGCCGGCGAGCTGTTCTTCGAGGGCGGCCCCGACTTCGAGTACTTCAAGGACCCGGCCAAGACCGCGTCGGTGTCCAACGACCGCGGCTGGCGCACCCTGGGCGACATGGGATACGTCGACGAGGACGGCTACCTCTACCTCACCGACCGCTCGACGTTCATGATCGTTTCCGGCGGGGTGAACATCTACCCCCAGGAAGTGGAGAACCTCCTCATCATGCACCCCAAGCTCGTCGACGCGGCCGTCTTCGGCGTGCCCAACGACGAATTCGGCGAGGAGGTCAAGGCGGTCGTGCAGCCGGGCGACGGGGTCACGCCCGGACCGGGCCTCGAGACCGAGCTCATCGAATACTGCCGGGCACACCTGGCCGGCTACAAGTGCCCGCGCACGGTCGAATTCGTCCCCGAACTGCCCCGGGACCCGAACGGAAAGCTGTACAAGAGACGCATCCGCGAGCCTTACTGGCATGGGCGGGCATCGCGAATCGTATGAGGGGATGAACATGGTCACCACCCAGAGCACCCACGACAGCCGAGTTGACTGGACCCCGCTTCCGGTGCCGTGGGCGGTCCAGGCCGTCGATCGCATTCCCAAGCAGCGCTACTACGACCCGGAGTTCTACGCGCTCGAAACCGAGATGCTCTGGCCGCGCGTGTGGCAGATGGCCTGCCGTCTGGAAGAGATTCCCAGGCCCGGTGACTACGTCGAGTACGAGATCCTCGACGAGTCGGTCATCGTGGTCCGCCTCGACGCGGAAAACGTCCGCGCTTACCACAACGCGTGTCGCCACCGCGGGGTAAAGCTGGTGGAGGGCAACGGCAACCGGCGCACGTTCGTGTGCCCGTTCCACGGCTGGTGCTGGGGCATCGACGGGCGCAACACCTTTGTGCTGAGGCCCGAAGAGTTCGACGATCACAACCTCGACCCGGAGGACCTCCGCCTGGTCTCGGTCCGGTGCGAGGTCTGGGGCGGGTGCGCGTGGATCAACCTCGACGACGACGCACCGCCGTTCCGTGACTGCTTGGAGCCGTTCGCATCGATCTACGACGCATGGAAGGTGGAGTCGCTGCGTGTCGAGTGGTGGCAGTCGTGCCGGTTGCCGGTGAACTGGAAACTGGCGACCGCCGCGTTCATGGAGGGCTATCACGTCCCGCAGACCCACCCGCAACTATTGCCGTCGAGCATGCCGAAGCAGCCCGCCAAACCACCGGGGCCGGCGCAGACCAACCTGTATTTCATGCGCACCCTGGGCGAGGGTATGGCCGGCATGACACACGAGAATGACGTCCGCATTGCCGAGGGTCTCCAGGACATGGACCTGCCGGCCGACCCGGCCGAGGCGATGGCCGTGTGGCGCAGCACCCTCAACGACGCCATCGTGCACTGGCATCGGGCCCGCGGCTGCGACGTCCCCGACCTCAACGAGTTGCAGCGGCGGGGCATCACTGAGGCCATCAATTTCGCCTTTCCCCATTACTTTCTGCTGCCGCAGTACAGCAGCGCCTCGTCGTACCGGATCCGGCCGCTGGGTCCGGAGGAGACGCTGTTCGAGATCTGGTCGCTCACCCGCATCCCGCCGGAGCAGAGCACGGCCAAGCCGACGCCGCCGGTCCCGATGGCGCCCGACGACCCGCGCTGGCCACCCATACCGGCTCAGGACTTCTCCAACCTGCCGAGGCAACAGAAAGGCCTGCATTCCAGAGGGTTTGACTACATGCGGCTGTCCAGCCGGATCGAGGGCCTGATCTCCAACTTCGAACGCGTGATAGACGGCTTCCTCGCCGGCCTGCCGTACGACGCCCTGGTGCCCGCGGTCCAGAAGACCAACACCACCATCGACGTTCCCGTCGCCGACCTGGGCTTCGGGCAGCGATTCGGCGGCGAGACCCGATGACCACCCGGTGGGACCGCTCCGTCGATCTGCTCATCGCGGGCAGCGGCGGGGGCGGCATGGTCGCGGCGCTGGCGGCGCTCGACTCGGGCATCGAGCCCCTGCTGATCGAGAAGCAGTCCCTGGTGGGCGGTTCCACCGGTCTGTCCGGGGGCATGGTGTGGCTGCCGAACAACCCGCTGATGCGCGCCGACGGCATCCCGGACTCGCACGAGGACGGCCTGGCGTACTTCGACGACGTCGTCGGCGACATCGGCCCGGCGTCTTCGCCGGCGCGCCGCGAGATGTTCCTCACCGCGGGCTACGAGATGATCATCTTCCTGATCCGCAAGGGCGTTCGGTTCGTACGCTGCCCGGGCTGGAGCGACTACTACCCGAACCACAAGGGCGGCAACGAATCCGGCCGCGCAATCGAGTGCACACCCTACGACGCGGCGGCGCTGGGGAGCTGGCGTGACCGGGTGCAGCCGTCGATGGCCAAGAGCTACGGCGGATTCGTGCTCAAGACGAACGAGCTGCGCTCGGTGCAGTACTTCAATCGGTCACCCCGGGCCTTCGCCGTGGCCGTGCGGGTGTTCGCGCGCACCAGGGCGGCCCGGCTTCGCCGCCGGGAGGTCCTCACCAACGGCGCGTCGCTCATCGGCCAGCTGCTCAAGTCGCTGATCGAGCTGCGCGGCGAGCCCCCCATCTGGACCGGCGCCGCGGTGGAGGACCTGATCGCCGAGGACGGCCGGGTCGTCGGCGCGCGCATCTCACGCGACGGCACCACGGTGAACGTGCAGGCGCGCAAGGGCGTCCTGCTCGCGGCGGGCGGCTTCAGCCGCAACGCGGACATGCGCCGCCGCTACAGCGGGGAGCAGCCCAACGAGGGGCGCTGGTCGATCGCGAACGCCGGCGACACCGGCGAGGTGTTGCAGAGCGCGATCCGGCTGGGCGCGCAGACCGACCTGATGGACGAGGCATGGTGGCTGCCATCGGTTTTCATCGCCGACGGGGGTGACGCGGCGAGGGCGCTGGGCAGCGGCCGGCAGCGGCCGGGCGCGATCTACGTCGACGGGACCGGCCGGCGGTTCTGCAACGAGTCCAACTCGTACGTCGAGGTCGGCAAGGCGATGTACGCGAACAAGGCGGTGCCGTGCTGGATGGTGTTCGACGAGGGCTACATCAGCCGGTACGTCTCGGGCGCCAACCCGTTCAAGAGGCGCCGCCTCCCCGAAGCACTCATCACGCGGGGCGCGGTCCTGCGGGGCGAGACCGTCGGCGACCTCGCGCGCCGGATGGACGTCCCGGCCGACGCGCTGGCACGGACCGTCAAGCGTTTCAACGGTTTTGCGGCCAAGGGTCTCGACCCGGACTTCGGGCGCGGGCAGTCGGCGTACAACGACTGCCTGGGCGATCCCGGCTATCGCCCCAACGCGGCGCTCGGTCCGCTCGAGCGGCCGCCGTACTACGCCACCAAAGTCGTTCCGGCCGACGTCGGGACGTGCGGCGGCGTGGTCACCAACGAGCACGCGCAGGTCCTCGACGAGGACGACTGCGTGATCGAGGGGCTGTACGCGACCGGCAACACCACGGCGACGGTGATGGGCCGGAACTACCTGGGCGCCGGCGGAAGCATCGCCTACACAATGGTGTTCGGTTACGTCGCCGCCCGCCACGCCGCCGGACGGCGGCTGGCCGGCGAGCGCACCCGCTAACCCGCGAGCAGACACAAAATCGCCCGATCGGCCGCCGAAATATGCGAATTCGCGTCTGCTCGCGCTACGAACTCTCGTCGCGGCCGACGAAATCGCGCGGCTTCATGCCCGATTGCTTCAGCTCGGCCCGGCGCGCCTGCACGTCGGTGGCGGCGCCGACCATGTTGGTCAGGATGTGGCTGACCTGCAGGTGCACCCGCATGCCCATCAGCTCCCACGCGCGCTTCACGTTGTTCTTCACCGCCATCAGGGTGGTCAACGGGATCTGTGCGATCCGGCGCGCCATGTCCTCGACGACGGCCTCGAGGTCCTCGCGCGGCACCACCTTGTTGAGCAAGCCCCAGTCGAGCGCTTCCTGCGCGGTGAGGGTGGGGGCAAGCAGCAGCCAATCCATCGTGCGATGCCAGTTCATCAACAACCACGGTTCGATCATGGTGTGGCCGCCGGGCTCGCCGAGGCTTTGGGCAAGGGGCATCTGGAAATACGCGTCCTCGGACGCGACGCAGAAGTCGGTCAGCAACCCGAGATAGATCCCGCCCCCCATGCAGTACCCGTGGATCGCGGAAATGGTCGGCTTCGGGAATTCCCACAGATACAGCGTCGGCCACAGGAACAGGTCGGCGGTGCCCTTGTAGAGGTCCTCGAACGTCTCGCCGAAGTCCGGATAGGGATTCTCGTCGGGCCCCCAGCGGGCAACGTGTCCGCCGCAGAATCCCTTCCCGTTCGCCTTGAGGATGACGACCTTGATCTCCTTGTCGCGGTCGGCTTCGTGCAGGCAGTCGTCGACCTCGGTGACCAGGACGGCGTCCTTGGTGTTGGCCTTGTCGACCCGGTTCAGGATGATCCGCGCGATCGGCGGCTCGCGTTCGTAGATGACCGCTTCGAGGACGCGCCGCTCCATGCGCGTGACATTACCCGACACCGCCATGCCGGAGGCCCGAATGACGCTGTCCGATCGCGCTTTCGGTGGGGAGCCCCATCGGGGGGAAAACGCTTGCCCCTCAGCGTCCTTCGCGCGCGGCGCGCGCCAACAGCCACGCGTGGCCGTCGGCCTCACCGGCGGCCAGTGGGTCGAGGTCGGCGAATGCCGCGGGCAGCTCACCGGCCACCGCGCGAAACGGGCCCGGGGCGGACCCCACTTCACTCAGCACGGCGATCGCCAGCAGCCCGCCGGGTGCGAGGCGTTCGACGATCGCACCGTCGAGGCGGCGGTCGCGGAACCGATGGCAGAGGATCACGTCCACGGGCGCCCCGGACGGCAGCCCGTCGTCGAGGTCCACGACCTCGAAGCGGCACCGATCGCTCACACCGGCGCGGTGAGCGAGGTCGCGCGCCTGGCTGACCGCCACCGGCGAGACATCCACCCCCACCACGTGCAGCCCGCGCAGCGCGAGCCACACCGCACCGAGCCCCGGTCCGCACGCGAGATCGAGAGCCGTCCCCACGGCGGGCACTTCATCCTCGTGGGAAGCCAGAAAGCCGGGCGGCCGCGCCGCGTCCACCGCCGGCGGTGCCGCCGTCGCGTACCGTTCGTCCCAGCGGAGCCGGTCCGCCTCGGCCATAGCCGCCACTCTAGGGCCAACCGCCACCCCGCCCGGCAACCGCGGGCACTCGTTCTGGACAGCTGTCCGTAAATTGCCGGCGGCGGACGACCGGCCTCCATGGCACTAAAGGGAAAACGGCAGCACCGACGGCCGATCGGGCACGCGACACGAGCCGGGCGGGCGTTGTTGACGCACCGGCGGCCTTCCTACACTGGACGGGTGTCTAAAGATGCGGCCCGCCGGTCGGATCGCCGGCCGGGGCAGACGATCCGCAAGGTCCTCGACGCCGGGCTCGAGGAGTTGCGCGAGTCGTCGTTCGCCAATCTGACGATGCGCTCGGTCGCGGCCCGCGCCGGGGTGTCGCCCGCCAGCGCCTACACCTACTTTCCGTCCAAAAGCGCCCTCGTGGCGGCGGTGTACCTGCGCTTCCTGCGCGAACTGCCGCTGCACACCGATGTCAACGAGACGACCAAGACGCGGGTCAGCGCCACCCTGCGCGACATGGCCGTCGTGGTGGCCGACGAGCCCGAGCTGACCGCCGCCTGCGGTGCGGCCCTGATGGCCGACGACCCGGCGGTCCAGCCGATCAGGGAACAGATCGGGCACGAGGTCGCCACCCGCATCGGCGCCGCGCTGGGCCCGGGCTGGCCCCGGGCCGTGAAATCCACGCTGCAGATGACGTTTTCCGGCGCCCTGATGACCGCCCGGTTCGTCAGCTTCGACGAGATCGCCGGGCAGCTCGAGGAGGCCGTGAACCTGATCCTGGGCGCCTCTGTGGCGTAAACCGCTGCGCGGCAAGGCTCAAGCGACCGGTGTCAGGCTCCTCGATGGCTGGCCGGCCCGCAGGAACCGGCCGAACTTCTCGTTGCCGAGCGCCGGCGCGGCCTCGCCCTTGCCGAACGCGAACCGCCCGCCCACGAGCACGGCGCTCACCGTGTCGTCGTTGCGGTTGACCATCCGCGACAACCCGCCGTAGGACTGCACCGGATGCTCGGCGTAGCGATCCAGCGAACCGTCGAGCTTCGCCGGGTCGATCACGACGATGTCGGCGCGGTCCCCTTCGCGCAGGGTGCCGGCGTCGATCCCGTACCACGACCCGAGTTCGCCGGTGAGCCGGTGCACGGCCCGCTCGACCGAAATGAACGGCGCGCCGCGCTTCTCGGCCTCGTGGACGTGCCGCAGCAGGCGAAGTCCCGAGTTGTAGAAGGCCATGTTGCGCAGGTGGGCACCGGCGTCGGAGAAGCCCATCTGGACGGTGTCGCTCCGGGCCAACTTCCTGAGCACCTCGGGACGGTGATTGGAGATCGTGGTGCGCCAGCGCAGCCTCTCCCCGTGCTCCACCACCAGGTCGAGGAACGCGTCGACCGGGTGCAGCCCGCCGCGGTCCAGCCCCACTTGCCCGAAGGACTTGCCGACGACCGACGCGTCCGGGCAGGCCACGATCTCGGCGTCGAAGAAGTCCCGGTGCCACACCCGGGGCCCGAACCTCTTGTCGTAGTCCTCGCGGAACCAGCGGCGATAGTCCTCGTCGCGCATCAGCCGATTGCGCTCGATCTCGCCCTGCAGGTGCAAGGCCGCGGCGCCGGCGCCGAACTCCTCGAACACCACCAGCGAGATCCCGTCGGCGTAGACCTCGAACGGCACCGGCAGGTGCTGCCAGCGGAAGTCGCCGCCGAGGGTGTTGACCACCCGGGCGAGCCGGTCCATCAGGTGAATCACCGGCGGGATGGCCTTGATGTCGGCCGCCGAGAGCAGGCTGGTCTTCAACCGGGGGCGGCCGAATCCCAGCGACGTCGCCAGCTGCGACACCACCGACAGCGGATTCTTGATGTCCGGTCCCGACTGCAGGATCTTGTTGCGCCGCCGCAGGATTGCGTTCAGCCGGCGCAGCTCGCGCGGCCGGGCGTACGTGGACGGCAGGGTGCGCGACCGGCAGATCTCGCCGTCGAGCTTGTCGAACAGTAGTTGTTGCGATGACATCCCGAGGAATCCCTCGTCGAGCGCGTCGTTGAGCATGGACTCCATCCGCGCCAGCTCGGCAGCGGAGGGCCGGACGTCCCCGCGGGTCGCGCGGTCCAGGCCCATCGTGGCGGCGCGCATGTCGGAGTGGCCCATGAAAGCCGCCACGTTGGGGCCCAAGTTCCGCCCCTCGAGCGCGGCGACATACTCCGCGGGATTGGCCCACGAGCGGGCGGCATCCAGGTGCTCGATAACGTGGCGCCGGGGAATCGCCTCGACCCTTCCGAAGATGTCGCCGGCATCGACGTTGTCCAGATAGACCGTGGACAACGAACACGATCCGAGCATCACGGTGGTCACGCCGTGCCGCAACGACTCGGAAAGCTCGGGCTCGCAGAGGATTTCGACGTCGTAGTGGGTGTGGATGTCGATGATGCCCGGGATCACCCACTGACCCGCCGCATCGATGACCTCGGTGCCCTCGATCGGTTCCGGGGTGACGGTGGCGACCCGGCCGTCGCGCACCCCGATGTTCCGGCGCGCCGACGGCGCACCCGTCCCGTCGAACCACCGGCCGTTCATGATCACCGTGTCGTACTGCAATGTTCGGCCTTTCTGCCGCGCCGGGGCCCTCACGACCCGCAGTGATCATACATAGTTCGCGAAGTGTCTTCCCGCGCTACCGAGGCGGTCGCGGCGCGTCAACCAGCGATGATCTCGCACATCCAGCCGCTATGATCCAGCTGTGGGGATCACCGACTACGGGTTTGCCGGTCGTTAGATGCGCAGTCACGGATGGGCAGGGAACACGCCCGCCTCCGACGAGGAGGCGATCGAGCGCATCCTGGATGCCGCCGACAGGATCATCGACGAACGCGGCCCTGCGCTGCGGATCGCCGACGTGGCGCGGGCGCTCGGGGTCACCCGGCAGACCGTGTACCGATACTTCCCCGGAACGCAGGCGCTGCTGGTGGCGTCGGCGATGCGGTCGGCCGACGGCTTCCTGGACCGCATGGCCGCCCACCTCGACGGCGTGACCGACCCGGTCGTGGCGATGACCGAGGGAATGGCCTTCGCCATCGAACAATTGGCGTGCGACAACCAGCTCGAATTCGTCCTCAGCCAACGCCACCGCGGCGGCCAGAAGGTCTCGATCATCTCCGATACCGCCCTGGCGTTCGGCCGGTCGATGCTGCACCGCTACGACATCGATTGGGCGAGCCACGGTTTCGATGAAGCCGGTCTGGACGAACTGAACGAGTTCAGCCTGCGCGTGCTGCATTCGTTTCTCGCCGACCCGGGGCGCCCGCCGCGCGGCGGCGCGGACCTGCGGCGCTATCTGACCCGCTGGCTCGGGCCCGCGATCGCCTATCCACAGCTGGTGCGCGCGATGGACGCGCTGCACACCCCCGAGCCACCGAGAACGCGGCGGCGCCCTTTCAAGGCGTCCTGATCCACGCCACGGTTGGCAACGACCTCAAGGAGCGGTCATGACGGGTCTCGGACAGATCGCCCTCAACAGTGCCCCCGTCTTCGGCGGCGCGATGCTGGCCGTGGCCGCCGGGCAGTTCCGGGGCCCCGACGTTCGGGGACTGATCCAGCAGGACATGGACTTGCTGGACCGGCTGCCGCCGGAGGCCGGCACGCGGCGCGCCGAACTGCAACGCACGATCGACGCCCGCATCGACGACCTGATCGATACCGCGGACCGGAGCCGGGCGCTGCGCAAGGCGGCGTTGTCCTACCAAGGGAACTGGCGCGACGTCGTGCTCCTGGTCTGCGTGGTGTTGTTCACCATCATCTGGTGGGACGTCGACCACGGCAGGGGCAACTGGCTACCGATGTTCGTCCTGCTGATCGTCCTGACCGTGGTGACCGCCGCCTACGCGTTTCGCGGCCTGCTGCGCGCCGCCAGCGCTCTCGCGCACAGGCGTCCCCACAGCACGAGCGCACCGCGCTGACCCGGGCGGCCGCATCCGCACAACGCGCGCTCTTTGTCACCTTGTGACAAAATCACGATGTGAAGGCGCATACCCCCGGCGGTCTGATTTGTGCTGTGCTGGCGCCCTTTTGGGCGTGCCCGGCCGCTCCCCCAGCGGCCGCCGGGCCGTGCCCCGATGTCGAGGTGGTGTTCGCCCGCGGTACCAACGAACCGCCCGGCGTCGGCCGTATCGGCCAGAGTTTCGTCGACAACCTGCGCGCGCACGTCGCCGGCAGGTCGCTGGGCGTGTATCCGGTCGACTACCCGGCAACCACGGACTTTCCCAGGGCCGTGGACGGCATCAGCGACGCGGGCGCGCACGTCGAACACATGGCGGCCTCCTGCCCAAGAACCAGGATGGTCCTCGGCGGCTACTCCCAGGGCGCGGCCGTCATGGGATTCGTCACCGAGAGCGCGGTGCCCGACGGCGTCCACCTCGTCCAGGCATTGCAACCGATGCCGGCCGAGGTTTCCAACCACGTGGCCGCGGTCGCGCTGTTCGGGAAGCCATCGACCCAATTCATGAGCATCATCAACGAGCCGCCCGTGACGATCGGCGCACCCTACGCGGCCAAGACCATCGAGTTGTGCGTGCCCGGCGACCCGATCTGTTCGGACGCCGCGAACCCCGCTGCGCACCGGCAGTACGTCGAAGCGGGCATGGTCGACCAGGCGGCCGATTTCGCCGCCGGTCGCCTCTAGACCGGCGCTTACACTGACCCTCGTGGCCGTTCACGGGCAACCGATCGAGGGCGCCGGCAGCGTGGCCTTCGACGCCGCCGACCGGTTGGCGATCGTCAACCTGTTCGGCGCCTACGCCTATACCTACGACCACAACCGGCTCGACGAATTCCGCCAGTTGTTCAGCGAGTCGCCGGAACTCGTGCTGCTGCACGAGGGCCAGCCGCTGTCCGCCGACATCGACACGGTGATGAGCCTGCTCGCGGCCAGGAAGGCGGCGTTCAAGGCCGAGAACAACCAACGCCGCCACGCCCTGAACTCGTTCTGGTTCTCCAGCCAGGGCGCCGACGAGGCGACCGGGCACTGCTACGTCCAGGTCTTCGCCATCAGGGACGGCGGTCCGCCCGCCGCCGACCTGACCGGCTGCTACGACTTCACCGCCGTCAAGCGGGACGGCAGCTGGCGGTTCAGCCGGTGGGTCGTGGGCCTCGATCAGACCCGGCCCGGCACCCCGTGAACGCGCGAGATCATCGGGGCCCGGAACCGGCATCGAGGGCGTCGAGGGCCGCATCGATGTTCGGGACGATCGTCGCGCCGTAGCTGCCCACCAGCTGACCGAGCGCCCGGGCGATGTGCGGACCGACGGCGCCCGCCGCGAGGACCTCCTCGGCCAGGACGATGCCGCGCACCAGGTGGGCGGCGCTGAGGCGCCCGTCGGCGGTCACTTCGTACCGCCAGTCGCCGATCTGCACCCGTTCCGCCTGGGACCGCCAGAAGCCGCGCCGCGCGGGTTGAGAGACCACCCCGGGGACCCCGCAGAAGACCCTGAGCACCATCCCGACTCCCCCGGGACCGGACAGCGCCGTCCCGACCGCGTGACCGACCCGCTCGTGGTCGAGGCTCGCCATCAATCGCTCGTCAATCGCTCATGGGCAACACGAACGAGGGCGTCAGCGTTTGCGCCTCGCCGCCGCGGCGCACCGCGGTTCCGGCCACGTAGAACTCGACGGTGTGATGCCCCCACGCATAGTTCGAAATCGCGAAATGCACTCCGACGACACCGGTTCCGCCGTCACGCTCGGCCTCACTCTGCATGCGCGACATCGCCAGCTCGCGGGCCTGATAGCTCCCCTGCGTCCATTGCGGCATCTCGGCGTTGCGTCCCACCTGGCTGAGCGTGCGCAGAAACCCTTGCACCGCAATGTGAAACACGCAGTTACCCATCACGAACGCCACGGGGGCGAACCCCGATCGCAGCAGGGTGGTCAGATCCTGCCCGGACAGGTGGCTGGTGAAGGCCTGACCGTTCGCGCGCCGATAGGCGCCGGGCTTCTGCGTGTACCGCACCGCGGTGCCGACCGCGATGAACTCGAGGTGCTCGCCCTCGCCCTGGTGACGCCATTCGAGCCGGACGCCCACCACGCCGTCGGCGCCCAGCGAATCGGCCTCCGCCTGCATCCGCGACATCGCGTTCCAGCGCGCCCGGTAGGTCGCGTCGGTGAGCACGGGCAGTTCCGACTGTTGCCGGATACCGGTGAACTGGTAGCCGACGTGGTAGACCGAGACGCCCATCACGAGCTCGATCGGCTCGAACCCGGCCCCGTGCAGCAAGGCGAATTCGTTGATCGACAGGTCGGAGGTGAACACTTTGTTCGCGTGCGACAGCCGTTCGCTGGCCACGGGGTCGAGCGGGCTCGGTTGCATGGTCAAGACGCCCTCCTGCGGTTCGCAGCACAGCGTAGGCCGCCGCGCCGCCTCGCACACCCATAACATGCGACTTTCCGGTGGCCCGGTGGCGAAATCGGGGTAGCCCGGGGCGCCGGGCGCCCGGCCCGGCCGCGCGCGGCCGCCGCACCGTTCGACGTCTTTGCTGTCAGCTGCCGCCCGGCGCCGCGTCAGGACGCCGGCTTCGCGGCGCCGATCATCTGATGCAACTCGTCGACCGACCAGGGCTGCGAGTCGTGGTGGTCGCGGTAGCCCAGCAGCCGCGGCGACGGCCGGTCGAAGCCACCGACGAATCCGCCTGCGGCAACGAAGATCTGACCGGTCACGTCGCGCGCCAGATCGCTCACGAGGTAGGCGTAGAGCGGGGCGACGAAGGCCGGCGAGGCGCTGTCCAGCGAGGCCCGCATGGTCGCTTCGTCCAGCAAGCCGCGGCGATGCAGGTCCGCGATGTGTTCTTCGTACTCGGCGCCGGTGGACAGGCGCGTCCGGGCCCCGGGACACACCACGTTGGCGCGCACGCCGCAGGCCTTCAGCTCGGCGGCGATGGCCATGGTCAGCGCGTTCACGGCGCCCTTGCCCGCGGGATAGCCGGTGCCGCCGTAGTCGCCCAGAAATGCCACCGAGCTCGTGTTGACGATGGCGCCGTGGCCCTGCCCGGCCATCAGCCGCGCCGCCGCCCGGCATGTGTGGAACGCCGAGCCGAGGTGGGCGCTGATCAGGCGGTCGAAATCGTCCGGCGAGACGTTCAAGATCGAGGAACCGGGCGGCTCGGCGACGCCGGCGCAGTTGACCAGCGCGTCCAGCCGCCCGTGCCGGCGCGCGCAGTCGTCGACCAATGCCCGGGCGACGCGCTCGTCGTTCGCGGGGCCGATCAACGCGCTGGCCCGCCCGCCCGACGCCGTGATCGCCGCGACGGTCTCCTCGACGGCGTGGGCGTCGCGTCCGTTGACGACCACGCCCGCCCCGAGTTCGCAGAGCAGCTCGGCGACCGCGCGGCCGATCCCACGGCTGCCGCCGGCCACCACCACGCCGCGTCCGGCCAGCGGGCGCCCGCTGCCGCTCACCGCCATTGACTTTGGAATGCATTGTGCAAGAACATATCTCGCCATCGAACGGATACCGAGCGCGCGAGGTCGGTGATGAACACTAGGCGAACAGTACCCAGGCGACACCCGAAAGAGAACCGCAATCCGCGCCGTTTCCTGCCCGCCGACCCGCCACCTGCCGTGGTCGCGCCGCGGTCGGCCCGCTGCGCGGCCTCGCACCGCGCGGGGTGCCGCTCACTTTGCCACCGACCGGCGGGTCAGTCCGCAAGCCCGCCGTTACGCCCAGCCCAGGGCCTCGGCGGGACCCGGCTGAGGCCTTCGTCAACGGTTTGCTGCGATGTCGGTTGTTCGCACGGTTCTCCACACGGTTGTTCACACGGCGGAAACCGTTGGGCGAAGAATCGGGATGGGAACCGGTGGCCCATCGCGGACGCAGGCGATGAGGCGTATAGTCACCTGTGAAGTCCGTTCTGGACGTGTCGCCGTTTAGCTCAAAGCGGCCAGTTAGCCGCACGGCTACTGAGCTCGATATGACTCCGGCGACCAACACCCGAGTCATCTCCTTTCGGTAGCTCGTGCGCGCGTCGGATAAACGACCAGGTCCTACGGATAGAGGTGCAGTGAGGCGACTGTGCGCATAGCTGCCATGTCTCGCTGCACACGACTCAGAGGAGTGAGTCAACAATGCAGAAACCGTTGTGCACCAAAGCTTTCAGGATCAGCAGCGCCGATACCGGGCGCGTGCGCCGATGACCGAAGTCATCACTCGCACCCGACCAGCCCCCTGCCGTGACACCAAGGCCGACGACTCCTACGACGACGTAGTCGAGATGTTCGTGCAACTGCGCACGATGCCGGCCGAGTCGCACGAGTACGCGCGTCAGCGCGAACGGATCGTGGCCCGATGCCTGCCCCTGGCCGACCATGTCGCCAGCCACTTCGCCCGCCGCGGCGAGGGTCTCGACGACCTCGTCCAGGTGGCGCGCGTAGGGCTGATGAACGCCGTCAATCGCTTCGATCCCGACAAGGGTCCCAGCTTCATCGGCTTCGCCGTCCCCACCATGATGGGCGAGGTCCGGCGCTACTTCCGCGACTACAGCTGGGGCATGCGGGTACCGCGCCGGCTGCGTGAATTGCATGTGCAGATCAGTAGGACGACCGGCGACCTCGCCCAAAAACTGGGCCGCGCGCCCACCGCGGGCGAGCTGTCCCGGGCGCTGGAGGTCTCCCACGAGGAAATCGTGGAGTGCCTCGTGGCCGGCGACGCCTACCGGCTGGATTCCCTGGACGCGCCGATGGGCACCGACAGCTCGGGCACGCCCCGGCTGGTCGCCGACGCGGTCGGCGGCATCGATCCGCAGATCGAGCACATCACCAACCGGGAAGCACTGCGCGTTCTGGTTGCCGCCCTCCCCGAGCGCGAACGCGAGGTGTTGCGCATGCGATTCTTCGAATCGATGACGCAGAGCCAGATCGCCGAGCGCGTCGGCGTGTCGCAGATGCAGGTCTCCCGCATTCTGGCCGGCACCCTGCGCTGCCTGCGCGAGCAACTGGACTAGCCCGAGCATCGAGCCCCGGGGCCTTCGGCGCCACGCCGGCGCCACGCCGGCGCAATGTACTGTGCGATTCGGAAAGTACTTGCGATTCGGAAACGAACTCGACGGTGGCGCCGGAGGCAGCCTGGAAGGGAGCTCGAGCGATGAGGACTTCACGGACGGTGGCCGCGGGCGTCGCGGTGCTGACGGCGCTGACGGTGGGGGTCGCGGGGTGCGGCAAGAAGCAGCCGCCGCCCTCGCCGTCGAAGCCGGCGACGTCCAGCTCGGCCACCGGCGCCCCCAGCCCGGCCCCGACGTCGTCCGCGCCCGCGCAGCCGAGCGAGTACACCGGGCTGCTGATCCAGGCCAGCGACATCAACGCACCCATACCGTTCACCGCCACCCCGCCGACCAGCAACCCGAACGGCCAGCCCGGCGTCGCGACGACGTTCAAGGACGAGGACGGCAGCCACGTCATCAAGGACACCATCCAGGTGTTCGCCGACCCCGGCGCCGCCACCGACGCGCTGAACAAGGCCAAGGGCGCTCAGGGTGACGTGATCAAGAGCCCCACGACGCAGGCCGCCAACGTCGGGACGGGCGGAACGACGTTGATGGGCAACTCCCCGGACAAGAGCAAGGGCGTTACCGTCCTGCTGTTCACCGAGGGCAGGGCCTTCGTCACGATCCAGTTCGACGGGCCGCCCGACACGCTGGCCCCGGCCGACTTCGTCAACGACGTGGGCCAGAAACAGGACGAGGCCATCAAGAAGGGGCTCGGCGGCTGAGCGTGGACCGACCGCCCGCCACGCCGACCGCCCAACCAGGAGCACGATGACCATCATCAACGGCCTGCCCGCCCACGCCCTGCTGCTGCACTTCGTGGTGGTACTCGTACCGCTGACCGCCGTCCTGGAGGTCGTGTGCGTCTTCTGGCCGACGGCGCGCCGGGGCCCACTGTTGTGGCTCGCACTGATATCGGCCGCCGCCACCATGGTGTTGACGCCGATCACGGTGAACGCCGGGGAATGGCTCTACGACCTGAGGGCCAAACCCAGCGCCATCCTGCAGAAGCACGCCGCCCTGGGGGTCACGATGACCTACTTCGCCGCCGCACTGCTGGCGGCGGCGCTGGTGCTGGTGGTGATGCGCGTGATCGAACGCCGTTCGGACAAAAGCCGCCTGGTCGTCCGGGCGATCAGCGCGATTCTGGTGCTCGCGGCCGCCATCTCGTCAACGGTTCAGATCTACCGCGTGGGTGATGCTGGGGCCCAATCGGTTTGGGGTGGCGAAATCGCCCATCTGGAGCAATCCCGCCACTCGGGTTAGCGGGCGTCGCGGCGCCTACGCGGTGGGCGTGAGGAGAAACAGCCGGAACTGCCGCCGCCCCGCGCGCTCTTGGGCGACTCGATAATTCGGCCAGTGCGCCAGCGCCGTCGACCACGCCTCGTCGCGCTCCTCGCCGCTGAGCAGCCGCACCGTTGCGACGAAACGTTCGCCGCGCCTGCGCACGGTAACGCGTTGGGTGGCTTTGAGATTCGCCGACCACGATGGATGGCGCTCACGTCCCCAGTTGGAGCCGACCAGCAGCAGGCCGTTCTCGACGGGCACGTATTGCACCGTCGCCGTACGGGCGAGGCCGGTCTTGCGGCCCGACGTGGTGATCCGCACGTTGGGCAGGCCGGCGAGGTCCAAAACGCCGCGCCGCCCGCCCGTCGCGAACCGCAGCAGCGCCTCGAGGCTTTCCGCGACCGGCCGGCCATCGAGGAGAAGCCGGCGGTAGGCCGCCGGGTTGCGCGCCAGCCGCTGGAGCGGATTCATACGGAGACTGTATTCCGGGGCCGACCCGGCCCGGGCGTCGCAGCGATGAAATCACCTTGACCAACCGGGATTCCGATCGAGCCGCCGGACACACCCAAGCCTGGGCGCCCGCCACGCCCATAAATAAATTGCTTGATTTAATCAGGTGGGCGGTGTTCACTGAGGCGATGACCGCCGAGCGGATCGCCCGCTCCGACAGGTCGACAGGCACCCGGGAGGCGATCCTGTCGGCCGCGGAAGTCCTATTCGCCGAACGCGGCATGTACGCGGTATCGAACCGGCAGATCAGTGAGGCGGCCGGGCAGGGCAACAACGCGGCGGCCTGCTACCACTTCGGGACGAGGACCGACCTGCTGCGAGCGATCGAAAGCAAGCATCGGGAGCCGATCGAGCAGCTGCGGGCGCAGATGCTCGCCGCCATCGACGACTCGATCGACCTGCGTGACTGGGTGGGCGCGCTGGTGCGGCCCCTCACCGATCACCTGCAGGCGCTGGGCACCCCCAGCTGGTACGCCCGGTTCGCCGCCCAGGCTATGGCCGACCCGACGTATCGCCACGTCGTCACCAAAGACGCGCTCACGTCGCCGCTGCTCGTGCGGACCATCGACGGCATCAACCGCTGCCTTCCCGACCTGCCCAGGCGGGTGCGGTCGGAACGCATGGTCATGGTGCGCAACCTGCTCATGCACACCTGCGCCGAACACGAAGGCGCGCTGGCCGAGCACGGCCCGCGTTCGCGTTCGGCGTGGCCGGTCGCCGGCGAGGGCCTGGTCGACGCGATCGTCGGGCTCTGGCGCGCACCGGTCCACGTGGGCGCGGCGGGGCGGCTAGTGATCGACGGACAACCGGGACAGCCTCACCGAGGAGAACGATGACCGAAGTCTCGACCGCCACCGATGGTCCCGAATTCGTTCCCGACTTCCCGATGTCGCGGGCACCCGGCTGCCCGTTCGCGCCGCCGCCAAAGGTGTTGGAGCGCAACGCCGGCAAGCAGCTGAGCCGCGTCCGGATCTGGGACGACAGCACACCCTGGCTGATCCACGGCTACGAGGCGATCCGGGCGTTGTTCACCGACTCGCGCACCAGCGTCGACGACCGGCTCCCGGGCTATCCGCACTGGAACGAGGGAATGCAGGCGACGGTGCACAAGCGACCTCGTTCGGTGTTCACCTCCGACGCCGAGGAACACACCCGGTTCCGCCGGATGCTGTCGAAACCGTTCACCTTCAAGCGGGTTGAGGCGCTGCGGCCGGCGGTGCAGAAGATCACCGACGACCACATCGATGCCCTGCTGGCCGGCCCCAATCCGGGCGACGTCGTCAACGCCCTTGCCCTGCCCGTCCCCTCCCTGGTCATCAGCCAACTGCTGGGCGTGCCCTACGAGGACGCCGACTTCTTCCAGACGCAGGCCCAGCGGGGCATGGACCGCTACGCCACCGAGGAGGACACGGCGCGGGGCGCCGCATCGCTGGCGAAGTACCTGGCGAACTTGGTGCGGGCCAAGATGCAAAATCCCTCGGAGGATTTGGTGTCCGACCTGGCCGAGCGGGTCAACGCCGAGGAGCTCAGCGTCCGGGAGGCCGCGCAGCTGGCCACCGGCGTGCTGATCGCCGGGCACGAGACGACCGCCAACATGATCAGCCTGAGCGTCGCGGCCCTGCTCGACCATCCCGATCAGCTGGCGTTGATGCGCGACACCGACGATCCCCAGTCGATCGCCGTCGCGGTCGAGGAATTGATGCGCTACCTCAGCATCATTCAGACCGGGCAGCGCCGGATCGCCGTGGAGGACATCGAGGTGGGCGGCGAGACGATTCGCGCCGGCGAGGGCATCATCCTCGACGTCGCGCCGGCGAACTGGGACACCCGGCAATTTCCCGAGCCGGACCGACTCGACCTGCGCCGGGAGGACGGCCCGCACGTCGGTTTCGGCTATGGCCGGCACCAATGCGTCGGGCAGCAGCTCGCCCGGATGGAACTTCAGATCGTCTTGCCCACCTTGCTGCGCCGCGTCCCGACCCTGCGGCTCGCCGTGCCGCTGGACGAGTTGCCGTTCAAACACGACGCGCTGGCCTACGGCCTCTACGAGCTGCCGGTGACATGGTGACGCCCGGACGAAGGGGACGCTGATGGCCGCGCAGACCCACACCGTGTACCCCGAGGGTGTGATCGGCGCGGTCGTCGAGATACCCGAGGAACCGGATCGGGCGCGCATGCGTGCGGAGACCGGGGCCCGGCTGCGGTCCGCGATGGCCGAGCACGGCGTGGATGCGCTGATTCTGTCGATGAATGGCTACGTCACCTATGCGACGGGCGCCAGCTGGCCGCTGCTGGACGCGGGCCTGTCCCACGTCGAGCGGCCGGTGGCGGTGGTGCTCGCCGACGACGAACATCCGCACCTGTTCATGCCGTTCCGCGGCGGGGCTTCGTCGCCACCGCCACTCCCGGACGACCACGTGCACGGGCCGGTGTACCTCGAATTCGACCACGGCGTCGCGCATTTCGCACGTGAGCTGGCCGCGTTGGTACCGCCCGGTGCCAGCGTCGCCGTCGACGAACTGACCGGCGCGATGCGTCGGGCGGCGCCCACGCTGTTCCCCGGTGGCGAGCCGTCCGACGCGGCGATCGTGGTCGGCGCGGCGCAATTGGTCAAGACCCGCGACGAGCTCGCGTGCCTGCGCAGGGCGTCGCGCATCACCGAGCGGGCCATCGTGGACGTGTACAACGCGCTGGCGCCGGGCGTGCGGCAGATCGACCTGTCGGCCGTGCTCGTGCGTCGCGCGTTCGAACTCGGCGCCACCACCAACATGCTCGAGGCCATTTGGCAGGTGATGCCCACCTCACGGGCGGCCGGGGTCTGGACCACCCATGGCGACCTTGCGCTGCCGCTGCTGCCCACGGATCGCGAGCTGGCCGCGGGCGACGTGCTCTGGACCGACATCAGCATCACCTACGCCGGCTACTGCTCCGACTTCGGCCGGACCTGGGTGGTCGGAGAACAGCCCACCCCCCGACAGCAGGATCAGTTTCGGCAATGGCGGGAGATCCTGGATGCGGTGCTCGCGGTGACCAAAGCCGGTGTCACCTCCGGTGACCTGGCGCGCGCGGCGATCGCCGCCAACGGCGGCCGCAAACCGTGGCTGCCGCACTTCTATCTGGGCCACGGCATCGGCACCTACCCCGCCGAAGCCCCCATGATCGGAACGGATCTCGGCGAGGAGTTCGACGACAACTTCGTGTTTCCACCCGGAATGGTGCTGGTTTTGGAACCCGTGGTGTGGGAGGACGGGACCGGCGGCTACCGCAGCGAGGAGATCGTGGTGATCACCGAGGACGGCTACCTGCCGATCACCGACTACCCTTATTCGCCTTATGGCGACTGAAGTCTGCCCCGACGGCCAGGCCCTGCGCCTGGCGCGCCGGGAACGGGCACTGGCCCAGATGGACGCGCACGGGCTCGACGTCCTGGTGCTCGGGCGGCAGGCCAACATTCGTTACGTCACCGGGGCGCCACAGTTGTGGATCGCCGGCACCCGGCCGTTCGGTCCGATGTGTGTCGTCGTGCGTGCCTCCGGCGACATCTATCTCAACAGCACCGACGACGAGGGCGTGCCCGAGGAGATCGGACACGACCACCTCTACGGGCTGGCCTGGAATCCGATGACGCTGATCGACGTGCTGAGGAAGATCGACGGGGCCGACTCGGCACGGCGGGTCGGAACCGACGCGATCACACCGACTTTCGCCGCATTGCTGCCCGAGGCGTTCCCCAACGCCGAACTCGTCGACGCGGAGGCGGCGATGCGCGCGGCGCGGCGAGTGAAGACCCCCGACGAAATCGGGACGATGGGCACCGCCCTGCGCGTCGCCGAACGCGGACTCGCCGCCGCGCTGGCCGAATTCGCGCCCGGAGTTGCCGAGCGAACGCTGGCCGGCGCCATGATGGAGGCGATGGCGGCCGGCGGGGTGAGCACGCCGGCCACCCAGGACGCCGCCTGGGTGACGTCGAAGGAACACCCGTGGCGCCGCGACGGCTCGGGCGCGGTGCGACCCGGCGACCTTGTCGCGTTCGCCGCCGGAGCCCTGGCGAACGGCTACGTCGCGGAGGTGGGTCGAACATGGGCTGCCGGCGGGCCCGCCTCCGAGTTATTCGATCGCTCAAACGTGTTGTACGAGAGCATTCTTGCGGCGTGCCGGCCCGGTGCACCCACCTCCGACCTGCTCGGCGCCTATGAGGCGGCCGGCGAGCCGATACCGCCGATGCCGGTCGCGCATGGCTTGGGGTTGGGCTTCGACCCGCCGGTGGTGTCCCAAACCCTGCTCGCCGCCGGCGAACGCGACCGGCTGGAGGCCGGCATGGTGCTCGCGATCACCGGCTACGTCTGGCGGGAAGGCGTCGGGGCGGTGTTCCGCCGGGATACGGTCCATATCACCGAGGGTGGCGCCGACGTGCTGACCACCAGTCCCACGTGGCCAGGCCCCTGAACTACGGCAATGACCGTCCGGCAATTGGGCTCCGCACGGGGACTTTCAATGTTGCGCGCTCGACGCCTCGTCTGCCACCGCGGCAATGTGGGTCAGCGCGCGCTTCAATGCGCGCAATTCCGCCGCTGCGAAGCCCGCGGCGAGCTGATCGTCGAGTGCGGCCACCTCAGCGTCAGCTCTCGCATACACCTGCCGTCCGTGTTCCGTCAGTCGTAGCTCAATCAGGTTCCGATGCAATGGGTGCGCCGTGCGTGCGACCAGCTTGGCCGCCTCGAGTCGACTCACCGTACTGTTCATCGTCTGTGCCGTGACGAAGCACCGGCGGGCCAGTTCTGCTGAAGTGATGCCGTCGTAGAGATTGATGATCGTCAGGGCCGCATGTTGCGCGCCGGTTATTTTATGGCGTCGGAGCGTGCGCTCCTTCGCCTGCTGAGTAGCCATCTCGGCACGTTTGACTAACCAGATCATTCGCTCGGTGTAGTCCGCCATCAACCCACCCTAGCCAACGGCTGAAGCGAATCAGTATGCTGATGTATGTATGTACACTGATATCCGTGCACGTTAGGAGTCGCCTTGAACAGCGTCGTCAAATACGTTCCGAGCATCTCGGCCACGGCCGCCACCGAGGCGGTCCGCGCAGCGATCGCGGCCGCCGAGGAGATCGGGGTGCCCTCCGCAGTGGCCGTGGTCGACGCCGCGGGACACCTCAGCGCTTTCACCCGGATGGATGATGTCGCGCTGCAGGCCATCCAGATCGCTCAAGACAAGGCCTACACCGCTGCCGGATTCGGTCTGCCGACCGGTCAGTGGCACGAGCTCATGACCCAGGACGCGCCCTTGGCTACCGGCGCCCCCACCGGGATCTCCCGGCTCATCAGCTTCGCGGGCGGGCTGCCCATCGTCGTCGGCGGCACTGTTGTCGGAGCGATCGGTGTATCGGGTGGGCATTGGAGTCAAGACCAGTCGATCGCCGAGGCCGGCGTCGACGCCATTACCTGATCGTTCGGCCGCCCCATCATCTACTCACCACGCGCCCGCGTGGGCGCGGGCTCTTCAACGACAACCAAGGAATGACCATGCGATTGATTTGCATTGAGGAACACACCATGGACGCCGACATCATGCGACGGGCGCAACCAACGCTGGAGGAGGAAGCGCCCTACATGGGTCTGCAGAGTTCCGCGGCCGCGGCCTCCCAATCAGCTGACCGGGACCGCCCGCATCTCGTCGAGATGAGAGAAGCGATCAGACGCGGCAGTGACCTCGCCGATCGCCGCATTGCGGAGATGGACGCTCATGGGATCGACATGCAGATCATCTCCTACAGCTCACCAATCCAGCTCGTGCCGGAGGAACACGCCGTCGAGTTGGCCGCGAGCGCCAATGACCGCCTCGGACAAGCGATTTCCCAATACCCGAACCGATTCGGCGGATTCGCCCTATTGCCCTGGCAAGCGCCCCAGGCTGCCGCCGAAGAGCTCGAACGCGCGGTCGTCGAGCTGGGCCTCAAGGGCGCCCTCATCGTCGGACGACCAGGCGCCCGCTTTCTCGACGATCGGCGGTACGATCCCGTGCTTCAAAAGCTCAACGACCTCCGGGTACCGCTTTACGTGCATCCCTTTCATCCCGTGCCGTCAGTTCAGCAGGCTTACTACAGCGGGTTCGGCCCTGAGGTCACGACGCAATTCTCGCTAGGGGGGTGGGGGTGGCACCACGAGGCCGGCATCCACGTGCTCCGACTCATCCTGTCTGGAGCATTCGAACGCTTCCCGCATCTGCGTGTAATCAGCGGCCATTGGGGCGAAATGGTCCCCTTCTATCTGCCGCGACTCGATGACGTCATGCCACCAAACGTCACGGGGTTGTCCACAACCATCACCGACACGTACTGCCGCCACGTGTGGATCACCCCCAGCGGGATGTTCTACGAGCCACACATCGACTTCATCGCACAAACCGTCGGTCTTGACCGGCTGATCTGGTCAGTCGACTACCCCTACCTCACCCTCGACGGCACACGGACCTTCCTCAACAAACTCAACATCAGCGAAGACGACCGCCACCGCATCGCTCACCGTAATGCAGAGGATTTGCTGAGCATCAACGCCTAGATGACACGGAGCGAGCCGTTCCGGCTGAGATCACTTGCGTCACTTTAGCTTCAGCGGTCTCCGTGAGGCCAATTTTGTCGGTGGGCGTGGCTAGTTTGGGGTCATGAGTTCAAGCGGTCATCCCGATGCCGAGGCGGTGTTCGACGACCTCGATGCGGTCTTGGCTCGTGCCCGCGCCTTGCCGGTGGACGCGATGACCGTCGGGCAACAGCTGGCAATGCTGGAGCGTTCGGAGCAGGTGCGCCGCCAATTACCGGCGCTGGAACACCCCGTGATCAACAACCTCGCTTGCCAGGCCACCCCCGAAGAGTTGGGCGGCACGCTTTCCCATGCGATCGCCGAGACGGCTTTGGTCAGCCGGGCCGAGGCCTCCCGGCGTGTCCACGAGGCGGCCGACCTGGGTCCGCGGCGCGGGTTGACCGGTGAACCGCTGGAGCCGATGCTGCCCGCGACGGCGGCTGCTCAACGCGACGGCCGGCTGGGCACCGGGCAAGTGGGGGTGATCCGGCGATTCTTCCACCGGCTGCCCGGCTGGGTGGACTTCCCCACCCGCGCCGCCGTCGAAGCCGACCTGGCCGACAAGGGCGGTCACTTCCGCCCCGAACACCTTGCCGAGCTCGCCGACCACATCGCCGATTGCCTGAACCCCGATGGCGCCTTTACCGACGACGACCGCGCGCGGCGGCGTGGGCTGACCCTGGGCAAGCAAGGCCCCGACGGCATGTCGGAGTTGCGCGGGGTCATCAGCCCGGAACTGCGGGCCACTCTCGAAGCGGTGCTGGCGAAGTTGGCCGCCCCGGGCATGTGCAACCCGCTCGAGGACACCCCCTGCATCGACGGCGCACCCAGCCAAGAGGCGATCGACCGCGACGGGCGTTCCGCGGCGCAGCGCAACCACGACGCGCTCCTGGCGGCGGCCCGCGGCCTGCTGGCGTCGGGAAAACTGGGCCAACACAACGGCTTACCCGCGTCGATCGTCGTCACCACCACACTGCAAGAGCTGGAAGCCGCCGCCGGGCGTGGCCTGACCGGAGGCGGCACCATCCTGCCGATGAGCGACGTGATCCGCCTGAGCCGCCACGCGCGTCATTACCTGGCGATCTTCGACAAGGGCAAGGCCCTGGCCCTGTACCACACCAAACGACTCGCCTCCCCCGGCCAACGAATCGTGCTGTACGCGAAGGATCGCGGCTGCTCGGCGCCGGGCTGCACCGTGCCGGGTTACTACTCGGAGGTTCATCACGTCACCGACTACGCCACCTGCCGGCGCACCGACATCGACGGCCTCACCTTCGCCTGCGGCCCGCATCACCGCCTGCTCAGACCCGACGGCTGGACCACCCGCACAAACACCAACGGCGACACCGAATGGATACCGCCCCCGCACTTGGATCGGGGCCACCCGCGCACCAACACGTTCCATCACCCGGAAAAATTGCTCCGAGACGGCGACGGCGACGAGGACGGTGACGGTGACGGCGACGGCGACGGCGACGGCGACGGCGACGAGCCGTAGCTCAGCCGCGACTCTCGGCAAGCGCGGCGTCAAGCAGCTCCCCGACCCGATGCCGCTCCCACAGGAACAGCAGATTCGACAGCATCTGCAGCGGTGCGCGCACGCTCTCGTCATCACGGATCAGGGGGTGCCGGCGACTGTCCGGTACGGCCTCGAATCGCTTGCGGATCAACGCCGGAACGCCCAGCAGCCAGGTGACCCCCATCGCCGCCGCATAGATCAACGTGTGGCGGCGCAGCCGAATCGGATCGAGTTCCGGGCCGCCGTATCGGTGGAACTCACTGGCGAACGATCCCAGCAGGTCGTCCAGATGCGCGTCCCACAGGTCGGTTTCGGCGCCGGACATGGCTCCCCAGATCGCCATGCCCACGTTCATCTGGCCGACGCATCCCCAGTCCAGCAGGCCGCAACGCAAAACGCCCGCCGCGTCGCGCCAAAACCACGCGTTGTCGATGTTGGCGTTCCAATGGCAGAGCGCGACATAGTCGGAGTCCCCGGACAGCCGGGCCGCGACGGTCTGTTCGCGGCGCGCGAATCGCGGGACGTCGTCGCGCAGCCGGGCGGCGAACTCCGGCGCACAGGCCGGCAGCAGCCGGGGATGGGCTCGAGCGAACGCGGCCAGCTGGTCTACCTGGCGAACCAACTTGTCGGCGGAGAGCGGCGCCCGCTCCCCCACCGTCGCGGCCGCCACGTCGAGCGGGAAGGCCGCGGTCAGCTCGGTCGGCAGGCTCCCGGACCGATGGGCGCCGGCGAGCCGCGCCAGCGCGGTGAGCAGCGCGCGGTAGTGTTCGAGCGGCCCGGGCATCTCGTAGTCGAGGCACTTGTGATACTGCCGCTCGATCCCGTTCTCGCCGAATCGGATTCGCTCGGTAATCAGTATTCCCGTGCCGCTCGGGCGGTGATAGTCGGCAAACTGCACCCTGGGCACCGCGATGGGAAATTCCGGTGCCCGGGACAGGGCGGCGAACCGCACTTCGGGCTCCATCTGGGTCTTCCCGCGGTCGCGCGCCGAGTCGCCGAAGTCGCGCGAGAACTTCACGAACATGTCGGTGTGCAGTTCGGCTGCGGGCCTGGCATATTCGACGGTGAGCGCCACCTTACGTCCGGTGCTGCCGCCCGCCATTTCACGAAACCCGACGATGCGCGTCACGCTGTTGTCACGCAACACTCCGGACGCGGCGAAGGCCCGGGTGAGGAAACGCGCGCCAGCGCCCGCCAGCGCCGCGGGATCGGCCGGAAACGCCAGCCCGTACTGGTCGCCGACGGCCCACCGTGACGTCGATGGCTCGGAACTCAATGGCTCACCAGGTTTGTTCGGCCGCGCGCACCAGCATGTGATTGACGGCGACCCGGCGGTCGCGGGTGACCATGAACAGCACCGCGTCCGCGATGTCCTCCGGGCGCAACTTGACCATGCCGGCGGTCTGGCGCTCGAACGCTTCCCGGGACGGCTCGGCGAGGTGGCTGAAGATCTCGGTGTCGACCGTCCCCGGGCCCACGACGCCGACCCGCACCCGCTTGCCGAGCACCTCCTGGCGAATGCCCTCACTGAACGCGTTCACGCCGAACTTGGTCAGCGAGTAGACCGCGGTGTTGGGCCGGGCCACCCAGCCGGCGGTCGAACTGATGGTGACCAGATCGGCGACGCCGCGGGGTGAGTCGGCGGCCGCCGCGATCAGGTGTGGGAGCGCCGCGCGGGTGGCGTACAGGACCCCTTGCACGTTGACGGTCACCATGGCGTCCCAGTCCCGCAGCGACGCCTCGGCCGCGGGGCCCGACTGCATCAGCCCGGCGTTGTTCACAACGGTGTCGAGCCGGCCGAATTCCGCGACCGCGCGCTGCACGGCGCTCGACACCTGCTCGGCGTCGGTGACGTCGGTCGGCACGGCCAGCGCTGTGCCACCGGCGGATTCGATGTCGGCCTGCAGATCGGCGAGCCGGTCCGCGCGGCGCGCGAGCAGGGCCACCGCGGCGCCTTCCGCGGCCAGCGCGCGGGCTGTCGCGGCCCCGATACCGCTGCTGGCGCCGGTGACCAGCGCCGCGGTGTGTGCAAGAGTCGCCGTCATGCGCCAAGTATCCCGCGTAGCAGGTACTCGGTGTGCTCGCCGAGGTCCGGCGCGCCGCGGGCGACGCGCGCCTGGTTGCGCGCCATCCGCCAGGACGGCCCGACGATAGGTCGCTGACCCTCTCGGTGGTCGCTGACGAACCGATACAGCTCGCGGTCCCACAGCAATTGATCGGCGATCACATCGACGGCGGTGGCGCTCTTACAGGCCGGCACACCCGCCGCGCGCAGGCGACGGGCCAGCTGCTCGGCGGCGTGGTGCCGGGTGAGCTGCGCAAGGTCGGCGTCGAGCGTCGCGGCATGCCGCCGGCGCTCGGCCATGGTGGCGTAGCGGCGTTCTCGGGCCAGTGACTCCGCATCGAGCACGCCGCACAATCCGCGCCACTGCGAGTCCTCGGCGACGGCCACCGTGATCCAGGCGCCGCCGGCGCAGGGATAGCAGCCGTGCGGGCACAGGTCCGGGTGATCGTTGCCGCAGGCCGCGAATTCTTCTCCCGTCAGGGCGTGCTCGAGCAGGCGGTCGCCGATCATCGACGACAGCGTTTCGACGGCCGAGAGGTCGACGAACTGCCCGGCGCCGGTGAGCTCGCGATGCAGCAACGCCACCACCGCGGCGTAGGCGGCGGCCGCGCCGACGGTCGAATCGCCGTAGCGCATGCTCGTCCCCAGCGGCGGGCCCCCGCGATAGCCGACCAGGGGCGCCAGCCCGGCCAGCGCGGCAAAGCATGGCGCGTAACCGGTTTGATGGCCCAACGGCCCGTCGTTGCCCCACATCTTGATCGACACGGAGATGATGTCCGGCTTGATCTCCCTGAGCTGCGCGTAGCCCAGGCCCTGGCGTTCCATCGCGCCCGGCCGGAGGTTGTTGATGACGATGTCGCTGCGCGCGATCAATTCGCGCAGCCGCGCCATGCCCGCCACGGACTTGATATCGAGGTCCACGCCGAGGATTTCGGTGTTGATGCTCAGGAAGTAGGGCGCGTGGTCGATGTCGGTGCCGCCGTACGCCCGCATCTCCTCGGGACTGCCCGCGGTTTCGATCTTGATGACCTCTGCACCCAGCATCGCGAGCAGCTTGCCCGCGTAGGGGCCGGCCCATACCTTGGTCAGCTCCACGACGCGCACCCCTTCCAGGGGCCCGCCACGCGGCTCCCGTGGTGGCTTGAGTTGCGGGGACTCGACCCGCGGCCGGGTGCGCGCGGTGGCCATGCTCTCCAGCACCTGCACTGTGTGCTGACCGAGAGTCGGTGCGGCGGAGATGATTCGCGCCGGTGAACGGCTGAATCCGTACGGCACCGTCGGGTAGGCCGCGTCGCCCAGCACCGGGTGGCGCACCGGCTGGAAGAAACCCCGGTGCCGGTACTGCGGCGAATCATGCAGATCGGCGGCCCCGTTCACCGGCACCAGCGGAACACCCAGTCGCTGCGCTCGGTCGGACGCTTCGTCCTTGGCCAGGTCGCGGACCCACGCGGCGAAACCCCGCTGGAAATCGGCGACCTTGGCCGCACTGACGGAGAACTCCAGCCAGTCGTCGTCGAACGCATCCAGCCAGTCCGGATGGTCCATGAGGTCTTTGAGGCCGAGCCAGTGCGCGCGGCTGGTCATGTACAGGTAGACGAAGCCGTCGGCGCACGCGAAAAACGCCGCGGGGCCGGCCTGATCGTAGTCGCCCCGGCACCCTTCGGCGGTCACCTCGCCGGTGATGAATCGACCGAGGATGCAGTCGGCGCGGGAGGCCAGCACGGCCTGCCCCGAAACGTCGATGGACTCGCCGCGGCCGCTGTGCAGGCGCCCGAACAGTGCTGCGGCCATGCAGAGCGCGCCGTCCAGTCCGGCCTCATAGTCGGCCAGGAACCGGCCCGGCCCCTGCAGCGGCGGCTTGTCCGGGTCCGGGTGGCTGGGCGTGTGGTATCCCCAGCCTCCGGCGTGGAAGACGTTCAGGCTCTTGGCATGGCGGAACTCGCCGGGCGCGTCCCCGCCGAACGGCGTGATCGAGCAGAACACCACGTCCGGATGTCGCCGCGCCCAGTCGGTGGCCGGGTCGAGGGCGCCGTCGTCGATCACCGCGTCCGCGGTGCCGATGAGCTGGTCCAGGGTCTCGACGTCCGCGCCGGAGCCGAGATCGAGCGCCACCGACCGCTTGTTGGTGTTCAGGTATGCGAACAGGCCGCTCCCGTCGCACCCGTCGGCCAGGACAGGAGCCATCGCCCGCGTGGGGCTGCCGCGCTCGGGCGCCTCGACCTTGAGGATCTCGACGCCGAAATCCGCCAACAACTTTCCGCAGTACTCCCCCGCGACGGACCCGGCCAGCTCCACGACCCGGAAACCCGTCAGCGCCGACACGCGAGCGTTCCCGGGACCGTCAGGGCTTCGCGCGTCCCGAGCGGCTCAGGCGCCACTCCGGCGGGAAGTTCAGGTCGTTGTCCTTGACCACGTTGTTCAGGCCCTTCTCGAACGTGCCCGCGGTCAGGTCCACTTCCTCCGCGTCGTTGGCGATCATCGGCAGCATGCCCTCGACCATGCCGGTCAACAGGCTGCCGAAATACTCGCCCTTGTGCTGCTTGTAGAGCTCCAGGAAAGTCTTCTGCACCGCGACGGTGTCGGTCGGCCGGGAGCGCGAGCACGCCATCGCGTACTTCAGCGTCTCTTCTTCCAGCTTCTCCCGCGGCACCACGCTGTTGACAAAGCCGCACTCGTACATCTCCTTGGCGCTGAAGGGCCTTCCGGTGAAGAGCATTTCGGAGAATTTGCGCAGGCCCATCGTCTCGGCCCACCACCACAGCCGCGGGCCCCAGCCCACGTAGCGGAAGGCCGGATGTCCGAACAGGGCGTCGTCGGACGAGACCACCAGGTCGGCGTCACCGGCCTGGTAGAAGTGCCAGCCGTAGCAGTAGCCCTTGGCTTCGATGATGCTGATCTTGCGCAGCTCTTGCAGGGGGCGGTTACCGGCGCGGGCCTTGGCGTAGAAGTCGGTGACGGTCGACAGGTAGCGGTAGGACCCGCCGGGCGGGTACTTGACGTCGTCGTCGTTGATGGCCAGTTCGTGCAGCAGCGGCATGCCGGGGTTTTCCAGCATTCCCCGCTGCTCGGGCAGGTCGCCGCCGCTGCCGAAATCCTCGCCCTCGCCGCGGATCACGACGACCTTGACGTCGTCGTCGACGTTGCACTTGTGGATCAGGTCGGCGTAGTTCTGCCGCATGCCCAAGGTGGTGGAGTTGAGCTCCTCGGGGCGGTTGAAGGTGATGTAGGCGATCCGGTTCTTCTTGTCTTTCTCGAACTTGATGTACTGCTCGGCTTCCTTCTTCATTTCTTCGTAGTCGTATTCGGGCATCGTCCTCTCCAACTTTCCTTGAATGAGCGCTTATTTGAGCAAGCTGCCCGCGTCGACGGGAAGCGAGACGCCGGTGACGTAACGGGCTTCGTCAGAGGCGAGGAACAGGACGGCGTTGCTGATGTCCGCGGCATCCACCCACGGCACCGGCAGCGTGTGCATCATCTGCGAGATGGGGGCGAAGTCGTCGGGGCCCGGGTTCTCCAGGTCCGGACGAAAGAGCCGGAACGTGTTGTCGTTCATCGCCATCGTGGTGCTGACCTGCGTGGGCAACACCGAATTCACCCGGATCATGTGCGGGCCGAGCTCGACGGCGAAGGCACGCATCAGACCGATGACGCCGTGCTTGGCCGCGATGTAGTGGCCGGTGTTCGGGTACGCCTTGCGCCCGCCGACCGAGCTGGTGAGCACGATCGACCCGCCGCGGCCGCCCGAGAGGATGTGTGGGACACCCGATTTGACCGTGTGCCAGACGCCGGTCAGGTTGATGTCGATCATGTCCTGCCAGACGTTCTCCCGGATCTTGTGCAGCTTCCTGCCGTCGGTGCCCACGCCGGCGTTGGCGACGATGATGTCCAGCCGGCCGAGCTGTTCCACGCCGCCGTCCACCGCGGCTTTCAACGCGTCGTAGTCGCGGACGTCCACCTGCGCGGTGACGATGCGACGGTCCTGGGCCTTCACCAGATCGGCCGTCTCGGCTAAGTCCTCCGGCGTCGAGTGCGGATAGGCCAGGTTCTCGATCGGCCCGCAGACGTCGATCGCGATGATGTCGGCGCCCTCCTGCGCCAGGCGCACGGCGTGGCTGCGGCCCTGACCGCGGGCGGCGCCGCTGACGAACGCGACCTTCCCCTCGACGCGGCCGGTCATCTCGGCACCAGAGCCGGCATGCACTCCCAGCCGCGCACGGTCGACGTGGGGCTCAGCGTGGCGTTGGCCAGGTCGACCTCCCACTCCGGGAAGCGTTTCAAGATCTCCTCGAGCGCGACGCGGCCCTCGAGGCGCGCGAGCGCCGATCCCAGACAGAAGTGGGTTCCCACGCTGAAGGTGAGGTGCGGGCGGACGGTGCGGTGAATGTTGAAATCGCCGGCGTCCGGCCCGAACTGGCGTTCGTCGCGGCAGGCCGCCCCGATGAGCATCATCAACACGCTGCCTCCGGGCACCGTCCGGTCGTAGAGTTCGACGTCGCGGGTCACATACCGGGACACGTGCGGGGCTGGAGGTTCGTAGCGCAGCAGCTCCTCGATTGCCTGCGGGATCAGCTCCGGGTGCGCAACGAGGTCGCGACGCTGGTCGGGATACTCCGCGAGAACCTTTCCGGCCCAACCGATCAGCCGGGTGGTGGTTTCGTTGCCCGCCCCGGCCACCACGTTGAGGTAGACCAGGATCTCGTCGCGGGTGAGCCGCCGCGTGGCGCCGGTTTCGTCGACGAACTCGACGTTGAGCAGCTCGGTCATGATGTCGTCGGACGGATGGTCGGCACGCCAGTCGATGTAGGCCTCGAACTGCTCGCCGACCGACAGGCCGTGCTCGGCGGCGGCCATGGGCTTGCCCGCCTCGGTACGCAGCTGGGCGTTGCCCCGGTCGCGAATGTAAACCTGATCGTCCTCGGGGATCCCCAGGAGCGAGCTGATGACCTTCATCGGCATCTGGGCTCCGAGGTCGGCGACGAAGTCGAAGTGGCCCGAGCCGACCAGCGGGTCCAGGAGTTGAGCGCAGTAGTCACGGATCATCGGCTCGAGCGCCGCGATCCTGCGCGGCGTGAACATCCGCGACAGCAGCTTGCGGTGCACGTCGTGAACCGGGGGGTCTTCGAAGATCAGCATCCCCGACGGGATCTCGAGGTTGGCCTTGATCAATTCCAGAATTGCGCCCCGGGCGGAGCTGAAAGTGCCGTGATCGACGAGCGCTTTATTCACATCCGCGTAGCGGCTCACCGCGAAGAAGTCGTATTCGGCGTTGTAGTAAAGCGGCGCCTCGTCACGCAGACGCGCGAACATCGGGTACGGGTCGGCGATCAGCTCGACGTCGTACGGATCGAAACGCACATGGCTATCGGTGCTCGTCGTCACGAAATCCCTCCTACCGCTGCCGTTTCCCGGCGTCCGGTCCGTCCGCGCAGCGCTGGCGCCCGCCAGTGTGGCAGCGCCGGATCCAGTTCGGGCAACTTATACACTCCGCTTAATTGCGTTGCTGTGACATGCATTCGGGCCATGCATTCGGTCCGGGCCGAAATCCGCCCATCAGCGTCACCTAACTCTATTCTCGTAGAGAACCATACGGCGAATGGTCTGGCAAGACCCCGTGCCGGATGGCCCGCCGGCGGTGTGCGCACGCTCAGCCGATCGCCGCGGACCGGCGCCGGCCCGCGGAGCGCCGGCCACCCGCGTCGGTCAGCCGGCCACGCTGTGGGCTGCGAAGGATCCCCGCGGCGATCGACGACAGGATCCCGTCGAGCTGCTCGGGACTGTCGACGATCCGGTCACCGTGCGCAAATCGCACGAGCAGGCCGTTGATGAACGTCAGCGTCACATTGCTCAGGTCCTCGACCACCGCGGGATCCAGGTCCGCGCCGTGCGGCATGAGCTGAACCAAAATCTCCCGGTGGAGCTTGGTGAATTCGTCCGTGGCCCGCTGCAGGATGGCAGCCAGCGCAGGATCGCGGGCGGCCTGCATTGTCAGCTCGTAGCGGGCCTTGGTCCGGAACAACTGCGGCTCGCGGCCGGACCGGATGACGACTTGCGACAGTCGCGAGGGCGAGGGATGTTTTCCCCGCCCGTCGGAGTCGTCGGCGACGGACTGGAGATCGGCGAGGTCCAGCTCGGCCAGCCGCTCCGCCACGGCGCGCAGCAGCGCGGAGCGGGTGCGGAAATAGAACGAGGTGGTGCCGTCGGGCACGCCGGTCTTGCGGTCGACCTTGAGGTGACTCAGTCCCTTGGCCCCGTCGTCGGCCAATAACTGAATGGCCGCGTCGCATAGGTCGCGGCGGCGCTCCTCGGGATTAGGCTTTCGGCGTTTGTCCATGCTGATCGGCTCTCGGACCGAGACCATACTCTATATTCGTAGTGTCGGTAAAGGGCCGTGGCTGATGGCCGACTATGGCGGGCGTGCGTGACCACCGCGGAAATCCGGGAGCGCTGCAGCGAAACCTGTTGCAGGGCGTCGGGGTTACCACGCAAGGACGCGGCGACGTTCCCGCCTGGGACAATGGTCGGATGATCCGGCGTCGAATGAGTGAAAAAGTTGACGTGGCGGGCCGTCGATTCCGCATCACGGCGGCCTGGCTCGCGTGTGCCGGCCTGGTCGCCCCGCTCGCGTGTGGCTGCCACTCGACGCGGCACGGCGCCGCGCCCACCACCACGTCGTCGACCACGTCGTCGACCGCCCCGGCGCCGACCACGAGCACGCCGGCCACCCCGATTGTCAAGATCGCACCGCTGCCCGTCCGCCCGGTGAACAAATCGCAGCCGACCGCCCCGCAGAAGTGCCCGGCCACCGACCCGAATCATCCGGTGGCGCCGACGGATGCGTTCACCGCGTGCGATATCGGACGAACCACGTTGTACACGCTCGGCCCCGAGACGATGCAGCTCGGGCTGATCCATGTGGAGCCACCGAAATCGCTGACGGCGGACTTCTACGACGTGACCCTCATTCTCGATCCCCCATCGGCGTCGGCATGGGCGTCATACACCGCCGCGCACCTCAAAGACCATGTGGCCTTCATTCGCGACAATCGCGTGCTGGAGGCGCCAATCATCGAAGGCCCCGTCACGTCGGGGCGCATTGCGCTGACCACCCAAACGGCCGAGGGCGCCGCGCAATTGGCCCAGCTCGCCGGTCGTCCCCTGTGACATGACCACGACGGGCACCGATCGGCTCGGCATCGGCATCGGCATGCTGAGCGTATTCGGCCTTCCCCCAGTCGAATTGGTGAACCTGGCGGCAGACCTCGGTTGCCGGTTCGTCTCCGCCGCGCTGCAGGGAATGCCGCTGGTGCCGCTGGGCTATCCGCGCTTCTCCCTGACGGACGACGCCGGCCTGCGACAGGCCGTGCTCGCCGCGATGGATGACCGCGGCGTGACGATTTCGCTCGGTGACGGCTTTCTCGTCCTGCCCGGCGCCGACGTGCGCGCGCTCCGGACGGATCTCGACGTCCTCGCCGAGCTGGGTGTCCCCCGGATCAACGTGGTCAGCCTCGACCCCGATGTCCCCCGCAGTTTCGACCAGTTCGCGGCGCTGGCCGACCTCGCCGCCCAGCGGGGCATCCAGACACTCGTCGAACCGGTCCCGGGCCTCACCGTCGGTGATCTGCCGACCGCGCTCGCCGCGGTCGAACACGTGGCGCGGCCCGACTTCCGATTGCTGATCGACACCATGCACTTGGTGCGATCCGGTTCCAGCGCCGCCGATCTGGCCGCGATCGACCCGGCCCGCATCGGTTATGCCCAGCTCAACGACACCACGCTGCGGCCGCGCGGCGGAAACTACATGGAGGAAGCCATGTTTGAGCGCATGGTTCCCGGCGAGGGCGAGCTACCGCTGCGCGACATTCTTTCCGCCCTGCCTGCCGGCATCGTGATCGAACTCGAGGTGCCGAGACGGGCGCTGGCGCTCTCCGGCGTCGGGCCCATCGACCGGCTCCGGCCGTGTGTCGACGCGGCCCGACGGTTGTTGTCTTAGATTCGGCCTAGCCGGCAGAGCCGGGCGCGCGGCGCGCGAAGTCCGGCGCATGTTCGGGCCGCACCCCGACGCCGACGAAGTACGCGGGCACGGCCGACAGCCACGGCAGCCGCTTCATCAAGCCGAGCAGCGCCGCGGGCGGCGTGGGATCCGCGCCGCGCAGCAGCGGTCCGAGCAGCATCCGGTGCAGCAGCTGCTGGACCAGTTGGGTGACGACGGTCGGGAACACACGCCGGCGGTGGACCGCGGCGAGCTCGCGGACCCCGACGCGGTGCCGCCGCAACGGCTCGGCCAGTAGGGTTGCGGCCGCGACGGCGTCCTGGATGGCCAGGTTGATGCCTACCCCGCCCAGCGGCGACATCGCATGCGCCGCATCGCCGATGCACAGCAGGCCGTCGGTGTGCCAGCGGCGCAGGCGGTTCACGTGCACGTCCAGATGCTTGACGTCGTCCATGGATTGCAGCGCCGCCACCGACTCGGGCATGTCGGGCAGCAGCTCTTCGACGTCGCGCCGGAACGCGTCGATGCCACGGGCCCGCAGCTGCGCATCGATGCCCTTGGGCCCCAGGTTGGCGATCTGGAAGTAGCGTTCCCGCGGGATCACGGCGAGTCCCTTGCCGGGGCCCAGGCGGGGCAGGAAGGAGTATTCGGTGTCTTCCTTGTGCGGCAACCGAAACCACCACACGTCGAACCTCACCGGGTATTCGCGCGCCTTCAGTCCGGCGGCCTGGCGGGTGACCGACCAGCGGCCGTCGCAGGCGACGGTCAGCTCGGCCCGCAATTCGCCCGGGCCGTCGGGGCCGCGGTAGCGCACCCCGGCGACCCTGCCGTCCTCCCAAAGCAGCCCGGTGACTTCGGTGTTCATTCGCAGCGAGAAGCCCGGCTCAGCCTTCGCCGCGTCGGCGAGCAGGTTGAGCAGATCCCACTGCGGCACCATCGCGACGAAGGGGTGAGGCTGGCGTAGCCGCTCGAAGTCGACATAGGTCACCGACCGCCCGTCGGATTCCAGCTTCGCCGTGCGGACCTCGGTGAAGGGCAAGGCCGCGAACGGTTCCCAGAGGCCGAGCTCGTCGAGCAGCCGCATGGTGGTCGGGTGGACCGTGTCGCCGCGGAAGTCGCGCAGGAAGTCGCCGTGCTTTTCCATCAGGGTGACCTGCACGCCCGCACGGGCCAGCAGCAGCCCCAGGACCATGCCGGCCGGGCCGCCGCCGACGATCGCGCACGTGGTTTCTTCAACCATCAGCACTCTGCTCAGAACTCTGCTCAAAACTCGAGGTCGAACACCGACACGGGGTCGAGGATCACGCCGTTCTCCTCGACGTAGCGGTCCCACAGCGTCAACAGTTCGGCGAGCTTCTCGGGGTGGGAGGCGGCCAGATCGTGGATCTCCCCGGGATCCGAGGCGAGGTCGTAGAGCTGCCAGCCGTCCGGGCCGTACGGCGCGGGCAGGTGCAGTGCCTTCCAATCCCCCTGGCGAATGGCACGGCGGCCGAACAACTCCCAGCCGGTGCCGGTCTCGGCGTCATGAACGGCCTCCGCACCGCCCGACAAGTAGCCGACCAGGGAGCGGCCTCGCATCGGCGCCACCTCGCGCCCGCGGTAGGACGTGCCGGGATGTGCGGCGCCCGCCAGTTCCAGCACCGTCGGGGCGATGTCCATGACGGTGCTGAACGCGGTGCCGACCTCCCCCTGCCGCTCGAAGCCCGGCCAGGTCATGAAGCCGACCACCCGGATCCCGCCTTCGGTGGTGAACGCCTTGTGCAGCCGCGACGGCGCGGTGGCGGCTTGCGCCCACCGCGGGCCGTACCAGATGAAGGAGGAGGGCCGGCCGAGGTTGTCGACGCTGTTGTCGCAGTTCTTTTCGATCTGCGCGACGATTCGGGGACCGACCAGTGGCATCGCCTCGACGATCGCCCCCTCGGCGCCGTTGTCGGACAAGAAGATCACGACCGTGTCGTCGAGCTCGCCGCTTGCCGACAGGTAGTCGATCACCCGCCCGATGTTCCAGTCCATCCGGTCGACCATCGCGGCGTAGACCTCCATGCTGCGGGCCGATACCGCGCGCTGTTCGTCGGTCATGTCGGCCCACTCGGGGGCCCCGTCGGCCACGACCGGGTGCGCCTCGACGTCCGGCGGGCACAGGCCCAGCCGCTTGAGCGCGGCCAGCCGCTCCTGGCGCAGCGAGTCCGGTCCGGCGTCGTAGCGGCCGCGATATTTCGCGATGGACTCGTCCGGGGCCTGCAGCGGCCAGTGCGGCGCCTGGAACGGCAGATACGCGAAGAACGGCCGCTCGTCACCGGGTGCGCGTTCGCGCAGGTATTGCAGCAGCTTGTCGGTGTAGGCGTCCGAGGAGTAGAAGTCGTCGCCGACGCTGACGAACTGGTCGTCCTCGGTGTAAAGGGTTGGCACGGGCGAGAAACTGCGGGCCCCGCTGCCGCCGAAGTGGCTGGCGCCGGCGGGCAGCAACGCGAACGAGCGCTCGAATCCGCGCGCCCAGGGCGATCTCTCGATCGTGGCGCCGAGGTGCCACTTGCCCGACATCAACGTCAGGTAGCCGGCGTCGCGCAGCAGTTCCGGCAACGCCACCACCCGGTCGTTCAGGTAGCCCTCGTAGCCGGGTGCGCCACGGAATTCGGGGCCGGCAACCTCGAGCATCGTGCCGATGCCGGCGACGTGGTGGTCGGTCCCCGTCAGCAGCATCGCGCGGGTGGGTGAGCAGGCCGGCGCGGAATGGAAATCGGTGAACCGGATCCCCGCGTGGGCCAGGCGGTCGAGATTGGGCGTCTCTATTTCCCCACCGAACGCGCCGATATCGGAAAACCCGAGGTCGTCCGCCACGATCACGAGGAAGTTGGGCCTCTTCACGCTCAAGTTCACGCTGAAGCATCCTGCCAGGTGCGGCGGCCGGGCGGAATGCCGCGGTCTCGGCGCGTCGTTATTGTCGAGGCGGCATTGTCTAGGCGGCATTGTCGAGGCGGCATTGTCGAGGCGGCTTGTCGAGGCGGCTTGTCGAGGCGGCGCCGTGCACGCCCGCGCGACGGAAGGGCTCAGAGATGCTGGCACAGTTCGGGATGTCCATTCCGCTCATCGCCGCCCCGATGGCGGGCGGCCCGACCACCCCCGCGATGGTGTCGGCCGCGACCCGCGCGGGCGGCCTGGGCATGCTGGCCGCCGGCTACAAGACCGCGGAGGCCGTCGAGGCCGAGGTCAAACAGGTCCGTGCTGAGGGAATCCCCTTCGGCATCAACCTGTTTGCGCCCAACCCGCTGCCCGTCGACCCCGAGAGCTACCGGGCCTACGCCGCGATCATCCAGCGCGACGCCGACCGGTTCGGCTTGACGCTGCCCCCGGACCCGGTCGAGGACAGCGACAGATTCGACGAGAAGGTCGCGCTGCTGCTCGACGACCCGGTTCCGATGGTGTCGTTCACCTTCGGCATCCCGCCGCGCGGGGTGATCGCCGCGCTGCGGAAGGCCGGTAGCGTCGCGGTCCAGACGGTCACCACGCCCGAAGAGGCGGCACAGGCACACGAGGCCGGGGTCGACATGCTCGCCGTGCAGGCCGCGGCCGCCGGCGGTCACTCCGGCACACTCTCCCCACGGACGCCCCCGCCGCCGGTGCCCGTCGCCGAGCTGGTCGAGCGGATCGTCGCGGCGGTGCCGCTGCCGGTGATCGCCGCCGGCGGGCTCGCCACCCCCGCCGCGGTCGCCGAGGTGATCCGCGCGGGTGCCGCGGCGGCAGCCGTCGGGACGGTTCTGCTGCGCGCCGACGAAAGCGGCGCCTCGGCCACCCACCGGGCGGCCCTGACCGATCCCCGGTTCACCGAAACGGTCCTCACGCACGCCTTCACCGGCCGCCCCGCCCGCGGGCTACGCAACGCGTTCATCGACGCGCACGAGGCGCAGGCGCCGCTGGGCTATCCCGCCCTGCATCACCTGACCAGCCCGCTGCGCAAGGCGGCGGCCGCGGCGGGCAAGCCCGACTACGTGCACCTGTGGGCCGGCACCGGATACCGCGACGCCACCGCCGAACCCGCGGCCGACATCCTGCGGCGGCTGGCTTCCGGCCTATGAGTATTCGAAGCGGTTGAGCACGTCGTAGTTGCGGGCGCCCGCAATCCACATCAGCCGGTAGATCAACCGCACCGCCGTCGATTCGATCCGTTGGTAGCCCGCCAGGGTCGACGTCTGTTCGAGCAGCCGCAGCCGGGGGTTCCAGTGCTGCAGCTCCCGCGCGTCGCGGATGCCCCACCTGATGATGCCCCTGGTGAACACCTTCGACAGCAGCGGCGCCAGCGCCGAGAGCGTGTCGAAATGCATTTCGCCGCTTTGGAATCGGTCCGTCAGGCGCTGGAGCAGCTCGCGGACCTGACGTTCGGTGAGATACATGAGCAGGCCCTCGGCGATGACCAGTGTGGGGCGACCGGTCGGGACCTGGTCGAGCCAGTCCGGATCGGTGACCGACGAGCCGATCATCCGGTAACCCGCCGCGTCGTCGTAGAGCCGCCGGCGCAGCTCGATCACCGCGGGTTGGTCGACGTCGAACCACGAGACCGACGGCGGCACGGCGACCCGGAAGGCGCGCCCGTCCAGACCGCAGCCCAGGTGCAGCACCACCGCGTCGGGATGGCGCCGCAGGAAATCCGCGCACCAGTCGTCGAGCTGCCTGGCGCGCAGGGCGACAAGGTACTGATTCGACGCCGGCAGCGAGCTGCGATGGATTCGCTTGAAGTCGTAGTCGATCCGCTCCACCGCTTCCGCGGCCGCCTTGTCGCCCAAAACCGGCCGCCTCGAACCGCTTTCGTGGGCGCGTAGATAGAGCGTTACCAGGTTCGTCCATTCCACCGAGCCCCAGGGGACGGCGGTAAAGTCGACTTTGGTCGCCGCCATGGCTCAGAACGCGTCCGGATTCCGCTGCACGTCGGGAAGCACCGGATGCCGGTACAAACGTGAAGCGTTCTCCCAGCTGAACTTCCGGACGACATCGGCCGGCAGGTCACCGATTTGCTCGTGGATCGTCTGCTGGGTGTGGGGCCAGGTGGAGTCGCAGTGCGGGTAGTCGGCCTCCAGCATGATGTTGTCCACACCGATCCGGTCGCGCTGCACGAACGACGACTTGTCCTCCACCGCGCAGAACCAGAAATTCCTGGTGAATACCTCGGCGGGAGTAAGCCTTTCGCCCAGGGCCTGCCAGGTTCCGTACATCGCGTGATAGCTGAGCATGTGGTCGAGGCGGTCCAGCAGCCCGGCGACCCAGCCGATGCCGCCCTCCGACAGGCAGATCTTCAGGTCGGGGAACCTGCTGGGCAGGCCGGAATACAGCCAGTCGACCGCCGCCGAGATGGCATATGCGAAAAACAACACGCCCTGCACGTCCGGCGGCGCGTCGTCGGTGGTGGACGGCGAGGACCCCGAGGATCCGATGTGCAGGTTCACCACGGTGCCCGTCTCGGCACACGCCGCCATAATCGGGTCCCAATGGCCGGAGTGGATGCTCGGCAACCCCAGCATCGCCGGGTTCTCGCTGAACGTCACCGCGTGGAAGCCGCGCTCGGCGTTCTCGTAGATCATCCGCGCGCCGAGTTCGGGGTCCAGCAGCCACGGCAGCTGGCACGGGATGATCCGCTCGGGGTACGAGCCGGCCCACACCTCGAGATGCCAGTCGTTCCAGGCGCGCACCGAGGCGAGCGCGAGGTCGCGGTCGGTGGTCACCTGCTGTAGGCGTTGGCCGGCGAACCCGGGCAGGAAGGACGGGAAATTGAGCGAGGCGTAGATGCCGTTGAGGTCCATGTCCCTGACACGCTCGTGGATATCCCAGGCGCCCCGGCGCATCTGGTCGAATCGAACCGGCTCGAAGCCGTACTCCGCCACCGGCCGGCCCACGACGGCGTTGAACCCGACGTTGGGCAGTTGCCGCCCGTCGTAGACCCAGGTCTGTCCGCCGCTGTCGGTCTCCACGACCCTGGGCGCGCGGTCGGCGAACTTGCGCGGCAACCGTCCGGTGAAGGTGTCGGGCGGCTCGACGATGTGATCGTCGACCGAGATCACGGTGTAGCGCCGCGGGGCGCGGGGCGGGTCCGGCAGGAAGGTGACCGAGCGCTGCTCGCCGGTCTTGGCGGTGGTGAAGCGCAGGTCGCCGGCCAGCTCGTCGATCGATTTCACTCTTCAATCTCCTTGCGAGACGGGACGCTTGAAAGTGCGGCCATGGCTTTGCGCGTGAGCTGACGGCACAGCCGCCGGGCATGTCGCCGCCGCCGCCGCCGTGAGTGCACACCCAACGCCGTTACCGCACCCCCAACCGCGGTCACGTGAGCACGTCGGGGTCGGCCTTGATGGTCATCCGTGCCGCCCCCGCCCAGTACACGTCGGCGGCGCGCTCGATCAGCGACCGCTGCATGCCCGCCATGTCGGACCAATTCATCTTCACCGGGTCCCTGCCGGTGAGCATGACGTCGTAGGCCAGCTTGCATACCCGTTCGATGGACGCCGCCCGGTAGACGGCCTGCGGGAGGTTGCGACCGGTCGCGATGACGCCGTGGTTGGCCAGAATGGTCAGGTTGGCGCCGCCGATGCGGGTGGCCAGTTCGGCCGCGCGGCCGGGGCCGTCGATTTCCCCGTCGTACGTGTCGACCAGGCACAGGTCGTCGAGGAAGAGCGAACCGGTCTGGTGCACCAGTTCGGGGAGCCTGCCCAGGGCGGCGAGCACGCACACGTAATACGGGTGGTTGTGGATGACGACCCGGGCGTCGTCGCGGACGCGGTGCAGCTCGGTGTGGATGTGGATCGCCGGGGTGACGTCCCAGCGGCCGCGCAGGACCCGGGCGTCGGCGTCGACCACGCAGATGTCGGACGCGGTGATCTCCTGCCACCACAGCCCCCACGGATTGACGAGCATTTCCGCCTGCCCGTCCGGCTGCCAGGTGATGTGTCCCGCCATGTTCTCGGCGAATCCGATGCCGGCCAGGTGACGGAAGGCGACCGCGAGCGCCTGCTCGTCGGACAGGTCGACCCCGATCGGGGGAACGACCGACGGTGCCCAGACTTCCAGGCCACCCCGGCGCGGGTTAGGAGCGTTCATCGTCTCCCCTTCGTTCTCGCTCGAATATCCTCGCGGAGCCGGCCTTTGGCAACCTTGCCACCGGAGGATCGCGGAAGCTCGTCGACCACGACGAGTCGCTCGGGCAGCAGCTCCTTGGATACTCCCAGCGCCAGCAGGTGTTCGATCAAGTCTGCGAGCTCGAGGGTGGCCGAGTCGACGAGTTCGGCGTACAGGCAGACCTTTTCGCCGAACACCTCGTCGGGCATCGCGACCGCCGCCGCCACCGCGACGGCGGGGTGGGTCGTGACGGCGTCCTCGACCTGGGTCGCGCTGATGTTCTTGCCGCCGCGCAGGATGAAGTCGGAGGTGCGCCCGGTGACGGTCAGGTAGCCGTCCGCGTCGATTTCGCAGATGTCGCCCATCCGCATCCAGCCGTCCGGGGTGAACAGCTTGTCGTGGTCGGTCCCGCCCAAATACCCGAGGCTGGTCGCCGGTCCGCGGCAGGCGGGTTGGCCCCGTCCCGTCGCGGTGACGTCCCGTTCCCCGTCGAACAGGCGGACCGCCATCTCGGGGACGATCCGGCCGCCCGTGCGCAGCCGGCGTTCGCGCGAGTCTTCGAGCGTCGTCGCGCTCAGCACGCCGGTTTCGTTCGAGCCGTAGAACTGCAGGATCGTGGCGCCGGTGAGCTCCTCGAACTCGGCGGCCGGCCGGTATGGCAGCGCCTCGCCGCCGGTGAACACCACACGCAGCGAGCTGAGGTCGTGGCCACGGGTCGCGGGATCCGCCATCAGCATGGTCAATTGCGTGCTGACACAACACAAGACGCTGACCCCGTGCCGGGAGATCGCCTCGCAGGTCGCCGCCGTGCTGAACCGGTCCAGGATCACGGCGGTGGCGCCCAGGTAGATCGGCGTGGTGTGGCTGGTCCACAGCCCGAAGCCGAACGGCGTGGGAATGACCGGCAGGAAAACGTCTTCCCCGGTGAGCAGCCCGTTCGCGACGGCCTTCTGGTGGAAGTAGTACCAACGGTTCTGGGTGTGCACCACGCACTTGGGCAGCCCGGTGGTCCCGGAGGTGGAGTTGATGAGGAAGACGTCGTCGGGCCCGAGCGAAGATTCGGCAGGCAGCTCCGCCGGCGGGCCGTCGAGTCGGGGCGCGCCGCCGGCATCGGCGGTGACGACCAGCGTGGGTAGCGACAGCTCGCGGGCGACGGCCGCCGCCTCGGTGCCGCGCTGCCGGTCGCTGATCAGGAGCTTCGGCCGCGCACTGCGCAGTATCGCCGCGACCTCACGCGTGCCGGCCCGCGCCCCGACGCCGACGACGACGGCCCCGCACCGCTCGACCGCGACGAAGAGCACGTGCAGCGCCGCGGAGTCACCGTGCCACACCCCCACCCGGTCGCCGGGCGCCACCCCCGCGCCCGCCAGTTGTTCACCCAGAGACGTTGCGGCGCGGTCGAATTGGTGCCAGGTTAGCGCCGCGCCCGGATGGTCGACATAGGCGCGACGATCGGGTGATTCCTCGGCGTTGGAGCGCACCGCGTCCGACAGCGTCGTGTCAGCCCAGAAGCCGGCGGCGCGGAATCGGGCCGCGTCCTCGTCAGTGAATGCCGGCGAGCCCGCGGTTTCCATGAGCAGATGATAGGGAAGCCGCGGGCGGTCCCGCCCGCAACGCCCGCTACGGGTCTTGCGGGGCGGGAATCGGTGCGGCGTGTTGCGGGTCGCCCGCGACGTTCGGCGGACGCGGGTGGGGCTTGTGGCAGTTGCGTGTGCAGCCACAGTTGAGCCCGATGATGCAGCCACCCCCACCCGCGGGTTGCACGGGCAGGGCGCCGCCCGGAGTCGGCGGCGGCGCGGGCGTCACGCCCGAAGAACCCAGGGTCGCGGCAGAAGCGGGGGTCGCCGCCCTGGCGGTGGCGTCACCGGGCGACCAACCGAAGGCCAGAACCAGCGCGGCCCCGCAGGCGCACAGTGCCGCCGCCGTCCTGGTCTGTAGGTTCCCCATGCCTTTTCACTGTAGTTACCCAACGCGCGACGCGCAGACCAGCCGCCGGGTTGAAAGAACATTCAAAGAAGTCGCCAAGAATCCTCCAAGGCCGGACCGCGACGGTGAGGTCGACCGGCGCCCGTTGGGATCGGTAGCGGCGCGGGTGGTCTGGACTTGGCCCACCAGTTACCACCGCTGCCGCCGGCGGCGAACTATAGGGAGGTACACCGCGGATGAAGAGCAAGGTCGTCGTGCTGCTGGCCGGCGGGATGCTGGCGCTCGTGCTGCTGACCCGTTATTTCGCGCTCAGCCGGGCCGGGGTGCCGCTGGGATGGATGCTCTACCTGGGGCTGCCGATCACGGGCGCCGGCGTCCTGTTCGCGTTGCGGCTCGTCGACCTGGGCGCCGGGTGGACCACCAAGGGCGCCACCCTGCGGCAGACCGGCGGCATCCGCGCCCACCCGGCGGCGCTCCCGCTGCCCGATCCGACGCTTTCCGAGCGCCTCACGCAGCTCGAGGACCTGCACGCCAGCGGCGCCATCTCCGACACCGAGTACAGCGCCCGGCGGCTACAGATCATCGCCAACATGTAGCTCGGGCGCCCCCTCCAGGGCGGCGACGAGATGGGCGAGGTCGCGCCGCCGCGACGCGGCCGCCCACGCCACCCAGGTGCGGCGCACCAGCGGACGCCCGGCCAGAGGAAGCCAGCGCACCGAGTTCGGCAGCGGGTCCAGCCGCCCGGCCGGCGCCAACGCGAATTTCCCGCCCGCACTGACCGCGGCCACCTTCACCTCGGGCAACAGGTCCTGGTCGTAGGATTCCGGCGGCCCGGGCTCGATCCCGTGGCTGCGCAACACGGCGGTCAGTTCGTCGTACCAGGCCGGGCTGCCGCCGCGGGGAAAGCCGAGCCAGTGCAGACCGGACAATCGATCGAGGCGCACCGTCCCGTCGACGGTTTCCATGGCGTCGGCCTGCTCCACCGCGAGCAACACGCCCAGCGGTTCCTCGATGGCGATCGAGACGTCGAGACGCCCACCGACCGGCCGTTCCCGCACCAACCCCACGTCCAGCTCCCCGTCGTGCAGCGCTTCGATCTGCCGGGCGGTCGGCAGGTGGCGAATCTCCACCACGGTCAGCGGGAACGCCGCCGACAACGACGCGAGCGCCCCGGCCAGCGGTTGCGGCGGCAACTCGAGCGGAACGCCAACCCGCAACGAGCGCCCGACCTGCGCCGAGTGCTTGGCCATGGCGGCGAGCGCCTGGTCGTAGCGGGCGATCACCGCCCGCGCCTCGCCCAACAACGTCATCCCCGCCGCGGTGGGCGCCACGCCCGCGCTGCTGCGGGTGAACAGCCGCACGTCGAGGTGCTTCTCGAGGGCCTGGATCGTCTGGGACAGCGACGGCTGGCTGAGGTGCAAGCGACGCGCGGCGGCCGAGAGTCCCCGCTCCTCCACCACCGCGACGAAGGCGCGCAGATCCGAGATGTCCATGCCGTACTCCAACACGACGCGCACCGGCCGCTGTTCCATTGCGGCCTCCGATGACGCCCATCGCGCATGGAAATGAGCGCCGGCGTCGCCGGCGGCCCGGCATCCGGTTGCATGGGAGGATGCCCCGCGCCGACCCGCAACCGGTCACATGACCGCCGCCGAGACCACCCGGCCGCTCGAAAACTATCGACGGTCCGGGCGCACCTTCACCGCGGCCGGCGTCTCGTCATTCGTGATCGACGACGGCCCGCGCGGCGCGCCCCCGGTGCAGGCGTGTGGGGTGCGCGCGACGCGATGCTCCCCTGGCGACGCTACGGCGTCGCGGCCCAGCGCGCCGTGGGCGCGGGAGACCCGGTGCTATTGCCCGCCAAGCATTTTCTGCAGGAGGACCACCCCGAGCAGATCGCCGCGGCGGTTCATCGCCCGGCGACGCGCACTGCGTAGATCGCGGCGCTGACCCCGAACATCGCCGCGGTCAGCAGCAGCCAGCGGCCGAGAAACGGATCCTGGGTCTGGCCGGTCGCGGCCACATACGTGGCGGCGCCCTGCTTGATGATGCCGGGCAGGAACACCAGCAGCGTCAGGCCCGCACCCAGCGCGGGCACCCGGATGTGGTTGAGCACGGGCACGCCGCGCGGCGCGAGCCGGTCGGCGGTCCGCGACAGCAACCGGTCGAGTAGCGCGTAGATCGGGAACAACAGCAGGTCGTGGGCGACGATGGCCGCGGCGAACCACACGATGATGGACTGCCACCACACCGCGGGGTTCCACAGCGCGACCGGTCTGATGGTGGCCACCTCGTAGGCCAACAGCGCCAATCCGGCGATCAGGGTCAGCAGATGCAACGGGCGGGAACCGTACAGCTTGACGAAACCGCTTCGCGCGCTATGCATTCGGGACCGCCCGGAAGGCTATCGACTCCACCCACTTGGTGTTGTGCACCCCGGGTAGCGCCGGCACGACGATGCGCGCCGGGAAGCCGTGGTCCGGGGACAGGTCGCTGCCGTTGACCCGCAAGGCCAGCAGGGCGTCGGGGTGCAGCACCTGGCTTTGTTGCAGCGTCGCACGCCCGAACGCGCCCGAGCGCTCCAGCGACGAGACGAACGCCGACTCCGGTGCGGCGACGCCGGCCAGTCGGGCCAGGTCCGCCAGTCGCACGCCGGTCCACGTCTGGGTGGTGGACCAGCCTTCCACACAGGCGATCGGCAGCACCGCGGTGTGCTGCGGCATCGCCAGGAGCGCGGAGCGGTCCAGGACGACGGCGCGGGGCCCCCCGGTCAGCGTGAGCCGCCAGCGCTCGCCGGTGTTCCCGGCGGAGATGCCGGCAACGGACGCGGTCCGGTTGACCTCGAAGTCGTTGGGTCCGCGCCCGCGGGTGCGCCCCCGCGGCAGCAGCAGTGCGGCGGGCCGGGCGTAGCCGCCCAGCGTCTGCCCCGCGGTGATGACGGCCATGAACACCGCGCCGCCGCCCACCAACGCCAGGGCACCGCGGCGACTCATCGTCGCGGGCTGCGGGTCCGCGGCGACCAGCCCGTCGGGCTCCCACCGTTCGGCCCGGGTCTCCGCGCGCCCGGTGCGCAGCACGTCGCGCGCCGAGATCGAACGCAGGCCGGACCACATCGTCGGGATCTTGATCGCGATATGCACGACGAATCCCGCGATGAACACCCAGGCGCCGAAGTAGTGCGCGGTGTAGAAGCTGAACCCGAAGATGTAGTCGTACTGGATGTTCAGCACGCCCGTGACGATCTCGAAGAGGATGCCGCCGACCAACATCAGCAGCGAAACCCGTTCCAGCAGTTGGGCTATGGACCGGGCGGGGGGCCAGGCGAACAGCCGCGGTATCACCGACCACAGCTTGGCCAGCACCACCGGGATCAGGACCAGCCCGAGCCCGACGTGCAACCCCTGGGTCAGCCGATACAGCCACGACGGATTGGTCGGCCAGTCGAACGTCGGCAGCTTCAACCACCCGACGTCACCGGGGATGGCCTGGCCGAACCGCGGGCCGTAGGCGATGTAGGACAGCAGGCCGGTGAGGATGACGATCGGCAGCGTCACCAGCAGCACCAAACCGAACACCGATGTCAGCCACGGCCCCCGCAGCGGGCTGCGCCACCGCTGGGCCCGCTCGACCCCGGGCGGCGGGTGCGCGTCCAGCGCCCGCCACAGCCGCGCGGGAAACCCGTAGCCGCCGGAATCGGCCGGCTCGGTGTCATGGCTGTCGGGCTCGCGGATGCGGCGCATCATCGATGATCATCCACGACCGGTCGGCGAAAAAGGTTCAGATTCGGCGTCTGTTCAGACCGCGGCACCGCCGCCGTCGACGTAAAGCGTCGAGCCCGTCACGTAGCTGGCCCGCGGTGACGCCAGGAACAGCACGGCCTGCGCGATCTCGGCCGGGCGCGCGGTGCGGCGCAATGGGAGACCGGTGCCGATGTCCTCGATGGACTCGCCCCACTCCGCCAGGACGCCCGCGGTGCGGGTGGGCCCCGGCGAGACGCTGTTCACCCGGACACCGTGCGGGCCGAATTCGGCGGCCCACGTGCGCGTCAGCGACGCCAGCGCCGCCTTCGTCGCCCCGTAGACCGACGCGCCCGGCATGCCCTTGGCCGCCGCCAGCGACGTGACGTTGACGATGCTGCCGCCCCCGCGGGCCATCATGCCCCGAGCGAGCGCGGCGACCAGGAAGTAGGCCCCGCGCACGTTGGTGTCGAACATGACCCCGTACGAGGCCGGATCCTGCTCCACGGTGGGTGCGACCGGGAAGGCGCCCGCGTTGTTGACCAGGATGTCCACCGAAACTGCTTGCTCCACCAGCTCGGCGACGGAATCCATGTCACCGAGATCGGCCCGGACGAACCGGACCTTGCCGTCGATTTCGGCCACCGCCCGGGCGCCGCGCTCGGCGTCGCGCCCGGAGATCACCACCTCGGCGCCCTCGCCGGCCAGCAGGCGGGCCGATTCCAGGCCGATGCCCGCCGTACCACCGGTCACCAGCGCGATCTGAGATTCGAGTTCCATGTCCACATTCAAGCGGCGGGCCGACCGGAACAGTCCGCGAGAGCCATTGGCGTCACCGATGCCGTCGATCGGCGATCCCGATGACCCGTTCAGCCCTGGACGGTCGGCCGGATCGTGATGTCGCCGATCTCAACGTCGTGTGGCTGTTCGACGGCGAAGGCGATGGCACGCGCGACAGCGGCCGGGGCCAGGCCGAAGTCGGTCATGTTGCGCCGGATCTGCGCGCGCACGTCGGGGTCGTCGATGGAGTTGTCGAGTTGCGTGTCGACGAACCCCGGTGAGATCGACGTGGTCCGGATGACGCCATCGGTCGATTCCTGGCGCAGCCCTTCCATCAACGTGCGAACGGCATTCTTGGTGGCGGCATAGACCGCCATGGTGGGGACGATCTTCAGCCCGGCGGTCGACACCGTCGTGACGAAGTGGCCGCGTCCCTGGCGCCGGAACACCGGCAGCGCCGCGGCGATTCCGTGCAACACGCCCCGCACGTTGACGTCGATCATCGCCGACCACCCGTCGACGTCGAGATCTGACATCGGCCCTACCTTGCTGATCCCGGCGTTGCTCACCAGGACGTCGAGCCGGCCGAACCCGTCGGCCGCCGCGGCGACGAGGCGCTCGAGGTCTTCGCGTCGCGAGACATCGGTCTCGCACGTGACGGCTTGTCCACCTCGGTCGCGTATCCGTCGTGCGGCCTCGTCGAGCCGATCGACCCGCCGGGCGCCCAAGACCACCCGCGCTCCGCGCTCGGCGAGCAAAAGGGCCGTCGCCTCCCCGATGCCACTGCTTGCCCCGGTGATGGCCACGACCTGCCCGTCGATTGTCACCGGGCAAAGGCTACTCATGGGCGCGCGGCGCGGCGGTCCGGTGAGATCAGTCCTTGCCGCGGGGCGGCGGTTGCACCTGGACGCCGGTGGCCTGGTGTTCGGGGCCCGCGGCCGGGTGTTCGGCGGGGACCCGGTCACGGAACCGGGTGCTCTCGCTCGGCCGCTCGGGGTCGGGCCGATGGACGTTGCCGTGGTAGGGACCGGGCTTCGGCCGGGGCTTTCCTCCCGGGAAGGCCAGCCGGAAGATGCTGCGGTGCACCATCGCCCACTGCTTGCCGAACCGGCCCGAGTTGTACGGCAACTCGTAGCGCTCGCAGATCTCCTTCACCTGCGGCGCGATTTCGGAGTAGCGGCTGCTCGGCATGTCCGGGTAGAGGTGGTGCTCGACCTGATAGCCGAGATTGCCGCTGACGATGTGGAACAACGGGCTGCCGTCGATGTTCGCGGCGCCGAGCAGTTGGCGGACATACCAGCCACCGCGCGTCTCGTTCTCGGTTTCCTCCTGTGTGAACGTGTAGGCCTGGTCGGGGAAATGGCCGCAGAAGATGATGGCGTGCGCCCACACGTTGCGGATGACGTTGGCCAGCGCATCGGCGGTCAGGGTGCGCAGGTAGGTGCTCTCGACGCCCGGCGCGATTTTGTCGAGGAAGTTCGCCGCGGCGCCGACGCGGCGACCGCTCGACACCCTGCGCAGCCTTCTGGCGACGCGGGACTGCGCCGGCTGCTCGAGCCGGCCGCGCATAGCCAGCTGGGTGAGGGCGAAGGCCCCGGCGCTGATGGCCGGCCAACCGAGGTAGTCCTTGTAGATCTGTGCGCGCGCCTTGACGCCGATGCCCCGCAGGTCCTTGCGCACCTCCGACCAAGGCTTCTCGCGTTTGCGTATCGCGTCGATGTCCATGTCGTGGACGGCCACACCCCACTCGAACAGGAGCGTCAGCAGCAGGTTGTAGATCGGTTGGCCCAGGTAGCGCGGAGCCCATTTCTGGTTGGGGTCGATCCGCATGATCTCGTAGCCGAGATCCTTGTCCTTGCCGAGGATGTTGGTGAATGTGTGGTGGATGTAGTTGTGGGAGTGCTTCCAGGACTCGGCGGTCGACGCCGTGTCCCAGTCCCACACCGAGGAGTGAATGTCGGGATCGTTCATCCAATCCCATTGACCGTGCATCACGTTGTGGCCGATCTCCATGTTCTCCAGGATCTTGGCCATGGACAGGCAGGCGGTGCCCAGCAGCCACGCGGTCTTCGACCGCGACGCCAGCAGCAGCACGCGGCCGGCCACCACGATCTGCCGCTGCGCCGAGATGACGTTCTTGATGTAGCGGCGGTCGCGGTCGCCGAGGTCGGCGAAGACCTCGTCGTGGATCGCGTCGAATTCCTTCGCGAGCTTTTCCAGTTCTTGTTCCCCCAGCCGAGCGAGCGGTGACTCCCCGGCTTTCTTCACGGCAGTTGTCACAGGCCGCTCCTTTCGATCACAGTGCGAGCTCGATGTCGCCCTCGGCGGTGTTGATGCAGATTCGAACGTCTTGCCCGGTTGGTTCGGTCACGTCACCCGAGCGCAGGTCTCGCAGCTTGCCCGACTTGAGCGTCCCGACGCAGGTGTGGCAGATGCCGATGCGACAGCCGAACGCGAGGTTGAGCCCGGCCTTCTCGCCGGCCTCGAGAATCGATGTGCCGCCGTCGCATTCGACTTCCTTGTCGCTGTCGGAGAAGCTGACCGTGCCGCCCTCGCCGGCGTTGGCGTCGCCACCGATCTTGGGCTGGAAGCGCTCGAAGTGCAGGCGGTCCCGGTCCCCCTTGTCCTCCCAGTGCTCGATCAGCGCGTCGAGCATTTCTCCGGGGCCCGAGCAGAACGCCTCGCGCTCGCGCCAGTCCGGGCAGACGTCGTCCAGGTCGCCGGGCGTGATTCGCCCCTGTTCGGAGGTGAGGCGCAGATCCAGCCGCATCCCCTCGTGGCGTTGCTCGAGCTCTTCGAGGGCGGGCAGGAACATGGCCTGCTCGCGCGTCCGTGCGGAGTGAATGACCACCGCGTCGCGCAGGTCATCGCGATGGTCCAGGTCACGCAGCATGCTGATGATCGGGGTGATGCCGCTTCCGGCGCTGATGAACAGCAGCTTGTCCGGCAACGGCTCCGGCAGGGTGAAGACGCCCTCGATCTCGCCCAGCCGCACCAGGTCCCCCGGCTGGATCTTGTGCACCAGATACGGCGACACGACACCGCCGTCCACCCTCTTCGGTGTGACGCTGATCAGTCCGTCCTCGGGCCTGGGATCCGAGGTCAGCGAGTACGCGCGCCAGTGGTAGACGCCGTCGATGACCACGCCGAGGCGCACGTACTGGCCGGGCTTGTGGCCCGGCCACTCGTACCCCGGCCGAATCAGAACGCTGGCCGCTTCCGAGCCCTGCGCCTCGATGCCCTCGACCTTGCCGCGCAACTCCTTGGTGGTCCACAGCGGGTTGATCATCTCGAGGTAGTCGTCCGGCTCCAGCGGGCTGAACAACCGCCGCACCGCTCGCAGGAACAACCGGCGTCCGCGTGGGACCCGAGGCTCGGCACCGCGTTCAGCCATGCCGCCAGAGTACACAGTTGTACACCCACTTTAAACGTTCCATTTGAATGCGCTTGCAGCACAGATATTTGATAAAAAAACCGCAACCGCGACAATCACGCACGACCGTTCACTGACGTTCGTGGGGTCCGAGCCGGGGCTGACGCCATGTGTACTCCTGACTTGCCCGGACGGCCCCTCGCCCAAACATTTGTTCAGAGGTTTCTCAGGCGCCCGCCCGCCCGGTGGCCCGCGGGCGCGCACCGACGCCGACGCCTATTGTTCGACGTGTGCTGATCGGCTTCATCCTCGCGCTTGGCTGCTCGGTCTGTTACGGCACGGCTTCGGTGCTGCAGGCGGCGGCGACGCGATCGGTGGAGGCCGGGAGCGGCTCCGGCGTCGACACCGTGCTCTTGCTGCGCGCCGCCCGGCAGTGGCGCTACCTTGCCGGCGTCGGCCTGGACGCGCTCGGATTCGCGCTTCAAGTGGCGGCGCTGCGCCTGGTGCCGATCTACGTGGTCGCCGCTGCGCTGGCCGCCTCGATCGCGGTCACCGGCATCGCGTCCGCCTGGTTGCTCTCGGCGCGGCTGTCGCGGGCCGAATGGACCGCCGTCGGCGTCGTGTGCGCGAGCCTGGTCGCGCTCGCGCTGGCGGCCGGTCCCGGGCACTCCCGGCGCGCCCCGGCCGGCCTCGGCTGGGCGCTGCTGGGTGTGGCGGCCGCGGTATTCGTCGCGGGCGCGCTGGCGGGCCGGCTGCCGGACCGGCCGCGCGCACTGGCGTTGGGGCTGGCGGCCGGGACCGGCTTCGGGATCACCGAGGTGGGCGTGCGGCTGATCGACGTGATCGATCCGACCAAACGCGCCTTCTATGCCAATCCTGCGCTCTACGCGGCGGCCGCGGGCGGGGCGGCCGGTTTCCTGCTGCTCACGTCCGCGCTGCACCGCGGATCGGTGACCTCGGCGGTGGCGGGGATGGTGGTCGGTGAAACCATCGCGCCCGCGTTCGCCGGGGTGGTGTGGCTGGGCGACAGCGCGCGCGACGGCCTCGGCTGGCTGGTGGTGGCGGGTTTCGCGGTCGCCGTCTCGGCGACGCTGGTGCTGGCCCGATTCGGGGAAGCGCCCCAAGAGGTCGCCACCTAGTTCATCGCATGGGGTTTATCGCATGGGGTTCATGGCGTGAGGTTTATGGCATGGCGTTCATGGCATGGGCTTCCATCGCGGGACGGTAAGTGGTGCCGCGCGCCCGCCGGGCCCACAGCACCCCGCCCTCGGCGCTGGCGCCCGCGGCCATCAACGCGCGCTTGAGGATCTTGTTCGTCGCGGTCGTGGGCAGGTCGGCGTTGATGCGCACATACCGCGGCCAGGCCTTCGGCGACAAGTCCGGTTGCGCCGCAAGAAACTCGGCGAACCCGTCGGGCGTCAGGCGCGCCCCGCTCCGCAGGACCAGCGCGGCCATCACCTGATCGCCGACGCGGTCGTCGGGCACCGCGTAGACGGCGACCTGGCTCACCTCAGGCAGGCGTCCCAGGATCCGCTCGATCGGCCCCGCCGCCAGGTTCTCGCCGTCCACCCGCATCCAGTCCGCGGTGCGGCCGGCCAGGTAGATCCAGCCGTCGGCGTCGCGGTAGGCCAGGTCGCCCGACCAATACATGCCGTGCCGCATCCGCTGCGCGGTGGCCGCCGGATCGTTGTAGTAGCCGACGAACGGGCCCGCACCCTGGGTGTTGACGAGCTCGCCGACCGCGTCGTCGAAGTTTGTCAGCGCCCCATGTTCGTCGAATTCGGCGACGGCGCACTCCCGCAGCGTGGTCGAGTTGTAGATGCTCACCCCGGGATACGGCCTGCCGATCGATCCGGGCGGGGTGCCGTCCTCGCGGACGACGATCACGGCGAACTCGCTGGAGCCGAAGCTGTCCACCACCCGGCAGTCGAAACGCCGTGCGAATTCGGCGATGTCACGATCGGTCGCCTCGTTACCGAACGCGACCCGCAGCGTGTTGTCCGCGTCGTCGGGCCGCTCGGGGGTGGACAGGATCAACGCGAGGGGCTTGCCCACATAGTTGAGGTACGTCACGCGGTGGCGACGCACGTCGTCCAGGAACCGTGACGGCGAGAACCGGGCCGGGACCATGGTGGCCCCGGCGCCGATCGCCACCGCCCATCCGGCGGCGACACCGTTGGAGTGGAAGAGCGGCATCGACAGGTAGCAGACGTCGTCGGCGGTCACGTCGTATTGGAAGATCAGGCTGGCACCGCACATGACCGCCATCGCGTGCGCGAGGCGAACGACCTTCGGGTCACCGCTGGTGCCGGAGGTGAAGATCATCATCAGCGTGTCGCCCCCGGCGACCTCGCGATGCGGAACCAGGCGCGGCGCGGTCGCCACCAGCTCGGCGTAACGCCCGCCGGTCACGTCGAGGACCTGAATCCCGTTGAGGTCCAAGCCATCCAGCAGGGCACGGTGTTCGGGGTCGACGAGCAGCAGCTGGCAGTCGGATCGCCGGATGTCGGCCAGCAGCCCGGCGCCCCGCCGCGTCGTGTTGATCCCGCACAGCACGTAGCCGCCCAGCGCAGCCGCGGCCATGGCGCGCAGCATCGCCGGGGAGTTGGGCAGCAGCGCCCCGACGTGCAGCGGCCGGGCGGGGTCGGCGAGGGCGATCAGCGCGGCGGCCTCCGCCTCGGCCTCCGCGAGGTGTTCCCGCCAGGTCCACGTGCGCTCGCCGCACGCCAGCGCCGGGGTGTCGTCGTCGCGACGCTGCCGCAGCAGCTGCTGAACGGTTTCGATCATCGGGTCGTCAGCACCAGCCCGGCGTAGTCCTGGCGGGCCACCTCGTCGCAGTGCCGCCGGTAGGTGCCGAACCCGCCGGCGTAGGGCATGAAGACGCGCTTCTTGCCCGCGATGTTGGCGCCCAGGTACCACGACGAGGCCGCCTTCGGAAAGAGCGTCCGCTCGGCGGCCGTCGCCACGTGGTCGGTCCACGCCCCGGCGGCGTCGCGGCGCGGTTCCACCTCCGTCACCCCGAGGCGGCGGGCCGTCAACACCAGGTCGATGACCCAGTCGACCTGCACCTCGGCGTGCAGCACCATGTTGGCCAGCACCGACGGGCTGCCGGGGCCGCTGATGGTGAACATGTTCGGCAGCCCGGGCACCATCAGGCCGAGAAAGGTCAGGGGACCGTCGGCCCAGATGTCTTGCAGCCGCACTCCCCCGGGGCCCACCGGGTCGATGCGGGTCAACGCCCCGGTCAGTGCGTCGAAGCCGGTGGCGAAGATCAGCACGTCGCAGGGGTAGAACGCGGCGCCGGTGCGCACGCCAGCGGCGGTGATCGCGTCGATGGGCTCGCGGCGCAGGTTCACCAGCGTGACGTTCTCACGGTTGAACGCGGCGTAATAGCCGCCGTCGGTGCAGATCCGCTTCGTCCCGATCGGGTGGTCGACCGGGATGAGGTCGGCGGCCACAACGGGATCCGCGACGATTTCGCGGATGCGTTCCTCGGCGAACTCGCGCGCGATGTGGTTGGCGGCAAGGTCGGAGTTCTGGTCGGGGAAGGTCTTGGCGAACAGCACGCCGCCCTCGCGCCAGCGCCGCCAGAGCGCTTCGGCGCGTTCCCGCGGTTCGGTGTCCACCGCCTTCTTGTGGTACGTACCGTGCGGGGTTCCCGCGGCCGCGTAGGCCGAGGCGCGGCGGCGCTCGGGGTACCGCTCCCGGATCTGTCGTTGCTCCTCGGGTGTCCAGGGGCGGTTGGGCATCGGGATGCTGTAGTTCGCCGACCGCTGGAACACCACCAGCCGGTCGGCCTGCGCCGCGACGATCGGAACCGCCTGGATGCCGGAGCTTCCCGTGCCGATCAGGCCGACCCGCTTGCCGCGCAGGTCGGGGTCCTCGCGCGGCCACGCGGCGGTGAAGTAGGCCTCGCCCGCGAAGTTGTCGACGCCGGGGATGTCGGGGCGATTGACCGCCGAGAGGCAGCCCGTCGCGCAGACGAGGAACTGCGCGGCATGGGTCTGGCCTTCGCGGGCGCGGACCCGCCAGCGGCCCCGCTCGAAGGCGGCGCCGACGACGTCGACCCCGAACCGGTAGTGCCGGCGCAGGTCGAACCGGTCGGCCACGTGGCTCAGGTAGGCGAGGATCTCCGGCTGGGCGGCGAATCGTTCGCTCCACGTCCAGCTCTGCTGGAGTTCGTCGTCGAACGAGTAGGAGTAGTCGACACTTTCGACGTCGCACCGGGCGCCCGGGTACCGGTTCCAGTACCAGGTGCCGCCCACGTCGGGCGCCGCCTCGAGCCCGAGCACCGACAGGCCCGCCGACGCGGCCCGGTGCACGGCGTAGAGCCCGGCGAATCCCGCGCCGATCACGATCACGTCGGCTTGCGTCTCCGGGTTCATGTCGACTCGCAGAAAGCGGGCTGCAGGAGGGCCCGCAGGTCGGCACAGATCATGTCGCGCGCCGAGTCCGCGGGCGGGAACGACGGGATGGTCAGGAAGCCGTGAAACAGGCCCGGGAAGTCGCGGTGCACGACGGGCGTCCCCGCGTCGCGCAGCCGGCGCGCGTAGTCGCGGCCCTCGTTGTGCAGGGGATCGAGGCCGGCGGTGACGATGACGGCCGGCGGCAGGCCGGCGTGCGACGCCGCGCGGGCCGGCGCCACCAGGTGCGGGGGGTCGAAAACCGTTTGTGCGCCGACATATTGGGCCCAATACCAGCGCATCGCGGCGCGGGTGAGGAAGTGGCCGGTGGCGCAGCGCCGGTAGCTGTCGGTGTCGAAAGCCGGCTCGATGACCGGATAGATCAGGAGCTGCGCGGCGGGCCGGGCGGCCGCCCGGTCCCGACACAGGATCGCGGTCACCGCGGCGAGGTTGCCGCCGGCGCTGTCGCCGGCGATCGCGGTCCGCGCCGGGTCGATGCCGAGCTCGGCCGCGTGGTCGACCACCCAGCAGAACGCCACGAAGGCGTCCAGCGCGGCCGCCGGCGCCGGGTGTTCGGGCGCGAGGCGGTAGTCGATCGACACGACGACGGCCGCGGTGCCGCGGGCCAGGGCGCGGCAGAAGCCGTCGTGGGATTCGATGTCGCACACCACGAATCCGCCGCCATGGCAGAACACGACGGCCGGGCGGCCGCCGCGCGGCTCGCCGTGCGGGTGGTAGACCCGGGCGGGGATGTCGCCCCCGGGGCCCGGGATCGTGCGGTCTTCGGTGCGGCGGACGTCGTCGATGTTGGTGACGGGCCGGCGCCGCCGGGCGACGGCGGCGCGGGCCTGGGCGGCCGTCATGGTCTCGACGCGGGGGAAGCCCGCGTCCAACTCGCGCAAGAGCGCCCGGACGCCGTCAAAGGGATCGTCCATCTGACGCCTCCGCCCGCGTCGGTGGGCCGCTCACGCCGGCCGGTACTTCACTAGGGTGATTCCGTCTTCGGGCAGATCGTAGAACACCGGCTCGACCCGCATGCCGATATGGATGTCGGCGGGATCGACGTCGACCAACTCGGTGCTGAACTTCGGTCCGGCGTCCCACTGCACGACCGCGGGCAGCTGCGGCAGCGCGTCCGCCCAGGGCGGGCCGGTGGGCCGGCGGGCGACCGTGTACGTGTACAGCATTGCGGCGCCGTCGATCTCGCGCCATTCCAGGTCGTCGGCGAATGTTCCCGGCGCGAGGGTGCGCGGGTAGAACACGTAGCGCCCCAACGACGGCGAATACTGCACCAGGATGCGGTGCGCGGCCAGGCCGTCCCAGAAGGGCCGCGACACCGGCGTGGGCTCGGGAACGGGGATGTCCATCGCTAGTCCCCCCGCATCAGCAGCGCGACCTGCTCGCTCATGATGCCGCCGTTGCCCGTGACGAACGCGGTGTGGCAGTCGGGCACCTGCGCGGCGCCGGCCCGGCCCATGACCTGTCGCGCGCCGTCGACGACGTGGTGCATGCCGCCTGCCATGCCGGCCTGCCCGAAGGACAGCTGGCCGCCGGCCGTGTTGAGCGGAAAGTCGCCGCGGTGGGTCAGGTCGTGCCCGGCGACCCACGACATCCCGTGGCCCTTCTCGCAGAAGCCGGCGTCCTCGAGGCTCATCAGCACGGTGATGGTGTAGCAGTCGTAGATCGACGCCATGTCCACCTCCGACCGGTCCAGCCGCGCCATCGCGAACGCCCGGTCGGCGGCGCGGGCGATCGGGGTACGCAGCAGGTCCTCGGCGTACGTGGGGGTCTTGAACGCGATGTGTTCGCCGAAGCCCCTGATCCACACCGGGCGGTGGCGACCGCGCCGGGCGAGGTCGGCGTTGGCGATCAGCACGCCCGCTCCCCCGTGCACCCGCATCACGGTCTCCAGCATGTGGATCGGGTCGGCGATCATCGGGCTGGCCAGAACGTCGTCCACCGTGATCGGGGCGCCGTGGAACACCGCGCCGGGGTGGGCGCACGCGTTGAGGCGCTGGTCGACCGCGATCTTGGCCACCGCGGCCGGGTCGTAGCCGAACTCGGCGGCATAGCGCTGCGCGATCTGCGCGTACGGCGCGTTCTGGCCGACGTTGCCGTACGGGATCTCGAATTCGGCCTGCGGGGACCCGTAGTTGTTCGACGAGGCCCCGTACCAATTCGGCGCCGGCGGGGGCCGCTTCTCGGACTGTGGCTGCGAGGTCGAGCCGGGGACCACGGCCAGCACCGCGTCGCAGATGCCGAGCTCCACCGCGGCCGCGGCCCGCCAGATCATGCCCGCCGCGGTGGCGCCGCCGAGGTCCACACGCTCACCGAAATCCAGTGCCAGACCGAGGTATTCGCACAGCGTGGCCGGCGCGAACATCGCCGACTCGGCGATGCCGTGGGTGAGCAGGCCGTTGACGCGGGTGGGGTCGACGTCCGCGTCCTCGATCACCGCCTTCGCCAGCAGCGCGTACTGGTCGAGGGTGAACAGCGGCGGCCCGGTGGGGCGCCGCTGTGCCGGCAACTCGGCGATGCCGACGATCGCGGCCTCGCCGCGCAGGCCGGTCACCGATCGGCCTCGCGAGGCGTCGCCCGTCGCGGCAGTTCGACGGTCGCGGTGCCGGGCATCAGCACCGTCTCCCCGCGCCGCCCGGCGACGTCGAGCTCCACCAGCCCGGCGCCCCCGTCGGAGAGGCGTTTACCGGTGACCGTGCCGCCGAAGCTCAGCGGCTGGCCTGGATGGGCGACCGCGCGGTTCTGGACGGAGAAGGACACCAGCCGCCCACGGCCGCCGATCCAGTCGCCGATGGCCCGGCCGAGCAGCGCCGCCTGCAGCGGGCCGTGGACCAGCACGTCGTCATACCCTTCGACCGTGCGCGCCCAGTCCTTGTCGTAATGGATGCGGTGGCCGTTGTAGGTGGCGGCGCTGAAGAAGAACAGCTGCGTCTCGTCGACGGTCACGGTGAGCTCGGGCAGCCGCTGGCCCACCTCGACGTCCTCGTAGAAGACTTGGTCGGTCATGGGCGCTCCCAGGGGCGGGCGATCATCGACGTCGAGGCCTCGGCGAGCAGGTCCCGGTGCTGGTTGCGGTAGACCGTGTGCCAGGTGACCAGGACGAATCTGCCTGAACGGCCCTGCTTTTCGACGATGGAGTCGACGGTGCGCACCATCGCGACGTCGTCGCGGTGGTAGGCCGGCAGGTGGAAGGTGAAGCTCTCCCCGCCGGCCATCCGTTTGGGGGCCCGGGGGAACGCGAGGCTGCCCGAGATCGCGCCGGAGGAGCCGTCGGGCCGCAGCGCCTCGAGGTGCGTGACGCCGAGCACGGCGTACTGCAGGAACAGCGGCGGGCAGATGATGTCGCGAAAGCCGTTGGCCCGGGCGTAATCCGGGTCGAAATACAGCGGGTTGTGGTCACCGATCGCCGCGGCCCACCGCTGCCAGTCGCGCCGGTTCACCTCGCCCGTGGCACTCGCGGCGACGGTCCCGACGCGCGAGGCGGACTCGGCGTCGATCAGGCTGTCCTCGTTCACCGGGTCTCCTGTGCGTTCAACGTCTCCTCCAGCCATCCGGCGGCGACGTCGGCGCCGCCGCCCCACGTCGAGCCGAGCCGGGCCCGCTCGCTCCACAGATGCAGATCGGTCTCGGTGACATAGCCCATGCCGCCGTGTAATTGGTGGGCGTCCAGCGTGATCGACCGGGCCGCGGTGGCCGCGTGCATGCGCGCGATCGCGGTCTCCCGGGTCGCGGTGCGCCCGCGTGCGATCCAGAAGACCGCCGCGTGCGCGGCCAGCCGCGCCGCCGCGAGCGCGATGTGCATGTCGGCGACCAGGTGCTGGGCCGCCTGGAAGGACGCGATGGGCCGGCCGAACTGGTGGCGCAGCGTGGTGTAGTCGACGGTGCGGTCGATGACCGCCTGCCCGACCCCGACCAGGTCGAGAGACCCCAATGCGATCGCCGCGTTGGCCAGCCGGCGCAGCGCGGTCCCGGTGGCCTCGCCGAGCAGCGCCCCGCCGTCGACCACGACGTCGTCGAAGCGCACCGTGAACGCCCGCTGTCCGCCCGCCATGGCGAGCGGCTGCACGCTCACGCCGCTTGCTCGGGTGTCGACGGCGAAGGCCAGCGTATGGCGTTGGGCCGCAGCCGAAATCACGATGATGTCGGCGACGTCGGCGTCGGCGACGTAGTCCGCGGCGCCGTTCAGCCGCCATCGCTCCGGCGCCGGGTCGGCGCGCAGCGGGGCCGACACGACGGCGGCGTCGCGCGCGTTCCAGAGCGCGGTGGTGCCGCGGGCCGCGCCGCACGCCAGCGACGGCAGCCAGGCGGCCTTGGCGCCCGGGGAGCCGAGCTGGTCGACCGCGAGCCCGGCCTGGATGCTGCTGTGGACCGTGGTCGGGCACAGCGCGCGGCCCGCCTCGGTGTAGAACACGGCGAGATCGTCCAGCGACCCGCCCGAGCCGCCGTGTTCCTCGGCGAGGGCCAGCCCGAAAACGCCGGCGTCGGTCAGCGCCTTCCACAGCGCCGGCGTGCGGCGGTCCGCGTCGGGTTCGTTCAGTGCGCGCACCAACTCCACGGGGCTCTCGGCGGCCAGCACGGCCCGCAACGACGAGGCGAACGCGCGCTGCTCGACGGTGGGTATCGCCCTCATGCGTCAGCGGCCGTAGCTGGGCATCTTGTGCCCGCGCTGGGCGATGATGTCGCGGAGCACCTCGTTGGTGCCGCCGCCGAAGCGCATCAGGGGCGCGGCGCGGTAGAGCCGCTCGAACGTGCCGGCCAGCGGCGCCTGCGGGTCGCGGTGCGCCAACAGACCGTCCGGGCCGAGCAGGTCCAGGGCCAGCACGGCGATGCGTTGGCGCAGCTCGCTGGTGAAGACCTTTTCGACACTGACCTCCACCGAGGGGATGACGCCGCTGTCGAGGATCGATGCGGCCTCGTAGCCCATCAGCGTGGCCACCGCGACGTCGGCCTCGGCCTGCGCCAGCCGGCGCCGCAGCGACGGGTTGTCGGCGGCCACCGTGCCGTCCCGGCGCGGGGTCCGCGCCAGCGCGCGCAGTTCCTCCACGGCGCGACGCAGGTCGCCCGCGTTGGTCAGCGCGCCGCGCTCGAGGTCGAGCGCGCCGGTGATGTACGTCCAGCCGCGATTGACTTCGCCAACCAGGTTGCCGACCGGCACCCGCACGTCGCGGAAGTGCACCTCGTTGGTGCGGTAACCCGACCAGGCGTACAGGGGGCGAATCTGTATACCCGGGCTGTCGATTGCGACGATGATGACCGAGATGCCCCGGTGCCGCACGGCGTCGGGATCGGTGCGCACGCAGAGCCATTCGTGGGTGGCGCGCTGCGCCCCGCTGTTCCAGATCTTCGTGCCGTTGATCACCCATTGCTCGCCGTCGCGGACCGCGCTGGTGCGCAGGCTGGCCAGGTCGGTGCCGGCCTCGGGTTCGGAATACCCGACGGCGCAAACCATTTCACCGCGGGCGATCAGCGGCAGCCATTCGGATTTGTTCCGCTGGGTGCCGTGCCGCATGATCATCGGCGCGACCGAGGTGACCGTCAGATCGGGGCCGGGAACGCCCCAGTATTCGAATTCGCTCATCAGCAGGTGCAGGTGGACGGCGCCGAGCCCCAGACCGCCGTACTCGCGCGGCCAGTTCAGCCCGAACCAGCCCTTCTCCCCGATCCTGCGACGGAACCTCGCCACCTCGCCGCCGGGCAGCTCCAGGTCGTGCTCGGCGAGCTCGGCCCGCAGCTCCGGGGTGACGTTGTGGTGGAGGAAGTCGCGGACCTCGGCGAGCCAGGCACGCTGCCCGGCGTCGAGTTCGAAGTCCATTCGGGCCCCTTTGCCTTTCTGCGAACCTTTCCACCGGGCAGCGTCAGCGTAACGCCACCCCCAGAATGGGCCCGGGATTTCGCCGTGCCGTCAGTCGCGGCGGACGGCAGGCGCGGACAGGGACCCGACTGTAAATACGCTGTCAAACTCCCGTTAATTCGCATCGCCGCTCTCGCAGATATGTGGCCGTGCTGCGAAAATTTGTGAATCGGCTGGTCGACGTGGACCAGGACCCTTGCCCGGCCGCAGCCCGAGGGAGATGTCATGCCCACTGTTGAGACGCGCCTCCGCGACGACTTGCGCAACTATGCCGTCGAACTGAGGCAGCTGGCTTACACCCTTCCGCTCGGCGTCGGCGAGCACAGCCTGCTTCAGTTGTCGGACCGCATGCGGGCCGCGGCCGACCAGGTCATCCGCAAAGGAGCCTGACCGCCCAGACGCCTCAGCCGCCCCTGAGCCGGATCTTCCAACGCACGAAGCCCAGGTAGAACAGGCTGATCAGCACCAGCATGGCCGTGTCGAACCACCACGCGCCCGGGGTGTGCCGCCAGTGCGAGTCCTTCGGGCTGAGCGGGCCGGGCACCAGCTTGGTCAGGTCGGCGGTGGAGGCCGAGGCCGCGAACCCCCAGCGCGCCGGCGTCGCCCAGGACATCTGGTCCAGCCCGAGCCGCCCGGTCACCGGGATCATGCCGCCGGAGAAGACCAGCTGCGACATCACCGCCACCACCAGCAGCGGCATGATCTGTTCGTTCGACTTGGCGATGGCCGACAGCGCCAGCCCGAGCATCGCCGAGGCCACACACGTCAACGCGACGTCGGCGAACAGTTCGAGGCCCGGCCGGCCGAGTGCCACCGCGCCCTGGGTGGGGCCGCCCTTGCCGATCAGCACGATCACCGTCACGATCGCCGACTGGATGACCGCGAACACCGTGTAGACGCAGACCTTGGCCAGCAGGTAGGCGCTGGTGGACAGGCCGACCGCCTGCTCGCGCAGGAAGATCGGGCGCTCACCGATCAGGTCGCGGATGGTCAGCGCGGTGCCCATGAACACCGCGCCGACGTTGAGCAGCACCAGGATCTGCCCGGGCTCGTTGGGCGCGGCGCCATAGGGGTTGGGGATGCCGAACCCGACGGTGCCGGGGACCGACATGGACAGCGAACCCATGATGAAGGGCAGCACCGCGAGGAAGACGAAGTAGCCGCGGTCGGAGAAGATCAACCGGACCTGCCGCCGCGCGATCGTCGAAAACTGCCGGAACAGGCTGGTGTGCGACGGGTCGCCCAGGTCGGCGGGCTGTTGCGCGGGCGGTGGTGGGGGCTGCGGGCCGGTGCGCGCCAGATACCGCGCCTTGGCGCCGTCCGGGTCGCCCGCGACCGTGCTGAAGATGTCGGCCCAGTTCGTCGTGCCCATGGCCGGCCCGATCTGGCCGGGCGGCCCGCAGAAGGCGGTCTTGCCGCCGGGGGCCAGCAGCAACACCTGGTCGCAGACGTCCAGGTAGGTCAGCGAGTGGGTGACGACGAGCACCACGCGACCCGCGTCCGCGAGCTGGCGCAGCATGGTCATCACCTGACGGTCCAGCGCCGGGTCCAGCCCGGAGGTGGGCTCGTCCAGGATCAGCAGCGACGGGCCGGTGAGCAGCTCCAGGGCGACCGAGGCGCGCTTGCGCTGGCCGCCCGAGAGCTTGTCGACCCGGGTGTGCAGGTGCTGGGTCATCTCGAGTTCCTCGAGCACCCGGGCGACCACCTGCGCCCGGTCGTCCTTGGTGGTGTCCGGCGGCAGCCGCAGCTCGGCGGCGTACATCAACGCCTGCTGCACCGTCAGCTGCCCGTGGACCACGTCGTCCTGGGGCACCATGCCGATCCTGCTGCGCAGCGACGCGTACTCGGCGTGCACGTTGTGGCCCTCGAACGCCACCGTTCCCCTGCTCGGGTGCGTGTACCCCGCGACCAGCCTGGCGAACGTCGACTTGCCCGCGCCCGAGGGTCCGATGACGGCCGTCAGCGTCCCGGGCTGGGCGCCCAACGAGATGTCGTCCAGCAGCGTCTTGTCGTTCTCGATCGTCCACGACACGCTGCGCACGTCGAGGCCACCGGTGGGGGTCGCGGTCGCGCTCTCGTCGCGGCGGGCCAGCGTGCCGCCGGCGAAGACGAGGTCGATGTTGCCGATCGTGACGACGTCGCCGTCGTGCAGCACGGCGGAGTCGACCCGTTGGCCGTTGACGAAGGTGCCGTTGATGCTGCGGTTGTCGTGGATCTCGGTGCCTTGTGGCGTCGGGATCAGGGTGGCGTGGTGGCGCGAGGCCAGCACCTCGGGAATGACGATGTCGTTGTCGTTGGCGCGGCCGATCTTGATCGCGCCCGGCGCCGATTCCGTCGCCCGGCCCGGCCGCAGGATCTTCATCATCGACGTCGCGATGTTCGACGCGTCACCGCCGACACGCCCGGTCTCCGGCGCGGCCGGGCCCGGGACCTGGGCTGGCGGGACCTGCATGGGCTGTGAGCGGTAGATCTGCGGTGCGTGTTGCGGCGCGCTGTGCGGCGCCGCCGGCTGGCCGCCGGTCGGGTATCGCGGCTGGGGCCCCGACGGGTGGCTCGGCATCGATCCGCTCGGCGGATGAATCGGCATGGAACCGCTCGGCGGGGGGACGGGCTGCGGCCCACTGGGCTGGCGGAACGAGGCGGACGCCGGCTGCTGGGGCGGGCCGGGCCAGTGCGCGCCGGGCGGCTGGGCGTGGGGCGCTCGGGGGCTCGCCGCGGTGGCGGGGTTCACGATCGGTATCGACGTCGTCAGCGGCGGCCGCCCGGCCGTGCCCTGGTGGCGGCCGACCTCGAAGGTCAGCGCCGGACCGTCCGGATTGCCGATGTTGACGCGCGTCCCGTCCTGAATGTCGACGGTGGGCACGCGCTGGTGGTTGACGAACAGCCCATTCAGGCTGCCGTTGTCGATCGCGATCCATCGGCCCTGGTCGAATCGGACGATCAGGTGAGTGCGGGAGATCAGGGGATGGGCCACGCGCACGTCGGCCCGAAGGTCACGCCCGATCGCTACGTCGTTGCCCGCGGCGAACGTGCGCTCGGATCCCTCGTACCGCACGGTCAACACGGGTGGGGTTGGTCGGCTCATCACGACCAACTGTATCGGCAGCCGCGCCAATCGGGACGGCGAATATGGACCGGTCCCCGGCCACGCGCCCCGGTGTGTTGCGCCGGCGCCGTTTCCGCAGACCGGCGGGCGGGTAGCCGCCGCCCATACCCGAGAGTGACGGCGGTTTTGCCGACGACGCCGCCGTCGCCGATGCCGTGGAGCAGCGGGGTGCCGCTCGAGGCTTCCGCGCCCGACTGGCTGGAGTAACGCGAGACGGCGGTGAGCAACCGTGCGCCTGCGGGGCGCGAGCGGTAGCCGCGCCGGCCGATGATTCGAATCACCCTGCGGTAGACCGTGTTCGGGGTTCGGTCAGCCCACCGCGGTCGCGGGCAGGCCACGGCGCCAAGGCTCGCGCGCCGCGGTGACGTCTTTGATGAACTCCCCGATGTAGCGGATGGCCCGCCTGCCTTCGGGCAGGATGTCGGCCGCCAGCGGGAAATCGTGAATCTGTCCGTCCCACAGGTGCAGGTCGCACGGGATTCCACTGGATTCCAGGCGCTTTGCCATCAGCTCGGCATCGGGAAGGAGCAACTCGTCGGAGCTGGCGTGGATGGTGACCGGCGGCAGGGAAGACAGGTCGGCGTCCACGGGCGAAGCCACGGTGGAATCGCCGCGACCCTCCAAAAGCTCTGCCTGGCTGAGGTATTGGGCGAACATCGACAGCGCGCCGCGGGTGAACATCGAGCACTTGCGCGCGTTGCGGTGCTTCAGCTTCCGGACCGGGTCGGCATCGGTGAACGGTGAAATGGTGGCGATCCCGGCAGGCCTCATCATCTCGCTCTCGATGGCCAGCAACGCCGTCATGAACGCGAGGTATCCCCCGGCCGAGTCGCCGGCTATCACCACCTGTGCGCCATCGAAACCGCGGTCCTGCAACCAGCGAAGCCCGCTCAGCCCGTCGTCCACCGCGTCGGTGATGCGATGCGAGGGCAGCTTGCGGTATCCGACGGTGAGCACGGCGGCGTCGGCCGCCTTGGACAAACGCGTGACCACCGAGCGGTGGGTGTTGAGGCCGCAGGTGAGGAAGGCGCCGCCGTGCAGATACAGGATTGCCCGGTCGGTCGAGGCGCCGGGCGCGCAAACCCACTCGGCCGCACAATTTTCCAGCCGTACCGGTTCGATGTTCGCCGAGATCCCGAAACGCGGCACCAATCCCGCGAGACCGTCGACGTATTCGAACGGCCAGTGCAGGTTGGGAGTGAACGCCCACGCGCGCACCGTGTTCTTCACGATCAGCCGGCTGGCCATCGACACGGCGAACGATTGCGGGCTGTGGCGGTGGTGGACTCGCCGTTTCATTGCGCCGCTTGGCAATACACGACGTGGAGCGATGGTGCTAACCATTGCAAATCCCTCCTAAGTGCGGAGGGAATACCCCTCCGCGGCCAGGAAAAACTGCCGGTGAAGGCCCCGCGAATGTTGGGTAGATCACGGTTTACCGCGGCTGGCCGCTGGGTATAGGACAGGTTTCGGGGGTGTCGCCCGCCCGGGGAGTGCCGCATTTGGCCGGTGGCCCAAGATATGAGCGATGAACGACGAAACTTGCGCTGACGCGCTGTTGCGCGACCGGGTGGCCGTGGTGACCGGTGGTGGGGGCGGCATCGGCGCGGCCACCGCCCGACTGTTCGCCCGACACGGCGCGCACGTGGTCATCGTGGACATCGACGACGGGCTCGCCGCGCGGACGGTCGACGACATCGCGGCCTCCGGCGCGTCGGCCGTGGCGGTGGTCACCGACGTTCGGGACGCGGCCGCGGTCGACGAGCTGGCGCGGTCGGTGCTGGACCGCTACGGCCGGGTGGATGTGCTGGTGAACAACGTGGGGCACTGGCTGCGGCATCCCGGCAACTTCGTCGACACCGACCCGCAGTTCTGGGACGAGCTGTACCGGATCAATCTGCAGCACGTCTTCCTGGTCACCCGCGCGTTCCTGCCGGCGATGGTCGCCCGGCGGACCGGCGCCGTGGTCAACGTGTCCTCGATCGAAGGCCTGCGCGGCTACCCGGAAGATCCGGTCTATGCCGCCTTCAAGGCCGCCGTCATCCACTTCACCCGCAGCCTCGCGGTGCAGGTGGGCTCGCACGGGGTGCGGGTCAACGCCATCGCCCCCGACGTCACGGAATCCCTTCAGGTGCCCTACTCGCGGTGGCTGTCGGCCGACGAGCGGGCGCAATGGCCCCAGTGGGTTCCGGTCGGCCGGATGGGCGTGCCCGAGGATCAAGCCCGCGTCATCTTGTTTCTGGCCTCGGAGTTGTCGGCGTTCGTCACGGGCCACACCGTTCCGACCGACGGCGGAACCGGCGCGGCGGGCGGCTGGTTCCGCTCGTCGCGCCGGCCCGACCGCGAATGGACGAATCGTCCCATCGCGCCCTGACCCGCCCGGGCAGCGCTCAGGCCAGGCCCAACGCCGCGTTCTCCGCCCGGATCCGGACGCTGAGCACCAGCGCGTTCGCCACGCTGAACACGATCGCCGTCAGCCAGGCCGAGTGCACCAGCGGCAGCGCGGCAACCTCCGCCGCGACCGCGGCGTAGTTGGGGTGGCGCACCCATCGGTACAGCCCGTCGCGCACCAATGGCGAGCCCGGGATCACGATGAGCCTCGGGTTCCAGCGCTTGCCGAGCACGCTCACGCAGCGCCAGCGCACCACCGTGCTGAGCACCACCACCGCGAGCATCGGCCAGCCCAGCCACGGGACGAACGGCCGGGCGAAGGTCCAGGTTTCCACGACGCACGAGACCAGCAACAGCGCGTGCATGCTGACCATCGCCGGGTAGTGATCGCGGCCGAACTCCTTTCCCCCTTGTGCCAGCGACCATTTGGTGTTCCGCTGCGAGACCGCCAGCTCGACCAGGCGTTCGGCGGCGATCGCCAGAATGAACAGGTAGTAGTACATGGCTTCGCCCCTCACCACTGCAGCAGCAGAAGTTCGAAACTGAAGCCCGGCCCCATCGCCAGCATTATCCCGAACGCCCCTTCGGGCGGCGGCTCCGCGACGGTGCGGCGCAGCACGTCGAGCACCGACGCCGACGAGATGTTGCCGTTGTCCCGCATCGAGTTTCGGCTGTGCGCCAGCGCCTCCGGCGGCAAGTCCAGAGCTTCCTCGATCGAGTCGAGGACTTTCGGGCCGCCGGGATGGCACACCCACGCCGAGATGTCGGCCAGGGACAGGCCATGGTCGGCCAGGAAGGCGTCGACTTCGTCGCGCAGGTGGACCTCGGCCATCTTCGGCACGTCGCGAGACATCACCAGTTGAAATCCGCTGGACCCCACGTTCCACCCCATCACGTCGACGGTCTCGGGAATCACGCGGCTGCGGGTGGCGAGAACTCGCGGCGCGCGATTGCGCTCCGGGCCCAACGGAATTCGGTCGGATCCGGTGGCGACCACGGCCGCGGCGCCGTCGCCGAACAGGGACACCCCGATGAGTGCGGGGATCGAGGTGTCGTCACGCTGCAGGGTCAGGGAACACAGCTCGACCGACAGGAGCACGGCGACATCCCCCGGGTAGCCGTGCAGGTAGTCGTGCACGCGCGCCATGCCGGCGGCCCCGGCCACGCAGCCGAGTCCGAACAGCGGGACGCGTTTGATGTTGGGCCGCAGTCCGATTCGGCTCATCAGACGCGCGTCGATGGTGGGCACCGCGATGCCGGTGCTGGAGACCATCACGATGGTGTCCACCTCGTCCGGTTCGACGCCGGCCTCGTCCAGCGCCGAACGTATCGCCTGCTCGCCGAGGTCGACGGCGACCTGGAGGTAGGCGTCGTTCGCTTCCGTGAAGCTGTTCAACCGCGGGTAGCGCGACAACGGCAGCGCGAGGCTGCGGTGGTCGACTCCCGTTGTCTGGGCGAAGCGCAGGAAACGCGGATCGGTGAATTCGGTGAGCTCGCGGGCGACCTCGTCCTGGTTGTAGCGGTGCGGCGTGAATGCCACCGCCGCCCCGGCGATGTGCGGTGCGCCGTGTCCGCTACGAGCGGCCCGGCGCGTGGTTGTGAGATGCGTTGTTGCAGTCATGCCTATGCCGACGAGGGGCTTGCCTAGACGGTTCATCGGAATGGCGTTCGGGTGAGATGAACCACAGGCCGGCGCGTGCCGTTAACGTTCGAGACGGGCCGGGAGGAAAAGGGTGGGCTGCCTCAAAGTCTTTTCGCGGGTCGGAACCGCGCTTGGTCGTCGATGATGGTGACCGGTATGCCGTTGAGCGCGCCGTTGCCCGACGGCTCATCGATAAACGTCGGCGGGGAAAGGACATTCGTGTTGACCCCCGGCGAGCCGTTGGCGACCGCCATGCGGGTGCCCGGCTTGCCATGCCCCCAGCCGTGGGGCATCGAGACCACGCCCGGCCTGATCGCGTCCGTGACCTCGACCGGCACCTTGATCTCGCCCGCGGCCGATTTCACGGTGACGACGTCGCCGTCGGCGACCCCGCAGCGCGCGGCGTCGTCAGGATGAATCAGCAACGTGCAGCGGTCTTTTCCCTTCATCAGCGCGGGCACGTTGTGCAACCAGGTGTTGTTCGATCGCAGGTGCCGGCGACTCACCAGGACCAGCGGCTCGGCCGGGCGCTGAAGCCGCGCGGCCAGCCGGGGCAGATCGTCGAGCAGGTATTGCGGCGCGAGCCGGATCTTCTTGTCGGGCGTGCCCAGAATATCGGGGAGCTGCGGCACCATCGGCCCGAAGTCGATGCCGTTCGGGTTCGCCTTGAGCAGGTCCAGCGTCAGCCCACCGGGGTTCTTGCCGTACTCGTCCCCGAAGGGGCCGGTCCGCAGCGTGAGGTCGAGCATCCGCTCGGGGCCGCCGCGCAAACCGGCGGCGTCGCAGAGCTTGCGGATCTCCGCCCCGTCGAGGCCCCGGGTGAACGCCAGGTAATCGAAGAAGCCGTCATCGATCGCGGCGACGTCGACGTCTTCGGCCGGTGTGCCGGTGCACAGGCCCGTCAGCCGGATGAGGATCTCCCACTCGTGCGGGCGGTCCCCCGGGTCGAACACCGGCGCGGAGTAATTCGCGACGCTGCGGATCGCGAAAAGCAGGATCAGGTCGTCGTGGTGCGGCTGCTCGAGCGGGGACAGTCCCGGCAGGATCACGTCGGCGTGCCGCGTCGTCTCGTTGATCCAAAGGTCAACGGAGATCATCGCTTCCAGCATCGGCAACACCTCGTCGAGCTTGTCACCGCCGGGGGTCGACAGGACCGGGTTGCCGGCGACGGTGATCAGTGCCTTGAGCTGCCCCTCGCCCGGGGTGGCGATCTCTTCGGCCATGCAGGACACCGGCGCCTGACCGAGCACCTCCTTCGCCCCGCGCACGCGGGTGCGCCAGCGGCCGAATTCCGGCAGGCCGCCTTCCAGGCCGGGCAGCGGCTGGGTGGTGATCGACCAGGCCGCCGGCTTGGGAAACATCGCTCCCCCGGGCACGTCGAAGTGACCGGTCAGGATGTTGATGACGTCCACCAGCCAGCTGGCCAGACTGCCGAACTCCTGGTTGCACAGTCCGATTCGCCCGTATACCACCGATCGTTCGGTGCCGGCGAGCTCGCGGGCCAGTAGCCGGATGCGGTCCTCGGCGATGCCGGTGACGGCGCTGACCCGTTCCGGTGGCCAGTCGGCGGCGACCCGGCACATCGTGTCCATCCCATCGACGCAGCCGTCGATGTGCGGGCCGGGAGCGACCAGGTCTTCGTCGAACAGCGTGTGCGCGACGGCCAACAGCAGGGCGGCGTCGGTGCCGGGCACGATGGGCAGCCACTCGTCGGCGCGCGCCGCCGTCGGAGTGCGGACCGGGTCGATCACGATCACCCTACCGCGCTTGCGGATACCGTCGATCAGCCCCATCACGTCGGGCGCGGCCAACAACGACCCCTGCGACGCGGCGGGGTTGGCGCCCATGATCACCATCAGGTCGGTGCGTTCGATGTCCGGCACGGGGAAGTTCCACCAGAGGCCGTACATCAGGTGCGAGGACAGGTTCTTCGGCCATTGGTCGACCGTCCCCGGGGAATAGGTGACGGGGATTCCGGACATCCCCATCAGCACACCCGCGTACCGGGCCAGGGAGAACGAATGCGCCAGCGGGTTGCCGGTGTAGGCGGTAACCGCGCCGATTCCATACTTTTCGATCACCGGGGTGAGCAGTTCGGTGCAGCGACGGAAGGCCGCGTCCCAACTGACCTCCCGCCACTGCCCGTCGACCTTGATCATGGGTCGGCGGATGCGGTCCGGGTCGTCGTGCAGCGCCGCAAGTGAGACGCCCTTCGGGCAGATGTGTCCGCGGCTCCACACGTCGTCTCGGTTGCCCCGGATGCCGGTGACGCTGCCGCCTTCGACGTGAATCTCCAAGCCGCACATGGCTTCACACAGGGGGCAGGTGCGCAGATGCCTGCCGTCTTCGCCCGTTGTCACCCACCCACTGTATTCCGCTACGGACCGTCGCGGAAGTGGGCAAAACCCGCGTCTCGGGATGCCCACGACCCGGTGCCGGCGACCCGGTGGGCGCGCATGCGGTCAGCAGCCCCGCCCAAGCGCCGCCCGCGGGATTTCCTTGAGAGACATTTGAATCTGGCCACTCAGCTGTACAACGCCGGGTCACCGAAATTAGCGTCGGCCCCGGAGGACACGTTCACGGGAAGGGAGCCGGCTCGTTGAGCATCCAAGCGGGCCCGCCGCATCGGGGTGCGCCGTGAGCGACCGCCAGGGCATCGAATACCTGCGCGCCGAGGTCATCGACCGGTTGGACGCCCAGCCCTTCGAGGACTGGCCCCCCGCCCTGCTGCGGGCCCTGATCGCGGTCTTCGATCTGAACGGCGTGACGCCGGCCGTGCCACGCGTGTTCCGACCCCACATCGTGAGGTAGCCGTCGCGCATTCGGGTATTAGGCTGCGCCCGAGGAGTCACGACGGTGGAGATATGGGAATTGGTCGCGCGTGAGCGGATCCGCGACACCCTGGCGCGGTACAACTGGGCGGGCGACGTCGGCGACGTGACGGGGCTCGCCGAGACGTTCTGCGTGGACGGCGTCCTGGAGATCCGCGGCCTCGAGCCGCTGCGCGGGCGAGCGGCGATCGCTTCGTTTCTCGGCGGTGTGGCCGTCACCCGGCCCGCCAGCGTCAAGCCGATCGTCCGGCACAACCTGACCAATGTGCTGTTCGCCGGACTGACTCGCGACGCGGCGCACGTCTCGTCGTACTTCACCGTCGTCACCCATGCCGGGCTCGACCATTTCGGCCGCTACCGGGACACTTTGGTGCCCGACGGCGACACCTGGCTGATCAACCACCGGCGGGTGTCGACCGACTGGGCGGCCCCCGACTCGGCCATGGCTCGGCAGCGAGCCGGCGGGTGAGCGGCGCGCGGAGATGAACGCCGGTGGCGATTTCGTTAAATGTCTAGCGCGGATGTTTGCCTGAGACCGCTCAGCGGCTACAGATAGAAATCACACCTACAGATTGCGGTCGACCCCTGATTGCGTTCATCGGTGGGGCCCGGGGGTGACCATAGGTCATGTGACCAGCGGTCATGGCCGCGCTAATGAGACGAGCGGAAATGCAACGACTCAGTGGATTAGACGCGTTCTTTTTGTACCTGGAATCCCGCACGCAACCCTTGAATGTTTGCTGCGTGCTGGAGCTGGACTCCGGTGACTTGCCGGGCGGCTACACGTTCCCCGAATTTCGGGCTGCGCTGTCGGCGCGGGTGGACGCGGTGCCGGAATTCCGCCTCAAGCTGGCCGACAACCAGCTGAACCTCGACCATCCCGTCTGGGTCGACGACGACCGTTTCGACCTGTCGCGTCATCTCCACCGGGTGGCGCTGCCGGCGCCCGGGGGATCCAGGGAGTTAGCGGAGATCTGCGGGCACGTCGCCGGGCTGGCGCTGGACCGGGACCGCCCGCTGTGGGAGATGTGGATCGTCGAGGGCCTGCATGGCGGGGACGCGGTGTCCGTCGTCCTGAAGGCCCACCACGCCGTGGTCGACGGAGTGGGCGGCGCCAACCTGCTCGCCCAGTTGTGCAGCACCGTCCCGAACGCCCCGGCGCCCGAGCCCGCTACTCGCGTCGGCGGGGCGAATCCGCTGCAGATCGCGGCGTCCGGGCTCCTCGGCGCCGGGTTACGGCCATGGCGGCTGGCCAAAGTGGTGCCGGCGACCGCTCTGACGCTGGCACAGACGATCCTGCGCGCCCGCGGCGGCGGACACACCATGGCCGCCCCGTTCGCGGCGCCGCCGACGGCGTTCAACGGGCACTTCACCCGGCGCCGCAACGTCGCCCTCGCGACGCTCGACCTCGAGGACGTCAAGAAGGTCAAACGCACGTTCGGGGTCACGATCAACGACGTGGTGACCGCCTTGTGCGCGGGCGCGTTGCGCCAGTACCTGCTGGACCGCGACGAACTTCCCGACAGCCCGATGGTGGCCAGCGTGCCGGTATCGGTGCGGGGCAAAAGCGACCGGCCGGGCCGCAACCAGACGACGTGGATGCTGTGCCGGCTCGAAACCCACATCGACGATCCCGCCGAACGGTTGGGCAGCATCGCGGAACGCAACGCGGCGGCCAAGGACCACGCCGCCGCCATGGGCCCCAGCCTGCTGCAGGACTGGACACAAGTGGCGGGACAAACCATGTTCGGCGCCGCGATGAAAGTGCTGCCCCGGATTCCCCTGCCCGACAAACCGCCGCACAACCTGGTGCTGTCCAATGTGCCCGGCCCCCAGGAACAGCTGTACTTCATGGGTTGCCGGGTCGACGCCATGTACCCGCTCGGCCCGATCATCGCCGGCGCCGGACTCAACATCACCGTCATGTCGCTCAACGGCCGCCTCGGCGTCGGTCTGATCTCCTGCCCGGACCTGGTGGCCGACCTCTGGGACCTCGCCGACACGTTCCCCGCCGCGCTCAAAGAGCTGCTGAATTGCAGCGAGCCCGGGCACGGCCACACCTGACCCGGGCCGCGCCGCGGCGGCATGGCAAGGTGACACCCGTGGTAGACACCGTTACCCAGCAGGACCTGCGTGAAATCAGCACTCCGAAGGGCGCTTTGCGCTACTACGACTGCGGTCCGGACTCCGCCCCGACGCTGCTGTTCCTGCACGGCTCCGGTCCGGGCGTCACCGGGTGGCGCAACTTCCGCGGCCTCCTGCCCGCCTTCGCCGATCGGTTCCGCTGCCTGGTCCTGGAGTTCCCCGGCTTCGGCGTCAGCGACGACTTCGGCGGCCACCCGATGGTCACCGCGTTCGGCACCGTGTCCCCCTTCCTGGACGCGCTCGGCGTCCGGAGGGTGCACATCGTCGGGAATTCGATGGGCGGCGGCGTCGGCATCAACTTCGCCACGCACAACCCCGACCGCGTCGACCGGTTGGTGACCATCGGCGGCATCGGGACCAACATCTTCAGCCCGAGCCCCAGCGAGGGCATCCGGCTGCTGCAGGAATTCGTCGAGGACCCCACCCGGCAGCGACTGGTCGACTGGCTCAAGTCGATGGTGTACGACCAGGCGCTGATCACCGACGAACTCGTCGAGGAACGCTGGGAGCTGGCCACCGATCCGGACACGCTGGCCGCCGCGCGCCGCATGTACGGGAAGGCGGCCTTCGCCGCGATGAACTCCGCGATGGCCGCCTCCGACCGCCCGCTGCCGTGGGCGGTCATGCACAAACTGACCGCGCCCACCCTGCTGACGTGGGGACGCGACGACCGGGTCAGCCCGCCGGACATGGCGCTGATCCCGATGCGCACCATTCCCAACGCCGAGCTGCACATCTTCCCCAACTCGGGGCACTGGGCGATGATCGAGGCCAAGGAGGCGTTCGAGAGCACCGTGCTGGCGTTCCTCTCGAGGGGGTAGAGGCGATCGCGAGCTCCATCGATCTCGACGCCAGCGCGAAGAAGGCGCGTTGACGTCGATCTCGGCACAGCGCCTGACCGCCGCGGCTCAGACCGACCCCGCGACGCCCCTGGTCAAAAGGTCGTGGGCGTCACGATTGCCGTCCAGGACGCGGGTGGTGCGCGCGCCGATCCGCCACTGGCCATCGATCCGGCTGAGCACGAAATGATTTGCGGCACAGCGCCATACGCGGTACCCCTCGCCGTCGCGGACCAGCACCAGGGACTCGCACACCGCGACCGCCGAGTCGCCGGTGACGGTGACGACGCACGGCCCGAGGAAATGGCAGCACCCCTGGGCCACCAGCTTCTGATGCGCCGACGAACTCACCATGGCGTGCACGCCGGCCCGGCCCTCCATGCGCCAGCCGTCGACGTCGTAGCTGCCGTCGCTCGCCCACAGTCCCGCGGCGGCCTCGGCATCGCCGGCATCCACCGCCGGGCCGTACGAGGCGATCAGCCGCGCAATGTCGCGTTCGTCCTCCAGCCGGCGCAGCCGCGCGGACAAGTCGTCGATGTCGTTCATGGTTGCTCCTCATCGTCGGGGTCGCGGACCACCACCCCGCCCCCACACGTTAAGACGTAAGAGCCCACGTAACCGCAACGGCCCTTTGGGGTTTGCTCCGAATTTGAATCAGGCGAGCCGAACATTTCGATCGAGCGTCCCCAACAGCTGTGATCACTTTTTACATGTTTGTTACTCGGATCCGTGTCAAGTTGCTGGCCCCCTAACCGCGGGTTAGGTTGGTCGGGTTTGCAGCCGGGGCCAGCGTCGGTCGGCGGCTGCGTCGCGAATCACCGCGAAGCAACCATTCGTGATGTGCGTGAAAGGGATTGCGCGTGCGACAGCTTTCACCGCTGCGGGTGGTGTCGGCGGGGCTCGGGGCTGCCGCGGGGCTTGGCGACGCCGTCGGCAAGCTGGCCGCTGCGGGCCTCGATGTCGTCGCGCTGCCCGTCCGGGTGGGCGCCACGGTGCTCTCGGGTGAGGTTTCCCGGTCCACGCTGACCCGGCGGTGCGGGCGCGGTGACGGCCGGCTGTGGATCGAGGTGCGCGGGCTCGACGGCGCGGACGGCGCGGCACGCGCCCGCGCCGCCGTGGACGCGATGCGGGCGCAGCCCGGGGTCACAAAGGTCAGCCTGAACCGTCCGTTATCGCGGGTGGTTGTCGAGATCGACGACGGCCGGGCGTCGCTCGACCAGCTTTGTTCTGCTCTCGCATCCGCTGAAAAGGCTTACGGCCCAGCCGATTCCATCCGGGCCGGCGGCTTGCCCGGTGATGGGCTGCTGATGGTCACCCGCGGCGCGATGGTGGCCGTCAACGCCGCCGGGTTCGCGGTCGCGGTCGCGGGCCGCGCATTGCGGTTGCCGGCGGCCCCGATCGCCGTCGATGCGGTGTCGGCGATCGCGAATCATCAGCCGTGGCTGCGTCGTGCGCTCGAGGCCGGGATCGGCCCCGGCGCCACGGACACCGCGTTGTCGGTGTTCGGCACCGCCGCGCACGTTGTCACGCTGTCGCCGGCGAAGCTCTCGGTCGACCTCGCGATGCAGGCGTTCAAGGCCGCGGAGTCCCGGGCCGCGGCGCGGGCATGGGCCCGTTATGAGCCGGACCTGGCCCGGCATGCCGACGAGTCGGAGATGCATCACTTACCCCGCGCGGTTCCCGCGCCGGCCGGCCGGATCGAACGTCATGGGAAGCGCGTCGCGTGGGTGCAGCTGATCGGTGTCGGCCTGACCGGTGCCCTCACCCGCAACGTCACCATGGCGTCGAACGCCGCGCTGGCGGCCTCGCCGAAGGCGATGCACACCACGCACGAGGCGTTCGCCACCACCCTCGGGCGCGGCCTGGCCGACCGGCACGCGGTGCTGCCGCTGCGGCCGGAAAGTCTGCGCCGCCTCGACAAGGTCGATGCGCTGCTGATCGATCCGCGCGTGCTGTGTGGCGCTCAGATGCGGGTGGTTCGCGTCCGCGGCGCCCGCGACGACGACTTGCCGGCGGCCTGGGCCCGCGCGCAGCAGCTGCTCGACGACGGCCCGGGCCCGGGCCCGGGCTGGCACCGGATTCCGGCCTCGTCCGACGACGTCGATGGCGGCGATGCGGTCGAGGCTCTCATCGCCCCGGCGCCGCACCCTCTCGCGTCGGCGCTGATCACCCGAGCGCGCGACTCCGGCGCGCGCCTGGTGTCCGTTGACGCCGGCCTGCTCGGCGACCTGCGTCCCGCCTTCGATGACGTACACCCGGTCGACGGCGCCGATGTCGACGGCGCGCTCGCCGACGCGGTGTCCGCGCTGCAACGGGACGGGCACACCGTCGTTGTGTTGTCCTCGTCCGGGGCGCAAGCCCTTTCGAGCGCCGACGTGGCGCTGGGGATCAGGCCGGGCGCGGATGCTCCACCGCCGTGGAATGCGGACCTGATGCTCGACGACCTGGCCGGGGCGTGGCGGGTGCTGCATGCGTTACCGGCCGCCAGGAGGGCGAGCCAGCAGGGCATCGCCATCTCGGTGGGCGCCTCGGCGCTGGGCGCGTTGTTCATGGTGCCCGGGGTGCGCAGGTTGCGCGGGCCCGGCCCGGTGACCATCGGCGCCGTCGCGGGCCTGCTGTCGGGATACCTGTTGGCGCTCGGCACCGTTCGCACGCCCGTGCCCCGGCCGGCGCCGGTGTTCGAGTGGCACGCGATGTCGGCAGAGCGGGTCCGCGAAGTGCTGGCGGCGCTGCGCGACCCCGACGAACCCCCTGCCGCAACGGGTTCCGGACCGGACGACGGACGCTTTCCCGCCGCGGTGTGGGAGTTCGCCAGGGCCGCCGTCGCCGAGCTGACCGGCGACCCGCTGACGCCAATCCTCGGATTGTGTTCGGCTGCCACCGCGGTGCTCGGGTCACCTGCCGACGCGGTCCTGGTCGGCACCGTGCTGACCGGGAACGCGCTGCTGTCGACGGCCCAACAGCTTCGGGCCGAGAACCGGCTGAACCGCCTGCTCGCTCAGCAGACCCCGCCGGCCCGCGTGGTAATCCCGGGATCCGACGCCGCACGCGGCTACCGCGAAGTCGTCGTCGAGCAGCTGCGGCCCGGTGACGTGATCGAGGTGCGCAGCGACGAGGTGGTGCCCGCGGACGCTCGGGTGATCGAGGCCCACGACCTCGAGGTCGACGAATCGTCGTTGACCGGTGAGTCCCTGTCCGTCCAGAAGCAGGTCGAGGCCACGCCGGGGGCGGAGCTGGCGGAGCGTCGCTGCATGGTCTATGCCGGCACCACCGTGGTGGCGGGCACCGCGATCGCGGTGGTCACCGCCGTCGGCGCCGACACCCAGACGCGCCGCGCGGCCGAGCTGGCCTCCGGGGACCTCCCCACCGTCGGCCTGCATCATCAACTCAGCCGGCTGATGAGCCGCGCGTTCCCCTTCAGCGCGGGCGGCGGGGTTCTGGTCGGTGCACTCGGCCTGTTGCGCGCGGGCGGTCTGCGCCAAGCGCTGAGTAGCGCGATCGCGGTCTCCGTGGCCGCGATCCCCGAGGGCATGCCCCTGATGGCGACCCTGGCGCAGTCCGCGTCGGCGCAGCGGCTGGGCGACGCCGGAGCGCTGGTGCGGGTGCCCCGTGCGGCCGAGGCGCTCGGCCGCGTCGAAGTGGTCTGCTTCGACAAGACCGGGACGCTGAGCGAAAACCGACTCCGAGTCGCCGAGGTGCGTCCGGTGGCGCAGCATTCCCGCGATGACGTTCTGCGGTGCGCCGCCCAGGCCGCCCCGGCGGACGACGGCAACCCGCACGTCCACGCCACCGACGAGGCCATCATCAAGGCCGCCGACGAGGTGGCCGGTCCCAGGTCGCGGCCCGAACCGGACGCTCACCTACCGTTCCGTTCCGGCAGGGCGTTCTCGGCGTCGGTGACGGGCACCCAGCTGACCGTCAAGGGCGCGCCGGAGGTGGTGTTGGCCGCCTGCCGCTCCGTCGGCGCGGAGGTGGACGACGCGATCACCACCCTGACGACCGCGGGCCTGCGGACCATCGCCGTTGCCCGGCGGAAATTGAGCGCCCAGCAGGCGCGCGCGGTGCGGGAAGACCCCGACCGCATCGGCGCTCTGTGCGGCACGGGGTTGACGCTGACCGGCTTCCTCGGGCTCTCGGACACGCCGCGCCCCCAGGCGCCGCAATTGCTGGCCGACCTGTCCGACCGCGGGGTGGCCATCCGGCTGATCACCGGTGACCATCCCGTCACCGCCACCGCGATCGCCCGCGAACTGGGCGTGCCCGTCAGCGCGGAGCAGGTGATCACCGGGTCGGAGTGGAACGCCATGTCCCGCGAGGAGCAGCGGCTCGCGGTGTCCGAACGGGTGATCTTCGCCCGGATGTCGCCGGAGAACAAGGTGCAGGTGGTCCAGACGCTCGAGCGCGCCGGGCGCGTCTGCGCCATGGTGGGTGACGGCGCCAACGACGCCGCGGCGATTCGCGCCGCGAGCGTCGGGGTCGGTGTGGTCGCCCGCGGCAGCGACTCGGCGCACACCACCGCCGATCTGGTGCTCACCGACGGTCGCATCGAGACCCTGGTGGCCGCCATCGACGAGGGGCGGCGCCTGTGGCGGGGAGTGCAGGCCGCCGTGACCGGCCTGCTCGGCGGCAACGCCGGCGAGGTGATCTTCTCCGTGATCGGCACGGCGCTCACCGGGACGTCGCCGCTGAACACCCGCCAGTTGTTGCTGATCAACATGCTCACGGACGCGCTACCGGCCACCGCGGTCGCCGTCAGCACGCCGGCGGGCCCGGTGCAGCGCGTCGGGAGCGGCATCGACGACCGCGCGCTACGTCGGGCCGTCGCGGCGCGCGGGACGCTCACCGCCGCCGCCGCCACGACGGCGTGGCTGATGGCATCGGTCACCGGGCTGCCGCAACGGGCGTCCACCGTCGCGTTGATCTCGCTGGTGGCCGTCGAACTCGGCCAGACCGTGGTCGACTCGCACGCACCTTTGGTGTTGCTCACCGCCGCCGGGTCGTTCGCCGCATTCACCGCGATGATCACCACCCCGGGGATCAGCCAGTTGCTGGGCTGCACGCCCGTCGGCCCGCTGGGCTGGGCGCAGGGTCTGGGCACGGCCGCCGGCGCGGTCCTCGCCGTCGCGGCCACCAACTGGTTGAGGTCTGATCACCGGGACGCGGAGTCGCCCACCGGTGACCGCCCGGTGCTCGAGGGGCAACCCGGATCGCCTCCCCCACCGCGCCGCCAACACCCCCGGGCACCGCATACGGCCGCGCTGAAGGCGCCGGCAACGGGCGCACCCGCGCTGAGATTGGTGGACCAGCATCAGCATCGAATCTCGGGGGAGGTCGTCAACGATCGCCCGCGCGGACGGTAATTGCTCGTCCGAAGGCCACGCGGGGCTCCCCCGTCGTGCGGCGATTGGACCTTCGCCAAGGTGTCGTTCAATTGCTCTACGCCGCAAGCCATGTGCGTCTTTGCCGACGTAGCGGCGGTGGCGCCCGCCAGAGGGTGACCTTTCCCGTGGTCGCCGCGCACCTCGCTTTCGGCGTGAGGCCGCCGCCGGGACTGCGTGATGCTGGCGTGCCGGGCCCGGTCCCCTGAGCGCCACATCGTGCGCACCGGTCCGACCGCTTTTGCTTCCGCTCACCGGAACGCCTTCGGCGAGGGCACGAACTGCGGTAGACCATTACCAAGCCCCCAGACGTAAGGACACCAACATGAGCGAACGGGTACTCGACCGGGTCGTGGCGATGGCGGACCAGTTGCGCGACCAGGCCCCGGAGGCCGAACGGATCGGCCGGCTCACCGACGACACCGTCAAGCTGATGAAGGGAGCCGGCTTGATCCGGCTCCTGCAGACCAAGCAATACCAAGGCTTCGAGGCCCACCCCCGCGAGTTCGCCGAGACGACGATGGCGACCGCGGCGCTGGACCCGGCGGCCGGCTGGATCGTCGGCGTGGTGGGTGTGCACCCCTACCAGTTGGCGTACGCCGACCCGAAGGTCGCCGCCGAGGTATGGGCCGATGACGTCGACACCTGGATGGCCTCGCCGTACGCACCGCAGGGGGTGGCCAAGCCGGTCGACGGTGGCTACCTGTTCAACGGCCGCTGGCAGTTCAGCTCGGGCACCGACCACTGCGACTGGATCATCCTGGGCGCGATGCTGGGCGACGACAAGGGCATTCCGATCATGCCGCCGCAGATGCTGCACATGATCCTGCCGCGCAAGGACTACGAGATCGTCGAGGACTCGTGGAACGTGGTGGGGCTGCGCGGGACCGGCTCCAAGGACGTGATCGTCTCCGACGCGTTCGTCCCGGCCTACCGGACGATGGACGCGACGAAGGTGATGGACGGCACCGCCCAGCGCGAGGCCGGCATGACCGAGCCGCTGTATCTGATGCCGTGGTCGACGATGTTCCCGCTGGGCATCTCGGCGGCCACGATCGGCATCGCCGAGGGGGCGCTGGCCGCGCACCTGGACTACCAGCGCGAGCGCGTCGGCGCCACCGGCACCGCGATCAAGGACGACCCCTACGTGATGTTCGCCATCGGCGAGGCGGCCGCCGACATCAACGCCGCCCGCCAGGAACTGCTGGCCAACGCCGACCGGATCTACGACATGGTCGCCGCGGGCAAGGAGGTGTCGTTCGCCGACCGCGCGGCCGGGCGGCGCACCCAGATCCGCGCGGTGTGGCGCGCGGTGTCGGCGGTCGACGAGATCTTCGCCCGCTCGGGCGGCAACGCGGCCCGGATGGACAAGCCGCTGCAACGCTATTGGCGCGACGTCCATGTCGGCCAGCTGCACGCCATCCACATGCCGGGCACCACCTATCACGCGTCGGCGCTGAGTTCGCTCGGTATCGATCCGCCCGAGGGCCCGCTTAGGGCTTTGATCTAGGAGACCACGTTGACCGACCTGAAAAGCCTGGGCTACATCACGATTTCGACGAGCGACATCGACCGCTGGCGGCACTTCGCCTTCGGCGTGCTGGGTTTCGCCGAGGGTAAGGGCCCCGA
>NZ_MVIJ01000159.1 GCF_002086735.1 Mycobacterium scrofulaceum | reverse complement strand
CGAAGCGCTCTGAGTGGGGTGCAATCTCAGTGGCAACGAACTTTGCGGCGAGATCACGAAGCGCTTCCAATTCCGGGTTGAGCCAGGGTGAGGCGGCTGTCATAGGGAGGCGTCCTTTCGGTTAGCTGCCGTGAGATATCCCGCATTAGTGCTTTGCACAAGCATAATCTTTCAAACTGTTAATTGGTGAACGAGTCTGATATGGGCGGAGGTTCGTAGATGAGTTCGCTGTAGTTGTCGCGCAGCGCGTCGATGATTTCCGTGAGGGGAAGGTCGTCGAAAACGCCACGGTCATGGAGGTATTCCATGTGTTGGGAGCCGTCGCCTGTGTGAGCGTGCAACATGGCGTCTCGCTGACCGTCGAATTCGATAGGAGGGACCCCGAAGCGCGCGCATAACTCGCGGTTGAACGCCGGCGTGGCCTTGACCCACCGGCCATTCAGCAGCATTTGACTGTAGCCGTGGTAGACGAAAACGTCCGAGCCACCCATCCGTTCACGGAGACTCGGGGTCTGCAGATGGTTGCGGACGTCGGCGAAACCCAACCGCGCCGGAATCCCCGCGGCGCGACACGCAGCCGTCAAGAGCACCGCCTTGGGGACACAGTAGGCGCGCTCGGCGACGGCGACCGCGCTGGCTCGGTACTGGCA
>NZ_MVIJ01000158.1 GCF_002086735.1 Mycobacterium scrofulaceum | reverse complement strand
CCTTGCCCCTCGGTGTCGCCTAGCAGATGCGTCTTGGGGACGCGCACGCCGTCGAAAAACAATTCAGATGTGTCCTGACCGCGCTGACCTATTTTGCTGAGGACTCGTCCTCTCCGGAACCCGGGGCGATCGGCTTCCACGACAATCAGCGAAATACCGTTGGCACCTTGGGTATGGTCGGTCTTGGCCACGACGACGACGAGATCGGCTTGCTGACCATTGGTGATGAACGTCTTCGAGCCGGTGATGACGTACTCGTCCCCATCGAGGACGGCGCGCGTCTTCACGCTTTGAAGATCAGATCCGGTTCCGGCCTCCGTCATCGCAATGGCACCGATCAATTCGCCCGACGCCATCTTGGGCAGCCACTGCCTTTTCAGGTCTTCCCGGGCGTAGTGCAGGATGTAGTGTGCGACGATGCCGCTGTGCAGGCCGGCGCCCCACGAACTGTCCCCGATTCGAGCTTGCTCTTCGAGCAGAACTGCCTCGTGTGCGAATGTCCCGCCGCCGCCGCCGTATTCGACCGGCATCGACATGCACAGCAGGCCCAGCTCGCCTGCTCGTTCCCACACCGCCCGGTCGACATGGTGTTGCTCGGCGAAGCGCTCTGAGTGGGGTGCAATCTCAGTGGCAACGAACTTTGCGGCGAGATCACGAAGCGCTTCCAATTCCGGG
>NZ_MVIJ01000157.1 GCF_002086735.1 Mycobacterium scrofulaceum | reverse complement strand
GGGTCCGTGCTGATGGCCGCATGGAGCTCGTCGGGCTGGCTGACGGCTTCCGGGGATCGACTGAGTTCTGGGCTGATTTGCTGCGCGATTGCCGCCGCCGCGCCATGACCGCAGCGGTGCTCGCGGTCGGCGACGGCGCCCTGGGCTTCTGCAAGGCGTGCGGGAGGTGTTCCCGGATATTCGAGAGTAGCGCTGCTGGTGGCATAAGCAGGCCAATATTCTTGCCGCACTGCCGAAATCGGTGCACCCAGGGTGCAGTCGCGGCGATGAAGGAGATCTACAATGCCGAGGATATCGACAAAGCCCAGCTCGCGATCAAAGCGTTCGAGATCGACTACGGCGCCAAATACCCCAAAGCGGTCGCCCAAGATCGTCGACGACGCCGAGGTGTTTTTGGAGTTCTACCGGTATCCCGCCGAGCATTGGATCCACCTTCGCACCACAAATCCGATCGAAAGTACCTTTGCGACAGTACGTTTGAGGACCAAAGTCACCAAAGGGCCGGGCTCCCGCGCGGCCTGGCTGGCGATGGCCTACAAGCTAATCGAGGCCGCCCAGGCCCGCTGGCGCGCGGTCAACGCACCACACTTGGTCGCCCTCGTCCGTGCCAGCGCCGTCTTCCACAAGGGCAAGCCGCTCGAACGGCCTATCGACATCACACCCGAACCGTCGGCAGCTGAGCCTC
>NZ_MVIJ01000156.1 GCF_002086735.1 Mycobacterium scrofulaceum | reverse complement strand
CCACTACCGTTGGCGCTCACTACTACACAGCGGAGCACTCCACCAACTTGTCAATGCACTCTGAATTACGAAGAGCCATCAAACCCATCGGCTACGGCGCTGGCCGCGACGGCCAGCGCCGCCGCCTCTACGACGAGCCCATGACCCCACTGGACCGGCTGCTGGCAGCCGGGGTCCTCTCGCCAGCCCAAGAATCGGAGCTGCTTGCCTACCGCGACACCCTGAACCCCGCCGCGATCGCACGCCAGATCGCCGATCTACAAGCCGCCCTGCTCAGACTCGCCAAGAACAAGACCGAACACCTCTACCTCGCCGCCATCCCCACCGCCCTACCCGAGGTCAGATCCGGCATCCGCATCCAGAACAAGACCGCCAGTTGACCTCGTTTTCGCGGGCATTCCTTACGTGATGCATGGATCAGGTTTCGCGGGCAACTTGACGTGATGCATCACGCCCCCGACGCAGCATGTGAGAAGTTTCCTTACTGGAATCAAGATCGCCGAGGTCGGCAACGTGGGCTGACGGCGTTGCCGGATTCCGGGATTCACGTCGTGAGAACGAATCGTGGCGAGAGGACAGCTGCAGCCGGACACTCCTCGTCCGCGAATAAGCCCTGAGGCCAGGGGGAACCGCGGGAGCTTGACGGATCCGCCGTGTCCGCCGATACGGCACCGGGATGGCTTTTGTCTGCAGTGGAGCTTGCCTGTCTCGAATAGCAGATCCTCATCTGCGTTGATACACCGGGCGTTCGGTCGTCGCTATCTTGTCAAAGCGACCTCGAAATAATCTC
>NZ_MVIJ01000155.1 GCF_002086735.1 Mycobacterium scrofulaceum | reverse complement strand
CCGTCTTCGGTGCTGGCATGGCACAGCGCCGAGAACAGGTCATTGCTGTCGCCGGCCCGGGCGGCCGGCAAGTGCCGGGCGAAGTACTCCTCAAGCACCCGTCGGCCGCGGACCCCGGCGCGATAGCGGGTGCCGGGAAGCGGCGCGCGGACGAGTGAGCTGGCCGCGCGTACCGTAGCGACGAACGCCTGGTTAATGGCGTCGCTGCTGTCTTTGCCTCGGCCACCCATGAACACATCGGTGGCGATGTCGAGGGTCAGGTTTTTCAACAGCGGGTACATGCGGACGGACGGGCCGGTCGGCCACGTGGGCAGGGTTGCGCGGACGCAAGGGGTCACTTGGGTGACGTAGCCGGCCAGTCGCGGCCGCGTGAAGGCCTCCTGCATGATGCGCCGGTGCATGAGGTGTTCGTCAAAGCTCATCAGCATCAATCCGCGGTGGAAGAACGCGTCGATGAGAAAGGCCCAGCCGTCTTGCGAGAACGCCTTTGCGTTGGTGGTGAGCGCCTCTTGGGTAGCTTGGGGGCCCGCGATGACCGCCATTTTGGTACCGAACGCTCCCATCCACGAGACAGAACCGAACCGCTCGTAGCGCTCTCTGCCCAGGTCGGACCCAAACCGGATGTAGTCGAGGGTGTGCCCGACCAAGGGGAGCCCGGCATCACCGAGAACCGGTCGCAGTCCGCTTCCGGCCGGGGGGCGGCTAGTTCACGCACTGGCCACCGCCGACTCCACCGGCGAAGTCCGTCGTCCACCCGTTGCGGCGCGGGAATCAAGATGACCGAAGATAACCGTTCCCGGGCTTTAT
>NZ_MVIJ01000154.1 GCF_002086735.1 Mycobacterium scrofulaceum | reverse complement strand
CCCCCCCCCCCCCCCCCCCCCCCCCCCCCCCCCCCCCCCCCCCCCCCGCCCCCCCCCCCCCCCCGCGCCCCCCCCCCCAGACAGTAGTAGCTCATCGCACTCACTCCCTTGGGCGATTACATATGCCGCCAGTCCTCTACGTTGCTCTGGGTGTGCGATCGACCTACAGAGCACTTCGGCCCTTCCGGGAGGAGCCTCAGTGCTCTGAATATGGCGGCCGAACTCATCTGCGGCCGTTAGAGCGCCGACGCGGAGTAATTGGGAAACACATATCTGGTCGCGTGGCTCCCGGGCGCGGTCAGCTTGGCGAACTCTCGTGTGGCAGCACTACCTAGCCGGACCAGTACTCCAACATCGGTTCGTTGCTCAGCACGCTCGAACCCTGAGTAATGAGCAGCGCCCTGGGAGAGACCGAGTACTGCACTCCGTTATTCGTGGCAATGAAGCTAGCCCCCGACTGCACAGGGTCATCGATCTCGACTGATAAGCCGTTCTGCAGGCCGACGCCTCTGTAGTAAAACCGCCCGACTCCCGTCTCGCAGATCACCAACGCCGAGTCGGCCGTCCGGGCAATCACCACCGCCGGGTTGGTGTAGTTGCACCTCGCGCCCGGATAGCTCAGGAAGCCTTGGCGGTCGGCGTCGGCCGGGATGTGGTGATCAGTGTCCGGGGGTGGGGGAACAGCACTAGGCGATGGCATCGCGTCGGTGTTACGAGGACTTGGTCGTGCGGACGGTGCCTCCCTCGGTGATAGTGTCCCGTCAATTGGTGGACTTCGGATCTTGGCGTTGGTCCACGCATCGCGATCAACGAGTCATGTTGAACG
>NZ_MVIJ01000153.1 GCF_002086735.1 Mycobacterium scrofulaceum | reverse complement strand
CCACCAGTCGCTGGGGATGGCGACGCCGGCAACGGTGTTCCGTCCAGCGCCCATCGACGTGATACCGCCGCTGCCCGTAGCCACCGAACCGCTGGTCCCCAACACCGTCGACGTCATCGTTCCGCCTCGTACCCGCCAACACCTCGCGCCGGTGACAGAGCACGCGTTGGGCGCGACCGTGCACGCCGTCGAGTGGGAGGCAGTGCTGACGCCCCGAGCGCGGCTGCTGCTTCCAGCTGATCAGCAGTTCAAGTTCACCGCCGCGCTGGCCCGACGCGAGGTCACGGTGTGGGCCAGCGACCGCAGCATCCACATCGTGCTCGACGGCGCGGTCATCCGGACGCGACCATCGCGACTGTCCGAACACGACCTGCGCGATCTGCTGCGCCGCGGTGCACGCATCGCCGGACCAGAGCCCGCACGTGGCGCTGTCACCGTCGACATGCTGACCACCAGCGCAGTCATCGAAGTCGCGCGCACCGTCTCCCGCGATGGCTGCATCGGCCTTGGTGGCCACAAGGTGCTGCTGGAGTCGACGTTGGTCGGCCAGCGCGTCACCGTCCGCTTCGAGGGCACCCTGATGCACATCGTGGCCAACCGCCGACTCGTCAAGACGCTGCCCGCGCCGATACCGGCGGATCAGCGCGCAGCACTGCGTGGAGCACGCCCCAGCGCCGAGCCCTTGCCGCCACCGGCGCCCCCACACCAGGCCATGCGACGCGTGGCGGCCAATGGGACGGTGACCGTCGCCGGCCAACGACTACGGATAGGACGCAGTTACCAAGGGCAAACGGTCGCTATTGCCATTGAGGACACCGTCTTTCGCGTCGTAATCGACGGCAAC
>NZ_MVIJ01000152.1 GCF_002086735.1 Mycobacterium scrofulaceum | reverse complement strand
CACAACGCATTTCCCGGCATCTCCGAACGCGTGTCGTCTACATGGTGAACAGCTTCCTCACGGCCTCAGATAACCAACGAGATTCTGAAACGAGCGGCCAGTTTCTTCGGCGCGGAGCTCGACCGCCAACACAAGAAGTAGTCGACTTCATCGACACCCACCGTGGGGAATTCGGGGTCGAGCCCATCTGCACCGTCCTGCGCACCGCAGGGGTGTCGGTGGCCCCGAGTACTTACTACGACACCAAGGCACGGCCGCTGTCGGCACGGGCCCGTCGAGACGCCGAGCTGGCGCCCGCCCTGGTGGCGCTGTGGGACAACTACCGGGTCTACGGCGCCCGCAAGCTGTGGAAAGCCGCCCGCCGTGCCGGCCACGACGTCGGGCGAGACCAGGTCGCCCGACTGATGCGCGCAGCCGGCATCCAAGGAGCGCGGCGCGGCAAACGGGTCCGCACCACCAAACCCGACCTGACAGCGCCTCGCCACCCCGATCTGGTCAAGCGGAAGTTCACGGCGACTACGCCGAACCAACTGTGGGTCACGGATCTAACATTCGTGCCGACCTGGGCTGGGGTGGCGTATGTGTGCTTCATCGTCGATGCCTACTCCCGGATGATCGTGGGCTGGCGGGTGGCCTCCCACATGCGCACAACCATGGTGCTCGACGCGATCGAGATGGCCCGCTGGTCACGTGGAAACACATTGCCGGGCTTGACATGTCACTCCGATGCCGGGTCCCAGTTCACTTCCATCCGCTACGGTGAACGTCTCGCCGAGGTCGGTGCGGTGCCCTCGATCGGCACCATCGGGGACTGCCTGTTGACCGGCTAATCGTGGCCGGCTGAATCACGTAAACGACACGCCAACAACGGAAATGCTTGACCGGT
>NZ_MVIJ01000151.1 GCF_002086735.1 Mycobacterium scrofulaceum | reverse complement strand
TCGGCGTGTTCGGCCAGCCAGCGTTCGGCGTCGATGGCCGCCGAGCAGCCGCTGCCGGCGGCGGTGATGGCCTGGCGGTAGGTGCGGTCGACCAGGTCCCCGGCGGCGAACACGCCCTCGATCGACGTGGCCGTGGTGCGGCCCTGCACCAGCACATACCCGTCGGGATCGGTGTCGAGGACCTCGCGCACCAGCTCCGAGCGCGGGTCGTGACCGATCGCCACGAACACCCCCGTGACCGCCAGGGTGGACTCCTCACCGGTGACGGTGTCGCGCACCCGCAACCCGCTCACGGTCTCCGAACCCTCCACCCCCAGCACCGCCTTATTGGTCACGATGGTGATCTTCTCGTTGGCCCGCGCCCGCTCCAGCATGATGCGCGAGGCCCGGAACTCCTCGCGGCGGTGCACCAGGGTGACGCTGCGCGCAAACCGGGTCAAAAAGGTGGCCTCCTCCATCGCCGAGTCCCCACCGCCGATCACCGCGATGTCCTGATCGCGGAAGAAGAACCCGTCACAGGTGGCACACGAGCTCACCCCACGCCCCAGCAACTCCTGCTCCCCGGGCACCCCCAGATACCGCGCCGCCGCGCCCATGGCCAAAATCACCGACCGCGCGCGCACGGTCTGGCCCTCGGCGGTGGTCACCGACTTGACCGGCCCCTGCAGCGACACCGACTCGACGTCTTCCATCCGCAGATCAGCCCCGAACCGCAGCGCCTGCTCACGCATCTGATCCATCAACTCCGGACCGGTGATGCCCTCCCGGAAACCGGGGAAATTCTCCACCTCGGTCGTGGTCATCAACGCCCCACCAAACGACGTCCCCTCGAACACCACCGGCGCCAACTGCGCCCGCGCGGTATACAACGCCGCGGTATACCCGGCAGGACCCGAACCAATGACGATCACGTC
>NZ_MVIJ01000150.1 GCF_002086735.1 Mycobacterium scrofulaceum | reverse complement strand
GGTCGGTGGTAGTTGTAGTAGTCCTCCCATTCCTTGAGTTTCTGGTTGAACAGGCCGGCCCCGGCGTCGTCTTCGACGACGCCGTCGAGTAGTCGGTAGAACTCTTCGGCGTCAATGCGGTGTGAACGCTCCACTTTGCCGTTGAGCCTGGGTGTTCCTGGTCGGATGTAAATATGGCCGATGCCCTGGTCAAGCACGTGCCAGTGGAAGCTGGACTGGAATTCGGCGCCATTGTCGGTCTGGATCTTCTCGACCTGGAAGGGCAGTCGTGAGAGGACGTAGTCGAGGAACTGGATCGCGGTCTTCTGGTCTGACCGGGGATAGGCGCGGAGTACGCGCAGCCGGGTGCAGTCGTCGATCGCGGTGTATTGGTAGTAGCGCTTGCGGCGCCCCAATCCGGCGGCGATCGGCTCGATGAACTTGACATCAATTTGCACATAATGGCCGGGACGCTGCTTCTCGTAGCGCTTCCACCGCCCGGTGTGACGCTTGTAGCGCTGCGAGGCCGGGAGGCGATTCATGCCGAGCCGCTTGAGGATTCGCCACACCCCGGACGCGCTGATGTCCACGTCGTGGTAGCGCTTGAGGTACATCCGGATCTTCATTGGCCCGAAGTGGTAATGCTGGCGCAGGTGGATGATCTTCTCGACTATGTCGGGATGAGTGATCGTCGGGCACAGCAGGGGCGCACTCGACCGATCCTTGAGTCCGTCAAACCCCTCGTCCTCGTATCGGCGCTTCCACCGGTAAAACACGTTGCGGCTGATGCCGTAATAGCGGCACGTTGCCGCCACGTTTCCGCTGACCTCTTCAGCGTGCTGTAGTACCGCCAGGCGCCGGTTCGCCCGTCTGATCAGATCCTTCTCGCTCCAAACACGGTCAGCCATGCAGCTCCTTCCATCAGGAGCTCAGACTGTCAACAACCTCAGTCAGTTTTAGA
>NZ_MVIJ01000014.1 GCF_002086735.1 Mycobacterium scrofulaceum | reverse complement strand
CCCGCCGGCTCGTCACCCCCCGGACCCGCGCCCCCCGACGACGAGCCGCCGCCCTTCTAGGGCATGCCCGGCCCCATCATCCGGCCGCAGCCCATCGACTGCCGCATCGAGGCGGGCATCCCGTCCTGCACGAACCCGGTGACCTCCCGTGCATGCGCGCGGATGACGTCGCCGAGGGCGGGGTCGTCGGTGGTCTCCTCGGCGATGACGCCCTTCGGCGTGAACGTGAGCTGGCGGCGGTAGCCGCCGGACTGACGGAAAAGGGTCGGCAGGCTCTCGCTCATGCACCGGACCTCGATTCCCTGGTCGAGGTGGGCGTACATGCTCGAGACATGCGCCTGAAGTTGGGCGGCCAGGGCCGGAGAATCCGATTCTGTGGTGGTGCGCACGCCACCGGGGATGTCCTCGACGACGCGCCGAATTTCGCTGTGCCGCATGAACATTTCCATGTAGCGGTGCATTTCCATCGGGCCGGCACCCATGCAGCCGCCGCCGTCCGTGAGGCGGATGGCCGCCGCCGGCGGCGGAAGGGCGCCGCGGCGCAGGTAACCCACGATGCCGCCCGCGCCGAGTACGCCGAACGCGGCAAGCACCGCACGTCGCGTCAATCCAGCCATAGCCCCTCCGGAACACTCGTCCAGGCGATCAGACAAGTCGACCAGACGAGCACCGCGCCCTCTAGGGCCAATGGTCCCTACCCCCCGTGGGTATACGTGTGCGATGGTTCAAGCATGACGCAGAATCCTGAAACCAGCACCGGACCGACCACCGTCACCGATCAACCCGGGGACGCGCACCGATTCGGCGGTCCCAGCCGGCTGGGTCAAGCGGTCGCGTGGGTCGTCATCGTCGCCGGTGTCGTGTTCGTCGCCGCGGTGATCTTTTTCACGGGCCTGTTCCTGGGCTGGTCGTCTGGCGGCCACTACGGGTGGCACCACGGTTACGGCGGCGGGCGCGGCGGTACCTGCCCCATGATGGGGCCCGGCGGCATGATGGGACCGGGCGGCATGATGGGACCGGGCGGCATGATGGGACCGGGCGGCATGATGGGACCGGGCGGCATGATGGGGCCTCAGCAAACGCCGACGCCGATCGCCCCCCGCCCCTAGCGAAGTTCGCTGTTTCGAAACGGGCGCCCGCCCGGCGGTTTCGGTTCCCGTGTCGGCAACCGCCGGCATCCCGGCCTCGCCGCCGCCGCAGCCGGCGTTCGCCCGCCGTCGTCATTCGGGCTGTCATAGTTAGCCAACCGCTCTAGAATGAGACCCTTTGGTGCTGCCCTGCAGCCGGGTCGGGATGAGGTTGGGATGAACAGCCATGCGCGCATTCGACGTCAGCCGCCCGGTGCGCGTCGCCACGGGGCGGCCGCCTTGCTGCCGGCGGTGTCGATCTGCGCGGCGGTGGCAATCGTGGTGGCCGGCTGCACATCTTTCGTCGGCGGGCGCGCGTTGTCCATGCTCAACGACCCGTTCCGGGTGGGCGGCCTGCCCGCGACGAACGGGCCCAGCGGGATCCGCCCGAACGCGCCCGGTCCGACCGGCACGGTGGTCAACACCGACAACGGCGCGATCGACAAGCTGTCGTTGCTGTCGGTGAACGACATCGAGGAATACTGGAAGTCGGTGTACGGCCAATCCCTGAAGGGCAGTTACGTCCCGGTCGGCAAGATGGTGTCGTACGACTCCAACTCCCCATCGAGCCCCATCGTTTGCCACAACGACACCTACAAACTCGTCAACGCCTTCTACACGTCACGCTGCAACCTGATCGCCTGGGACCGTGGGGTCTTCATGCCGGTCGCGCAGAAATACTTCGGCGACATGTCCGTCAACGGTGTGCTGGCCCACGAGTTCGGTCACGCCTTGCAGAACATGGCGAAGCTGGTCACCAGGCGCGACCCCACGATCGTGCACGAGCAGCAGGCCGACTGCTTCGCGGGCGTCTACCTGTTCTGGGTCGCCGACGGCAAGTCGCCGCGGTTCACCCTCAGCACCGCCGACGGGCTCGACCACGTGCTGGCGGGGATCATCACCACCCGGGACCCCGTGATCGACAGCGAGACCGAGAACGACGACGAACACGGGTCGGCGCTCGACCGGATCAGCGCCTTCCAGATGGGTTTCATCGACGGCGCCTCGGCCTGCGCGGGCATCGACAAGAAGGAGATCGAGCAGCGCCGCGGCGACCTGCCCAACGCGCTGCGGGTCGACAGCAGCACCGGGAACCCCGAAACCGGTGAGGTGCCGATCGACCAGGACACCCTGTCCACCCTGATGGAGCTCCTCGGGAAGATCTTCGCCCCGAAGAACCCGCCCGCGCTGTCCTATCGGCCGGCCGATTGCCCGGACGCGAAGCCCAGCCCGCCGGCCTCCTATTGCCCGGCCACCAACACGATCATGGTCGACCTGCCCAAGCTCGCGGCCATGGGCAAGCTCGCCGACGAGAACGAGCAGACCCTGCCGCAGGGCGACGACACGGCGCTGTCGGTGGTGATGTCCCGGTACGCGCTGGCCGTGCAGCACGAACGCGACTTGGCCATGCAGAGCCCGTGGACCGCGCTGCGCACGGCGTGCCTGACGGGCGTGGTGCATCGCAAGATGGCCGAACCCATCGAGCTGTCGTCGGAGAAGCAATTCCTGTTGACGGCCGGTGATCTCGACGAAGCGGTGGCCGGGTTGCTCACCAACCACCTCGTCGCCAGCGACGCCGACGGCACCAGCGTGCCGGCCGGTTTCACCCGGATAGCGGCGTTCCGCGGCGGCGTCGCCGGCAACATGGACGCGTGCTACTCCCGCTACCCGGGCTGACGGAAATCGCCCCGGCTCAACGGATCTCGGCGAGCTTGGGGATCACTTCGTCGCCGAGTCGGTGGATGAAGCCCACCGGGTCGGGGTTGCCGGGGAAGGGGCCGGCATTGACCAGCTCGACGCCCAGCGCGGCGAAGCGCTCGACGGTCGCGAAGTATCCGTCGAGGTCGTCGAACGGATTCACGAACAGTCCCACCGTCTTGCGGATCGCGCCGGGGTCACGGCCGACCGCGTCGCAGTGGCGGTTCAGCACCTCGATCTTGTGCTCGAACTCATCGGGCTCGGACACGGTGCTGTTCCAGATGTCGGCGTACTGCGCGACCAGGCGGAGCGTCTTCTTCTCGCCGTCGCCGCCGATCAGGACCGGCGGCCGCCGAATCGGTTGCGGCGCACAGATGGTCTCGGCCAACTGGTAGTGCTTGCCCCGGTACGGCCCGTCGTTGTCGCTCCACATCTGCCGGCAGATCTGCAGCGTCTCTTCGAGCATCTCGAAGCGCTGGCTCACCGGCGGATAGGGGAACCCGAGGGCGGCGTGCTCGCGGTCGTACCAGGCCGCACCGAGGCCCAGCATCGCGCGGCCCTGCGACAAGACGTCCAGTGTGGTGACCGCCTTGGCGAGCAGTCCCGGATAGCGATAGGTGACCCCGGTGACCAGCAGGCTCAAGTCGATCGTTGCGGTCTGTCCGGCCAGGAAGCCCAGCGACGTGTAGCCCTCGAGGAACGGATCCTCCGCGCGCCCCACGTTCTCCATCTGGAAGAAGTGGTCGGCCAGGGTGAACAGCGTCGCCCCGCCCTGCTCGGCGGCCCTGGCCGCGTCGGCCAGGGTGGGGCCCAGCGCCGCCGCGTCGCCGGGCAGAAAATCGATGAAGTGCAGTCCTACTTCCATTGCAGCCCTTGTCCTTTCGTCATTCGGTCAAGCGCTCGAGCAGTGCCAGGGCCTCGAGGATCGTGCGGCGCTCGCCTTCGGAGTACCGCTCGTGGATGGCGCGTGCCAGCCACTCCTCGCGGACCTGCCGGTCGCTCTCGGCGCGTCGCCGGCCCGCGACGGACAACGAAATCAGCTGCCGCCGTTTGTCTTCCGGGTCGGGCGTGCGCTCGATGAGTCCCCGCTGCTTGAGGGCGGCCACTATCGTGGCCATGGACTGTGGACGCACCCGCTCGGCCGAGGCCAGGCCGCTCGCCGACGAGGGCCCGTCTTTCCAGAGCCGGTTGAGCACCGCGGTCTGCGAGGGGGTCAGGTCGCCGTCGGTGGCGAGCTCCCGCAACCGCCGCCGCAGCCGGCTGAAGAGCACCCGCAGATCGCGGGCCGCAGCCGCTGCCGATTCGGCGATGCCATCCACAAGATCAGTCTAAACTGATCAGTCCAAACTGTCTAATTGCGCCCGAGCAGTTGCAGCGCGGCGTCGACCGCCAGCGCCGCCACGTTCAGGGTCTTGGACCGCAGATCGTGCCGCGCCCCGGCGATTTCGACGACGGCGGTCGTGCCGGTGACCAGCGCGGCGGCGGCGCGCAGTTCGTCGGGCGTGCCGAACGGGTCCGACGTCCCGTGCGTGAACACCGTCGGGACCCTGATGTCGGGCAGGTGCTCGGTACGGGCGCGCTCCGGCTTCCCCGGCGGATGCAGGGGATACGAGAACAGCGTCAGCAGGTCGACTTCAACGGGAAAGGCCTCGCGGGCGGCCACCACCATGGACGTCTGCCGCCCGCCGTAGGAGTGCCCCCCGGCGATGACCGGCCCGTCGGCCAGCCCGCGGCACAACGTGAGCGCCTCGACGATCCCCGCCCGATCGGCGGCGGCCGACCCGGACGGTGGTCCGGTGGGCCGGCGGCGTCGGTAGGGCAGGTTGTACCGCACCGCCAGCCAGCCGCGTCGTGCCCATTCGTCGCAAACCTGTGCCAGCAGCGGTGAGTCCCGGTTGCCGCCGGCGCCATGGGTCAGGACCACCACCCCGGCGGGCGGCCCGTCGGGCTGGTGCGCGATGCCCGCGATCGGATCGAGGTTCATGCGCCCGCCGACGATGCGGTCCGGTACGGACTGAGGTGGAGGCGGGCAGTCATGACAGCCGGAACAGGGGGGAGACGGGGCCGTGGCCGTGGCCCAGCGGATAGGAGGCGCGCAGGCATTCGGTGACCCACCGCTTCCCGAACCCGACCGCGTCGGGGACGGTGAAGCCGTGCGCCAGCGCGCAGGCGATGGCCGCGGCCAGCGTGTCGCCGCCGCCGTGATCGTTGCCGCCGGGCAACCGCTCCGCGTCGAACTCGTACCAGGCGGACCCGTCGTAGAGCAGGTCGCAGCTGCGGTCGGAGGACCGCAGGTGGCCGCCCTTGACCAGCACCCAGCGCGGCCCCAGCGCGCGCAGCGCCTCGGCCGCCGCGCGCTGCGACCCCGCGTCCACCACGTCGATCCCCACCAGCAGGCGCACCTCGTCCAGGTTCGGCGTGACCAGGGTGGCCAGGGGAAACAGTTGCCCGCGAAGCGCATCCAGCGCGGATGCCGCCAGCAGGGCGTCGCCGTGCATCGACGCGCACACCGGGTCGACGACGAGCGGGACCGTCAGACCCAACCGGCGCCACGTGTCGGCCACCGCCGCGACGATCGCCGACGACGCCAGCATGCCCGTCTTGACGGCCTGGACGCCGATATCGGTGACCACCGCCTCGATCTGACCGGCGACGACGCCGGCGGGCACCTCGTGAAATCCCTTGACACCCAACGTGTTCTGCACCGTGACCGCGGAGACCGCGACGCAGGCGTGCACGCCCAGCAGCGCCATGGTGCGCATGTCGGCCTGAATGCCCGCGCCGCCCCCCGAGTCCGATCCGGCGATGGACAACACCCGCGCGGGGGTGGTGCCCGGCGACGGCAGCGGCAGGTAGCTCACTGGGTGATGGGCAGGTACACCCGGTTGCCGTGCTCGGCGAACTCGCGCGACTTCTCGGCCATGCCCTCGTTCATGACCGCCTCGATCGCCTCTTCGCTGTCGAGCCCGTGCTCGGCGGCGTAGGCCCGGACGTCTGCCGTGATCCGCATGGAGCAGAACTTGGGACCGCACATCGAGCAGAAGTGCGCCGTCTTGGCGGGCTCGGCCGGCAGCGTCTCGTCGTGGAATTCCCGCGCCGTGTCGGGGTCCAACGACAGCGCGAACTGGTCGTTCCACCGGAACTCGAAGCGGGCCGTCGACAGCGCGTCGTCGCGTTCCTGCGCGCGCGGGTGTCCCTTGGCCAGGTCCGCGGAATGCGCGGCGATCTTGTAGGCGATCACGCCGTCCTTGACGTCCTTGCGGTCCGGCAGCCCGAGGTGTTCCTTCGGGGTGACGTAGCACAGCATCGCGGTGCCGGCCTGGGCGATGATCGCGGCGCCGATCGCCGACGTGATGTGGTCGTAGGCCGGCGCGATGTCGGTGGCCAGCGGGCCCAGCGTGTAGAACGGCGCCTCCTCGCACAGCTCCTCTTCCAGCCGCACGTTCTCGACGATCTTGTGCATCGGGACGTGGCCCGGCCCCTCGATCATCACCTGCGCGCCATGGGCTTTCGCGATCTTCGTCAGCTCGCCCAGCGTGCGAAGCTCGGCGAACTGGGCGGCGTCGTTGGCGTCGGCGATCGACCCCGGGCGCAGCCCGTCACCCAGGGAGAAGGTGACGTCGTAGCGCGCGAAGATGTCGCAGAGTTCGTCGAAATTGGTGTACAGGAACGACTCCCGGTGATGGGCCAGGCACCAGGCCGCCATGATCGAGCCGCCGCGCGAGACGATGCCGGTGACCCGCTTGGCCGTCAGCGGCACGTACCGCAGCAGCACGCCGGCGTGCACGGTCATGTAGTCCACACCCTGCTCGCACTGCTCGATCACGGTGTCGCGGTAGATCTCCCACGTCAGTTCCGTCGGATCGCCGTTGACCTTCTCCAGCGCCTGGTAGATCGGCACCGTGCCGACCGGGACCGGGGAGTTACGCAGGATCCACTCGCGGGTCTCGTGGATGTTCTTGCCCGTGGACAGGTCCATGATGGTGTCGGCGCCCCACCGGGTGGCCCACACCATCTTGTCGACCTCCTCGGCGATCGACGACGTCACCGCCGAGTTGCCGATGTTGGCGTTGACCTTCACCGCGAACGCCTTGCCGATGATCATCGGCTCGCTCTCGGGGTGGTTGTGGTTGGCCGGGATCACCGCACGGCCGCGGGCGACCTCGTCGCGCACCAATTCGGCGGGCATGTCCTCGCGGGCGGCGATGTAGGCCATCTCGGCGGTGATCTCGCCGGCCCGGGCCCGCTGCAGCTGGGTGCCGCGGTCGCGCACCACCCCTGGGCGCGGGGGCAGGCCGGAGGCGAGGTCGATGACCGCGGCCGCGTCGGTGTAGGGGCCGGACGTGTCGTAGAGGTCGAAGTGGTCCCCGGTGGACAGGTGCACGCGCCGGAACGGGACGCGGGCGCCCCCGTCCAGCTCGCGGTAGACCTTGCTACTGCCCGCGATCGGGCCGGTGGTGACGGACGGTTCGACGGTGACGGTCATTTCATCTCCCTACGCCGGCATTACCCGGTCAGGTTCGTACGGTCGACGGCCGCAAGCCGTCCTCTCAGCGCATTCGACCTGCGCTCCCGCGTTGTGGATGGTCCGCACGCGACGTTACCCCCACCCCGGGCCCCCTGGCATGTGGGCGGGCCATTTGGCCGGGGTGGTAGCCGATGGGATCCCCTGAATGGAAAAATGCAAACGTGCGACAGCAAGGGGGCACGGAGGGGGTGACACCCGCCGGATCCCGCGGCCAGCAGCCGGGCCCGGTCGAGGCGGTGGCCCGGCACCTGAACGTCGGCGCCTTCCGCTTCTGGTTCATCGGTGAGCGCTGGGAGTGGTCCGACGAGGTGGCCCGGATGCACGGCTACGAACCGGGAGCCGTCGAGCCGACGACGAAGCTGTTGTTGTCGCACAAGCACCCCGACGACCGCGCGCACGTTCAGGAGGTGCTCGACTTCGCGCTGCAGTCCGCCGAGTCGTTCTCCAGTCGGCACCGGTTCCTCGACACCGCCGGCAACGTGCACGACGCGATCGTCGTGGCCGACCGCATGCACGACGAGTCGGGGGCCGTGGTGGGCACCGCGGGCTACTACATCGACCTCACCAACACCTTCGACGAGGCCCGGCAGGAGGTGCTCGACGAGGCGCTGCCGGACCTGTTCGAAAGCCGCGCGGCGATCGAGCAGGCCAAGGGCGTGCTGATGTTCGTCTACCGGGTCAGCGCCGAGCAGGCCTTCCGCGTGCTGCAGTGGCGGTCGCAGGAGACCAACGTGAAGCTGCGGGCGCTGGCCCGGCAACTGCTCGCGGAGGCGACGACGCTGGATTCAGCGACGGCGACGCTGCAGAGTCAGTTCGATCACCTGCTGCTGACGGTGCACGAACGGATAACCGCCGAGTCCGCTGGGTAACCAGAGGAATACGCGAACGCGGGAGCGCGCAAACAGTTAGTGTTCCTACACTCCGAGCGGCGCTGCCGCGGATGGGGACGACGGCGAAAGGCGCTGAAGTTGTTGGCGGTGGAACACGAGGCACTCGACGACGCTGTGGTGGTGCGCGTTAAAGGCGGCGTCGACTCCAGTACCGTCGGTGAGGTAACCCCTCACCTGACCGCCGCCCTCAAGCTGGCCGGGACGCACCCGGCCCGGCTGGTGGTAGTGGACCTGCAAGCCGTGGACTTCTTCGGCAGCGCGGCGCTGAACGCGGTGCTCGAGTGCCACGACGAAGGCAAGGAAGCCGGCACGGCGGTCCGTCTGGTGGCCGACCACGACCAGGTGCTTCGTCCGATCCAGGTGACCGAACTGGACCGCATCCTCGACATCTATCCCACGCTGTCCGACGCGCTGCAACGCAAGCGACAGCAATGACCCCGGCGCTGCCGGCCGACCTGGCCGCTGCGGTCGGTTTGGGCGGCGAGGTCGGCCGCCGGTTCGCCGAATTCGACTGGGACACCCACCCGTTGGGGCCGCCGCAGCAGTGGGCGGCCGAGATCCGGACCGCCGTGGCGGTCGCCCTGACGTCGCGGTTTCCGATCGTGCTCTGGGTGGGCCGGGAGCTCTTCCTGATCTACAACGACGCCTACGCGCAGATCCTGGGGGACAAACATCCGGCGGCGCTGGGTTGTCCCGCCGACCAGGTGTGGTGGGAGATCTGGCGGCAGATCTCCCCGATGCTCGTCAGCGTCCTGGACACCGGCGTCGCGACCTGGGCCAACGACCTGATGTTGCCGCTGATGACCGGCGGGCAGGCCCAGGAGCGGTACTTCACCTTCACCTACAGCCCCATCGTCGGCGGCGGCGGCGTCGTCACCGCCATTTTCTGCGCGGTGATCGAAACGACCGACCGGGTGTTGAGCGAGCGCCGGCTGCAGTTGCTCAACGCGGTGGCAACCGCCGTGATGGACGCGCACACCATCGACGACGCGGTCGGCGGCGCCGTCGCGGTGTGCGGCGCGCAGCCGCTGGACCTGCCGTTCGTCGCCGTCTACATGGCGGGAGACGGAAAGGGGGCGCACGTCAGCACGCTACGCGGGGCCACGCCGTCCATCCGCCGGCTGCTGCCGGGCTCGCTGGAGGGGCTCACCGGCGGCGAGACGGCGCCACGCGCCCGGGCCGCGCGCGTCATCGACCGGCTGGAGGACGTAATCCCTGGCATCACAGAGCTTTTCGGGGAAAACTGTCCGCGGCAGGCGCTGGTGTTGCCGCTGGCCGAAACGTCGAACGCCGGGGCGGTGGTGATCGGGGTCAGTCCGCTGCGCCCCCTCGATTCGATGTACCGCGCGTTCTGCCAGCTGCTGACCGACCAGTTGTCGGCGGCGCTGGCCTCCGCGGTCTCCTACGAACAGCAACGGCAGCGGGCCGACGCGCTGGCCGAGCTGGACCGGGCGAAGACGGCGTTTCTGACCAACGTCAGCCACGAATTCCGCACCCCGCTGACGTTGCTGCTGGGTCCGCTCGACGACGCGCTCGCCGAAGCGGCGCCGGCAAGCGCGCTGGCGGACCGGCTGAGCACCGCGGCCCGCAACGCCCGACGCCTGCAGCGCCTGGTCGACTCGCTGCTCGACTTCTCCCGCATCGAGGCCGGCCGCGCGAACGCGAAACTGGCGTGCACCGACGTCGGCGCGCTGACCGCCCACATCGCGTCGTCCTTCACCGAGCTGTGCCACCGGGCGGGCCTCGATCTCGTGGTGGACTGCGCCCCGGCGCCGGCCGACGTCGACCCCGGCATGTGGGAGACCATCGTCTTGAATCTCCTGTCCAACGCGGTGAAATACACGCTGCGGGGCTCGATTTCGGTCCGGGTGCGCGCCGAACCGGCGCACTGCGTCGTCACCATGCGCGACACCGGGGTGGGGATCGCCGCCGACGATCTGGACCGCCTGTTCGACCGGTTCTACCGCGCCGACAACCTGCGGGGCCGCAGCGTGGAGGGCACCGGGATCGGGCTCTCGCTGGTGCGCGGGCTCGTCGAGCTGCACAGCGGCACGGTGGAGGTCGACAGCGAGGTGGACCGCGGGACGACGGTGACCATCCGGCTGCCGCGCTCGGCCGCCGGCACGGCGGCCGATCAGGCGCCCGTCGGCGCCCTGGACGAGACCAACCCGTATGTGGCGGAGGCCCGTCAGTGGCTGACGCCCGCGTCGCAACCCCACGGGCCGACGGCCGCGCCCGAGCGGTCGCGCCCTCTGGTGCTGATCGCCGACGACAACGCCGACATGCGCCACCATCTGGACCGGGTGCTCTCGGCGCACTGGGAGACCGTCGTGGCCGCGGACGGCGAGTCGGCGCTGGCGGCGGCCCGAAATCTGCGCCCGGATGCGATCGTCACCGACGTCATGATGCCCGGCATCGACGGCTTCGAGCTGGTGTCGGCCGTCCGCGCGGACCCGGAACTGGCGGCCACACCGGTCCTCATGCTGTCCGCCCGGGCCGGCGCGGAGGCGGTCGACGAGGGCTACGCCGGCGGCGCCGACGACTACCTGCCCAAGCCGTTCCGGTCCCGGGAGCTGGTCGACCGGGTGCGGTCGCGGCTGTCGACGGTCGCCCGCGAGCGCGACCGGCAGCGCCGCGCCGCGGCCTCCGATCTGGTGCAACTCGACTCCGCGCTGCAGGCCACCGATTCGGTCGCCGGGATTTTGGACGCGCTGCTGGAATCCTCGTTCGGCTCGGCCGACGCCGCCACCGTCACCATCGGCGTCCTCGACGGCGACCGGCACATCCGGTTCGACTACGCCGGCCACCTGCCCGGCGAGCTGCGCGACCGCTACCACGTGACCGAACTCGACTCCCCGGTGGTGGGGGCCGACGTCGTGCGCACCGGCGAGTCGATGGTCATCACCGACACGTTCGACCTGCCCCCGCGCTATCGGCACGCGGTGCAGGACACCGCCGGCAGCGTTCGCGCCTGCGTCGCCCATCCGTTGCGGGATCACACGGGCCGCGTCATCGGCGTGCTGGGCCTGCTGTGGTCCGCTCCGCGCCGGTTCGACGCCGCCGAACTGGACACGTTCGCCCGGATGGCCGACCTGACGTCCTCGGCCCTGGACCGCGTCCGGGTCATGGCGCGCGAACACCGGATCGCCGTCGAATTCCAGGAGCAGCTGCTGGACCTGGACCGCGGCTCGACGGCGGCGGTCGTGGCCGCGGTGTACCAACCGGCCGGGGAGGCGATGCGCGTCGGCGGCGACTGGTATTCGGTCACCCCGCTGGGCCGCGGCGGCCGGGTGGCGATCTCGGTGGGCGACGTCGTCGGGCACGGGTTGGCCGCCGCGATCGTGATGAGCCGGCTGCGCGCCGCGGTGGCCGCCTCGGCCCTCACCGCGGGTGAACCCGGCTCGGTGCTGGGGGCGCTCGACCGCTACGGCGCCAGCGTGGCGGGTGCGCGCTGCGCGACCGTGGCCTACGCCCTCGTCGACCCGGAACCGGACACCGGTAGCGCGACCCTCAGCTACAGCTGCGCCGGCCACCCCTACCCGCTGCTGGTCTTCCCGGACCACCGCGCGGCGTTCCTGACCTCCGGCCGCCGCCTGCCGGTCGCCATCAAGGAACACCATGCCGACACTTACCCGGCCGACGCCACCGCGACGGCCAACCTGCCGCCGGGCGGCCTGATCCTGCTCTACACCGACGGGCTCATCGAGCGCGCCGGCGAGACGCTCGACGACGGCCTCGACCGCCTCAAGGCCGCGGCCGCGGAATGCGCCGACCTCCCGGTCGAGTCGGTCTGCGCCGAGCTGCTCTCCCGGCTGGCACCGCCCGCCGGTTACCGCGACGACGTCGTCGTGCTGGCGCTGCGGCCGAGCCACGAAACCCCGCGCAGCTTCGCCACCGTGGTGACGGCCGTGCCCGATCAGATTCCCGTCGCGCGCGAGCGGCTGCGCGACTGGCTGACCGGCGTCGCCGTGGCCCCGAAGCAGGAGCTGGACATCCTGCTGGCGACCGGTGAGGCCGTGACCAACGCGATCGAGCACGGCAGCGACGGCGAGGCGCGCCGAACGGTCTCGGTGGAGGCCTTCCTGCGTCAGCGGACGGTCGCGGTCACCGTCAGCGACACCGGGCGGTGGGTGGGCGATTCGTCGGCCAGCCTGCGCAGCCGGCGCCGCGGCCGCGGCCTGACCCTGATCGGTGGGCTGGCCGACCACGTCGACACGCTGCGCACCCCCGGGGGCACTCGGGTCACGTTGCGGTTCGACCGTGCCCTCGGCGCCGGTTAGGAATCTGCTAGGCGTCCGCTAGGCGTCTTCCATGGCCTCGCCGAGCTCCTCGAGCAGCTTGTTGTGGTGGTTGCTGGCCAGGAAGTGTCCGGCGGCGATCACCACCGCCACCGGCCAGTCGATGAGCTCGAAGGCCGCCAGCGCGGCCAGGCCCCCGAAATAGGCCAACTGCTCGGGCCGGGGAATCTCCATCTGGCCGAGCACCGGGAGGTTCACGTGGAACGTTTCGCCCTCGCGGATCTTTTCCACCGCCTCGCGCTGCGACGTCCCCCTGCGCGACTTCTTTTCCGCCATGATTTGCCTTTCGGTAACGAAGGGTTTGCCGACTCGCCGGGTCGTGCGGCCACCGTCGGACTTATGTCGACGATGACCGACACCGGGGGCGATCCGCTGGTCTCATCTATCGCTCGGGTGCTGAAGGTGCCGTTACTGGAACTCTATGCGCTGCTGTGGCGCGCCGGGGTCGTCGAGGTTCACGCACCTCAAGGCGGTCGTCGGCCGGTTTGTCCCGACCCGTCAGCGCACGATTCGCCACGCCGATCGCGACCGTCGCCGCGGCGGCGGATCCCAGCCCCTGCGCCCAGCCGACCGGACCCAGCGGTGTGCAGCCGAGCAACTGGCTGACCACCGGGATGCTGATCAGCGTCCCCATTGCCACCAGTGAGCCCGCCGCGGTGAACACCACCAGCGGGGCGTGCGAATCCAGCAGCGTCTGACCCAGCTCCGCGCCCACCAGGGCGACCAGCGCGACGGTGGACGCCCGCTGCGGACGGCCGGTGACGCTGCCCATCGCCCACGCCGCCGTCGTGGCCGCCGCGGTCGTGACGCCGCGGATGGCGACCGCGCGCCACAACGCGGGCTGGTCCGGGCCCCGGACGCCCGGGTCGATCGGGCCGCTGGGCTTGCTCACCGCCAGCGCCGCCGCCGGCAGCGCGTCGGTCATCATGTTCACCAGCAGCAACTGCCGCGTGTTCAGCGGTGACGTCCCGGTGATCGCGCTGCCCACGATCGCGAACAACACCTCGCCGGCGTTGCCGCCCAGCAGCACGGACACGGCCGCCTGCACCCGTTGCCAGAGTTGGCGCCCCTCTTCGATGGCGTGCCGCAGACCCTCGATGCGGGCGTCGACCAGCACCACGTCGGCCGCCATGTGCGCCGGGTCGCTGCCGCCGGCGACGACGCCGATGCCGACGGTGGCCGCCCGGATGGCGGCGGCGTCGTTGGCCCCGTCGCCGACCATCGCGGTGCGCACGCCCGCGCTCTCCAGGGTCTGGACGACCTGCACCTTGTTCTCCGGGGTCATCCGGGCGAAGATCACCCGCTCGGTCACGACGCGCTCCTGGTCCTTGCGCGACAACGCATCCCATTCGGCGCCGCTGATCACCTGCCCCGCGGTCACGCTCAGCCCGAGCTCCTCGGCGATGGCCCGGGCGGTGATCGGGTGGTCGCCGGTGATCAGCTTGACGCCCACCGAGAGCCGGCGCAGGTCCGCGAGCAGGCCGGCGGCCTCGGCGCGCGGCGTATCGGACAGGCCCAGGAACCCGGTCAGGGTCAGCCCGTCCCGGGCGAGATCGGCGATGTCGTCGGGTTCCTGCCGGATCGCCCGCGCCTCGGCGGCGCTCAGCTGCCGGCGCGCCACCGCGATCACCCGCAGGCCGCTGCCGGCCATCCGGGCGACCGTCTCCGCCATCGCGCCGCTCACCTGCCCGCAGGCGGCGAGCACCACTTCCGGCGCGCCCTTGACGGCCAGCTCGGTGTCGGTGACGGAGGCGGAGAACGACCGGCCGGAGCGGAACGGCAGGTGCGCGACGGGCGCGGTCGGGTGGTGGCCGTTCGCGGCCGCCGATGTGGCCGAGGCGGCCTCCACGATGGCGACGTCGGTGGCGTGCACGTGCGGGTTGCCGTTGGTGGGCGGCGCGGCGCGCGCGGCGCAGCGCAGCACCTCGTCGCGCGACGTTCCCGGCGCGGCGACGACCTCGGCCACCCGCAGCCGGTTCTGGCTGAGCGTCCCGGTCTTGTCGAAGCAGACGACGTCGATGCGGCCGAGCGCCTCCACCGAACGCGGAACGCGGACCAGCGCGCCGAACTTCGTCAGCCGTCGCGCCGACGCCGCCTGCGCCAGGGTGGCCACCAGGGGCATCCCCTCGGGAACGGCCGCGACGGCGATCGCGATGCCGCTGGCGACCGCCTGGCGCAGGACCGATCCCCGCAGCAGGCCCAGCGCGCTGACCAGCGCGCCGCCGGTCATGCTGACCGGGAAGGCCCGGTTGGTGAGCTGGCTGAGCTGGTGCTGCAGCCCGATGTCCGACGACATCTCGGCCGACACCAGTTCGGCGGCGCGGCGCTCCTGGGTGTCGGCCCCGACCGCGGTCACCACCGCCACCGCGGTGCCGGCCACCACGGTCGTCCCGGCGTACAGCATGCAGCGGCGTTCGGCGAGGGCGGCGCCGGGCGTCGGCTCGACCTGCTTCTCCACCGACAGCGACTCACCGGTCAGCGTCGACTCGTCGACCTCGACGTCGACCTCCTCGACGATCCGCGCGTCGGCAGGCACCACCTCGTGGGTGCGGACCTCGATGACGTCGCCGGGCTGCAGCTGCGCCGCGATGACGTCCGCGTACGCCCGATCCCCGTCCGGGCCGGACACCACCTTGCGGGCAGGCGGGATCTGTTGCGCCAGAAGGTGATTCAGCCGATTCTCGGCTCGCAGCCGCTGGCTGGCCGCGAGCATGGAGTTGCCGGCCAACACCGAGAAGACCAGGACGGCGTCGACCGGCGAGCCCAGCACCGCGCTGGCCGCCGAGCCGAGCGCCAGCACCGGCGTCAGCGGGTCGGTCAACTCGGCGCGGACGGCGGCCAGGAACTGCAGAAACGCGTGCCCAGGCGTCTCGGGCTGGGCGGCGCCGAGCGAGGCCAGCGCGAGCCGGCGCGGGTCACCGGCCGGCTCGGAATCGGGCGGCGGCAACGCCCTGCGGACGTGCTCGACCGCCATCGCGTGCCATTCCCGCACGGGCGCCGCGCGCGGCGCGTCCGCATTGATGACGCCGCGCGCCAACAGGTAGCCCGACATCAGACCGGCCGCCGCGCCGCTGGTCACCGGCCCGCGCCCGATGCCGCGGACACCGGGGATCATCAGTAGCGAGCCCATCGCCGTCGCGCCCGCCGAGATCCCCACGCCGCGCTGCGCCGCGGCCCGGGCCGCCGGCACCGCGTGCAGTACCCGCCAGGCGGCCCCCAGGTCCGGCAGCAGCAGGTCGGCGTACCACGGCGGCGGCCCGGCTTCGGGCCCGGGCAGCATGCCCAGCGCCACGTCGGCCGACCAAATCGCCTGCGCCCCGGGCGATGACAGCACCGCGACAGTGCGGCCCGCCTCCCGCAGATCCGCCACGGCGCCCGCCAGGGCGCCGTCGATGGAACCCCGCGCCAGCGGCCTGATCTCGTCGAAGGCCGGGCGCAGCTCGCCCAGCGAATCGTCCTCGACCGAAACCAACTCCGATCCCGTCCGGTGCGCCTCGGCGACGACGGCCGACGCCAACGGGTCGTGGGTGAAGCAGAGCAGCGCCTCCACTTCGCCATTCGGCTCATTGGCCGATATCCCGGGCACCGGGTGCCAGCCGGGACGCAGACGCTGGTTTTCCAGCATCAGCGTGGCGCGCGACCACGCCGCGGGCAGTTCGGCCTCCCGGGCGCCCCGGATGAGCGACACCCGCAGGCTCGTGCTGCACAGCACCCGGGGATCGATGACGATGGCGTCCACCCGGTCCAGCCGGCGCAGCGCCTCCGGACGCAGCGCCAGCACGGCGTGCCGGTCGGCCAGCCCCCGGCCGAGCGCGGCGGCGAAGGCCTCCGGGGTGGTGCGGTTGGCCGCCGGGGTGGTGACCAGGACCGCCAGCGCCGCCTGGTGCAGGTTGCGGGTGGTGGCGCCGACGACCCCGGCGCTGATCGCCTGGACGAGCGCGAACCGGCCGGCGTGGTGGTCGGCCGGCCGGCCGCGCGGCGGCTTGGCGCCCGCCGACGGGTCGGTGCGCGGGTGATCGGCGTGGGCGGCCAGCCGGGGCTCGTGCTCGACCCAGGCGCGCGCCTCCGCGCGGCATTCGGCGGCCTTCAGCGACTGCATCAGCAGGCCCACCGACAACGACGCGGGGGACAGCGTGACGGTTTCCGCGGCCGTCACCGCCAGCGTCAGCACGGTGTCGGTGGCGGGCCGGCCGATCCGGTCTTCGAGCAGGCGGCGCAGCCACGGCTGGTAGTCGACGGCCACCACGGCCGCCAGGACGCCGACGGGCATGCGCGGCCAGCGCAGCGCCCGGCCGGTCAGCGCGATGCCGAGCCCGGCGGCGCCGGCCGCCGCGGTGGCGGCCCGGGTCGCCAGCACCACGCCGTCGCCGGGCAGACTCGTCGGGGGTGCCGGCCGGATTGCGACGGGTGTTGCAGCACAACGCCTCTCGGCGTCGTCGACGAGGCGGCACAGGTCGCGCAGCGACGTGTCCGCGGCGTCGAGGGTGACGACCACCCGCGACAGCGGGTAGTTCAGGGCGGCCGACGCGACCCCGGGGTAAGACAGCACGGCGTCGAGCACCGAGCGCCCGAGCGCCCCGTCCGGGGCGCCGTCCAGCCCGCGCACCTCGATCCAGGCGCGCTCCGCGCCGCGCCAACAGCGTCGGCTCAGGGGCGCCCGGATGTCCTGGGGCAGCTCGACCGAGATCGCCCGGGCACCCTCGCGCAGCGGAATCGCGGCGATGGTGATGCCGGCCTCGACGAGGGAGGTGGTCGCCTGCACGCCCGCCGCGACGGCGCGCAACGGAGTCGAACGTCGTATCGCGGTCGCAATGCTCAAAGCGTCTTCGGAAAGTCCCGTTAGTTGGTGCTACGCAACTCGGCGGCGCCGGCCCGGCGCCCCGCGGCCTTCTTGGCCGTCGACTTGGCGGCCTTCTGCGGCGCGGCCTTCTGCGGCGCCGGTTCCACGGGCACCGCCTTGAGGTTCGCCTTGGCCGCGTTGGGCGGTTCCTGCTTGCGGCTCAGCCGCTGCAGCAACAGCGCGCTGCCGCCGACCGCCAGCAGCACCGGCCACTCGACCAGTCCCGCGACGCCCAGCGCGCCGAACGCCACCGCGGCGGCCGGCGCCGAGTGGCTGCCGCTGCTCATGCCCTTTTTGATGCCCTCGGCGGCGCCGGTGACGCCGCCGATGACCCCGTTGACCGCCGCGCCACCCACCGCGCCGGCGGCCGCGGTCGTCGTGGTCGCCGCGCGACTCACCGCCTGACCTACGCCCCGGACCGCTCCGCCGATGACACTCATGCTGACTCCCTGGCTTTCTGCCCTTGCCGCGAAACCCGCGTCACCAGCGGGGCGCACCCGCTGAACGCATCGTTAACAGCAAAAAAACATTGTATCTGCTTCTAACAATCAAAGCCTGCCACCTCGCAAACGCGCAGACAACGAGCAGCCGCATTTAATTTGCGTGAGCTTAACCTGGTCGCCTGCGCCGCGTCGGGGCGATAAGCGCGATTCAGCCCCGCCTTATGTCGATCTGCACCGGCGCGTGATCGCTGGCGGCCTTGCCCTTGCGCTCCTCGCGGACGATCTGGGCGTCGGTCACGCGGTCGGCCAACGCGGGCGAGGCGAGGATGAAGTCGATGCGCATGCCCTGCCGTTTCGGGAACCGCAGCTGGGTGTAGTCCCAGTACGTGTACACGCCCGGGCCTGGCGCGAAAGGCCTTACCACGTCGGTGAATTGGGCGTCGACGATGGCGGCGAACGCGCGGCGCTCGGGCTCGGAGACGTGGGTGGCACCGGCATAGAAGTCGGTGCTCCAGACGTCGTCGTCGGTGGGCGCGATGTTCCAGTCACCGGCCAGCGCGATCTGCGCCGCCGGATCGTCGCGCAACCAGCCGGCCGCCGTATCACGGAGCGCGGCAAGCCATTCCAGCTTGTAGGTGTAGTGCGGATCGCCCAGCGCCCGGCCGTTGGGCACGTAGAGGCTCCAGACCCGGACGCCGGCGCAGGTGGCGCCGAGCGCGCGGGCCTCGGCCGTCGCGGCCACCTCCGGCTTGCTGCTCCAGCTGGGCTGGCCGTCGAAACCGACCTGCACGTCGTCGAGGCCGACCCGCGAGGCGATCGCCACGCCGTTCCACTGGTTGAACCCCACATGCGCCACCTCGTAGCCGAGTTCGAAGAAGGGCAGGGTGGGGAATTGGCCGTCGGAGCATTTGGTCTCCTGCATGGCCAGCACGTCGACGTCGGCGCGCGCCAGCCAGTCGACGACGCGCGGCAGGCGGCTGCGGATCGAATTCACGTTCCAGGTGGCCAGCCGCAGCGGCGATCGCGAGCGCGGCGAAGCCGGGCGTTGCGGGTCGCCGCCGTCGGTCAGCGGCGATCGCGAGCGCGGCGAAGCCGGGCGTTGCGGGTCGCCGCCGTCGGTCAGCGGGGATCGCGAGCGCGGCGAAGCCGGGCTTTGCGGGTCGCCGCCAACAGTCATGGCTAGACCGTATCCCAGCCGGGGGAGCGGGCCGGAAAATAGCGGCGGCGGTGGTGTTCCCGGAAGCCGAGCGCGCCGGCGACCGCCGTCGCGGTGTCGCCCGGAACGACCAGATAGGCGCGGTTCGCGCCGCACGCCGCGGCGCGGTCCAGCAGCTCTTCGCAGGCCGCCGTGACGGTTTCGTCGTCGCCGGTGGCCGAGCGGCCCACCCAGCGCGCGCCGTCGGGACCGGGTTCGCCCGATGCCGAAGCGGAGACGCCGCGCACCAGCACGCGCTCGGTGTATTGCGCGTCGCGCCCGGGCGGCAGCGCCAGCAGTCGATCCGGAACGCACAGCCGCGCCTGCAGGCCGCGCCGCTCGTACCACGCCGCGATCGCGGGGCCAGCGCCAGGGCTGGCCGAAACATCCAGCGGCACAGCGATATCCACGCCGTTTCCCGCGCGCAGCAGCCAGCCCTCGAGCCAGGCCTCTTCGGCGCCGGGCGACGCCGCGGCGGCCGCACGCTCGAGCGCCCGGATGTCGGAGGTGCGCACCGGAGCGTCGGTCAGCACCCGCAGCGCGACCACGTCGTCGGGGCCGACCTCGACGACCGCGCCGGACTTGGTCCGGACGCGCACCACCGGATCGACCGACAACAGGTGTCCCACCGCGTCGGTCAGCGGCGGGACCGAGCCTTCCGGGCGCCGGTACCGAAGCGTCACCCGGGTGCCCGGGTCCGGCCACGAGAACATCAGTGCCCGAAGGGGTCCGGCCCCTCACCGGGCAGCCATGACAGGCCGGGCACTCCCCAGCCGTGCGCCTTGACGGCGCGCTTCGCGCTGCGGGCGTGCCGGCCGATCAGACGGTCCAGGTACAGGAAGCCGTCCAGGTGGCCGGTCTCGTGCTGCAGCATGCGCGCGAACAGGCCGCTGCCCTCGATCTCGACCGGCTTGCCTTCGGCGTCCAGGCCGGTGACCCGCGCCCAGGTGGCGCGGCCGGTCGGGAACGACTCGCCGGGGACCGACAGGCACCCCTCGTCGTCGTTGTCGGGATCCGGCATGGTCTCCGGGATCTGGGAGGTTTCCAGCACCGGGTTGACCACCACGCCGCGGCGCCGGTCGGTCCGGCCGCGGTCGTCGGCGCAGTCGTAGACGAAGACCCGCACGCCGACACCGATCTGGTTGGCGGCCAGGCCGACTCCGTGCGCGGCGTCCATGGTGTCGTACATGTCGGCGATCAACGCCGCCAGGTCCGCCGGCAGCGACCCGTCGGCGCCGACGGGCACCGGATGCGTCGGGGTGTGCAAGACCGGATCGCCGACGATCCGGATCGGTACGACTGCCATGGTCGGCTAAGCTACCGCACGCCCGGGCGCGTCGGAGCCGGCGATCTTTCCGCGGGCGATCTGAGCCAATCGGCCGACTCGCGGGTCTGGATCACGGCTTGAGGGTTTGCGCCGTGGTTCAATATTCGCCGAAACACGCCCTCAGGTAAGTCAAGTCATTAGAGCAGCCGAGAATTCGCCGGAAGGGTCCAGGGGAAGCTATATGGACAGCGCCATGGCGCGGGCAAATCGATCGGGGGACGATGCCGAGATCGCAGATGGCCTCACCCGCCGCGAACACGACATCCTCGCCTTCGAACGTCAGTGGTGGAAATTCGCGGGCGTAAAAGAAGAAGCAATCAAAGAGTTGTTCTCCATGTCGGCGACGCGCTACTACCAGGTGCTCAACGCGCTCGTCGACCGGCCCGAGGCGCTGGCCGCCGACCCGATGCTGGTGAAGCGGTTGCGGCGGCTGCGTGCCAGCCGCCAGAAGGCGCGGGCGGCGCGGCGCCTCGGCTTCGAGGTGACCTGACTCGCTACAGTGGGCTCGATGAAAGAGCGAGTCCCCGACTCCACGGGGCTTCCCCTACGGGCGATGGTGATGGTGCTGTTGTTCCTGGGGGTCATTTTCCTGCTGCTCGGCTGGCAGGCGCTGGGGTCGTCCGGCAGCTCGGATGACGACTCGGCGTCGGCCGCCTCCACGGCGACGGCCACCAGCTCGTCGGCCACGCCGACGAGCGCCAAGCCCGCGGCGAACCAGTCCGAGGTGCAGGTCTACAACATCTCCTCGAAAGAGGGCGTGGCCGCCAAGACCAAGGATCAGCTGACGTCCGCCGGTTTCAAGGTCACCAAGGTCGACAACCTGACCGTGCCGGAGGTGTCGGCGACGACGGTGTACTACACCGATGCCGACGACGAGCACGCGACCGCCGACGCGGTGGGCAAGAACCTGGGCGCGCCGGTCGAACCCCGCATCCCCGCGCTGGCCGGCCAGCCACCCGGGGTCATCGTCCTCGTTACGGGCTGACCCCGCAGCGACTAGGCTTCCGCTATGCCTCAGCTCGCCGGTCACCGCACTGCCGCCGTCACCGTTTCCGCGCTTTCCGCCGCCGCTTGCGTCGCAGTGCTGGGCGCGTGTTCGTCGCCCCAGCACGCCTCGTCCTCGCCGGGCACCACGCCGGCGGTGTGGACCGGTTCGCCGGCGCCGGCGGAGGCCGGCACCCCGGAGGGCGGGCCCGTCGCCGCACCGTCGGGGCCGAGCGTCGTCACGCATTTGAAGGCGCCCGACGGCACCCAGGTCGCGACCGCCACGTTCCAGTTCAACAACGGCTACGCCACCGTCACCATCGAGACGACCGCCAACGGGGTGCTGACGCCCGGCTTCCACGGGGTGCACATCCACAAGGTCGGCAAGTGCGAGCCCAACTCGGTCGCCCCGACCGGCGGCGCGCCGGGCGACTTCCTGTCCGCCGGCGGGCACTTCCAGGCGCCCGGGCACGCCGCCGAGCCCGCCAGCGGTGACCTGACCTCGCTGCAGGTGCGCAAGGACGGGTCGGGGATGCTGATGACCACCACGGACGCCTTCGCCATGGACGACCTGCTCACCGGCGAGAAGACCGCGATCATCATCCACGCCGGCGCCGACAACTTCGCCAACATCCCGCCGGAGCGCTACAGCCAGAGCAACGGAACGCCGGGGCCCGACCAGACGACGATGAGCACGGGTGACGCCGGCAAGCGGGTGGCGTGCGGTGTGATCGGTGCCGGCTAACAGGCATAACGCGCGCATCGATTTCGCCCGTTCGCCGCGGCCGACCCTCGGCGTGGAGTGGGAGTTCGCGCTCGTGGACGCGCAGACGCGCGACCTGAGCAACGAGGCCACGGCGGTGATCGCCGAGATCGGCGAGAACCCGCGCGTGCACAAGGAGTTGCTGCGCAACACCGTCGAGGTCGTCAGCGGCGTGTGCAGATCCGCCGGGGAGGCGATGGGAGATCTGCGCGAGACCCTGGGCCCCACCCACCGGATCGTCCGCGACCGGGGAATGGAGCTGTTCAGCGCCGGCGCCCACCCGTTCGCGCAGTGGTCCACCCAGAAACTCACCGACGCACCGCGGTACGCCGAACTGATCAAGCGCACCCAGTGGTGGGGGCGGCAGATGCTGATCTGGGGCGTGCACGTGCACGTCGGGATCTCCTCGGCGCACAAGGTGATGCCGATCATGACGTCGTTGTTGAAGTACTACCCGCACCTGTTGGCGCTGTCGGCGTCCTCGCCGTGGTGGACGGGCGTGGACACCGGCTACGCCAGCAACCGCGCGATGATGTTCCAGCAGTTGCCTACCGCCGGCCTGCCGTTCCAGTTCCAGACCTGGGCGGAGTTCGAGGGGTTCGTCTACGACCAGAAGAAGACCGGGATCATCGACCATGTCGACGAAGTCCGTTGGGACATCCGGCCTTCGCCGCACCTGGGCACCATCGAGGTGCGGGTCTGCGACGGCGTCTCCAACCTGCGCGAGCTGGGCGCGTTGGTGGCCCTCACGCACTGCCTGGTGGTCGACCTGGACCGCCGGCTGGAGGCCGACGAGACGTTGCCGACCATGCCGCCGTGGCACAACCAGGAGAACAAGTGGCGCGCCGCCCGGTACGGGCTGGACGCGATCATCATCCAGGACGCCGACAGCAACGAGCGCCTCGTCACCGAGGACCTCGACGAGGTGCTGAACCGGCTCGAGCCCGTCGCCGAATCGCTGCATTGCGCCGACGAGCTGGCCGCGGTGGCCGAGATCCCCCGGCGCGGCGCCTCGTATCAGCGGCAGCGCCGCGTCGCCGAGGAACACGACGGCGACCTGCGGGCCGTCGTCGACGCGCTGGTGGGCGAGTTGGAGATCTGATGGAGCTGGCGATGTTTCCGCTGGAGTCGGCGCTGCTGCCCGACCAGGACCTGCCGCTGCGGATCTTCGAGCCCCGCTACGCCGCGCTGGTGCGGCACTGCCTGGACACCGGCGATCCGTTCGGCGTGGTGCTGATCTCGCGCGGACGCGAGGTCGGCGGCGGCGACTCCCGTTGCGAGGTCGGCGTTCTGGCCGCCGTCACCGAATGCGTCGACCACGGTGCGGGCCGGTACTCCGTCCTCTGCCGGACCGGGGAGCGGATCCGGGTGTCGGCGTGGCTGCCCGACGACCCCTACCCGCGGGCGGCGGTGACGCCGTGGCCCGACGAGCCGGGCGAGCCGGTCACCGCGGCCCAGCTGCTCGACGTCGAGGACCGGGCGATGGCCCTGTTCGCGCGGATCGCCGAGGCGCGGGGCGTGCCGCTGCCCGACCGCGCGGCGCTGCTGGGCGAGGACACCGCCGGCGACCCCGGACGGCGCCTGTACGCACTGGCCGTCCGCATCCCGATCGGCACGGCCGACCGGTACACGGTGCTCTCGGCGGCCTCGGCCGCCGAGCGGGCGGCGGCGCTGCGCGAGGCCGTCGACGCGGTCGCCGAGGTGGTGGAGTTCCAGCTCTCCGAATAAAACTGTCCGACAGGGGATTCGATGAAGGTACAGCTGCAGGTCGACGGCTCGCCGGTGCGCGCGGCTGCCAGCGCCGCCGAGATCGCGGCGACGGGCGCCGACGGCCTGTTCACCTTCGAGGGCCAGCACGACGTGTTCTTCCCGCTGGTACTCGCGGCCGGCGCGACCGGGCTCGACCTGATGACCAACGTGGCGATCGCCCCGCCGCGCAGCCCGCTGCACCTGGCCCACGCCGCCTATGACCTGCAGCTCTACAGCGCAGGCCGGTTCCGGCTGGGCCTGGGCTCGCAGGTTAAGGCGCACATCGAAAAGCGTTACGGCAGTAGGTGGGAGAGCCCGGCCGCACTGATGGCCGAAACCGTGGGCGCGATCAAGGCGATCTTCGCGGCCTGGGAAGGGCGGGGCCGCCTGGACTTTCGCGGCGAATTCTTCACCCACACCATCATGGCGCCTAACTTCAACCCGGGCCCCAACCCGTTCGGGCCGCCGCCGGTGCTGCTGGGCGCGCTGGGGCCGGTGATGACGCGCACGGCCGCGGAGGTGGCCGACGGCCTGCTGGTGATGCCGTTCAACAGCGCCCGCCACTTCGCCGAGCGCACCGTCCCCGCGATCGCCGAGGGGCTGCGCCGCGCGGGGCGGACGGCCGACGGTTTCCAGATCATCGCCCAGGCCATGGTCGCCGTCGGCCGCGACGACGCCGACCTGTCCGCCGCGATCGACGGTGTGGCGGCGCTGATTTCGTTCTACGGCTCGACGCCCGCCTATCTGCCCGTCCTCGAGGCCGAGGGGTGGGCCGACGCGCAGCCCGAGCTCAACGCGCTGTCCAAACAGGGCCGGTTCGCCGAGATGCGCCGCCTCATCGGCGACGAGGTGGTGGCCCGGATCGGGATCGTCGGCACCCCGGAGGAATGCGCGCGCCAGATCGCCGACCGGTTCTCCGGACACGCCGGCGAGGTGTGCTGCTACTTCCCTGGTTACACGCCGGCGGCCGCGGACCTCGCCGACCTGATCGGCGCCCTGCACCGCACCCCGGCCCTGCGATGAGCCCGGATCTGACGGTCGCCGTCGAGGCGGGCGTGGCGGTACTCACGCTGAACAGACCCGAGCGGCTCAACGCCTACACCGCCGAGATGGGCGCGCTGCTCAGCCGGGCGTACGCCGACTGCGACGGCGACGACGACGTCCGGGCCATCGTCGTCACCGGCGCGGGCGGCGCCTTCTGCGCCGGGGCCGACTTCTCCGGCGGCACAAGCCCGTTCGACGCCGCCGGCGACGGGTTCTCGGCCTCGCCGATCACCCCGGCGGCGTTCGAACTGCGCAAGCCGGTGATCGCCGCCGTCAACGGCCACGCGATCGGCATCGGACTGACCATCGCCCTGCAGGCCGACCTGCGCGTCGTCGCCGACGACGCCAAATACGCGGTGGTGCAGGTCCGCCGGGGCGTGATCCCCGACTGCATGGCGCACTGGACGCTGGCCCAGCTGACCACGCTGGGCGTCGCGGCGGACATCCTGCTCACCGGGCGAACCTTCGGCGGGGCCGAGGCCGTGCGGCTCGGCATCGCCAGCCGGGCCCTGCCCGCCGGCCAGGTGCTCGACCACGCGGTCGCGGTGGCCCGCGACATCGCCGTCAACGTGGCGCCGATGTCGGCGGCCCTGACCAAGCGGCTGCTGTGGGACACCGCGATCAACGGCTACCCCCCGCGCCAGGTCGCCGCGCTGGAATCGCAGCTGCACCACCGGGTGATGGGCACCGCCGACGCGCGTGAAGGGGTCGCCGCGTTCCTGGAGCACCGGCCGCCGTCGTTCACCTCCCGGCTGTCCCGCGAGTGGACGCCGTTGCCGGGGACGTAAGTTTCGAGCGTGCGCTGGCGCACTCGAGTGTGCGTCCAGAGCGGGAATCCGCCGCCAACACCGCCCCACGCTCACCCGCGAATTCGTGGCCGCACACTCGTTTCACGTGCTGTCGCAACACCGCTCGGAGAGCTCCCACCACCGGGCCGCGCGCGCCGCGTCGCGGGCGTAGGGCGCGGGTTCGCCGACCCGGCAGTCTTCGAGATACAAGCCGCCCCGGCCGGCCAGCTCCGGGCCGACAGCCGCCCACACCTGGGTGGCCGCGCCGCGATCGGGCGCGACGACGTCCAGGGGCCCGGCGGCCAACTCGCGCAGCCGCGCGAAGTCGGCCCTGGACATGTGGCGCGCCAACGAAGTGCCGACGGTGCCGGGATGGACGGCGTAGGCGCGGATGCCGCGGTCGCGCAGGCGGCGGTCGGCCTCCACGGCGTGCAGGATGTTCGCCGTCTTCGACGCGCCGTAGGCGACGAACTTGTCGTAGTCGCGCCGCTCCCAATGCGGATCGTCGAAGTCGACGTCGCCCAGGGCGTGACCGCCCGACGACAGGTTGACGATCCGGGCCTCACCGGCGGCGGCGAGCTGCGGGACGAGCAGCCGGGTGAGCTCGAAATGCCCGAAATGATTGGTGCCCGTCTGCATCTCGAAGCCGTCGCGCGTCCTGCCGAACGGCGTGAACATCACGCCGGCGTTGTTCATCAGCACGTCGACGGCCGGGGCGATGTCGTGGATCGCGCGAGCCGCCGCCCGCACGCCGGCCAGCGCGGTGAGGTCGAGCTCGACGGTCGAGGTGCGCGCGCCCGGCACCTCGGCGGCGATCCACCCGGCCGTCTCGGCCAGGGCCGCGAGGTTGCGCGCGGCCAGGACGACGCGCGCGCCAGCGGCGGCCAGCGCCCGGGCCGACTCGCGCCCCAGCCCGGAGGACGCGCCGGTGACCACACAGACCCTGCCGGACAGGTCGATTCCGTCGACGACATCGCGCGCGGTCGGGTGCCCGGTCATGCCGCTATAGGCTGCCATACCGCGGCGCGGGCCATCAGCCGCGGCGCCACGGCCCGATGCAGCGGGCCGACGACGGCCCAGACGGTTCGGGCGGTGAGCTTGCGGCGGTAATGCACGCGGGTGGTGAGGCCGGCGCGCCGGTCGTCGCGGCGCCGCAGTGTCAGCTCGCCGGCCATCAGCGGCCCGCTCGCGGTCAGCACGAGCTCGTCGGGATCCGAGCGGGCGATCGTCCAGCCGATCAGGTGATCGGGCGACGAAGGTGGCCCGAGGGCGAACCGCAGGACGTGGCGGTGGATCCACAAGACGGCGCCCCCACCGGATCCACGCCCCACCGCATCGCGGAACGTCTCCTCGGCGGTGCGCGAATCACCTTGGGGGAGAGGGACTTCGAAGATGTCGGTGTAGTCGGCCCGCTCGGCGGCACGCGCGATCCGGTTCAGCGTCCACCGGACGGCGACGCGGTGCCCACCCGTGCCGATGACGAGTGCCCGGTAGGCCCTGCCGTGCGGGCCGGGAAAGGCCGCCCAGGTGGCCGCGCGCACCAGGGTGCGCGTGCCCGTCAGGGGCTCCAATTCGAACACCCATCGGTACACCGCGAACGGGTGCCGGCCCTTCAGCGCGAACCGCGCGGGCGGTCGCGCCTCGTCCAGCACGAAGCCGGCCGGCACGGTCGCCGGGTCGCCCGGGTCCCGGCACAGCACCCGCAGCAGCGCGGCCCACGTGTCCGCGCGCCCGGCGGCGACGGTTATGGCATGCTCATCGATATAGGGTAATCGTTCCATATAGAAGGAATGTACTAGATCGTGGCGCCTCCGCGGAAGCACGAAACCGATGTGATCCTCGACGCCGCGCGGGCGCTGGTGCTCGACGGCGGACCCCGGGCGGCCAGCGTCGCCGCCATCGCCAAGGCCAGCGGCGCCCCCGCCGGCACCCTGTATCACCGGTTCGGCAACCGCGACGGCATCCTGACGGCGGCGTGGCTGCGGGCGCTCGAACGCTTCCAGGCGCGGGCGCTGGCCGCGCACGGCGAGACACCCACGGACACCGCCGTCGCGATGGCCGTGGCCGCCGTCAGCTTCGCGCGCGAGCTGCCCGGGGACGCCCGGCTGTTGTTGACGATCCGGCCCGGCGACCTGCTCGACGAGGAACCCGACGCGGCGTTCCGGGAGACGCTGGCCGCGATGAACGCGCCGCTGACCGAGCGGATCGCGGTGCTGGCCCGCCGGCTGTACGGGAACGACAAGCCGCGCTCGGTCGACGCGGTCGCGCGGGCGGTGGCGGACCTGCCCTACGCGGTGGTGCGCCGGCACGCCCACGACGACCCGATGCCCGCCTGGCTGGAAGACGACGTCGCGGCGTCGGCGCTGGCCGTGCTACGGAGCTTCGGCGAAGGCCCGTAGCGCCTCCAGCTGCGCGGGATCCAGTGAGGGGCGCACGACCTGGCGCGCGGCCGCGATGTCGGCGGCCGTCACGTCGGTGGCGTCGATGGAGCGCCGCATCGCGGTCAGCGCCGCCTCGCGCAGCAGCGCCACGCAGTCGGCGGCGCTGTAGCCGGCCAGCCCGGCGGCGACCTCGTCGAGGTCGACGTCGTCGCTGAGCGGGACGGATTTGCCCGCGGTGCGCAGGATTTCGCGGCGGGCGGCGGCGTCGGGCGGTTCGACGAACACCCGGCGCTCCAGCCGGCCCGGGCGCAGCAGCGCCGGGTCGATCAGGTCCGGCCGGTTGGTGGCGCCCAGCACGACGACGTCGCGCAGCGGGTTGACGCCGTCGAGCTCGGTGAGCAGCGCAGCGACCACCCGGTCGCTCACGCCCGAGTCGAAGCTCTGCCCGCGCCGGGGCGCCAGCGCGTCGATCTCGTCGAGGAACACCAGCGACGGGGCGGAGTCGCGGGCGCGCCGAAACAGTTCGCGGACGGCCTTTTCCGAGCTGCCCACCCACTTGTCCATCAGCTCGGAACCCTTGACGGCGTGCACCGACAGCTGCCCGGTGCTGGCCAGCGCGCGCACCACGAAGGTCTTGCCGCAGCCTGGCGGCCCGTACAGCAGCACCCCGCGCGGCGGTTCGACGCCCAGCCGGGCGAAGGTGTCGGGGTGCTGCAGCGGCCACAGCACGGCCTCGGTCAGCGCCTGCCTGGCCTCGGCCATGTCGCCGACGTCGTCGAGGGTCACGTTGCCGACGGTCACCTCCTCGCTGGCCGAGCGGGACAGCGGCCGGATGACCGTCAGCGCGCCGAGCAGGTCCTCCTGGCTCAGCTCGGGCGGCCGGCCGTCGGTGCTGGCCCGCGACGCCGCCCGCAGCGCCGCCTCCCGCAGCAGCGCGGCCAGGTCGGCGACCACGAAACCCGGTGTGCGCGCGGCGATCTCGTTCAGGTCGAGCGCACCGGCCGGCACCTGTTTGAGCAGCGACTCCAGCAGCGCCTTGCGGGTGCCGGCGTCGGGTAGCGGCAGGCTCAGCTCCCGGTCGCACAGGTCCGGCGCGCGCAGCCGGGCGTCGAGCTGGTCGGGCCGGGCGGAGGTGGCGATCAGCGCGACGCCCTCGGTGGCCACCGCGGTGCGCAGCTCGCCCAGGATCAGGGCGGCCACCGGCTCGGGGGTGGCCGGCAGCAGCGCGTCGACGTCGGTGATCAACAGCACGCCGCCGCCGTCGCGGACGGCCCGCACCGCCGAACCGACGGTCTTGAGCCGGTCGTCGGGCGCCAGCGCCCCCACCTCCGGGCCGTCCAGTTTGACCAGCCTGCGGCCGTCGCACACCGCGCGCACCAGCGTCACCTTGCCGACCCCGGCCGGGCCAGACACCAGCACGCCGAGGTTGGCGCCGGCGCCCAGCGTCTTGAGCAGGTGCGGCTCGTCGAGCGCGAGCTTGAGCCATTCGGCGAGCTTGGCCGCCTGCGGCTGCGATCCCTTCAGCTCCTCGACGACGGTCTCCGGGCTGGCGACGTCGACGAACTCCCGCGACAGCGCGGCCCCGGACGGCACCGCGCTGCCCCAGGTGACCAGCGAGTTGGGCTGCACGCTGACCGGCCCCCGCGGGTCGACCCCGGTGACGGTCAGCAGCTCCGAGGTCCAGCTGATGCCGACCGAGGCGGCCAGCGCGCGGGTGGCGGCCGACGTTGAGGTTCCCGGGCCGAGATCGCGGGGCAGCAGCGACACGGCGTCGCCGACGGTCAGCACCTTGCCCAGCAGCGCCTGCCGCAGGGTGACCGGCGAGATCGACTGGCTGGCCAGCGACGAGCCGGACAGCGTCACCGAGCGGGCGCCGTAGACGGTGACCGCGCCGACGATCACCGCGGTGCCCTCGCGCAGCCCGGCGTTGGACAACGTCACGTCGTCGAGCAGCGCCGTGCCGACCGGGGTATCCGGCCCGGCCAGCCCCACCACCGCCGCGGTGGTCCGCGAGCCCGTCAGCGCCACCGCGTCCCACTCCCGGATGCCCAGCGCGGCGACCGCGCTCGGATGCAAGCGGACGACGCCGCGCCGCGAGTCGACGGCGGAGGTGTTCAACCGCGCGGTGAGCGTGAGCTGACGGGCCGCTTCGTCGCCCGGCAGGCTCATGGCAGGCGCCCACCCGGCTTGCGCAGCCCCAGCCGCGCCATCGACCGGCGGTGCGGCTGCGCCCGGCGGATCGCCCGGCGGGCGGCGCGCCGCTGCCTGGGTTCGTCGGCCCACGCCTCGGGGTGCGCCGCCAGCCAGCGCTGGTTGCGCACGGCGAACGGCACGTGGCACAGGTAGGCGACGATGATGACCCAGATCAACAGGTAGGGCGCCAGCACCGCGGCGGCCGCGCAGATCGCCAGCAGCGCCAGCAGCGGGGCGGCCCAGCTGGGCGGCACGGCGGCGGCGTGCATCTTGCGCATCGGGATCTTGCTGATCATCAGCATCGACGTCCCCGTGATCCAGATGCACAGGAACGCCGTCGACGTCCACCAGCCCTCGCCGAACTGCAGCTTGAGCCCGACCAGGCCGATCATCGAGATCGCGCCCGCCGGCGCCGGCATGCCGACGAAGAACTCGTGGGTGTACGCCGGCTGGCTGCCGTCGGCCTGCAGCGCGTTGTAGCGGGCCAGCCGCAACACGACGCACACCGCGTACAGCAGGATCACCACCCAGCCGGCCGGGGACCTGCCGAGCAGGGTCACGTAGAGCACGATCGCCGGGGTCACCCCGAAGTTCACCGCGTCGGCCAGCGAGTCGATCTCCTCGCCCATTCGCGACTGGGCGTCCAGGATGCGGGCCACCCGGCCGTCCAGCCCGTCCAGGATGGCGGCCGCCGCGATCAGCGCCATCGCCGCCTTGGGCTGGTGTTCGAGGGCGAACCTGATCGCGGTCAGCCCCGCGCAGATCGACAGCACGGTCATCGCGCTGGGCAGGATCTGCAGGTTGACCGACCGCCTGCCGCGCGGCTTGCTGATCATGGCAGCTCGGCCAGCACGGTCTCGCCGGCGATCGCGCGCTGGCCCTCCCGGACCAACGGTTCGGCGCCCGCCGGCAGGTAGGTGTCGAGCCGGGAGCCGAACCGGATCAGGCCGTAGGTGTCGCCGACCGTCAGCTTGTCCCCGACCCGCGCGTCGCAGATGATGCGCCGCGCCAACAGCCCGGCCACCTGCACCGCCACCACCTCGGCGCCGGTGGGGGTGCGGATCCGCAGGCTGGTGCGTTCGTTCTCGGTGCTGGCGGCGGCCAGGTCGGCCGACCCGAAACGCCCGGGCCGGTGCTGCATGGCGACCACCTCACCGCTCACCGGCGCGCGCTGGACGTGGGCGTCCAGCAGCGAAAGGAAGATGCTGACCCGCGGCAGCGGCGCGTCGCCCATGCCGAGTTCGGCGGGCGGGGCGGCGGCGTCGATCACGCACACCACCCCGTCGGCCGGCGCGACGATCGCGCCGGGGCGGGTCGGCGGCACCCGCGGCGGATGGCGGAAGAACCCCGCGCAGGCGCCCGCCGCCAGCAGGCCGGTCCGCCGTATCCACCGGTGTTTGCGGCCGGCCAGCGCCACCGCCAGGCCGGCGGCGATGAACGGGCGGCCGGCCGGATGCACCGGCGGGACGGTCGAGCGCACCAACTCCAACGCGTGCTGGGGGCTGAACGTCGGATCCTCGGCCGTGGGGCCGATAGGGCGGGGGCGTCGTGCCACGCGGCCATCTTACGAAAGGAGCGGCCGGTTGGTTCCCGCCCGCACGGGGAACGCCCACCTTCGATATGGATCCGATCGATCAGGTGTCGCCGCGGCTGCGCCGCGCCAAGATCGCCGTCACCGCGGTGTTCGTGGCCCACGCCATGGCGTTCTCCTCGTGGGCCGCCCACATCCCCCAGGTCAAGGCCGACCTCGGCCTGTCCGACGCGGCGTTGGGGACGGCGCTGTTCGGGGCGCCGCTCGGGTCGGTGATCGCCACGCTGGGCAGCCACTGGGCGCTGCCGCGCTGGGGCAGCCACCGGCTGGTTCCCGTGACGGCCGCCGGCTACGCGCTGGCGGGGACCAGCGTGGGGCTGGCCCGGTCCGGGGCGTGGCTGTTCGCGGCGCTGGCGGTGTGGGGGATGTTCCAGGGCGGGCTGGACGTCGCGATGAACACCCAGGCGGGCACGGTCGAGCGCCGGGCGCACGCGCCCATCATGGCCCGCTTCCACGGCATGTGGAGCCTGGGCGCGTTGCTGGGCGCGCTGATCGGCGCCGGGTGCGTCGGCGCGGGCGTCGGCCTGACACCGCAGTTGGCGGGGGTCGGGCTGCTGGTGCTGATCGTGGTGGCGGCGACGGCGCGCGGGCTGATCCCGGACCCCGCGGCCGCGGCGCCGCCCCCGCCGGGGTCCGGGCGGGCCTGGCTGACGTCGGCCGTCGCGATCCTCGCCGCGGTCGCCTTCGTGTCGTTCCTGTGCGAGGGCGCCGCCACCGACTGGTCGGCCAATTACCTGCGCAACGTCGTCGGCGCCGGTTCCGGGGTCGCCGCGTTGAGCTACGCGGCCTACACGTTGACGATGGTCGTCACCCGGTTGGGCGCGGTTCGCCTGCACGCGCGGCTGTCGGCCCGCCGGTTGCTGCCGGCGCTCGCGCTGTTCGCCGCGGCGGGCATGAGCGTGACGCTGGCGACGGCGAATCCCGCTGTCAGCGTTGCCGGTTTCGCGTGCCTGGGGGTCGGGGTGGCGCTGCTGGTGCCGACCGCGTTCAGCGCCGCCTACGGCGCGGGCGGGGCGGGCTCGGCGATCGCGCTCGTCGCCGCGACGGGCTGGCTGGGCTACCTGCTCGGGCCGCCGCTGATCGGCCATCTGGCCGACCGGGTCGGGCTGTCGGCGGCCCTGGCGACGATCCCGGTGCTGATGACGGTCGTCGCCGTCGCGATCCGATGCGCCGCCGCGTTCGACCGGGCGGACGAATTCCACCGGCAGGTGGCCACCCCCGCGGGTTAGGTCAGGTCCCAGACCTGCAGCTCGGTTCCCTCCGACACCTCCACCACGTCCTCGGGGATGTCGAGCAGCGCGTTCGCCGACGCCAGCCAGCGCAGGTGATGCGAGGCCGGCGGGCCGTAACTGATCACGGTGCCCGCGTCGCGGTCCAGCACCGCCCGGCGGAATTGCCGCTTGCCGCGCGGCGAGGTGAGCGACTCGGTGAGCACGGCGGCCCGGTGCGGCCGGTCCGGGTCGGGCAGGCCCATCGCGGTGCGCAGCGCGGGCCGGATGAACACCTCGAAGGACACCAGCGCGCTGACCGGGTTGCCGGGCAGGGTGACGATCGTCGTGCCACGTACCCGGCCGATGCCTTGCGGCATGCCCGGCTGCATCGCCACCTTGACGAACTCCACACCCTGGTCGCCGTCGCGGCCGAACGCGTCCTTGACCACCTCGTAGGCGCCGGCGCTGACCCCGCCGCTGGTGATGATCAGGTCGGCCTGGCCGGCATGCCGGTCGATGAGCGAGCCGAACTGCGCGACATCGTCTTCGGCGGTCGCCACCTCGATCACGTCGGCGCCGGCGTCGCGGACGGCCGCGGCCAGCATGATCGAGTTGGACTCGTAGATCTGCCCCGGCCGCAGCGAGCCGCCCGGCGGCACCAGCTCGGAGCCGGTCGATATCACCAGCACCCGCTGGCGCGGCAGCACCGGCAGCCCGGCCATACCCAGCGCCGCGGCCAGGCCGAGCACGGCGGGGGTGACCACCTGGCCGCGCCGCAGCACCGTGGTGCCGGGAGCGACGTCCTCGCCCGCGCGCCGGATGTGCTTGCCGGGCTCGCGCGGCGCGCGGATGGACACGACGTCCACGCCGCCGTCGGTGTCCTCGACCGGCACGACGGCCGTCGCGCCGGCGGGCAGCGGCGCGCCGGTCATGATGCGGTGCGCGGTACCGGGTCGCAGCGTCAGCTCGTCGGTGCGCCCGGCGGGGATGTCCTCGGCGACCTCGAGCACCACCGGGTGCTCGGGGGAGGCGCCCGAGGTGTCCTCGGCGCGCACCGCGTACCCGTCCATCGCGGAGTTGTCGAAGACCGGCAGCGCCAGCGTCGCGACCACGTCGTCGGCCAGCACCAGCCCCTGCGCCTCGGCGAGCGCGGCGGTGGCCGCCGGCCGGGGACGGATCAGTTCGGATACGACGCGCTGATGTTCTTCGACCGACCGCACCCGCCCATTATCGGCGGCCGGAATCCGCGAGCTGACCCCGGTGACGCCGGGCGGCCGACGTAAGGTTGAGAACGTGATTACCGGGTTGGCCCACACCGGGGTGTGCGTTCCCGACTGCGAGGCCGCGGTGGCGTTCTACCGCGATGTATTGGGCCTGCGTGTGCTCTCGCCGCCCTACGTCATGACCGGTAATGCCATTCGCGACGACATGGGCGAGCTGGTCTCCGACCCGAGCATGAAGGCGGCCATCGTCGGGTTCGGCGACGACGGTGACCGGGTGCTCGAGGTGATCGAATACCTCGACGTCGACGGCGCCGGGGGCGCCGCACGGGCCCTCACCGATCATGGGCTGTCCCACGTCGGGCTGATGTGTGCCGACCTCGACGCCACCCGGGCGGAACTCGAGAGCAAGGGCGTGCGCTTCCTGGTCAGCGGGATCGCGGAGGTCGCGCGGGTCCGCACCGCCTGGTTCGCCGACCCGTGGGGCGTGGTGTTCATCCTGGTGGAGAAGAGCCGCCCGCAGCGACCGTACTTCGCGCAATGGGACTAGATGGGTAGGCAGCCGCGAGTCGGGATCATCGGCGCGGGCGCCGGCGGCATCGCCATGGGCATCCAGCTGGCCCAGGGCGGCTACGAGTTCGCCATCTTCGACCGGGCCCACGGATTCGGCGGGACCTGGCGCCACAACACTTTTCCGGGGGCGGCCTGCGACGTCCCGTCGCACCTGTACTCGTATTCCTTTGCGCCCAACCCGCGGTGGAGCAAGACCTACGCCAACCAGCCCGAGATCCTGGCCTACCTGGAGAAGGTCGCCGCCGACCATCGGCTGGGGCCGCGCCTGCGGGCGAACACCGCGGTGGCTTCCGCGCGCTGGTCGGACACCGGGCGGTGCTGGACGCTGACCGACACCGACGGCCGTGAGCACCGGTTCGACGTGGTGGTCAGCGCCGTCGGGATGCTCGACGTGCCCCACGTCCCGGACATCCCGGGGGCGCAGCGCTTCCGAGGCCGCCGATTCCATTCGGCGCGGTGGGACCACAGCAGGTCGACGGCCGGGGAGCGGGTGGCCTCCATCGGCACCGGCGCCAGCGCCATCCAGTACGTGCCCGCGATCGCGCGGGAGACCGCGCACCTGACCGTGTTTCAGCGGACCCCGATCTGGATCGCGCCCCGCTTCGACTTCCCGTTCACGCCCGAGCAGCACGAGCTGTTCGAGCGCGACCCGGCCCTGGCGCGCAAGCTGCGCGACGAGGCCTTCGACGCCTACGAGTCGGCCACCTTCGACGTCGACGCCGCGCAGACCCGCGAGGCGACCGAGCTGGCCCGCAGTTACCTGATGCGCAAGGTCGCCGACCCCGCGCTGCGCGCCAAGCTGACACCGGACTACCCCGCCGGCTGCAAGCGGCCGCTGATGTCACGCGACTGGTACCCCACGTTCGCGTTGCCCAACGTCAGCCTGGAGACCACCGCGATCGCCGAGCTGACCGAACGCGGGGTGCGCACGGTCGACGGCATGGAGCACCGGGTGGACACCATCATCTACGGCACGGGGTTCAAGGCCGCCGATTATCTCGCCAGCATCGACGTGTACGGGACCGGCGGCCGCCGCCTCGCCGACGACTGGAGCGACGGCGCCGAGGCGTACCTGGGCACGCTGGTGGCGGGCTACCCGAACTTCTTCACGCTGTACGGCCCCAACACCAACGGGGTCAACTCGATCATCTACATCCACGAGGCGCAGACGACGTTCGTCCGCCACATCCTCGACGCGATGACGGGGCGCGGCGCGCGCACCGTGGAGGTGACGCCCGGCGCGCAGCGCCGCTACAACGACGAGATCCAGGCCGCCATGACCGGCAAGGTATGGCTGGCGTGCAGCAACTACTTCCGGCATCCCAGCGGCAAGGTGGTCACCCAATTGCCGTACAGCGGGCGCACTTTCTTCGAGCGCACCCGCGAGCTGGTCGACGCGGATTACCGCTGGGGCGGGTGACCCCCCCGACCCGCGAGGTGATCCGCAGCGGCGACCGCGACCGCTTGATCCGGGCCGCGGCCCGCACCGGCGCGCTCATCGCCGCATCGAGTTTCTGCCGCGCCGATGCCGCCGCCCGGTTCGACGGCTTCTTTGCCCGCACAGCGACACCCTAGCTACTGCACCCAGTAGTTGTCGTGGCGAACGAACCACTCCCTGCGCTCGTCGTCGGTCATGTCGGCCAGCGCCCCGAAGCCCTCGAAATAGGCCTCCCGCGGCGCGCCCGGGGCGAAGAGCATGAGGATGGACGCCGGTTCGTCGGCCTGGTTGCGGAAGCCGTGCACCCCGCCGGGCGGGACATAGAGGAAGTCGCCCTGGTGGCCGTCGGCCCACCGGGTGCCGTCGTAGAGCGTCATCGTCCCGGACAGCACGAAGAAGGCCTCCGACATCGCCCGGTGAAAGTGCGGGCCGGGGCCCCCGCCGGCCGGCGGGAGGTCGACCCGGTACAGCCCGTAGTCGCCGTCGGTCGCCCGCTGGTCGGCCAGGTAGTGGTACTTGACGCCCCCGGTCTCGTAGTCGGGTGGCGAGTCGGCGCGCTTGAGCCAGGCGCTGACCTCCGGCTCGTCTGCGGTGTAGCGGGGCGGGGGATAGGGCGGCACGACGAGGGACATCTGCCCAGCGTGCCAGCTAGCATCGCCGGGGTGCAGGGGGCAGACGAACAGCTACGGGCGGACCGGCTGCTGGACGCCCAGGCCAGGGCCGCGCGGCTGTTCGACGAGATCGAGCGGCGCGCCATGATCCGCCCCGGCGTCACCGAGAAGCAGTTGTCCGACGAGATTAACCGGCTCGCCGCGCAAATGCTCGGGGTCACCCGGCATTGGCATCGGCGGATCGTGCGGGCCGGCGAGAACACGCTGCAGCCCTTCAGCGAGCGCCCGCCGGACCGGGTGGTGGCCGACGGCGACATCGTCTTCCTGGATCTCGGGCCGATCTTCGCGGAGTGGGAGGCCGACTTCGGGCGAACGTTCGTGCTGAGCGACGACCCGCACAAGGCCGCCGTCCGCGATGCCCTGCCCCGGGTGTGGCAGGCCGGGCGCGAGTATTTCGACGGGCACCCGGACGTCACCGGCGCCGAGCTCTACGACTTCGTCGTCGGGGTGGCGCACGCCGAGGGCTTCGCGTTCGCCAGTCCGATCGCCGGGCACCTGGTCGGGGAGTTTCCGCACCGCAAGATCGCCGGGCCCGGCGTCGAGTGGTACATCATGCCCGGGTCGAACAAGCCGATGCGGCGCACCGACCCGGCCGGCCGCGCCTGCCACTGGATCCTGGAGATCCATCTGGCCGACCGGGCCCGCGGCTTCGGCGGCTTCTACGAGCAGCTGCTCGACCTGCCTTAGTGCCGATCGCAAGCGCGGCGCATGCGCCGGGCGCCGCGGGTCGGCACCGTGGGCTTAACCCAGGGGATACCGGACGCCGGTGAGCTCCTCCGAGACCGCCCACAGCCGGCGCTGCCGCTCCGGGTCGTGGGACTTGGCGCTCGACGAGACGACCTTCGGGTAGCCCCGGGTCTCGGCGAAGCCGTCGGGCCCGTAGTACTGCCCGCCGAGCACGGCGGGGTCGGTGGCGGCGCGCAGCGTCGGCAGGGCGCCCATCGCGGCGTCCTGTGCGATCACCGAGAAGAACACATTGACGAGCGGCCGGACCGCCCTCGGCGTGTAGCGGCCCAGCTCGGTGTTCGACCCGCCGGGGTGGGCGGCGACCGCGGCCGTGGTGCCGTGCGGTGCGAGCCTGCGCTGCAGTTCGTAGGTGAACAACAGGTTGGCCAGCTTGGCCTGGCCGTACGCCGCGACCCGGTTGTAGCGGCGTTCCCACTGCAGGTCGTCGAAGTGGATGTCGGCGAGGATGCGGTGGCCCATGCTGCTCACCGTCACCACCCGTGAGCCCGTGACCGGCAGCAGCCGGTCCAGCAGCAGCCCGGTCAGGGCGAAGTGGCCGAGGTGGTTCGTCCCGAACTGCATCTCGAAGCCGTCTTTGGTGGTTTCCTTCGGCGTGTACATGACGCCGGCGTTGTTGATCAGCAGGTCGATGCGGTCGTGGTCGGACCGCAGCTGGTCGGCCGCGGTGCGGACGGAGTCCAGCGACGTCAGGTCGAGCTCTTGCAGCGCGACGTCGGCGTGCGGGCTCTTGGCGCTGATCCGGGCGGCGGCGTCCTTGCCCTTGTCCAGGTTGCGCACCGCCAGCACGACGCGCGCGCCGTGGTCGGCGAGCGCGGCCGCGGTCTGGTAGCCGAGGCCGGTGTTGGCCCCGGTGATGACGGCGACCCGCCCGGTCTGGTCGGGAATGTCCGCGGCGGTCCAGTTGGCCATGGGTTTCTCCTCTAACGCCTAGACTAAACGGGGCGAGCGCTCCGGTTGATCTGAACTATACGGAACGCACGCCCCGCTTTGTCAACCTGAAGGTGGTGAACACATGGCGCAGCCCGCACGGCCGTTGCGTGCCGACGCGGCGCGAAACCGGGCGCGCGTGCTGGACGTCGCCTACGCGACCTTCGCCGCCGAGGGCCTGTCGGTGCCGATCGACGAGGTCGCCCGGCGCGCCGGCGTCGGCGCCGGCACCGTCTACCGGCACTTTCCGACCAAGGAGGCGCTGTTCGCGGCGGTCATCGAGAACCGCATGCAGCGGCTCGTCGACGACGGCCACGCCCTGCTGGAAACCGAGGGCCCCGGCGAGGCGCTGTTCGCCTTTCTGCGCTCGATGGTGCTGCAGTGGGGGGCCGCGGACCGCGGCCTGGTCGACGCGCTGGCCGGATATGGCATCGACATCGAATGCGCCGCGCCCGAGGCCGAGGACGCCTTCAAGGCCATGATGGGCGAGCTGCTGCGCGCGGCCCAGCGGGCGGGCACCGCGCGGCGCGACATCGACATGCGGGACCTGAAGGCGATCCTCGTCGGCTGCCAGGCGATGCAGGCCTACGACTCGGGGCTGGCCGAGCGGGCGACCGACGTCGTCATCGACGGTTTACGCCCGCCGCGATAAGCGCGGACTGTTCTTGCACTCGGCATAGGCGAGTGCTAAGAATGACGTTGGCACTCGCGACTGGCGAGTGCTAGGTCGGGACGGTGAGACCAGCAGACACCTGGGGTCGTCCGTCGCGGGCACTGCACCCGGCCAGCGTAAGTAATGGGGTGGCCACACGTGGTCACCCGGTGTCATTCCCGATCCGGAGGAATCACTTCGCAATGGCCAAGACAATTGCGTACGACGAAGAGGCCCGTCGCGGCCTCGAGCGGGGGCTCAACGCCCTCGCCGACGCGGTAAAGGTGACGCTGGGCCCCAAGGGCCGCAACGTCGTCCTGGAGAAGAAGTGGGGCGCCCCCACGATCACCAACGATGGTGTGTCCATCGCCAAGGAGATCGAGCTGGAGGACCCGTACGAGAAGATCGGCGCCGAGCTGGTCAAGGAAGTCGCCAAGAAGACCGACGACGTCGCCGGTGACGGCACGACGACGGCCACGGTGCTGGCCCAGGCGCTGGTCAAGGAGGGCCTGCGCAACGTCGCGGCGGGCGCCAACCCGCTGAGCCTCAAGCGCGGCATCGAGAAGGCGGTCGAGAAGGTCACCGAGACCCTGCTCAAGTCGGCCAAGGAGGTCGAGACCAAGGACCAGATCGCCGCCACCGCGGCGATTTCGGCGGGCGACCAGTCGATCGGCGACCTGATCGCCGAGGCGATGGACAAGGTCGGCAACGAGGGCGTCATCACCGTCGAGGAGTCCAACACCTTCGGCCTGCAGCTCGAGCTCACCGAGGGCATGCGGTTCGACAAGGGCTACATCTCGGGCTACTTCGTCACCGACGCCGAGCGGCAGGAAGCGGTCCTGGAGGACCCCTACATCCTGCTGGTCAGCTCGAAGGTGTCGACGGTCAAGGACCTGCTGCCGCTGTTGGAGAAGGTCATCCAGGCCGGCAAGCCGCTGCTGATCATCGCCGAGGACGTCGAGGGCGAGGCGCTTTCCACCCTGGTCGTCAACAAGATCCGCGGCACCTTCAAGTCGGTGGCGGTCAAGGCCCCCGGCTTCGGTGACCGCCGCAAGGCGATGCTGCAGGACATGGCGATCCTCACCGGTGGCCAGGTCATCAGCGAGGAGGTCGGCCTGTCGCTGGAGAGCGCCGACGTCGCGCTGCTCGGCAAGGCCCGCAAGGTCGTCGTCACCAAGGACGAGACCACCATCGTCGAGGGCGCCGGTGACACCGACGCCATCGCCGGGCGCGTGGCCCAGATCCGCCAGGAGATCGAGAACAGCGACTCCGACTATGACCGCGAGAAGCTGCAGGAGCGCCTGGCCAAGCTGGCCGGCGGTGTTGCGGTGATCAAGGCCGGCGCCGCCACCGAGGTGGAGCTCAAGGAGCGCAAGCACCGCATCGAGGACGCGGTCCGCAACGCCAAGGCGGCCGTCGAGGAGGGCATCGTCGCCGGTGGTGGCGTGGCCCTGCTGCACGCGGCCCCGGCACTGGACGAGCTGAAGCTGTCCGGCGACGAGGCGACCGGCGTCAACATCGTGCGCGTGGCGCTCGAGGCTCCGCTGAAGCAGATCGCCTTCAATGGTGGCCTGGAACCCGGAGTGGTGGCCGAGAAGGTCCGCAACTCGCCCGCCGGCACCGGCCTGAACGCCGCCACCGGTGAGTACGAGGACCTGCTCAAGGCCGGCGTTGCCGACCCGGTGAAGGTGACCCGCTCGGCGCTGCAGAACGCGGCGTCCATCGCGGCGCTGTTCCTGACCACCGAGGCCGTCGTCGCCGACAAGCCGGAGAAGGCGGCCGCTCCCGCGGGCGACCCGACCGGCGGCATGGGCGGCATGGACTTCTAGTCCCCAGCACGAAAAAGCCCGGTCCCCTTGGGGGCCGGGCTTTTTCGTGTGCCGAGCGCCCCGCCGGCCGGGCGCGCGCCGCCCGGCGCCCGGCCGGCCGGGCCCGCGGCGAGCATTCGGGGGCGACCGGTAGGTTCGACGGCGTGGCCCTTCCGACTCCCGCACCCACCGGCACCGCCGTCGTGACCGGCGCGTCGAGCGGCATCGGCGCCGACATCGCGCGCGAACTGGCCGACCGGGGACACGGCGTCACACTCGTCGCCCGCCGCGAGGACCGGCTGCGCGAGCTGGCCGACCAACTCTCGAAAAGCGTGCGCGTCGAGGTGATCACCTGCGACGTCGCCGACGCGACGGCCCGTGCCGGCCTGCTGGACGAGGTGGATCGCCGCGGGCTGACCACGGACATCCTGGTGAACAACGCCGGCGTCGGCACCATCGGGTCGGTGACGAAGACGCGTGTCGCCGACGAGATCGCCCAGGTACGCGTCAACGTCGAGGCGGTCATCGACCTGACCACCCGCGCGGTCCAGCAGATGGTGCCGCGGGGGCGCGGCGCCATCCTCAACGTCGGATCCACGGCCGGCTACCACCCGTTCCCGGGGCAGGCCGGCTACGCCGCCACCAAGGCGTTCGTGAAGACCTACACCGAGGGCGTGCGCGGCGAACTCGCCGGCACCGGCGTCACCGTCGCGCTGCTGTGCCCGGGGCCGGTGCGCACCGAATTCCTGAAGAACGCGGGCATGGACGAGCGCACATTCGCCAACGCCTTCCCGAAGTTCATGTGGATGCCGTCCCGGCAGGTGGCGCGCGCCGGGGTCGACGCGCTCGAGCACGACCGCGGCACCGTGATCGCGGGGCTGCCGAGCCGACTGTCCACCCGGCTGTTCCAGTTCATGCCGCGACGGCTGCTGCTGCCGCTGCTGAAGAACCAGCATCCCGGCCTGAAAAGGGACCGGTCAGCCCGCTGAGCGGCCACCGGAGTCGGGCCAGGGCCGCATCCAGCCCTCCACCGGGAGCGCGAGCGCGTTGCACAGCGTGCAGATGGTCCGGTACCAGCCGACGGCCGTGAGCAATTCGATCCGCTGCTCGTCGGAAAGGAAGCGCCCCAGCGCCGTCCAGGTGGCTTCCGACCACGAGCCGGCGTGCTCCAATTCGTCCACCGCCGCGACCAGCGTCCGCTCCGCCGGGCTCCACCGCGGGTCGTCGGGGCCGCCGGTCACCAGCGCGTCGCACTCGTCGTCGCTGACACCCGCGATCGGGCCCCAGAACGCCGCCTGCCCGCCCCACTCGTACGCGCAGCCGACCAGCGCGCAGGTGCGCAGGATCGCGATCGTCCGGGTCCGGGCCGGCAAAAGGGCTGCCACATAAAGGGATTCGCCGAGCTTGCGCAGCCGGGTGGCCAGCGCCGGATGGCGCTGCAGGCAGCGCACCAGCAGCAGCGGTTCATAGGTGCGGTCCGGGTGGCCCCAGCTATTGATGCCCGCGGCGTCCTCCTCGCTCCACGGCGGGGCGAGCGGGGCGACGCGGCTCACCGGGAGAACACCACGCAGTCGTGCAGACAGCCCTTGGCCGCGCCGGGGGAGTCGGGGTCGGCCTCGCGATGCAACAGCGCGCGGGTGGGCAGCACGCTCAGGCGGACGGCATCCCCGGCTTGGCTTTCCGGGGTCACCTCCGCCGTGCCGTCGACGATCAGCGAATAGCCGCCGGGCTCGGTCGGGGGCCACAGCAGGGTGACGTCGCGGCGCCGGGCCAGATTCTGCCGGGTGCGGCCGCCGATCAGGCCGACGTCGAGGGTCGCCTTGCGCAGCCGCGGCTCGACCGTGACGGTGTGCGCGCGGTAGTCGTCGTCGACGGTGATCAGGTACGCGTACGGGTAGTCGCCAAGGGCGGCGGCGAGCCGCTCGATGTCCACCTGCTTCTTGGTGCGCATGACGCTCCAGGATAGGCGCGGGCCGGGCCGTTACAGCGTGCGCGGAACCCGCGCCGCCGGCAGGCCGAACGTCAGCTGACCGCTGCTGCTGAAGTGGAAGCCCAGGTTCTGCAGGACCTGCTGCCAGGGCGCCAGCTTCTCCACGGCCGCCGACGCGTCGGCGTGGTAGCCGTACATCGCTTCCACGTCCGACGCCCACATCTGGTCGTAGGCGGCCTCGATGTCGGCGATCGCGGGGGTGTTCTGGGCCAGCGAGTTGTTGGCCGACAACGCGTGCGCCAGCGCGCGGTTGGCCGCCACCACCGCCGGCTGCACCGTGGCCGCCAGGGCCCCCTCGAACGCGGCCGCGACGGCCGAGGCCTGGCTGGACACGGCCTGGGCCTGGGCCGCCGCCGCGCTCAGCCAGCTCACGTAGTGCGTGGCAAGGGCCATCATCGCCGCCGAGGATGGCCCCTGCCAGGAGCCGCTGGCGAGGTTTGACGTGACCGAAGAAAACGACGAGGCCGACGATGCCAAGTCCTCGGCCAGCCCATCCCAGGCTTCCGCGGCAGCAAGCAGCGGCCCGGCTCCGGGACCCGAGAAGATTCGTGCCGAGTTGACTTCTGGCGGCAACCACGCAAAATGCGGGCTCGTCACCGGCTTAACTTACCCGGGATTCGGCGGCTTTGGTGGCGTTATTGCGCGGGTACCGGGCGGCGTTGCCGCCCGCGGACCAACTTGCCCGGGCGCGCGTCGGTGGGCACGCCGTTCTCCGCGATCACCTCGCCGGCCACGATCGTCGCGACGTACCCGTCGGCGGTCTGATCCAGGCGCCGGCCCCCGGCCGGCAGATCGTAGGTGATCACCGGCTTGTGCAGCCGCAACGCCGCGTGGTCGATGACGTTGAGGTCGGCCTTGTACCCGACCGCGATGCGCCCGCGGTCGCCCAGCCCGGCGACGCGGGCCGGCACCGACGTGAGCTCGCGGACGGCCTCCGGCACGGTGAACCGCCCCGACTCGCGGTCGCGCGCCCAGTGCGCCAGGAAGTAGGTCGAGTAGCTGGCGTCGCAGATCATCCCGTAGTGCGCCCCCCCGTCGCCGAGGCCCAGCACCACGTCGTCGCGGTGCAGCAACTCCCCGACGGTGTCCAGCGAGTTCCCCTGCAGGTTGCTGGTCGCCACCAGCAGCATGGCGCGGCCGTCGTCGTCGAGCAGCCGGTCGTAGGCCTCCTCCATGGGGTCCACGCCGCGGGCCCTGGCCCGGGCCCCGATGCTGGTCGACGGGTCGGGCTCGTAGTCCGGGGTGTCGGTCAGCGGGAAGATCCAGTCCCACATCTGCGCCACGTACAGGATCGGGTGGCCGACGCCGGGCTTGTCGGCCAGGATGCGGGCGCGCACCTCCGGCTTGCGCATCTCGGCGACCCGCTCGGCCAGTGGCAGGTGCGCGATCTCCCGGTAGCTGGGGTAGAGCACGAACGGGTTGGCGGACAGCTGCAGCCCGATGATCAACCCGATCGGGCGCGGCAGCAGCTGCGCGGTGATCTGGGGGTCGCCGGCGCCGGCCCGGGAATTCGCCTTCTCGATCATCGTGATGGCGTCGGGCCAGGTGGGGTCGCCGGCGTTCGCGACGACCAACGTGAACGTGAGCGGCAGGCCCACCTCCTCGGCCACGTCGAACACCGTCTGCAGCACCGGCTCGTAGCCGCCGGCCGGGATGTCCGGCACGAACTGCAGCAGCCCGCCGCCGCCGTCGACGACACCGCGGGCGATCTCCTCGATCTCCTCGCGGGCGGCGTCGTAGCTCGGGATGGGCGAACCGCTCTCGGTCTTGTGGATGGTCAGCCGTGACGACGCGAAACCCAGCGCTCCCGCCTCGACCGCCTCCTTGGCCAGCGCCCGCATCTTGGCCAGGTCCTCTGCGGTCGCCGGTTCGCGGTCGGCGCCGCGCTGGCCCATCACATAGACGCGCAGCGGGGAGTGCGGCAGATAGGCGGCCACGTCGATGTCGCGGCGGCCGGCCTCCAAGGCGTCCATGTACTCGGGGAACGTCTCCCACGTCCACGGCAGCCCGTCGGTCATGACGACGCCGGGGATGTCCTCGACCCCGGCCATCACGTCGACGAGCACGTCGTGGTCTTCCTGGCGGCACGGCGCGAAGCCGACGCCGCAGTTGCCCATCACCACCGTGGTCACCCCGTGCGCCGACGACGGCGTCAGGCGTTCCGACCAGATGGACTGCCCGTCGTAGTGGGTGTGCAGGTCGACGAAGCCCGGGGTGACCAACAGCCCGGTGGCGTCGATCTCCCGCGCGGCGGCCTTCCCGTTGACGTGACCCACCGCCGCGATCACGCCACCCGCCGCCACCGCGACGTCGCCGACATACGGCTCACCCCCCAGCCCGTCGACGATCGTGCCGTTGCGGATGATCAGGTCGTAAGTCATCCAAACAATCTACGACCGTGCCGGCGGGTCGTGCCAGGCTCTAGTGTCGCTGGTATGGCCAACAACTCCAGCCCCGACGCCGCCGTCCAGGAACTGCTCCGCGACGCCTTCACCCGGTTGATCGAACACGTCGACGAGATCGCCGACGGCTTGACCGACGCGGTCGCCGACTATCGCGTGACCCCGGACGCCAACAGCATCGCCTGGTTGATCTGGCACAGCGCGCGGGTGCAGGACATCCAGCTGGCCGACGTGGCCGGCGTCGAGCAGGTGTGGTTGCGCGACGGCTGGGTGGACCGCTTCGGGCTGGACCTGCCGCGCAACGACACCGGCTACGGGCACGGCCCCGAGCAGGTCGCGAAGGTCAAGGCCCCCGCGGACCTGCTGTCCGGTTACTACCACGCGGTGCACAAGCTGACGCTCTCCTACGTCGCCGGCGTGACCGCCGCCGAGCTGGAGCGGGTGGTGGACACCAACTGGGACCCGCCGGTGACGGCCAGCGCGCGGCTGGTGAGCATCATCGATGACTGCGCCCAGCACCTCGGGCAGGCCGCCTACGTGCGCGGAATCGCGCCGTAGGTTCTCCGGCCGTGCGATTCGCGGCCGCGGTCCTGCGGGCGGTGCTGTGGCTGGCCACGACCGTCGCGCTGGCCGTGGCGATCCCGGCGGCCTGGCTGCAGTGCAACGTCGTCAGCGAGGGCGGCTACGCCGCGCTGGCCCGGCGCGCCGCGGCCGACCCGGCGCTGCAGTCCGCCGCCGCCGACGAGCTGACCAACCGCGCGGCGGCGCTCGTCGCGGCCCACAACGGGGGGCAACCGGTCGACAGCGCGGAGCTGCACGAGGCGGCGAGCGCCTTCACGGCCGGGCCGGCGTTTCCGGCGTCGTTCGCCGAGGCGAACCGCGCCGCGCACCGCTGGCTGTTCACCGCGGCCGGTGCCGGCGGATCCTGGGCGGTCGACGTGGCGCCGATGCTCAGGGACGCCTCGATGCAACCGATACTGCGCCGCCACAACGTGAAAGTCCCTGCGGCGCTGACCGTTCCGCTGACGGCATCGGCGCCCAAGACGCTGCGGCGGGGCCGGCTCCGCCCGCTGGCCACCTGGGGGCCGTGGGTCAGCGCCGGCGCGGCCGCCCTCAGCGCCGTCTGCGCCGTGCTGACGCTGGCCGCCGCCCGCCGGCGCGGCAAGGCGCTCACCAGCCTCGGAGTCTGCGCGCTGCTGGTCGGCGCCGGCGGCTGGGCGGGCATCGAGATCGCCGGCCGCTACGTCAACGACGCGCTCAACCACACCACCGGCGACATCCGCCGCATCGCCGAGGTGATGGTCGGCCACGCCGAGGCGGGCATGCACCGATGGCTCGACGCGACGCTGCTCGCCGGCGCCGGGTTGGTGCTCGCGGGCGTGCTGTTGGCGCTTCTGGGTGGGCTCCGGAATCGGCCGCAACTCAGCCGAAGGTGAACGAGAACACCTGCAGCCCAGGGCTTACCCTCATGTCGAGCTGATCGGCGTGTGCGTCGGTGTCGGCGACGATCTGGTGCAGCGTGGGGGGGCCACCGATCGGCGTCGTGGTCGTCTTGCCGCCGCGGGTCACGGTGAGGGCGCCCGTGCCGCCGACCACGACGTAGACGTCCTTGGCCGTGTAATTCAGCCGAACGGCGGCGTCTTCGCTGTCGGCGGTGGCGCCTTGGTCGTCGAGCTTCCACCGCCCGTGCAGCGCGAACTTGTCACCGGGCAACGACGCCGGGTAGTCGAACGTCGCGGTGCCCGCCTTGTACTCGCCTGTGCCACCGTAGTTTCCGGCCCGCTCGACGCCCAGATAGGTCTCGGGGGTGAGGCGGGTCTGCGGGGTGGTGTCGGCGGCCCTCGTCGCCGCGGGCAGTTCGCTGCCGGGGCGGGCGTCGACCAACAGGTCGCGGATGAGCTTTTCGGTCCCGTCATAGTCGCCCTCCCCGAACTTGGTGTGCCGGACCGTTCCGCTGGCGTCGATCAGGTACTCGGCCGGCCAGTACAGGTTCGAAAAGTTGTTCCAGGTCGTGTAGTCGTTGTCGAGGGCGACGGGGTAGGTGATGTGCAGCGCGGCGGCGCCGCTGGCCACGTTGGCCGGTACCCGTTCGAACGCGTACTCCGGGGTGTGCACCCCGATCACCAGCAACCCGGCGTCGCGGTACCGGTCGTACCAATCGACGACGTGCGGGATGGCGCGTTGGCAGTTGATGCACGAGTACGCCCAGAAGTCGACGAGGACCACCTTGCCGCGCACCGCCGCCCGGTCGAGCGGTTTGCCGTCCGGGGTGTTGAGCCACTCGGAGATACCGGCGATGGCTGGGGCCGGGCCGCACTGCTGCAACCGGGTGGCGCCGTCCATGCAGTCGGCCAGCGCGCCGGCGCCGCTCGCCCCGGCCGGGCTCAGCCGCAAGCCGCCGGATCCCGGCGGCGGCGTCGCCGGGGCGGGGTTGAGCGTGCGCCGGAGGTCGTCGGCGCCGATTTCGTGCTGCATGGCCGTGGTGTAGTCGGGGATGGCGCGCTGCAGCATCGCCGGCAGGTTGAAGACCAGCGCCACGGCCAGCACCACCATCGTGATGCCGCCGGCGACCTGGATCGCGCGCTGGTGGCGGCGGAACGCGGCGACGCGTTCGGCGACGCGCCGCCCGGCGAGCGCGAACGCCAGCAGCGGCAGCGCATTGCCCAGCGCGAACGTCGCAGTCAACACCAGCGCGCCGGGCCCGATCGATTGCGTGCCACCGGCGACCACGATCGCCGCGAGCACCGGGCCCGCGCACGGCACATAGAGCGCGCCCAGCGCCAGGCCGAGACCGAAACCGTCTGCGTTGGCGCCGATTTGACGCTGCGGCAGGTATGCGAACGGTCGCTCGATGAGGTGCTGCAGCGGCGGGAAGATCAACCCCGCACCGATCAACACCAACACCACCAGGGCCGCCCACCGGATCGCGTCCTGCGGCAGATGCAACGCCGTCAGCAGGCCGGAGCCGACCAGCGTGGCCACGGAGAAGCTGCACACCAGGCCGGCGATCACCAGGTAGGGCCGTGCGGCGCCACTGATCCCCCGGGAGCTGCCCGCACCCGATAGCAGCAGCACCGGCAGCACCGGCAGGATGCACGGCGAGATCCCGGTGAGGAGGCCGCCGAGGAACCCGATGAGCGCGATGGTGTGCATAGTTACTTACACCTTTACCGCCCCCGGAAGGTTCAACGTGACGCGGCGCAAATCACGCTCCGTGCGTTATACAAATCACACGACGTGCGTTACGCTCGGCCAGTGGCGCAACTCACCTTCCAGCGCGCCCGCACCGAGGAGAAGAAACGCCAACGTGCGGAGGCACTCGTGGAGGCCGCGCGTTCACTGGCGCTCGAGGCCGGCGTCGCGTCGGTCACGCTGACCGCCGTCGCCAGCCGGGCCGGCATTCACTACTCCGCCGTCCGCCGCTACTTCAGCTCCCACAAAGAGGTTTTGCTGCACCTTTCCGCCGAAGGGTGGGTGCGGTGGTCGACCACCGTGTCCGAGAAGCTCGCCGAGCCCGGCGCCAAGTCGCCGTCGCGAATCGCCGAGACGCTGGCCGACGCCCTGGCCGACGACCCGCTGTTCTGCGACCTGCTGGCCAACCTGCACCTGCACCTCGAGCACGAGGTGGACGCGGAGCGGGTGGTCGAGGTCAAGCGGATCAGCACCGCCGCCACCTTGTCGCTCGCCGAATCCATCGAGAGCGCGCTGCCGGAGCTCGGCCGCTCCGGGTCGCTGGACATCCTGTTGGCGGCGTACTCGCTGGCGGCCACGCTGTGGCAGGTCGCCAACCCGCCGGAGCGCCTCACCGACGCCTACGCTGAGGAGCCGGAAGTGATTCCCCCCGAATGGAATCTGGACTTCACTTCCGCCCTCACCCGCCTGCTGACTGCGACGTGCGTCGGCCTCATCGCGGAGAAGCCATGACCATGGAGGCCGGGGAGTTATGGCTTGGCGAACGAGAACTGGTGCAAACGGGGAAGGACTTGCAGTGCCCATGACGACGACTGAGCCAAGGACCGAGCCGCTGGAGAAGCAGGGCCCCGCCGGCGGGGAGGGCCAAGCTGTCACTCCGCGGCGCGAGAAGAAGCAGGGCCTGCTGGGGCGTTTCTGGTTGGTGCTCACGATCGCGGCGGTCGTCGCGGTGTCGGGATTCGTCGTGTACCGATTGCACGGCATCTTCGGCGTTCACAAGGGCTCGTTCGGTGGTGGCACCTCGGGCGAGGTCCTCGACCAGTTCAACGCCAAGACGATCACGCTCGAGGTCTGGGGTTCACCGGGGAGCACGGCAACCGTCAACTACCTCGACGAGAACTCCCATCCGAAACAGGCCCTCAACGTGCCCCTGCCCTGGCACGTCGTCTTGAGTTCGACGAAGCCCGGCATCCCGGCGAACCTGATCGCGCAGGGAGACGGTAGTTGGATCGCCTGCCAGTTCGTCGTGAACAACCACGACGGGCACGGTGACGTCATCAAGGCCCCGAATCGCTCGGATGCCAACGAGACCGTGAACCCCTTCGTCTACTGCCTGGACAAGTCCGCATGAGCGAGCCGGGCGAGGCTCCGCCGCGCGTCGAACAGCCGCTGATCCCACCGTTCCTGCCGCGGATGATCCACCGGCTCGCCCTGCCGATCGTCCTGGTGTGGTTGGGCATCGTGTTCGTCACCAACACCGCGGCCCCGCAGCTGGAGGCCGTCGCCAAAAACCACTCGGTGTCGATGAGTCCGACTGACGCGGCGTCCTTTCAGTCGACGATGAAGGTCGGATCGACGTTCAAGGAGTTCAACTCGGACAACTCGGCCATGATCTTGCTGGAGGGTGACAAGCCGCTCGGGGCCGACGCGCACCGCTACTACGACGAGATCGTCAGGCGCGTCGAGCAAGACAAGCAACACGTTCAGCACGTCCAGGATTTTTGGAGCGATCCGCTGACGGCGGCGGGTTCCCAGAGCCACGACCAGAAGGCCGCCTACGTGCAGGTCTACCTCGCCGGCAACATGGGTGGCGGGCTGGCCAGCGAGTCTGCCCTGGCCCTCCGCAAGATCGTGGACTCGGTGCCCGCGCCGCCGGGAATCAAGGCATACGTCACCGGCCCGGGTCCGCTGTTCGCCGACCAGTCCCACGCGGGCGAGAAGGGCGTCGCACTCGTCACTCTTGTCACTTTTGTGGTGATCGTGGTGATGCTGCTGTTCGTCTACCGCTCGGTCACCACCATGCTGATCATGCTGGTGATGGTGTTCATCGAGTTGGCCGCGGCTCGAGGCGTCGTCGCCTTGCTGGCCAACAACGAGATCATCGGACTCTCCACGTTCGCCAACAATTTGTTGGTGTTGATGGCGATCGCCGCCGGAACGGACTACGCGATCTTTGTGGTCGGCCGCTACCACGAGGCGCGCGGTCTGGGCGAGACCCGCGAACAAGCCTTCTACACGATGTTCCACAGCACCGCGCATGTCGTGCTGGGGTCGGGACTGACCATCGCCGGCGCGATGTACTGCCTGAGCTTCTGCCGGTTGCCGTATTTCCAGTCATTGGGCGCACCGTGCGCCGTGGGCATGCTGGTCGCGGTGCTCGCGGCGTTGACTCTGGGCCCCGCGGTGCTGACCGTGGCGTCGTTCTTCAAGCTCATGGATCCGAAGCGCAAGCTGGCGACCCGGGGCTGGCGTCGCGTCGGCACCGCTGTCGTCCGCTGGCCCGCGCCGGTTCTCGCGGTGACCATCGGGGTCGCATTGGTCGGTCTGCTCGCCCTGCCCGGTTACAAGACGGACTACGACAACCGCCACTTCCTGCCTGCGGACACCCCGGCCAATGTCGGTTACGCCGCCGCGGACCGGCACTTCGACCAGGCCCGGCTCAATCCCGAGCTGTTGATGATCCAGACCGATCACGACCTGCGTAACCCGGCCGATTTCCTGGTGCTGGACAAGGTCGCCAAGGCGGTCTTCCACATCCCCGGCATCGGCCGGGTGCAGACCATCACCCGGCCGTTGGGCACGCCGCTCGACCACAGCACGCTCGGTTTTCAGATGAGTGCACAGGCCGCGGGGCGCATCCAGACCCAGCACTATCAGGACGAGCAGGCGGCGAACCTGCTCAAGCAGGCGAACGAGTTGCGCAAGACGATGGCGACGCTGCACGAGCAGATGCAGGTGACTCAGGACCTCAGTAACACGACGCACGAAACCACCAGGCTCACCAAGGAAACCGTGAGGATCACGGAGGCTTTGCGCGACGACATCGCCAACTTCGACGACTTCTTCCGGCCGATCCGCAGCTTCTTCTACTGGGAGAGGCACTGCTACGACATTCCGGCCTGCTGGGCGCTGCGGTCGGTGTTCAACGCGCTCGACGGCATCGACCAGGTGGCTCAGAACATCGTGGAGCTCAGCGCGAATCTGGACAAGTTGGATCAGATCCAGCCGAAGCTGGTGGCGCTGATTCCGCCGCAGATCGAGAGTCAGCAGCGCAACCTCGACACCACCATGTCGAACTACGCGACCATGATGGGCCTCAACGAACAGGCGAAAGCGCAGTCCGACAACGCCACCGCCGAAGGCGATGCCTTCGACAAGGCCAAAAACGACGACACGTTCTACCTTCCGCCGGAGGCATTCAAGAGTCCGGATTTCGCACGGGGTCTCAAACAGTTCATCTCGCCGGATGGGCATGCCGTCCGGTTGATCATCTCCCACGAAGGCGATCCGGCGACTCCTGAAGGCATCAGCCACATCGATCCGATCAAGCAGGCCGTGCACGAGGCGATCAAGGGCACGCCCTGGGAGGGTGCCAAGGTCTACCTCGGCGGTACCGCCGCGACTTACAAGGACATGCACGACGGCTCGAACATCGACCTGATGATCGCCGGAATCGCCGCAGCCACACTGATTTTCATCATCATGCTGGTGATCACCCGCAGCGCCGTGGCGGCCGTGGTGATCGTCGGGACGGTGTTGCTGTCCCTGGGCGCCTCGTTCGGGCTCTCCGTCCTGCTATGGCAGTACATCCTGGGCTTGAAGTTGCACTGGATGGTGCTGGCGATGGCGATCATCCTGCTGCTGGCGGTCGGCTCGGACTACAACCTGCTGTTGATATCCCGGTTCAAGGAGGAAATCCACGCCGGGCTCAAGACGGGGACGATCCGCGCGATGGCCGGTTCGGGCTCGGTGGTGACCTCCGCCGGTCTGGTGTTCGCCGCGACCATGGCCACGTTCATGTTCAGCCCGCTGCTGGTGATGGCCCAGGTGGGAACGACGATCGCGCTGGGTTTGTTGTTCGACACCTTGATCGTGCGGTCGTTCATGACGCCGTCGCTGGCTACCCTGCTCGGGCGCTGGTTCTGGTGGCCGCAGCACGTGCGTCCACGGCCGGCCAGCACGATGCTGCGACCGTACGGACCGCGTCCCGTCGTGCGCGATCTGCTCCTCAAGAACGTCGACGAGCGGCCGGCGGGGGGAGTGGTACAGCCGCGCTGAGCGCTCGCGCGCCGGACAAAAAAATCCGCGCGTCCTTCCTCACGGGGACGCGCGGATTTTTTGTTGAGCGTCAGGCCCAGTTCCACACCGACATGTCGCCGGGCGGGTATTGGGCGCACACGTCGGTCGCCTTGGCGACGACGCCCTTGTTGTTGAAGAAGAGCTTCATGTGGTTCGGCCACGCGTACCACAGCGGGTCGTTGTTGTAGAAGTTCTCGGAGTAGGTCCGGCGGTCCTCCGGCGACAACGAGTAGAACCAGTGCACCTTGTCGATCGTCGCCTGCTGGACGTTCGGGTGGTTGTTGAAGTCGATCATGTAGCGCTGGTAGTACACCGGGCTGGTGTCCCGGGTGGCCGCCATGATCTGCTCGGCGTCGCAGGTGGTGTTGATCATCCTGCGCGGGATCGGGAAGTCCTCCGTGGAGTCGGCGACGGCGGCCTTCGGGAAGACGGCGGCGGCGATGCCGAGGGCGAGGAAGGCGGCGCCTGCGCGCAAGCCGGTGTTCAGCCGAGACATAGCTGTTACGGTAGCACTTTTCCGGCGGCGGCGGCCAGATTCCTAGTTCAGCTCAGCATTGGCCGCGATCAGGCACGATGACGTGTGTGGGGTCGGGCCGCAGCTCCGGCGGGGCCTGGCTGTAGTCGCCGAACGGACCGTCGCGCCGCTCGACCGCCGCCCGCACGCCCTGGGTTTCGGCGGCCTTGATGAACTCGAGGGCGTCGGGGGTGTTGCGCATCAGCCCGTCGAGGATGCCGCCCAGGGTCTGGGTGGAGGCCAGCCCCATGTTCTCGTAGGCCTGGTTGACGATCAGCTTCTGCGCCTGAAGCTGCGACAGCGGGATCCGGGCCAGCTCGGCGGCGACCTCGGCGACCCGGGCCTCGAGGCGCTCGAACGGCACCGCCTCGTTGATCAGCTCGATCTCGGCGGCCTGCACGCCGGTCAGCGGCCGCCCGGTCAGCGAATGCCACTTGACCTTGGCGAAACTGAGCCGGTAGAGCCACATCCCGCTCAGGTAGGCGCCCCACATGCGGCTGTAGGGGGTGCCGATCACCGCATCTTCGCTGGCGATGACCAGGTCCGCGCACAGCGCGTAGTCGCTGGCCCCGCCGACGCACCAGCCGTGCACCTGGGCGATGACCGGCTTGGACGCCCGCCAGATGGCCATGAACTTTTGCGTCGGGCCGGTCTCGCGGGCGGTCACCATCGCGAAGTCCTTGCCGGGGTCCCACCGGCCGCCGGTCATCATCGCCTCGCCCCAGTGCGCGAAGCCGCCGCCGAAGTCGTAACCGCCGGAGAAGGCCCGGCCGGCGCCGCGCAGCACGATGACCTTGACGGCCGGGTCGCGCTCCGCCAGGCCGACGGCCGCCTCGATCTCGTCGGGCATGGGCGGCACGATGGTGTTGAGCTGCTCCGGGCGGTTCAGCGTGATGGTGGCAACGGGACCGGCCGTCGTGTACAGGAGCGTCTCGAAGTCCCTGGTTGGCATGGCTTCCTTACGGGTCGGGCTGACGGTTTTCCGGTGATGACGCGTAGATGCGGTCGCCGATCTTGAGGTACGGCGTCGTCAGGTAGGCCGACAGGGCGAGGAGGCCGGAGAAGATCACCGCCACGGCGACGGCGTTGGGCCAGATTTTGCCGGTGCCGAGCGCGAAACAGACGGTGCCGATGACCGCCGTCGCCCAGTAGAACCGCCGGCCGGCCCGGCGGTCGCGGATGAAGCGGTAGCGTGCCTGCGCCGCCGATACCAGGATGAAGATCAGCCCGGTCGCCAGCAGGGTGAGTTCGATGCGTTGGGTCGCTGACACGTCGACGATCCTAAGACCCGGCCAGCATCCGCCACAGGAACGAATAGGTCAGCGCCGCCTTGAACGCGACCTGTTGGTTGTCGGCCGCGCCGGCGTGCCCGCCCTCGATGTTCTCGTAGTAGAAGACCCGGTGCCCGGCGGCCAGCAGCGCCGCCGTCATCTTGCGGGCGTGGCCGGGATGCACCCGATCGTCGCGGGTGGACGTGGTCATCAGCACCGGCGGGTAGTGCCGGGTGGCCGAAATATTCTGGTAGGGCGAGTATTCGGAGATGAACGCCCAGTCGTCCGGGTTGTCCGGGTCACCGTATTCGGCCATCCACGAGGCGCCCGCGAGCAGCAGGTGGTAGCGCTTCATGTCCAGCAGCGGCACGCTGCAGACCAGCGCGCCGAAGCGTTCCGGGTACTGGGTCAGCATGATGCCCATGAGCAGGCCGCCGTTGCTGCCGCCCTGCGCGCCGAGCTGGTCGACGGTCGTGATGCCGCGGTTCACCAGATCGGTCGCCACCGCGGCGAAGTCCTCGGCGACCTTGTGCCGGCCCTCGCGCATCGCCTGGGTGTGCCAGCCGGGCCCGTACTCGCCGCCGCCGCGGATGTTGGCCAGCACGTAGGTGCCGCCGCGGGCCAGCCACAACCGGCCGAGCACGCCACTGTAGGCGGGGGTGTTGGAAGACTCGAAACCGCCGTAGCCGTACAGCATGGTCGGGCCGGGGCCCCGCGCGCCGGCCGGCCGCACCACGAAGTACGGGATCGGCGTGCCGTCCTGGGAGGGCACGAAATACTGTGCCACCGTCATGTTTTCGGCGTCGAAGAAGGCCGGCGCGGACTTGACCTGGTCCAGCGCGCCGGTGCCGGTGCCGCGCATCAGCCGCGACGGGGTGACGAAGCCGCTGGAGTCGAGGAAGAACTCGTCGCCGGTGTCGTCGGCGGCGACGACGACCGTGTTGGTCGCCTCCGGGATGCCGGGGACGGGTTCGCGGCGCCACTCACCGGGCGTGACGATCTCCACCCGGCTGGCCACGTCGGCGAGGGTGACCATCAGCAGGCGGTCACGCGTCCACGCGTAGTGATTCAGCGCGGTGTGCTCGTCGGGTGAGAACACCACGCTCAATTCTGTTGTGCCGGAGAGGAATTCTTCGTAGTCGACCGCCAGTAGGGAACCGGCGGGATAGCTGTTCGCGCCGTAGAACCAATCGGTGCGCAGCTCGATCAACAGCCATTCGCGGTGTATCGACAGGCTCGCGTCGGTGGGCGCGTCGATCCGGACCAGCTCGGGGTTCTCGGGGAGGCCCCGCAGTTCGTAGACCTCTTCGTTCCAGAAGTCCAGGGCCCGCCCGAGCAGGGTGCGCTCGAACCCGGGGGTGCGGTCCACGGAGGCGGACACCCTGACGTCGGTGCGGGCGCCGGAGAACACGGTCTGCGCCTCGGTCAGCGGGGTGCCCCGGCGCCACCGCTTGATCACCCGCGGGTAGCCCGAGTCGGTCAGCGAACCGTCGCCGAAGTCCGTGCCGACCAGGACGGTGTCGGTGTCCACCCAGGCCAGCTGCGACTTGGCCTCCGGCAAGGTAAACCCGTCGTCGACGAATTCCCTTGTCAACATGTCGAATTCGCGCACGACGGAGGCGTCCGAGCCGCCCCTGGACAGCGCGACCAGGGCGCGCGTGTACTCCGGTTCGATGACGCCGGCGCCGGCCCAGACCCAGTTCTGGTCGTCAGCTCGCCCTAGTTCATCTATGTCGATCAGCACGTCCCAGTCGGGGGAACTGCTGCGATAGCTGTCCAGCGTGGTGCGCCGCCACAGGCCGCGCGGGTTGGCGGCGTCGCGCCAGAAGTTGTACAGGTACTCGCCGCGGCGGACCACGTACGGGATCCGGGCGTCGGTGTCGAGGACCTCGAGCGCCTCGGCGCGCATCCGTTCGAACTCCTCGTCGCGCAACGCGGCCAGCGTGGGCTCGTTCTGCGCCCGCACCCAGTCCAGCGCCTCGTCGCCGGTGACGTCCTCGAGCCACAGGTAGGGGTCGGGGGCATCTTCGGGGGCGGCGGCGGCTTGTGACGTCATGGAAGCCATTGTGGCCTCCGGCGGTAGTGTGAGGTGTATTACACCGACGAGCGAGGGGCCGAGCTGATGACTGTTTTCGCACGTCCGGGTTCCGCTGGGGCCTTGATGTCGTACGAATCCCGCTACGACAACTTCATCGGCGGCCAGTGGGTCCCGCCGGCGCAGGGCCGTTACTTCGAGAATCCGACACCGGTGACCGGGCAGCCGTTCTGCGAGGTGGCCCGGTCCGACGCGGCCGACGTCGACCGGGCGCTCGACGCCGCGCACGGCGCGGCCCGGGCGTGGGGCAAGACCCCGCCCGCGGAGCGCGCGGCGATCCTGAACAAGGTCGCCGACCGGATCGAGCAGAACAAGGCCGCGCTGGCCGTCGCCGAGGTGTGGGACAACGGCAAGCCGATCCGCGAGGCGCTGGGCGCCGACATCACGCTGGCGGTCGACCACTTCCGCTACTTCGCCGGGGCGATCCGCGCCCAGGAGGGCTCGCTGTCCCAGATCGACGACGACACCGTCGCCTATCACTTCCACGAGCCGCTGGGCGTGGTCGGCCAGATCATCCCGTGGAATTTCCCGATCCTGATGGCCACCTGGAAGCTGGCGCCCGCGCTGGCGGCCGGCAACGCGGTGGTGCTCAAACCCGCCGAGCAGACGCCGGTCTCGGTGCTCTACCTGATGTCTTTGATCGGCGACCTGTTGCCCGCCGGGGTGGTCAACGTGGTCAACGGGTTCGGCGCCGAGGCGGGCAAGCCGCTGGCGTCGAGCAACCGGATCGCCAAGATCGCCTTCACCGGCGAGACCACGACCGGGCGGCTGATCATGCAGTACGCGTCGCAGAACCTGATCCCGGTCACGCTGGAGCTGGGCGGCAAGAGCCCCAACATCTTCTTCTCCGACGTGCTGGCGGCGCACGACGACTTCCAGGACAAGGCGCTCGAGGGTTTCACCATGTTCGCGCTCAACCAGGGCGAGGTGTGCACCTGCCCGTCGCGCAGCCTGATCCAGTCGGACATCTACGACGAGTTCCTGGAGCTGGCCGCGATCCGGACCAAGGCGGTGCGCCAGGGCGACCCGCTGGACACCGAGACCATGCTGGGGTCGCAGGCGTCCAACGACCAGCTGGAAAAGGTGTTGTCCTACATCGAGATCGGCAAAGAGGAAGGTGCGAGGGTCCTTTGCGGCGGCGAGCGTGCCGAGCTGGGCGGCGACCTGTCCGGCGGCTATTACATGCAGCCGACGATCTTCGCCGGCAACAACAAGATGCGGATCTTCCAGGAGGAGATCTTCGGCCCGGTGGTGGCGGTGACGTCGTTCTCGGACTACGACGACGCGATCTCGATCGCCAACGACACCCTCTACGGCCTGGGCGCGGGGGTGTGGAGCCGCGACGGCAACACCGCCTACCGGGCCGGGCGCGACATCCAGGCCGGCCGGGTGTGGGTCAACTGCTACCACGCCTATCCCGCGCACGCCGCCTTCGGCGGCTACAAGCAGTCGGGCATCGGCCGGGAGAACCACAAGATGATGCTCGACCACTACCAGCAGACCAAGAACCTGCTGGTGTCCTACTCCGAGAAGGCGCAGGGGTTCTTCTGACAGTCCCCGGTGCGGTCATCACCGCAGGCGCGGCCGAACTCCTGGCGCGCCTGCAGGACAGGCACGGCCCGGTGATGTTCCACCAGTCCGGCGGCTGCTGCGACGGGTCGTCGCCGATGTGCTACCCGCACGGGGACTTCATCGTCGGCGACCGCGACGTGCTGCTCGGTGTGCTCGACGTCGGGGACGGGGTGCCGGTGTGGATCTCGGGCCCGCAGTACGAGACCTGGAAGCACACCCAGTTGGTCATCGACGTGGTCCCGGGCCGCGGCGGCGGCTTCAGCCTGGAGGCGCCCGAAGGCCTGCGGTTCCTGTCCCGCGGCCGCGTCTTCACCGACGACGAACAGGCCGAGCTGCGCCGGACGCCGGTGATCACCGGCGCCGATTACGAACGCGGCGAACGCCCTTGCGTGCGCGGGCAGGTGGTGACCGGCGCGGCGCTGCGAACGTGCCCTCCGGGTCGGTGACCGCAGTAATGTCGAAGGCGTGATCCCCCTCCCGCGTCCGCGGTTGTTGGCCGGCGCCATGCTGATCGGCGCGGCGGTCGGGGTGCTGGCGGGGGTGGGCTTCGCCGTGGTGGCCCACGGCGGCGTCCGCCCGGCCTTCGCCATCGCGTCGGTGGTGGGGATCCCCAGTGTCGCCGGGCTGGTGACGATCCTGTTCTCCGGGCGCCGGTGGGTGACGACGCTGGGCGCGTTCGTCCTGTCGCTGGCGCCGGGCTGGTTCGGTGTGCTCGTCGCCCTGCGGGTGACCTCCGGTGGCTGACCGTGGCTGACGACGACACCCCGTCGAACCCGGGCACCCAGGCGTGGAAGCCCGACTTCTCCGACTCCGACGACGACCCGGGCACCCAGTCGTGGCAGCCGGATTTCTCCGACGACACCGGCGAGCGGCCCGCCGCGACGGACGAGCCGCAGGCCCCAGAGCCGGCCGCCGGCGAGCCCGGCGCCGACGACGCGCGGGGCGCCGACGACGAATCCGCCGCCGCGCCGGTGCAACCCGTCACGGTTCCCGGGCGCTACTTCTACCTGAAGTGGTGGAAGCTGCTGCTGGTCCTTTTCGGCGTGTGGGCCGCGGCGGCGGTCGCCGGGTTCGGCCTGTTCTATTGGTGGTACCACTCGGCCGACCAGACCGCGGCGCTGTTCGCCGTCCTGGTGTACGTCGTGGCCTGCACGGTCGGTGGCGTGCTGCTCGCGATGGCCGAGGGCAGGCCGGTGGTCTCGGCGCTGTCGCTGGCGGTGATGTCGGCGCCGTTCGCCTCGCTGGCCGCCGCGGCGCCCGTGCACGGCTACTACCACTGCGCCCGGGTGGGCCACTGCCTCGTCGGCCTCATTCCGTATTAACGCCCGGCCCGGGCGGCCACTAGGGTAGGGGCCGTGACCCATTTTGACGTCGTCGTCCTCGGGGCCGGTCCCGGCGGATATGTCGCAGCCATCCGCGCCGCACAGCTCGGCCTGAACACCGCAATCGTCGAGCCGAAGTACTGGGGCGGAGTCTGCCTCAACGTCGGCTGCATCCCGTCCAAGGCGCTGCTGCGCAACGCCGAGCTGGTGCACATCTTCAGCAAAGAGGCCAAGACGTTCGGGATGAGCGGCGAGGCGACCTTCGACTACGGCGTCGCCTTCGACCGCAGCCGCAAGGTGGCCGAGGGCCGGGTCGCGGGCGTGCACTTCCTGATGAAGAAGAACAAGATCACCGAGATCCACGGCTACGGCAGGTTCACCGACGCGAACACGTTGTCCGTCGAGCTCAACGACGGTGGCACCGAAACCGTCACGTTCGACAACGCCATCATCGCCACCGGCAGCAGCACCCGGCTGGTGCCCGGAACGTCGCTGTCGGCCAACGTGGTCACCTACGAAGAGCAGATCCTGTCCCGCGAGCTGCCCGAGTCGATCGTCATCGCCGGCGCCGGCGCCATCGGCATGGAGTTCGGCTACGTGCTGAGCAACTACGGCGTCGACGTGACCATCGTGGAGTTCCTGCCGCGCGCGCTGCCCAACGAGGACGCCGACGTCTCCAAGGAGATCGAGAAGCAGTTCAAGAAGCTGGGCATCAAGATCCGCACCGGGACCAAGGTCGAATCGATCAACGACAACGGCTCCGAAGTGACCGTGGTGGTCAGCAAGGACGGCAATTCCGAGGAGCTCAAGGCCGCAAAGGTGTTGCAGGCCATCGGTTTTGCACCCAACGTCGAGGGCTTCGGGCTGGAGAAGGCCGGCGTCGCGCTGACCGACCGCAAGGCCATCGGGATCAACGACTACATGATCACCAGCGTGCCGCACATCTACGCCATCGGTGACGTCACCGGGAAGCTGATGCTGGCGCACGTCGCTGAGGCCATGGGCGTCGTGGCGGCCGAAACCATCGCCGGCGCAGAGACTTTGGCGCTGGGTGACTACCGGATGCTGCCGCGGGCGACGTTCTGCCAGCCGCAGGTGGCCAGCTTCGGGCTGACCGAGCAGCAGGCCCGCGACGAGGGCCACGACGTGGTGGTGGCGAAGTTCCCGTTCACCGCCAACGGCAAGGCCCACGGCCTGGGCGACCCCAGCGGCTTCGTCAAGCTGATCGCCGACGCCAAGCACCTCGAGCTGCTGGGCGGGCACCTGATCGGCCACGACGTGTCCGAGCTGTTGCCCGAGCTGACGCTGGCGCAGAAGTGGGACCTGACCGCCACGGAACTGGCCCGCAACGTGCACACCCACCCGACTCTGTCCGAGGCGCTGCAGGAGTGCTTCCACGGCCTGGTCGGCCACATGATCAACTTCTAGATCCCGATGCGCAGCGACGTCGTTCTGGGGGCCGCCGGCGGTCTCGCCGCGGGCTATGTCCTGTGGCTGGCCGCCTTTTCGATCGCCGACGACAACGCGGCGGTGGGGCAGTGGGCCCCGACCGTGCTGCTGCTGTCGCTGGCGCTGGCGGTGTGCGCCACGGCGTGGGCGTCCCTGTTGCGCCGGCGCCGCAAATACGCGTGGTCGGGGTTCGGGTTCGCGCTGTCGCTGCCGCCGCTGTTGCTGACGCTGGCCGTGTTCGCCAACGTCTACCTCTGACTAGCGCGGGTTGTCCAGCGGGATGTCCAATGCCGCCATGGTCGCGGCGAGCCCGTCGTATTGGCTTGCCAGCAAGCAGAATTCGATCAGCTGACGCCGGTCGAGGTGTTCGGCGAGCGCCCGCCAGGTGGCATCGGTGAGGGTGCGGTCCTTGACGAACTCGTCCGTCGCCGTCAGCAGCGCCTGCTGGCGCACGGTCAGGCGCGCCTCGACCCGGTCCAGCCGCTCGGGCCACGCGAAGATCGCGGCCTGCAGGTCGGCGTTCAGGCCCTGCTTGGCGGCCATCCGCCGATGATGCTGCAGCTCGTATTCGCACCCGCGCACATGCGCGACGCGCAGGATCACCAGCTCGGTGTCGATCGCCGGCAGCCGGCCCCGCAGCACCCGGCCGCTGTAGACGCTCCACGCCAGGAACAGCAGACGGTGCTGGCCGAGCGTGGTGAACAGGTGCATCTCGGGCGCCCGCACCGTGCGCGCGGCCGCCTTCGCCAGCACCCAGTTGATCGGGCCCAGCTCGCGGAACCGCCCCGACGGGATGCGGCCGCCGGCAGCCCCGCTCACGGTTGCTTCACCAGATACGGGGAGACCGTGCTGCGGTGCTCGTCGAGGTCCAGGGCGCGCCCGAGGGCCGGGAACGCCCGCTGCGGGCAGTTGTCGCGTTCGCAGACCCGGCAACCCGCACCGATCGGTGTTGCGATGTCACCCGACAAGTCGAGTCCTTCCGAGTAGACGAGCCGGTGCGCGTGGCGAAGCTCGCAGCCCAGCCCGATCGCGAAGGTTTTACCCGGCTGACCATACCGCGCGGCGCGGCGCTCCACCGTGCGTGCCACCCACATGTAGTTGCGGCCGTCGGGCATCTGGGCGATCTGGACCAAAATCTTGCCCGGGTTGGCGAACGTCTCGTACACGTTCCACAGCGGGCAGGTGCCGCCGCTGGAGGAGAAGTGAAACCCGGTGGCGGACTGGCGTTTTGACATGTTGCCGGCCCGATCCACCCGGACGAAGGAGAACGGCACGCCGCGCATCGACGGCCGCTGCAGCGTCGAAAGCCGGTGCGCGATGGTCTCATAGCTCACCGAGTAGAACGAGGACAGCCGCTCGACGTCGTAGCGGAAGTTCTCGGCGACGTCGTGGAATTGGCGATACGGCAGCACCGCCGCCGCGGCGAAGTAGTTGGCCAGCCCCAGCCGGGCCAGCGTGTGCGACTCGTCGCTGGTGAACTTCCCCTCCTCCACCAGGGTGTCGATCAGGTCGCCGTATTCGAGGTAGGCCAGCTCGGCCGCCATCTTGAAGACCTGCTGGCCGAGCGAGAGGTGGTTGCTGATCTCCAGCGTCTTGGTCTGCGGGTCATAGCGGTGCAGCACGGTGTCGCCGAGGTCGATCCGCCGGTTGATGTGCACGCCGTGCACCTCGGTCAGCCGGCGGTTCAGCTCGCGGGCCAGGTCGCCGTGGTGCAGCCGCATCTGGATCGTGAGGTCTTCGGCGGCCGTGTCCAGCTCGTGCAGGTAGTTCTGCCGTTGGTAGAAGTAGTCGCGCACCTCCTCGTGCGGCATGGTGATCGAGCCGCTGCCGCTGCCGTCGGTGAAGCGCTCCTCGGTGGCGGCGGCCAGTTGCGCCGTGGTGATCCGGTAACGCCGGTGCAGGTTGACCACCGCGCGGGCCAGGGCGGGATGGGAGCCGACCATCTCGGCGACCTCGGCGGGGTCCACGTCGATGTCCAGGTCGCGGTCCATGGTGACCTCGCGCAGCTCGGCGACCAGCCGGGTGTCGTCCTGGGAGGCGAAGAAGGTGGCGTCCACGCCGAACACCTCGGTGATCCGCAGCAGCACCGCCACCGTCAGCGGGCGGACGTCGTGCTCGATCTGGTTCAGGTAGCTCGGCGAGATCTCCAGCATCTGGGCCAGGGCGGCCTGGGAGAACCCGCGCTCGTTACGCAGCTGACGGACCCGGGAGCCGACGAAGGTTTTGGACACTTCTCCCAGGGTACAAGGCTTGCTAAGCGAAGGTTGGCAGAGTTCGCAGGCCCGGGTATCGCGTCGCGATTGGTTTTTGGTACAGCACGTTGGCATGATTCGCAACAAAGGCTTCCCAGGGCTGGCCTGGGGTGCCCATGAGGAGGAAACGGGGAGCGACGCCGTGAGCCTGGACAAAGAAATGATGCCGGTTCCCGACGGCCACCCCGATGTCTTCGATCGCGAATGGCCGCTGCGGGTGGCCGACATCGACCGCACGGGCCGGCTGCGGCTGGACGCGGCGTGCCGGCACATCCAGGACATCGGGCAGGACCAGCTGCGCGAGATGGGCTTCGAGGAGACCCATCCGCTGTGGATCGTCCGCCGCACCATGCTCGACCTGATCCGGCCGATCGAGTTCCAGGACATGCTGCGCTGCCGCCGGTGGTGTTCGGGCACCTCGAACCGCTGGTGCGAGATGCGGGTCCGGGTCGACGGGCGCAAGGGCGGCCTGATCGAATCCGAGGCCTTCTGGATCAACATCAACCGGGACACCCAGATGCCGTCGCGCATCTCCGACGACTTCCTCGCGGGCCTGCACAAGACCACGTCCGTCGACCGGCTGCGGTGGAAGGGCTACCTGAAGCCGGGTAGCCGCGACGACGCCGCGGAGATCCACGAGTTTCCCGTCCGGGTGACCGACATCGACCTGTTCGACCACATGAACAACTCCGTGTACTGGAGCGTGATCGAGGACTACCTGGCGTCCCACCTGGCGCTGATGGCGCGGCCGCTGCGCGTCACCATCGAGCACGAAGCCCCGGTGGCCCTCGGCGACAAACTGGAGATCATCTCGCACCTCCATCCGGCCGGCTCGACCGACCAATTCGGTCCGGGGCTCGTCGATCGGCCTGTTACAACGCTCACATATGCGGTCGGCGACGAGGTCAAGGCGGTCGCCGCGCTCTTCAACCGCTAACCGGACAAGCGTCCCGTTAAATGGCCGGCTGACCTGCGGATTCCGGTTACTGGCCGGTAGTTTCTGAAACGGTTAAGCTACCGTTCATCTTCGCAATATTTGCTAATCCGCGCGGGGTCGTTGCGGAAATTGGCAAATGAAACGGCTGGACCTGCGCCAATGGCTGTGCCATCGTCGAGTTAGCACACCAGCGAAGTTGAGCCCTTAGCTACCGCCGGTGAAGCGTTCACCAAGTCCAGTAGTGAAGATTCGTTAAGGAGCATGCCCAATGTCTGTCGTTGGCACCCCCAAGAGCGCCGAACAGATCCAGAAGGACTGGGACACCAACCCGCGGTGGAAGGACGTCAGCCGGACCTACACCGCCCAGGACGTCGTCGCCCTGCAGGGCAGCGTCGTCGAGGAGCACACGCTGGCCCGCCGCGGCGCCGAGGTGCTCTGGGAGCAGCTGCACGACCTGGAGTACATCAACGCGCTGGGCGCGCTGACCGGCAACATGGCCGTCCAGCAGGTGCGCGCCGGCCTGAAGGCCATCTACCTGTCGGGTTGGCAGGTGGCCGGTGACGCCAACCTGTCCGGCCACACCTACCCCGACCAGAGCCTCTACCCGGCCAACTCGGTGCCGCAGGTGGTGCGCCGCATCAACAACGCGCTGCTGCGCGCCGACGAGATCGCCCGCGTGGAGGGCGACACCTCGGTGGAGAACTGGCTGGCGCCGATCGTCGCCGACGGCGAGGCCGGCTTCGGCGGCGCGCTGAACGTCTACGAGCTGCAGAAGGCGATGATCGCCGCGGGCGTCGCGGGGTCGCACTGGGAGGACCAGCTGGCGTCGGAGAAGAAGTGCGGCCACCTCGGTGGCAAGGTGCTGATCCCCACCCAGCAGCACATCCGGACGCTGACCTCGGCCCGCCTGGCGGCCGACGTCGCCGACGTCCCGACCGTGGTGATCGCCCGCACCGACGCCGAGGCGGCCACCCTGATCACCTCCGACGTCGACGAGCGCGACCAGCCGTTCATCACCGGTGAGCGGACCAAGGAAGGCTTCTACCGGGTCAAGAACGGCCTCGAGCCGTGCATCGCGCGTGCCAAGGCCTACGCGCCGTACTCGGACCTGATCTGGATGGAGACCGGGACCCCGGACCTCGAGCTGGCGGCGAAGTTCGCCGAGGGCGTCAAGTCCGAGTTCCCCGACCAGATGCTGGCCTACAACTGCTCGCCGTCGTTCAACTGGCGCAAGCACCTGGACGACTCCACCATCGCGAAGTTCCAAAAGGAGCTCGGCGCAATGGGATTCAAGTTCCAGTTCATCACGCTGGCGGGCTTCCACGCGCTGAACTACTCGATGTTCGATCTGGCCTACGGCTACGCCCGCAACCAGATGACCGCGTACGTGGAGCTTCAGGAGCGCGAGTTCGCCGCCGAGGAGCGCGGTTACACCGCGACCAAGCACCAGCGCGAGGTCGGTGCGGGTTACTTCGACCGCATCGCCACCACGGTCGACCCCACCTCGTCGACCACCGCGCTGACCGGCTCCACCGAAGAGGGTCAGTTTCACTGAGGACGAGCGGGCTTGCCCGCGAGGACGAAGTGAAACCGATGGCTTGAGTCACTGAGGACGAGCGGGCTTGCCCGCGAGGACGAAGTGAAACCGATGGCTTGAGTCACTGATCCCTTCCGGGGCCGAGCAGACGCGAACTCGCACCGCTGCGATCCAGATCGTGCGAGTTTCCGGCTGCTCACCGTGAAGTAGCATTGGCCCCGCCCAGCGAACCTGGGCGGGGCCTATTGCGGTGCAAGACGATACGAAACCGAAAGAGATGACAGTGAGCGACGCAGCGATACAGCGGGTAGGGGTCGTCGGGGCCGGGCAGATGGGATCCGGGATCGCCGAAGTCTCGGTCCGCGCCGGCGTCGACGTGACGGTGTTCGAGACCACCGAGGCCCTGATCGCGGCCGGGCGCAACCGCATCGTGAAGTCGCTGGAGCGCGGTGTCAGCGCGGGCAAGGTCACCGAGCGGGAGCGCGACCGCGCGCTGAGCAAGCTGACCTTCACCACCGACCTGAAGGACCTCGCCGACCGTCAGCTGGTCATCGAGGCGATCATCGAGGACGAGGCCGTCAAGGCGGACATCTTCGCCGAACTCGACCGGGCCATCACCGATCCCGATGCGGTGCTGGCGTCCAACACGTCCAGCATCCCGATCATGAAGATCGCCGCGGCCACCAAGAACCCGCAGCGGGTCCTGGGCCTGCACTTCTTCAACCCGGTGCCGGTGCTGCCGCTGGTCGAGCTGGTGTGCACGCTGGTCACCGACGAGGCCGCCGCCGCGCGCACCGAGGAGTTCGCCGGCGCGGTGCTGGGCAAGCAGGTGGTGCGCTGCTCCGACCGGTCCGGCTTCGTCGTGAACGCGCTGCTGGTTCCCTACCTGCTGTCGGCAATTCGCATGGTGGAGGCCGGTTTCGCCACCGTCGAGGACGTCGACAAGGCGGTCGTCGCCGGGCTGTCGCATCCGATGGGGCCGCTGCGGCTGTCCGACCTCGTGGGCCTGGACACCCTGAAACTGATCGCGGACAAGATGTTCGAGGAATTCAAGGACCCGCAGTACGGGCCGCCGCCGCTGCTGCTGCGCATGGTGGAGGCGGGCCGGCTGGGCAAGAAGACCGGCCGGGGTTTCTACACGTACTGACGCCGCCGGGCGACGCCGCGACGGCGCCCCCCGCGTAGGTTATTATGCTCGCGTTCAATATCGGGCAAATAACTGGAGCGGGCATGACGGCATTGGAGCCATTTTACGAGGAGTCGCAGTCCATCTACGACGTCTCGAACGAATTCTTCGCGTTATTTCTAGACCCCACGATGGCTTATACCTGCGCATACTTCGAGCGCGATGACATGACCCTGGAGGACGCACAAGTCGCGAAATTCGACTTGGCGTTGGGAAAACTGAACCTCGAGCCCGGAATGACACTCCTCGACATTGGTTGCGGCTGGGGCGAGGCGCTGAAACGGGCTGTGGAGAAATTCGACGTCAATGTCATCGGGATCACGTTGAGTCGCAACCAATTCGATTACAGCAAGAGCAAACTCTCCGGACTCCGGACGAATCGTAACGTCGAGGTGCGGCTGCAGGGCTGGGAAGAGTTCGAGGACAAGGTCGACCGGATCGTCACCATCGGCGCCTTCGAGGCTTTCAAGATGGAGCGGTACGCGGCGTTCTTCGAACGCGCCTACAACATCCTTCCCGATGACGGGCGGATGTTGTTGCACACCATTTTGACGTACTCCCAGAAACAGCAGTATGAGCGCGGTGTTTCCATCACGATGAGCGATATTCGATTCGCGAGGTTCATCGGTACGGAAATCTTCCCGGGCGGACAGCTGCCGGCGCAGGAAGATATTTACCGGTTTGCGCAAGCCGCCGGGTTCTCGGTGGAGAGAGTCCAATTGCTGCAGGAGCATTACGAACGCACCCTCAACCTGTGGGCGGCCAACCTCGAATCGAACAGGCAACGGGCGATCGAGATTCAGTCGGAAGAGGTCTACGACAAGTACATGCGCTACCTGGTGGGCTGCGAAAACTTCTTCCGTAAGGGCATCAGCAACGTCGGGCAGTTCACCCTCGTGAAGTAGAGCTTCGTCGCGGCTACTTCTCCAGGGTGAACTGGTCGACGTCGGTGTAGCCCTGTCGGAACAGCTTCGCGCAGCCGGTCAGGTACTTCATGTAGCGGTCGTAGACCTCTTGCGACTGGATGGCGATGGCCTCGTCGCGATTGGCCTCGAGCGCGGCCGCCCACGTCTCCAGGGTCTTCGCGTAGTGCAGCTGCAGGGAATGGACCCGGGTCAACTCGAAGCCGGCCGTGACCGCGTACTCCCCGACGGTCTGGGGCGTCGGCAGCCAGCCGCCCGGGAAGATCTCGGTCAAGATGAATTGCGAGAAGTGGACGATCTCGTGGGTCAGCTTCATGCCCCGCGCGCGGGCGTCCTTGAACGAGGGGCGAACGATGGTGTGCAGCAACATCACACCGTCGGACGGCAGCGCTTGGTAGGCCATCTTGAAGAACCGGCCGTAGCGCTGGCGGCCGAAGTGCTCGAAGGCCCCGATGGAGACGATGCGGTCGACCGGTTCGTGGAACTTCTCCCAGCCCTCCAGCAGGACGCGCCGGGTGCGGGGGGTGTCCATCTCGTCGAACGTCTTCTGTACGTGCTCGGCCTGGTTCTCCGACAACGTCAGGCCCACGACGTTGACGTCGTACTTCTCGATGGCCCGCCGCATGGTCGCGCCCCAGCCGCAGCCGATGTCCAGCAACGTCATCCCCGGCTCGAGCTTGAGTTTGCCCAGCGCCAGGTCGATCTTGGCGAGCTGCGCCTCTTCCAGCGTCATGTCGTCACGCTCGAAGTAGGCGCAGGAGTACGTCTGGGTGGGATCGAGGAACAGCCTGAAGAAGTCATCGGACAAGTCGTAGTGGGCTTGCACGTTTCCAAAATGCGGCGTGAGCTGCACAGACATGTCGAGAAGAGCCTTTCGTTACGCGGAGGCAGGGATGCCCGGCCAGCACGACGCACCCTGCGTCACCCCCGATGCACCCCTGCATGTTAGTCGCTGCGGCTATGCGCGTCGTCCTCCCTAACGGGTCATAGCGTCACACGAGTGGGGCGGAATCGACAAAATATGGGCAGCTGGGCGAGGTCGCGGGCCGCCTAGAGCGCGGAGGGGTCCCCGTCGCCGTGGGGCGGCACGATCGGCGACGGGTGCGGTTCTTCGCGGAACTTCTCCAGCGATCCGCCGACCTCGACGATGCCCTTCAGCGCATTCCAGCTCAGCATCGTCAGGTAGTCGATCAACTCGTCGCGGCTCATGCGCGGGGAGGACATCCACGAGTGCGTGGCCAGCTGCACGCCGCCGACGATCAGGTAGGCCCATGGCTCCGCACCGCCGGTGTCCATTCCCGCCTGTTGCATGCGGCGGCGCATCAGCACCGCGAGCATGCGGGCGATGATCCGCTCGGAATCGGCGATCACCTTGCTCTTGCTGGCCGAGCTGTTGGACATCACGAAGCGATAGGGCTCGGGTTCGTTCGCGACGGTTTCGACGTACACCCGGATCACCTCGCGGGTCAGGTCGAAGCCGTCGAGATTGGACGTCAGCGCCGCGGCCATGTTCGGAATCAGCGTGGTCTGGGTGAACCGCATCATCACGGCGGTCGTCAGGTCGTTCTTGTCGACGAAATAGCGATACAGCACCGTCTTGGAGACGCCGATCTCCGCGGCGATCTCGTCCATGCTCAACGCGCCGCCGTGCCGCCGAATCGCGTCGATCGTGCCGTCTACCAACTCGTTGCGGCGCTCCACCTTGTGTTGGTGCCACCGCCGCTTGCGACCATCCGTCTTGGCCGCCACAGCCAACGTTCGCTCTGCCACTGTCGCCGATATCCCATTCGCTAGACGCCCTTGATACTACGGCGTGCGGCCCTGTTTGGGGCTGCGGCCGCGCGCCGGCGCCGGCGTCGTGAACAGTGTCGTCACACCAATCGGCCGGGACGATAGATGATGGTGTGGTGGTACACAGAGCCTCGCCTCGAGGCGAAGCGTCGGGGCCCCTCGCGGCGGCGTCCGACTCGACGGCCCCGCTGACCGGAACCGGGCGGCTCCACGCGTCGTTCGCCGAATCCTTCGCCGGCGCCGACCCGCAGGCCGACGCCGAGCGCCGGGTGGCGTTGCGGCGGATGAAAGCGGTGGCGCTGAGCTTCCTGGTCGGTGCGACGGTGTTGTTCCTTGCGTGCCGGTGGGCGCAGGCGCACGTCAACCTGGGCGTCTGGGTCGGCTACGCCGGTGCCGGCGCGGAGGCCGGGATGGTCGGCGCGCTGGCCGACTGGTTCGCGGTGACCGCGCTGTTCAGGCATCCGTTGGGCATCCCCATCCCGCACACCGCGATCATCAAGCGCAAGAAGGATCAGCTCGGCGAGGGCCTGGGCACCTTCGTGCGGGAGAACTTCCTGTCGCCGCCGGTGGTGGAGACCAAGCTGCGGGACGCCCAGGTGCCCGGGCGGCTCGGCAAGTGGCTGTCGGAGACCGCGCACGCCGAGCGGGTGGCCGGCGAGACGGCCACGGTGTTGCGGGTGCTGGTCGAGCTGCTGCGCGACGACGACGTGCAGCAGGTGATCGACCGGATGATCGTGCGCCGTATCGCCGAGCCGCAATGGGGGCCGCCGGTCGGCCGGGTGCTGGGGACCCTGCTGGCCGAGAACCGGCAGGAGGCGCTGATCCAGCTGCTGGCCGATCGGGCCTTCCAGTGGTCGCTGAACGCCGGCGAGGTGATCCAGCGGGTGGTCGAGCGTGACTCGCCGACGTGGTCGCCCCGCTTCGTCGACCACCTGGTCGGCGACCGCATCCACCGCGAGCTGATGGACTTCACCGACAAGGTGCGCCGCAATCCCGACCACGAGCTGCGCCGGTCGGCGACCCGGTTCCTGTTCGAATTCGCCGACGACCTGCAGAACGACGCGGACACCATCGCGCGCGCCGACGCGATCAAGGAGCAGCTGATGGCGCGCGACGAGATCGCCAACGCCGCGGCGACGGCCTGGAAGACGCTGAAACGGCTGGTGCTCGAGGGCGTGGACGACCCGTCCAGCACGCTGCGCACCCGCATCACCGACACCGTGATCCGGATCGGGGAGTCGCTGCGCGACGACGCCGACCTGCGCGACAAGGTCGACAACTGGATCGTGCGCGCCGCCCAGCACCTGGTTTCGCAGTATGGGGTGGAGATCACCGCGATCATCACCGACACCATCGAACGCTGGGACGCCGAGGAGGCCAGCCGGCGCATCGAGCTGCACGTCGGCCGTGACCTGCAATTCATCCGGATCAACGGAACCGTGGTGGGCTCCCTGGCGGGCCTGGTGATCTACGCCGTCGCGCAGCTGCTTTTCTAGTAGTGCTAACAAGTGCTTGCAATAGCAAGCACTTGTAGTAGTCTGGGGCCGTCACCATCGACCGTCCGACCCAGGAGCACGCCATGGCACCCGAGGAGAAGCTCTCCGCCAAGGTGTCCAACGCCGCCTCCGACATGGCCTCGGACATCGGCAGCTTCATCCGGAGCCAGCGCGAGCTGGCGCAGGTCTCGGTGCGTCAACTCGCCGAAAAGTCCGGGGTGAGCAACCCCTACCTGAGCCAGGTGGAGCGCGGTTTACGGAAGCCGTCCGCCGAAGTGCTCAATCAAATCGCGAAGGCGTTGCGGGTTTCCGCCGAGGTTCTCTATGTGCGGGCCGGGATCCTCGAGCCCAGCGACAAGAGCCAGGTGCGCGACGCGATCATCACCGACACGGCGATCACCGAGCGTCAAAAGCAGGTCCTGCTCGACGTCTACACGTCGTTCACCCAACAAAACGAGGCCGGCGAATCAGGCAAAGAGGAATGTTCGACCGAATCCAACGCCGACGAGTGATCAACGGCCCTTCCGGAGGTCGGGACTCCCACGTCACGCTAGTGGTTACCAGGAGCGCGGATCCGGCGCCCGCCAGCGGAGAGGAGACGCACGCCTGAGTTTCCACATCAATACCCAAGAACGCCAATAACGGAAAACCATGAAAGGAATAACCATGGCGGACAACACCAACATCGAAGACTTGCGGGCGCCCCTGCTCGCAGCGCTGGGCGCGGCCGATCTTGCGCTGGCCACGGTCAACGATTTGATCGCCGGCCTGCGGGAGCGCGCCGAAGAGACCCGCGCCGACACCCGCTCCCGGGTGGAGGAGAGCCGCGCCCGGCTGACCCGGCTGCAGGAGGACCTCCCCGAGCAGTTCGACGAGCTGCGCGAGCGGTTCACCACCGAGGAGCTCCGCAAGGCCGCCGAGGGCTACCTGGACGCGGCGACCAACCGCTACAACGAGCTGGTCGAGCGCGGCGAGGCCGCGCTGCAGCGGCTGCGGAGCCAGACCGGCCTGGACGACGCCTCGGCGCGCGCCGAGGGCTACGTGGACCAGGCCGTCGAGCTGACGCAGGAGGCGCTGGGCACCGTCGCGTCGCAGACCCGCGCCGTCGGTGAGCGCGCGGCCAAGCTGGTCGGCATCGAGCTGCCCAAGAAGTCCGACGAGACGGCCAAGAAGGCTCAGAAGGCTGTCGCCAAGAAGGCGCCCGCCAAGAAGGCTCCGGCCAAGAAGGCTCCGGCCAAGAAGGCCGCCGCCAAGAAGGTCACCCAGAAGTAGGTCGGACGGTCGACTCGGAGTTGTCCGCCGGGCAACTCTGAGTCGACGTTTGGGACGGCGCCCGCATACGCTTAAGGCGTGAGCCACCTCGTGGGTACCGTCATGCTGGTCTTGCAGATCGCCGTCTTGGTCACGGCGGTGTACGCGTTCGTGCACGCCGCGCTGCAGCGGCCGGATGCTTACACCGCTGCCGACAAGCTGACGAAGCCCGTGTGGTTGGTGATCCTCGGCCTGGCTGTCGCCCTGACATCCATCCTGAGTTTTGTTTTCGGGGTACTCGGGATGGCGATCGCCGCGTGCGCGGCGGGCGTGTATCTGGTCGACGTGCGGCCGAAACTTCTGGAAATTCAGGGTAAGTCGCGCTAGCGGAATGAAGGCCCTGCTGACGGCGCCGACTGTGGTGCTCGTCGCCCTCTGGGGGCCGCCCGCCGCCGCGGTGGCGGACCCGGCCGGCACGTCCCCGCCGTTCGTCGACCACACCGAGTGGGCGCAGTGGCACGGCCGCAGCAGCCTGCGGGTCTTCCCGACGCCGTCGGGGCGGCTGGCCGCCAGGCGGTCTTCGGACCCGGCGCTGGCCGACGAGGCGTGGGCCGAGGTGCTGGCGCTGTCGCCGGACGCCGACACCGCCGGGATGCGCGCCCAGTTCGTCTGTCACTGGCAGTTCGCCGAGGTGGCCGAGCCCGGTAAGGCCAGCTGGAATCTGGAGCCGTGGCGCCCCGTCGTCGACGACGCCGAGATGGCAGCGTCCGGATGCAATCCGGGCGGACCCGAAGAAAGGTTCTAGTGGCGAGCAAACCCACCCGGTCGCAGCTGGCGGCGATGGTCGACCACACCCTGCTCAAGCCCGAGGCCACCGAGGCGGACGTGGCGGCCCTGGTCGCCGAGGCGGCCGAGTTGGGCGTCTACGCCGTGTGCGTCTCGCCGTCGATGGTTCCGGTCGCGGTGCGAGCCGGCGGCCCGCCGGTGGCCAGCGTCGCGGGTTTCCCCTCGGGCAAGCACATTTCGGCGGTCAAGGCGCACGAGGCCGAACGGGCCGTGGCCGCCGGGGCCGCCGAGGTCGACATGGTCATCGACATCGGCGCCGCGCTGGCCGGCGACCTCGAAGCGGTCCGGGCCGACATCGCGGCCGTGCGCGCCGCCGCCCCGGGCGCCGTGCTGAAGGTGATCGTGGAGTCGGCAGTGCTGCTGTCGGGGACGGACGAGCACACGCTGGTGCAGGTGTGCCGCGCGGCGGAGGACGCCGGCGCCGACTTCGTCAAGACCTCGACCGGCTTCCACCCCGCGGGCGGCGCCTCGGTGCGCGCGGTCGCCGTGATGAGTCAGACCGTCGGCGGCCGGCTGGGCGTCAAGGCCAGCGGCGGCATCCGCTCCGCCGCGGCCGCCGTCGCGATGCTGGACGCGGGGGCCACCCGGCTCGGCCTGTCCGGCACCCGGGCGGTGCTCGACGGGCTTGGCGGCTAGACCGTCACAGGTTGGCGAAACAAGGGTCGTTGTTGTTGCCACCGGCGGGGATGCTCGCGTTGCGCGTGGAGAAGTGGCTGGTCACCCCGCTGTCGGTGACCTGCACGCTGTCCGCGTGGATGCCCAGCGGGTAGTTCTTGGTGAACTGCGAGGTGAAGTCGTCCAACGTCGACTGCACGGATTCCTTCGGCATGGTGAAGCCGAGCGCGTTGAAGCTGACGATCTGCAACTGCAGGCCGGTCCCGGACACCACCGGCTTGGTCGTCAGGTTGTCCAGCATGCCCTTCAGCTCGATGGTCCCGTCGGCGGGGTGGGTGGTCACCGTGTTGGTGACGAAGGGGCCCAGCACCGGAATCGCGTTCTGCACCGACTCCTTGATCCCGTCCGACGTCCACGTGATGGTCGCGTCCAGCGACCCGATGGTGCCCTTGGAGTTGGCGGTCGACTTGAGCTGGACATCGCGGATGTTGAGGTTGAGCTTCATGCCCTTGGCGTCGCGGATCTGGTTGCCCGCGGTCTGCACCGAAATGTTGGTGTAGTGCTTGGTGAGCTGCTGCCACAGCATCAACGGCGCCACCCCGAACGACGCGGTGGCCTTGTCTTTGACCTCACACGCCACCGCCTCGGCGACCTTGCTGTTGGCGACGTGCCGGACATACAGCTCGGCCCCGACCAGCCCGGCGATCACCAGGCACACCACGATGATGCAGACCAGGACCACGGACAGCGGGTCGCGCAGGAAGCGCCGCTTCTTCTTCCCCGCCGCCGGCTGCTCGCCGGGGCTGGGGAACCTTTCCGTCGGGCCCGCCGGCGGCGTGGGCGGCGGCGGCGGGTAGTCGGGCCGCTGCATGTTCGGCGGTGGCGTGCCGATCCGTTCCGTCTGACCGGGCGGCGGACCGGCAGCCGGCGGCGGCGGGGCTGGCGCCGGGCCGCCGGTGCTGATCCGTTCGGTCGGCCGCTCGGTGGGGGGCTGGCCGAAAGGGCCCTGGTTGCCGGGACGGCCCCACGTCGACGGGTCTTGGTTCGGCGGTCCTTGTGGGTTCGTCACCCGACCGATTCTGCCTTATCCAGCTGAGCAAAATCTGAGTGGTTGCGCAGCACCGCGATGCTCTCGCGGGCCTTGGCCACCCGGTCGGGGTCGACGTCGGCCACCACCAACTGCGGGCCGGGACCGCCCGACGCGACGACTTCGCCGAACGGGGAGGCCACCAGGCTGCCGCCCACCCCGGTGGGGGCGCCGGACGTCGTCAGCGATTCGCCCGGATCGGCCTGGCCGGCCGCGGCGACGTAGCTCATCGAGTCGAGCGCGCGGGCCCGCGCCAGCAGCGTCCACTGGTCGAGCTTGCCGGGCCCCGATCCCCAGGACGCGCAGACGGCGATCAGCTGCGCGCCGCGGCGGGCCAGCTCGGTATACAGCGCGGGGAAGCGGATGTCGTAGCAGACGGTCAACCCCACCCGGACGCCGGCGACCGTGATCACCACCGGCTCGTGTCCGGGCGCGACGGTGCGCGACTCGGTGAAGCCGAAGGCGTCGTAGAGGTGGATCTTGTCGTAGTGGGTGTCCGGTTCGTTGGGGCTGCCCGGGCCGGCCGCGATCAGCGTGTTCTTCACCCGGCCATCGCCGGAAGGGGTGAACATGCCGGCGATCACCGTGATCCCGCAGTCGGTCGCGATGCGGCGCACGCCGGTCGCCCACGGCCCGTCGACCGGCTCGGCGATCGGCGCCAACGGAACCCCGAACCGGCACATGGTCGCCTCCGGGAACACCACCAGCTGCGCGCCCGCGTCCGCGGCCCGCTCGCCGTACTCGCGCACCAGCTCCAGGTTCGCGGCAGGATCGGTGCCGCTGAGGATCTGCGCCAACGCGATTCGCATGGGCGCCAGCTTAGGCCCGGCGTCCTCAGGCCGTTCCGGCGATCCATTCGGTGGTGAACCGCTGCTCGGCCGCCACCAGCTCGGCCAGCCGGGTACCGATGATGCTCTCCAGCTTGCCGCCGATGATCGGGACGCGCACCTGAACGCTGGCCCGGAAGGTCAGCCGGGCGCCGCCGGTCTCCACGATCGGCGCGAGCATGGCGGTCCCGGTGAGATTCACCGGAGCGTCCAGGATGGAGCCGACGACCGACCCCTGCGCGGCGCCGTCGGCGACCGGTCCCCAGACCTCCTCGCGCCTGATGCGCAGATCGCCGCTGTGCAGCTGGGTGACCATCCCCGGCAGCTTGTGGCTGTGGATCACCTGCACGGTGACGACCTCGACGGTGTCGTCGTCCCCGGTGTCGCCGCCGACCCGCATCGACTCCAGCGTGGCGACGTCCACCCCGGATCCGGCCAGGCGTGCCCGCCAATAGCTCTCGTCCGTGAATGCCCGATGAACCTCTTCAACGCTGCCGTCGTAGTCGGCCGACAAGTCGAATGAACGCGGCATAGCAGGTGAGGCTACCGTTACGGGCGATGAAATCCAGCGACGCCGGTTCAACGTTCGCCGGCGCGCGGGTCGCCGAGGCGGTGTCGCTCGCGCCGTTGACGACGTTGCGGGTCGGGCCGGTCGCGCGCCGGCTGATCACCTGCGCCAGCACCGAACAGGTGGTCGCGGTGGTGCGGAAGCTGGACGCCGAAAACCGTGGGGGAGAACGTTCCCCGGTGCTGGTGTTCGCCGGCGGGTCCAACCTGGTGGTCGCCGACACGTGCGCCGGCCTGACCGCGGTGCGGTTGGCCAACGGCGGCATCACCGTCGACGGCAACCGGGTGCGGGCGGAGGCGGGCGCGGTGTGGGATGACGTGGTGGTCAGCTCCATCGAGCACGGTCTGGGTGGGCTGGAATGCCTCTCCGGGATCCCGGGGTCGGCCGGGGCCACCCCGATCCAAAACGTCGGGGCCTACGGCGCGGAAGTCTCCGACACCATCACCCGGGTCCGGATACTGGACCGCGGCAGCGGGGAGGTCCGCTGGGTGCCCGGCGGCGAGCTCGGCTTCGGCTACCGCACCAGCATGTTCAAGCGGGCCGTCCACGACGGCGCCCAGATCCCCTGGGTGGTGCTGGAAGTCGAGTTCGAGCTGGACGCGTCGGGCCGCAGCGCGCCGCTGCGCTACGGCGAGCTGGCCGCCGCGCTGGAGACGGGCGGGGGCGAGCGCGCCGACCCGCTGGCGGTCCGCCAGGCGGTGCTGGCGCTGCGGAGCCGCAAGGGCATGGTGCTCGACCCGGACGACCACGACACCTGGAGCGTCGGCTCCTTCTTCACCAACCCGGTGGTCGCACCCGAGGTGTACGAGCGGCTGGCGGCGAGCGTGCAGGCGCCGGTTCCGCACTACCCGGCGCCCGACGGCGTCAAGCTGGCCGCCGGCTGGCTGGTGGAGCGGGCCGGCTTCGCCAAGGGCTATCCCCCCGACCCGGCGGCCCAGTGCAGGCTGTCCACCAAGCACGCGCTGGCGCTGACGAACCGCGGCGGCGCCTCCGCCGACGACGTGATCGCACTGGCCCGCGTCATTCGTGACGGCGTCCGCGCTGTGTTTGGTGTCACATTGGAACCCGAGCCGGTCCTGCTCGGCTGCAGGCTGTAGCCGCGAATCCGTCCGACGACGACCGCGACCCCGATTTGTCGCGGCGGGGCCGATGGATTTTGCCCGGTATCTTTGTCTTTCGTGAGCACGTCGCACAACCCGTCACCGGTGAACCGGCGCGTGGCTTTGGCGACCCTCGGCCTGGGGGTGTTCGCGCCCGGCCTGTTGGCCGCGTGCGGCGGCACCACGGCCAAGCGGGCCGAGAAGAAGGAGCAGCCCGCGCCGCAGCTGAAGTTCCAGCCGGCCGACGCGGCCCAGGACGTGGTGCCGATCGCGCCGATCAGCGTCCAGATCAGCGACGGCTGGTTCCAGCACGTCGCGCTGACGAATTCGGCCGGCAAGGCGGTGGGGGGCAAGTTCAACTCCGACCGCACCGTCTACACCGCCACCGAGCCGCTCGGCTACGACGCGACCTACACGTGGAGCGGCTCGGCCGTCGGGCACGACGGCAAGGCGATCCCGGTCACGGCCAAGTTCACCACGGTGTCGCCCAGCAAGAAGATCGGCGGGGCGTTCCAGCTGGCCGACGGCCAGACCGTCGGGGTGGCGGCACCGATCATCATCCAGTTCGACGCGCCGATCACCGACAAGGCCGCCGTCGAGAAGGCGCTGACCGTGACCACGAATCCGCCCGTCGAGGGCAGCTGGGCGTGGCTGCCGGACGAGGCGCAGGGGGCGCGGGTGCACTGGCGCACCCGCGAGTACTACCCCGCGGGCACGACCGTCAACGTCGACGCCAAGCTGTACGGCCTGCCATTCGGCGACAGCGCCTACGGGGCCGAGGACATCTCGCTGAACATCCAGATCGGTCGCCGGCAGGTCGTCAAGGCCGAGGTCTCGTCGCACCGGATCCAGGTGATCCGCGACGAGGGCGTGATCATGGACTTCCCGTGCAGCTACGGCGAGGCGGACAAGGCGCGCAACGTCACCCGCAACGGCATCCACGTGGTGACCGAGAAGTACGCGGACTTCTACATGTCCAACCCCGCCGCCGGCTACAGCCACGTGCACGAACGCTGGGCGGTCCGGATCTCCAACAACGGCGAGTTCATCCACGCCAACCCGGCGAGCGCGGGCGCGCAGGGCAACACCAACGTCACCAACGGCTGCATCAACCTGTCGACGGGCGACGCCGAGCAGTACTACCAGTCGGCGGTGTACGGCGACCCGGTGGAAGTGACCGGGAGCTCGATTCAGCTGTCCTACTCCGACGGCGACATCTGGGACTGGGCCGTCGACTGGGACACCTGGGTCGCCATGTCGGCGCTGCCGCCCCCGACCGCGCACGCGCCGTCCACGCAGATCCCGGTCACCGCGCCGGTCACCCCGTCGACGGCCCCGAGCCTGTCCGGGACGCCGACGACGACCACGTCCGCTCCGGAGACCTCTACCCCCGGCGGTTGAACCGGGTGGCTGAGGCCTGGTCGCGCGGCTTCATGACGATCAGGTCCAGGTTGACGTGCGACGGCCGGGCGGCCACGAATCCGATCACCTCGGCGACGTCCTGCGCGACCAGCGGGGTGATGCCGGTGTACACCGCGTCGGCGCGTTGCTGATCGCCGTCGAAGCGCACCAGCGAAAACTCGGTCTCGACCGCGCCCGGCGCGATCTCGGTCAGCCGGACCGGCTTGCCCAGCAACTCGCCGCGCAGCGTGCGGTGCAGCGCCCCCTGGGCGTGTTTGGCCGCGGTGTATCCGGCACCGCCGTCGTAAACCTCAAGGGCCGCAACGGAAGTCACCGTGACGATCAGGCCGTCGCCGGAGTCGACGAGCTTGGGCAGCAGCGCCCGGGTGACCCGCAGCGTTCCCATCACGTTGGTCTCCCACATCCACCGCCAGTGCTCGAGGTCGGAGTCGGCGAGCGGCGCCAGCCCGCGGGCTCCGCCGGCGTTGTTGACCAGTACGTCGACCCGGCTCAGTTCCTCGGCGAGAGCCGCGACCGCCGCGTCGTCGGTGACGTCGGCCACGATGGCCGTCCCGCCGATCTCGCGTGCCAGGGCGTTGATCCGGTCCGCCCGGCGCGCCACCGCGACCACGTGAAAGCCCTGCGCCGCAAGCGTCTGGGCGGTCGCCTCGCCGATGCCCGAGCTGGCGCCCGTGACCACCGCGACCCGCTCATTCCTGACATTTCCAACCATAGAAACAACCTTAGTAAGCGTGCTAAATTTTTGGAGTGCACCTCAGCGCCATGTCCAGCACCACCACCGCGTGTCTTTGCGCGGCGGGTGCGTGCTGTTGTCGCGCACTTTGCCGCTCCTGACTTTCAGGTGTGGCCAGTGACGGCCAACAAAAATCGGACAAAGGACGCTCGTGCGCACGAATACCCTCACCCCAGCTCACCATTCGCCCAGTCGCGCCGGCTATCAGGCGCACCGGCCGGCGCGCCGGCAGATCGTGCCGCCGGCGCTGCACATCCCCGATTCGGCGGCGGCCTCGGTCTTCCGGGCCGTCCGGTTGCGCGGGCCCGTCGGCCGTGACGTCATCGCCGGCGTCACCTCGCTGAGCATCGCCACGGTCAACCGCCAAGTCATCGCCCTGCTCGAGGCCGGCCTGCTGCGGGAACGCGCCGACCTGGCCGTCTCCGGGGCGATCGGCCGCCCCCGCGTGCCCGTCGAGGTCAACCACGAACCATTCGTGACGCTGGGCATCCACATCGGCGCCCGGACCACCAGCATCGTGGCCGCCGACCTGTTCGGCCGCACGCTCGACACCGTCGAGACGCCGACGCCGCTCAGCCCCGCCGGGCCCGCGCTGGCGTCGCTGTCCGAGAGCGCCGCCCGCTACCTGCGACGTTGGCATCGGCGCCGCCCGCTGTGGGTCGGCGTCGCGATCGGCGGCACCGTCGACAGCGCCACCGGCCACGTCGACCACCCGCGGCTGGGCTGGCGGCAGGCGCCCGTCGGGCCGGTGCTGGCCGACGCGCTGGGGCTGCCCGTCTCGGTGGCGTCGCACGTCGACGCGATGGCCGGGGCCGAACTCCTGCTCGGCATGCGGCGGTTTCTGCCCAGCTCGCCCACCAGCCTCTACGTCTACGCCCGCGAGACCGTGGGCTACGCGCTGGTGATCGGCGGGGGCGTGCACTGCCCCGCCAGCGGCCCGGGCACTATCGCGACGCTGCCCGCCCACTCCGAGCTGCTCGGCGGCACCGGCCAGCTGGAATCCACCGTCAGCGACGAGGCGGTGCTGGCCGCCGCCCGCCGGTTGCGGATCCTGCCCGCGGGCCGCGCCAACGCGCCGGCCGCCGGCATCGCCGACCTGCTGCGGCTGGCCCGCGCCGGCAACGCGCGGGCCAAGGACCTGCTCGACGAGCGGGGCCGGGTGCTCGGGGAGGCGGTGGCCTTGCTGCGCGACATGCTCAACCCCGACGAACTCGTGGTCGGCGGCCAGGCGTTCACCGAGTACCCCGAGGCGATGCAGCGCGTCGAGGCGGCGTTCGCGCGGCGGTCCGTGCTGGCGCCGCGCGACATCCGCGTCACCGTCTTCGGCAACCGGGTGCAGGAGGCCGGCGCGGGCACCGTGTCGCTGGGCGGGCTCTACGCCGACCCGCTGGGGGCGATGCGGCGGGCCGGGGCGCTGAACCCGCGGCTGCGCGACGCCGCCGCCGACGAGTCGTCCGCTTGACCCGACCTGTCCTGGGCATTGGGCCGGGGACCCAAGCGTCCTGTAAAGATGACAGAGTGCGCCACGACGACGTTTTCCGGCTGAAACCGCGCCGGGTCGCCGTGTTGGCGGTGCACACCTCGCCGCTGGCGCAGCCGGGCACCGGGGACGCCGGGGGGATGAACGTCTACGTGCTGCAAACCGCGTTGCACCTGGCGCGGCGGGGCATCGAAGTGGAGATCTTCACCCGGGCCACCGCATCCGCCGACCCGCCGGTGGCGCGGGTGGCGCCCGGCGTGCTGGTGCGCAACGTGGTGGCGGGGCCGTTCGAGGGCCTGGACAAATACGACCTGCCCACTCAGTTGTGCGCGTTCGCCGCCGGGGTGCTGCGCGCGGAGGCGTCGCACGAACCGGGCCACTACGACATCGTGCACTCGCACTATTGGCTGTCCGGACAGGTCGGCTGGCTGGCCCGCGACCGCTGGGCGGTGCCGCTGGTGCACACCGCGCACACGCTGGCCGCGGTCAAGAATGCGGCCCTGGCGGCGGGCGACGCGCCCGAGCCGCCACTGCGCACGGTCGGCGAGCAACAGGTCGTCGACGAGGCGGACCGGTTGATCGTCAACACCGACGACGAGGCCGCCCAACTGATTTCGATCCACCGCGCCGACCCGGCGCGCATCGACGTCGTCCACCCCGGAGTGGATCTCGAGGTGTTCCGCCCGGGGGACCGGCGGGCCGCCCGGGCCGCGCTGGGATTGCCGCTCGACGAGGACGTGATCGCGTTCGTCGGGCGAATCCAGCCGCTGAAGGCCCCCGACATCGTGCTGCGCGCCGCCGCGAAGTTGCCCGGCGTGCGCATCGTCGTCGCCGGCGGCCCGTCGGGCAGCGGCCTGGCCTCCCCGGACGGGCTACGGCGGCTCGCCGACGAACTCGGCATCGCGGCGCGGGTGACCTTCCTGCCGCCGCAGTCCCGGCCGGACCTGGCCACCCTGTTCCAGGCCGCCAGCCTGGTCGCCGTGCCCAGTTACTCGGAGTCGTTCGGTCTGGTCGCCGTCGAGGCGCAGGCGTGTGGCACGCCGGTGGTGGCGGCCGCGGTCGGCGGCCTGCCGGTGGCCGTGCGCGACGGGATCACCGGCACGCTGGTGGCCGGGCACGACGTCGACCGCTGGGCGGACGCGCTGAACCGGATGCTGCGCCTGCGCGCGCCGCAGGCCGAGGCGATGAGCCGCGCGGCCGCCGCGCACGCGGCCACGTTCTCCTGGGAAAATACCACCGATGCGCTGCTGGCCAGCTACCGCCGCGCGATCCGCGAGTACACCGCCGAGCGCCGCGGGGTGGGCGCATGACCCGCGCCGGCGACGATGCAGGGCGGAGCGATGCTGAGGAGCTGCGCCCATGAGCATTGCCGTCGAGCGCGTGATCGAGGACGCGCTGCGGGCCAGCGGCCTGGTCTATTCGAAACACGAGGGGGCGCACGGCGGGCTGTCCGGCCTGGTGGTCGAGTTGCCCGGCGAGCGCAAGCTCAAGACCAACACCATCTTGAACATCGGCGAGCATTCGGTGCGCGTGGAGGCGTTCGTGTGCCGCAAGCCCGACGAGAACCACGAGGGTGTCTATCGCTTCCTGCTCAAGCGCAACCGCCGCCTCTATGGGGTGGCGTACACGCTGGACAACGTCGGCGACATCTATTTGGTGGGCCGCATGTCGCTGGCGTCGGTGGACGCCGACGAGATCGACCGGGTGCTCGGGCAGGTGCTCGAAGCGGTCGATTCGGACTTTAATACGTTGCTGGAGTTGGGTTTTCGCTCGTCGATCCAGAAGGAGTGGGAATGGCGGGTGTCCCGCGGCGAGTCGCTGAAGAACCTGGAGGCGTTCGCCCACTTGATCGACGAAGACGACGATGCAGTGGGGGAACCCCCAGCCGCGCAGCGGCGGGGGGGACGCGAAGCGCGATGAGGTTGGGGGCACCTCCCGCTTGCGGGGGAAAGTCGAGCAAGCATCGACGAAGACGACGAATAAGCTAGCCGGCATGGGAGACACCGGCACGTTGGTGCTGCTCCGCCACGGCGAGAGCGAATGGAACGCAAGCAACCAGTTCACCGGGTGGGTCGACGTGGACCTGACCGAAAAGGGTCGCGCCGAGGCGGTGCGCAGCGGCCAGTTGCTGGCCGAGCAGAACCTGCTCCCCGACGTCCTCTACACATCGCTGCTGCGCCGCGCGATCACCACCGCGCACCTGGCGCTGGACGCCGCCGACCGGCTGTGGATCCCGGTGCGGCGCAGCTGGCGGCTCAACGAGCGGCACTACGGGGCGCTGCAGGGGCTGAACAAGTCGGAGACCAAGGAGCGCTACGGCGACGAGCAATTCATGACGTGGCGGCGCAGCTACGACACGCCGCCGCCACCGATCGAGCGGGGCAGCCGGTACAGCCAGGACACCGACCCCCGGTACGCCAACATCGGCGGCGGCCCGCTGACCGAATGCCTGGCCGACGTGGTGGTCCGGTTCCTGCCGTATTTCACCGACGTCATCGTGCCGGACCTGCGCAGCGGCAAAACGGTGTTGATCGTCGCGCACGGCAACTCCCTGCGGGCCCTGGTCAAATACCTCGACGGGATGTCCGACGAGGACGTCGTCGGGCTGAACATCCCGACCGGGGTTCCGCTGCGCTACGACCTCGACGCCGATCTGCGGCCGGTGGTGTCCGGCGGAACCTACCTGGATCCGGAGGCCGCCGCCGCGGGTGCCGCGGCGGTTGCCAGCCAAGGGGGCCGCTGACGCCGGCCGATTGCGAGCTGCAAAGGGCCGTTTGCCGAACATCGCATGAACGGGAGTGGAACACCTGAAGCGGAAAGTGTGACTTGTCCGATTTTGGCCTCGTTCCGCTAGGGCGGCGTTCAGGAAGATTTGTAGGATTTGCTATGTGACTGTGTTCTCGGCGCTGTTGCTGGCCGGGGTCTTGTCCGTGCTGGGGCTGGCCGTAGGTGTAGCAGCCGGGACCCGGCTGTCGCCGAAAGCGGCCCACCGCCGGCAGCGCGTGAGCACCGAATGGACCGGGATCACCGTCGCGCAGATGCTGCAACGCATCGTCACGCTGATGCCGCTGGGCGTGGCGGTGGTGGATTCCCACCGCGACGTCGTCTACCTCAACGATCGGGCCAGGGAGCTCGGGCTGGTGCGCGACCGGCAACTCGACGACCAGGCGTGGGAGGCGGCGCAGCAGGCGCTGAGCGGGATCGACGTCGAATTCGACCTGCGGCCGGCCAAACGCGCCGCGGGCCGCTCCGGGCTGTCGGTGCACGGGCAGGCCCGGCTGCTCAGTGAGGAAGACCGCCGTTTCGCGGTGGTGTTCGCCCACGACCAGTCCGACTACGCCCGCATGGAGGCGACCCGCCGCGACTTCGTCGCCAATGTCAGCCACGAGCTCAAGACGCCGGTCGGCGCCATGGCCCTGCTCGCCGAGGCCCTGCTGGCCTCCGCCGACGACCCCGAAACCGTTCGCCGGTTTGCCGAGAAGGTGCTCGTCGAGGCCAACCGGCTGGGGGACATGGTCGCCGAGCTGATCGAGCTGTCCCGGCTGCAGGGCGCCGAACGGTTACCCAACGTGACCGAGGTCGACGTGGATACCGTTGTGTCGGAAGCCATTTCACGCCACAAGGTGGCGGCCGACAACGCTCAGATCGAGATCCGCACCGATGCGCCCAGCGGCCTGCGGGTCTTGGGCGACGAAACGCTTCTGGTCACCGCGCTGGCCAACCTGGTCTCCAATGCGATCGCCTATTCGCCACCGGGTTCGCCGGTCTCGATCAGCCGCCGGCGCCGCGGCGACAACATCGAGATCGCGGTCACCGACCGGGGCATCGGGATCGCGCTGGAAGACCAGGAGCGGGTCTTCGAGCGGTTCTTCCGGGGGGACAAGGCACGCTCGCGCGCCACCGGAGGCAGCGGGCTGGGCCTGGCCATCGTCAAACATGTCGCGGCCAACCACAACGGCAGCATCGGTGTGTGGAGCAAGCCGGGGACCGGATCGACGTTCACGCTGTCGATTCCGGCCTACAAGGACACTGACGAAGAACCCGAGCCGCCGCAGGGCCGCGAGGTGCGGCCCAACAGGTCACAACGAGAGGAAGAACTAAGTCGATGACCCGCGCTTACGACGATGCAGAGCGTCGCGATGAAAAGGAGTGGCGCGCATGACCAGTGTGCTGATCGTGGAGGACGAGGAGTCGCTGGCCGATCCGCTGGCGTTCCTGTTGCGCAAGGAGGGCTTCGAGGCCACGGTCGTGACCGATGGGCAGGCCGCGCTGGCCGAGTTCGACCGTGGCGGCGCCGACATCGTGTTGCTGGATCTGATGCTGCCCGGCATGTCGGGTACCGACGTGTGCAAGCAACTGCGTGCTCGTTCCAGCGTGCCGGTGATCATGGTGACCGCCCGGGACAGCGAGATCGACAAGGTCGTCGGGCTCGAGCTCGGCGCCGACGACTACGTGACCAAGCCCTATTCGGCGCGCGAGCTGATCGCCCGCATCCGCGCGGTGCTCCGCCGCGGCGGCGACGACGACTCCGAGATCAGCGACGGCGTCCTCGAGTCCGGGCCGGTACGCATGGACGTCGAGCGACACGTCGTCTCCGTCAACGGCGACACGATCACATTGCCGCTCAAGGAGTTTGACCTGCTCGAGTACCTGATGCGCAACAGTGGCCGGGTGCTCACGCGCGGGCAACTGATCGATCGGGTGTGGGGCGCGGACTACGTCGGCGACACCAAGACGCTCGACGTCCACGTCAAGCGGTTGCGCTCCAAGATCGAGGCCGACCCGGCCAACCCCGTCCACCTGGTGACCGTGCGGGGGTTGGGTTACAAGCTGGAGGGCTAGACCGAGTCCCGCGAGTCGGTGAAAGTGCGGATTATCGCGCCGCCTTGGCGGCTTCGCGATGACCCTTTTTCGCGTGGGTCGAGCAGCAATGCGACATGTCGCAATGGAATCGGTCGCTGCATTCGTGCGAACAATAGCTGGACGCGGCCGGAAGCCATTCCGGATCGGACAAGTCGCGCCGCTGGTCGTTCGGATCGAACGTGTGGCCGCAATGTACGCAGGTCTTCACCTTGGTCTTGGTGGCCATGTCGTCAGGGTACGCGCCATGGCCGATAATCGGCGCGGGTTTCAAGGTCCCCGGTAAGAATTGGCGGTTCGCAAATTCGCACAGTGCGAAATCCGCCCTGAACCGCCTCGCGCCAGCGAATTACTTTTTCAAACTAACTCCGTCGTCGTCCGTTGTCGCTTGCGCCGCAATTCGACGCGGCCGGCAGGGCCATCTCGGCGAAATCGACGGCACAACAGGCCGATAGGCTCCTCAATCGACCTCTCGGAGCGAAATCGCCTGCAGCGCGGAACGTTTCGAGTCGTCGACGCGAAAGCCCCGTCCGATGTCCCTTCGAATTGCGACACGGTGATGCGCGCCGCCGTGTCGAGCGTCGCCCTGTGCCGTCCACCCCCGAGTGGCCCGGTCGGCGACATGGCCGCGGCGCGACTGCGCACCGCAGGAATTAATTCGGCAGCCATGGCGTTTGGGGTAGCCGTGGCGCGCACGACGAAATGCTGGAACAGATGAAGTGTCCTAGCATCAGCCCGTTGGGCAATCGCGATCGGGGGGAACGGTGTTGACGCTTCTCAAGCGGGCATGGGTTCCGCTAGTGGTGGTCGTGGCGGTGCTGATCGGCGGCGTTGCGGTGGACCGCCTCAACGGCGTCTTCCCCGGACCCGGCCTGCCCAAGCCCGATCCGCGCGATGCGACCCCGCCGTACGCGGCCAAGACCGCCATCTATGAAATCCTGGGCCCGCCGGGCACGACGGGCGTCGTCAACTGGATGGACGCGGACGCGCAACCGCAGAAGGCCAACTTCTCCACGTTGCCGTGGTCGCACACGATTGTCGCGGAGATGCCCGGCATCTTCGCCTATGTCGTCGCCCAGGGTGACAGCCCCTCCCTCGGTTGCCGCATCACCGTCGACGGCAAATTGGTCGATCAGCAACAGGTGGACACCCGTGACGCGCAGGTTTCCTGCTTGGACAAGTCCGCGTGACCGACGGCACGAGCGACACCGGCGAAATCCCCGTCGCGCACCCCGCCGACGTCGAGTACAAACCGCGTCTGGCCCGCACCATCCGCGTGCTGGCGCTGCCGATCGTCGTGTGCTGGGTGCTGATCGCGGTCGGCGTCAACATCTTCGTCCCGCAATTGGAAAAAGTCGCCGAGGACGTCTCGGTGCCGCTCTCGCCATCCGACGCGCCGTCGGTGACCGGGATGAAGCACATCGGCGAGAAATTCAAGGAGTACGACTCCGACAACCTCGTCCTGGTGACGCTGGTCGGTGACAAACCCCTTGGCGCGGACGCTCACCGGTACTACGACGAGCTGGTCAAGAAGCTGAAGCAGGACACCAAGCACGTCGAGCATGCGCTCGACTTCTGGGGGCAGCGGTTTACGGCGTCTGGTGTCGAGAGCTATGACCACAAGTCGGCCTACGTCCAGGTCAACCTGCGCGGTGACCAGGGCGGCGCCGTCGGCGACAAGTCCGTTGACTCGGTTCGCCAGATCGTCGCGGACTCGAAGCCGCCGCCGGGGGTGAAGGCCTACGTCGCGGGCCAGGGAGCCCTGACCGACGACACGATCGTCGTGGGTAACGCGAGCCTGTTCAAGATGACGATCATCACCATCGTGATCATCGCGATCATGCTGATGTTCGTCTATCGGTCGATCGGCACCGTGCTGCTGACGATGGTCATCCTGTTCGCCGGACTGGCCACCGGCCGGGGCGTGGTGGCGCTGCTGGGCGACACCGGCCTCATGGGACTGTCGACCTTTGCCGTCAACTTGCTCACGGCACTGGCCATCGCGGCAGGGACCGATTACGCGATCTTCATGGTCGGCCGCTACCAGGAGGGTCGCGAACGGGGCCTGGACCGCGAAGCCGCCTACTACGACACCTTCGCCGGGGTCACCAAGGTGGTTCTGGGCTCGGGTCTGACGATCGTCGGAGCGCTGGCCTGTCTGCATTTCACGCGGCTGCCCTACTTCAGTTCGCTGGCGTTTCCGTGCGCGGTGGGTCTGCTCGTCGTGGTGGCCGCCGGGGTGACCCTGACGCCGGCGCTGATCGTGGTCGCAAGCGGCTTCGGCCTGTTCGACCCGAAGCGAAAGTTCAACTACACACGCTGGCGCCGCCTGGCGACGGCCATCGTGCGGTGGCCGGCACCGATCCTCGCGACGTCCGTCATCCTGGCCATCGTCGGCGCCCTGGGTTTGTCCGGTTTCAACCCGCGCTACAACGACCTGTACTACCTCCCCAAGAGCGCGTCCTCAGTCCAGGCGTACGACGCGGCCGATCGACACTTCACGCAGGCCCGGCTGAACCCGGACCTCCTGATGATCGAATCGGACCACGATCTGCGCAATACGACCGACATGCTGGTGCTGGACAAGATCGCCAGCGCCATCTTCCGGGTGCCGGGCATCGAACGGGTGCAGAGCATCACCAGACCTCTTGGGCCGCCGATTCAAGATGGATCCGTCCCGTTCCAGCTCAGTGTGCAAACCGCTCCGATCCGCAGCAACCTCGCGTACCTCAAGGACCGCGTCGCCGACATCAAGAAGATCACCGGCTTCCTCGACACCCAGATCACCCTGTTGGAGCGCCAGTACGCGGTGACCCAGAGGCTCGCGGCCGCCGCGGACGACAGCTCCAAAACCACGGGGGAGACGGCGGCCATCACCGACGAAATCCGAGACCATATCGCGGATTTCGACGACTTCTGGAGACCGATTCGCAGTTATTTCTACTGGGAGAGGCACTGCTACGACATCCCCATCTGCTGGTCGCTGCGAAGCCTGTTCGACGCGCTCGACGGTTTCGACCAACTGGCCGATAAGTTCCACGCCCTCACCAGCGACCTCAACCACACGGCGACAGCGACGCGCGAATTGCTGGCGATCATCCCTGAAAACATCGCAGTCACAAAGGCGATCCGCGATACGACGCTGACCATCTACAGCACGTTCGACAACCTGGTCGATCAGTTCGACCGCCTCACCGACACGAACGCGGTGATGGGCAAGTCCTTCAGCGACTCTCAGATCGAGAGCCTGTTCTACCTGCCGCCCGAGATCTTCCAGAACCCGGACTTCCAACTGGGGTTGAGCTTGATGGTGTCGCCGGACGGCAAGGCCGCTCGCTTCATCGTCACTCACTCGGTGGATCCGGCGACGACGGAGGGGATCGCGTCCGTCGACAAGGAGCGCAACGCGGCCAAGGAGGCGCTGAAACTCACCTCCCTGCAAAACGCCGACATCTACCTCGGCGGCACGGCTGCAACGTTTTACGACATCGCCAACGGCGCCAAGTACGACCTGCTGATCGCCGCGGTGGCCTCGATCGTGCTGATCTTCATCATCATGGTGCTCGTCACCCGCGCTTTGGTCGCGGCGGGCGTCATCGTCGGCACGATCGTGATGTCGCTGGGGGCCGCCTTCGGGTTTTCGACACTGATCTGGCAGCATCTCCTTCATTTCCAATTGCACTGGGTTGCAACAGAATTCGCACTTATCGTCCTTTTGGCGGTGGGCTCGGACTACAACTTGATGTTGGTGTCGCGAATCGAAGAGGAGATCGGGGCCGGGCTGAAAACGGGACTCATCCGCGGGATGGGTCTCACCGGACCGGTGGTGACCGCGGCGGGTCTGGTGTTCGCCGTCACCATGGCCACGATGATCACCAGCGATCTCCGGGCGATCGGTCAGTTCGGCACGACGATCGGGCTCGGCCTGATGTTCGACACCTTCGTCGTGCGATCGCTCATCACACCGTCGATCATGACGGTGATGGGACGCTGGTTCTGGTGGCCCAAGCGGGTGCGGGTCCGCCCGGCGAGCCAGATGCTTCGGTCGGTCGGGCCGCGCCCGCTGGTTCGTGCGCTGCTGTACCAACCCCGGCACGCGACCGCGCCGGAGTCGCGGACGTAGCGCGCGATGCCGAGCGTCTGACCCCCGCCGGCGCCCCGGCGCCGCAGCGACCGACGGTCGCAATGAAGACCCGGCTTGATCGTCACGCGCCGTTTACGACATTTGCTGGCGCTCGACCCTTACCCGCGTTATTCTATGGTCGTTGAAAAACTATTCGATGGCTGTTGAAAAGCATCCGACCGGATCGCCGCGGAGAGGACTGGCCACATGGACTTTGCGTCGCTGCCTCCGGAGGTCAACTCCGGACTGATGTATGCGGGCCCCGGGGCGGGGCCGATGCTGGTGGCCGTCGCGGGCTGGGACGCGCTGGCCGCGCAGCTGGAGTCCACCGCCAGCGGTTACGCGGCCGAGCTGGCGGGGCTGACGGGGCAGGCGTGGTCGGGCCCCTCGTCGTTGCTGATGACGGCCGCGGCCACCCCCTACGTGGAATGGCTGACCGCCGCCGCCGCCCAGGCCGCGCAGACCGCCGCCCAGGCCTACTCGGCGGCGGCGGCCTACGAAGCGGCGTTTGCGATGACGGTGCCCCCGCCGGTGATCGCGGCCAACCGGGCGCAGTTGATGGCGCTGGTCGCGACGAACTTCCTGGGGCAGAACACCCCGGCGATCGCGGCCACCGAAGCCCAGTACATGGAGATGTGGGTGCAAGACGCCACGGCGATGTACGGATACGCCGCCGCGAGCGAGAGCGCCGGCGCCCTGACCCCGTTCGACGAGCCGCCGCGGACCACCAATCCGGCCGGGCAGGGTGCCCAGGCCCAGACTGTGGCCCAGGCCACCGCCCAGAACGCCACCAGCGCCACCCAGCAGCTGGCCTCGACCAACGCCACGATGCACACGCTCAGCTCCACCGCCGACACCGTCGGGCCCGTCGCCCCGGGCCAAACGGTCACGGTCGCGCCGGGCAGCACCATCACCATCGGCGCCAACACCGGCATGTACCTCAACAGCGGCGAGATCACGATCACGGGCTCCGGCACCAACCTGATCAGTTTCGGCTCCGTTATCGTCAACCCCGGCGCCACAATTCACACCATCATCGACTGCTCCGAGGGCGGCGTGCTGATCCCGGGCGGGGTCGACGTCACCGCCGGCGCCAACCCGATCGTCCTCACCACCGGATCGTTCCAAGAGGTGCTGGTCACCCTCGTCAACGGCTCCGCCACACTCCAGGTGGCCGCCGCGGAACAGATCGCGGTCCAGACGTTCGCGAACACCGCCACCGCCATCGCCGGACCCGCCGGCGCGTCCATCACCAACGTCTTCGGCACCGTCAGCATCGCCACGGTCACCCCCATCCCCGGCTCGTCGGGCGCATTGGGGGCCCCGCTGGGCGGGCTGGCCGCGCCGGGGCTGGCGGGCACTGCCGGAATTCAGCCTCAGCTCGACGTGGATGGGCTACTGGAATGGGCCCAAGCCGTTTCCAGCGCCGGTTGAGCGGCGTGCCGGCGCACCCCGGCCCCCGGTTGGGCTGGCCGTTTCACCCTTCGTCCGGTATCGGCGCGCCGTCCGCGGGAGTCGGCGAGGCGGCCTCGCTCGGCCCGCTGTCGGTGCCCGCCGCCTGGGCGGCGAACGCCACCGGGGTCGAGTCGGCGCCGCGTTCTTCACCGGACGCCGGTGTCGACGCCGCCTCGCCGGGACGCACCTTCCGGCGGGCCCTGATGGCAGCCGTCACCGGACGCGATGCCGGGTGCCCGCCCTCGGCATGAGTGTGCGTTCAGGGCCTCGAGTGTGCGCTGAGGGCACATATCTCACCGATTCCCCGCCCGGGATTCACACCGAAAGCCCTGGACGCACCCGCGATCACCGGGCGCCCACCACCTCGTCGGCCACGCCCAGCGCCAGCGCCATGATCGACACCTGCGGGTTGACTTCCGGGCAGCTCGGCAGGATCGAGGCGTCGGCCACCCACACCCCGTCCACGCCGCGCAGCCGCCCGGTCTCGTCGACCGGGCAAAGCTGATCGTCGACTCCGGCCGCCGCCGTGCCCGTCGGGTGAAAGGCCGCCAGGTGCAGGCTTTTCGGGTCGCTGCGCCGCAGCACGTCCTGCAGCGCGGGCAGCGATGTCACGGTCGGCGCGCCGGGCAGACCGGTGAGCACCTCGATTGCCCCCGCGGCGAACAACAGCCGGCCCATGGCCTCGATCGCGGCGACGAGCTTGGCGACGTCGGCGCGGTCGATGTCGTAGCGGATGAGCGTCTCGCCGCGCACCGACGCGACCGAGCCGGCGCCGCGATCGGCCACCATGGCGCCGAACGTCGCCACCCGGGGCGCGCGGTCCAGCCAGCCGAGCAGCTCCGCGCCGTAGCCCGGAAACACCATCGAACCCATCCCGGGCGGCGTCGAGGTCGCTTCGATGAGCACGCCGTGTGACTCGTGCAGCTCGTGTACCGCCGCGCTCTGCAGCACCCCATGCCAGGCGACGACGTCGTCCTCGAAGCGCCCGGCGAGCATGGTGGCCGGGTGCAGCGCCAGGTTGCGGCCGAGCCGCGAATGATCACCAACGCCGCTGCGGCGCAACAACCCTGGCGTCTCGGTTGCCCCGGCCGCCACGATGACCGTGTCGGCCAGCACGTCCAGCGCCGTGCCGTCGGGCCGGCGGGCCCGCACCCCCCGGGCGCGCCCGTGCCGGTGCAGCAGGCGCTCGACGCGCGCCTGGGCGATGATCCGCGCGCCGGCCGCGCACGCCTCGGGCAGCGCGTTGAGGTGCACCCCGAACTTGGCGTTGCGGGGACAGCCGATCGCGCACTGGCAACAGCCCGCACAGCCCGGCGCGTTGCGCGGGATGGGCGCCGCGTGCCAGCCGAGCGCGGTGGCGGCGTCGAGCAGCAGGCGCCCGTTGCGGCCCATGATCTCGAGCGGCACGGGGGCGACCCGCAGCGTGCGTTCGACGTCGTCGAGGCGCTCGGCCAGCCGGTCGGAATCGGCCAGGGCAAGGCCGAATTCGTCGCGCCAGCGCCGCTGCACGGCCGTCGGCGGGCGGTAGCAGGTGCCCGAGTTCACCACCGTGGTGCCGCCGACCGCGCGGCCGATGGGCAGCACGACCGACGGCCGGCCCAGGGCGACGGTGGCGCCGGCGCCGCGGTACAGCCCGGCGTAGCGGTCGATGGGATGGGTGGTGCGGAATTCCTCGACCGTCCAGCGGCGGCCCTCCTCGAGGACGACGACGTCGCACCCGGCCCGCGCCAGGGTCCGGGCCACCATCGCGCCGCCGGCGCCGGAGCCCACGATCACCGCGTCGGCGGTGACGACGGAACGGCTCTCGGCCGATCCGACGACGTTCAACGCCGCGTCCGGGCGGGCCGTCACCTGGTCCGCGGCGCGCGAAAGAAGCTCGGGCGCATACGTTTCCGCGCCGTTGGCCAGCAACACGATCGCCTTCATCGCCTCGAGGCCCGCGCCGGCGTCCGGGCCCAGGGCGGCGACCCGCCGCAGCACCCGTTCGCGCCGGTCGGGTGCCAGCCGCGACAGCGACCGTCCGGTGGTGGCGAAGCTCGCCGCGGTCAGCCCGAGCAGCCCGGCGCGCATGGCCACCCGCGAGGTCGTCGGCAACTGCCGCAGGTAGCGCTCGACGCGCGCCGCCAGCTCGGGCGCCGCCGGGCCGCCGTACTCCTCGGGTAGCAGCGCGGTCCCGAACGAGGCGACCAGGCTCATATCAGCCGCGCGAGGCGGCGGCCCATCTTGATGAAGAACGGATAGCTGGCGAAGATGGCGCCCGCCGCCGCGTGCAGGGGCCAGTCCGCCTCGGCGGTGTTCAGATTGAAAACCCCGCTGTTCCACATGAAGTCGCGGCCGTTGCGGGCGCGGAAGGGCCGCCATAGCAGCCCGAGGCCGGGCACGTTGTTGTACAACCCGAACGACCCGCCGAAGAAGACACCCAGGGTGGCGGCCTCGGCGACGTCGCGGCGGTCGGCGGGCAGCCGCCGCTCGATGAGCACGCCGGAGGCGAACAGCAGCGGTGGGTCCAGCAGAAAACTCATGTCGGGATCCTTTCGTTGACGTCGGGTGCCACGCTCCCGCGCAAACCCACTTCGGCGTGCCCCGTGCCCAGCACCGACCATCGCCGGTCGTCGACCTCGACGTGGATGTCGGCCTGTTCGGTGTTGGTGCACACCGCCGTGCCGCCGTCGGGATCGGTGTACTGCAGGCTCACGCACCTCTCCGCCGGCTGGTCGATCCGGATGAGCACCCGCCGGCCACCGATTCGCCCCTCCAGCTGCCAGTGCTCCAGGCCCAGCGTCGTGCGCATCCGCAATGACGGCAACGGGCCTGCGGGCCAGTCCTTTCCGTCGATCCGGAACCGGACGAACGCCAGCGGGGCCAGCCTGCGCAGCCCCGGCTTGTGCGAGACGGCGGTGACCGCCTCGAGGACGTCGCCGTTGCCGAGGTCGGCGTGCACCCAGCCCCAGCGTTTGGCGTTGCCGTGCCCGTAGATGTGCGCGACGCCGCCGCGCCACCCCTCGACGGGCGCGGCGGCGTCGCCGACGGTCAGCGATCCGGTGAAGTCGGCGGTGGGGGCGAGGACGACTTGGGCGCCCGGCAGCAGCTCGCGGTCCCAGGCCGCGCGGGGAAACGTCCAGAGCGGTGCGCCGGCGTCGGTCCAAGACAGTTCCCACGCCAGCGACCCTGCGCTTCCAGTCAGTCGTCGGTCGCCCACCCGCACGCCGTCGGCGTCGAACCACCAGGGGCCGGTCGCGGGCGAGGCGGGCGCGGGCCCGAACCGCCCGGTGCGGGGCGGCCCGTCGGGCGGAAACCAGGTGGCCCAGCCGTGTGCGTAGGCGCCGGCACCGCTGAGCGGGGAAACCGTCTCGCAGTGCACCCACAGCCCGGCGCGGGTGGCGGGGTCCGAGAGCGTGGCGTACCAGACCTCCAGCCGGCCCGCCTTGCCGCGCCAGCGTGGCGCCGCCGCCGCCGATCGCGTGTCGTCGTCCATTGCTCACCTCCCGTGGGTCCGTCCACTATATTGGTTGAGCCAATGAACCAGTCAAGTCCGCTGCGCCCGCTCGATCGTCAACGCGTCGACGAACAGATCGCCGCGTCGATCGCCGACGCCATCCTCGACGGCGCGTTCCCGCCGGGATCGGCGCTGCCGCCCGAGCGCGAACTGGCCGAACAGCTCGGCGTCAACCGCACGTCGCTGCGGCAGGGCCTGGCCCGGCTGCAGCAGATGGGGCTGATTGAGGCCCGGCACGGCAGCGGCAACGTGGTCGCCGACCCGCAGGCGCTCACCCATCCCGCGGTGGTCGAGGCGCTGGTCCGCAAGCTGGGGCCCGAGTTCCTGGTGGAGCTGTTCGAGATCCGGGCGGCCCTGGGCCCGCTGATCGGGCGCTCGGCCGCGCGGCGCGGCGCCCCCGCGGATACCGAGGCGCTGCGCGCCGCGCTGGCCGCGGTCCGCGAGGCCGAGACCGCGGCCGCGCGCCAGGCCGCCGACCTGGCTTACTTCCGGGTGCTCATCCACCACAGCGGCAACCGCGCGCTGGCGTTGCTGTACCGCTGGGTGGAGCACGCCTTCGGCGGGCGTGAGCACGAGCTCACCGCTTCCTACGACGACGCCGCGCCCGTGGTGGCCGGGCTCACCGCCATCACCGACGCGGTGCTGGCGCGCGACGAGGCCGCGGCCGCCGCCGCGGTCGAGGAGTACCTGCGCGCCAGCGCGCAGCGAATGGTCTTGTCCTACAAGAAGACTGGTGCTACTCGGCAAGCCGAGTAGCCGGATGCACCGCAACGAGCCCCAGCTTGCCGCGGCGCTTGCACATCGCCGCGAGTTCGGCGTACGCCTTGGCGCCGAGCAGCTCGGTGAGCTCGTCGGCCATGCTTTCCCAGACCTGCTTGGCGCCGACATGGGCGCCGGGGTCGCCGGTGCAGTACCAGTGCAGGTCGGCGCCGCCGGAGCCCCAGCCGCGCCGATCGTATTCGGTGACAGTGGTTTTGAGGATTTCGGTGCCGTCGGGCCGCGTCACCCACTCCTGGCTGCGCCGGATCGGCAGCTGCCAGCAGACGTCGGGTTTCATGGTCAGCGGCGCGACGCCCAGCTTGAGGGCCTTGGAGTGCAGCGCGCACCCGACGCCGCCGGGAAAGCCGGGCCGGTTCAAGAAGATGCAGGCGTCCTTGTGCTTGCGGGTGCGGTACTGGGGTTGCCCCTCATGCTCGTCGAGTTCCAGATAACCCTTGCGGCCCAAGCCCTTATCGCGGAATTGCCAGTCTTCGTCGGTCAGCTGCTTGACCGCATCGTCGAGCCGGGCGCGGTCGTCGTCGTCGGACAGGAACGCGCCGTGCGAGCAGCAGCCGTCGTCCGGGCGGCCCGCCACCGTGCCGTGGCAGGCGGGCGTGCCGAACACGCAGGTCCAGCGGGACAGCAGCCAGGTGAGGTCGGCCGCGATCAGGTGCTCGGGATTGTCGGGGTCGTAGAACTCCACCCACTCACGGGCGAAGTCCAGTTCGACCTCGTGCCCGGGTTCCGGATAGGAATTCGCCACGGGTCCACGTTAGACGACGATTCGGGCTCTTCGAGCCGCTGACACTCGGGACGTGACGGCGCGAGATCGGCGACTCCCACAGCGGGCCGCACGCGGCGCGCATTGTCGCCCGACAGGTTAAATTGTCGTGCTCCTCAGCGGGCCGCACGCGGCCCGCATTGTCGCCCGACAGGTTAAATTGTCGTGCTCCTCAGCGGGCCGCACGCGGCCCGCATTGTCGCCCGACTAGGTTGTTTTCCGTGCGATTGGGCGTGCTCGACGTGGGCAGCAACACGGTTCACCTACTGGTGGTTGACGCGCACCGTGGTGGGCATCCCACGCCCATGAGTTCGACGAAGGCCACGCTGCGTCTGGCCGAGTCGATCGACAGCTCCGGCAAGATCACCAAGCGCGGAGCCGAGAAGCTGATTTCCACGATCGACGAGTTCGCCAAGATCGCGGACAGTTCCGGCTGTGCCGAGCTGATGGCGTTCGCCACGTCGGCCCTGCGGGACGCGGTGAACTCCGACGACGTGCTCACCCGCGTCCGCAAGGAAACCGGTGTCGAGCTGGAGGCGCTGAGCGGGGTCGACGAGTCGCGGCTGACGTTTTTGGCCGTGCGTCGGTGGTACGGGTGGAGCGCGGGCCGGATCATCAACCTCGACATCGGCGGCGGCTCGCTGGAAATGTCCAGCGGCGTCGACGAGGAGCCGGAGGTGGCGCTGTCCCTGCCCCTGGGCGCCGGCCGGTTGACCCGCGAATGGCTGCCCGACGACCCGCCCGGGCGGCGCCGGGTCGCCATGCTGCGCGACTGGCTGGACGCCGAGCTCGCCGACTCCAGCGTGGCCGTGCTGGAAGCGGGCGCTCCCGACCTGGCGGTGGCGACGTCGAAGACGTTCCGCTCGCTGGCCCGGCTCACCGGCGCGGCGCCGTCGGCGGCCGGCCCGCGGGTGAAAAGGACGCTGACAGCAAACGGCCTCAGGCAACTCATATCTTTCATCTCTAGGATGACGACCGCTGACCGGGCAGAACTGGAAGGGGTGAGCGCCGAGCGCGCGCCGCAGATCGTGGCGGGTGCGCTGGTGGCGGAGGCGAGTATGCGAGCGCTGTCGATCGAATCGGTGGATATCTGCCCGTGGGCGTTACGGGAAGGTCTCATCTTGCGCAAACTCGACAGCGAAGCCGACGGAACACCCCTCATGAAGCGATCCGTGCGCGATGCTGGAGGCCAGGCAGGTGATCGGGACGGCAACCGATCGAGAGGCGACAAAGCATGACCGGACCCCACTCCGAGACCGAGAGCCCCGGCACTCGGCCGATCTCGGTGGCCGAACTTCTGGCCAGGAATGGAACCATCGGCGCGCCCGCGGTCACGCGGCGGCGGCGCCGCCGGCGCGGCGACAGCGACGCGGTGACCGTCGCCGAGCTCACCGGGGAGATTCCGGTCATCCGCGACGAGGACGAGGACCCGCGCGCGGCAGGGCAGGCCACCGCCGAACCCGTCGCCGAGGAGGCCGCGCCCGAGCAGCGCACCGACGACAAGCAGGCGGGCCCGTACTGGTCGCAGCCGGAGCCGCGCTGGCCCAAGTCGCCGTCGCGGCCCAAGAAGCCATCCGGGCCGGAGCGCAGCCCATACCCGCGCCCCCTGAGCCATGGCGAGGCGGGGGAGACCAACGGCACCGGGCAGTCCGGTGCCGAGGGCATGAATCCCGACCCGCTGGACCATTACACCGACCTCCCGGTGGACGTGATGGATTCGGAGGTGCGCGACGCCGAGCCCGCGCTGGAGGATTCCGCCTATGTGCGTTCCTACCTGCAGACCGACACCGACGAGGCCGATGAGGACATCGACCCGCTGGCCGTCGGATACGGGCCGGACGGGGATCACCTCGGCGACGAGGCCGGGCGGGCGGACTTGGCCACCGACGCCCACGCGGGACCGGGCCGGCTGCAGACGCTGTGGCGCGGCAGCCTGGTCGTGTTCCAGTCGATCCTGGCCGTCGCCTTCGGCGCCGGACTGTTCGTCGCCTTCGACGAGCTGTGGCGCTGGAACAGCATCGTGGCCCTGGTGCTGTCGGTGCTGGTGATCCTGGGCCTGGTCGTCGGCGTTCGGGTGGTGCGCAAGACCGAGGACATCGCCAGCACGCTGATCGCGGTCGCGGTGGGGGCCCTGATCACCCTCGGCCCGTTGGCGCTGTCGCTGCAGTCGGGCTAGGCGGACCCGGAACCACACAGACCGTTGCGCCCAGCTATCAAAGTCGGACTCTCAACGGCTTCGGTGTACCCACTGCGGGCCGAGGCCGCATTCGAGTACGCCGCCCGGCTCGGCTACGACGGGGTCGAGCTGATGGTGTGGGCCGAGTCGGTCAGCCAGGACATCGACGCCGTCCAGAAACTGTCCCGGCGCTACCGCGTGCCGGTGCTGTCGGTGCACGCGCCCTGCCTGCTGATTTCGCAGCGGGTGTGGGGCGCCAACCCGATCCCCAAGCTGGACCGCAGCGTGCGGGCCGCCGAGCAGCTCGGCGCGCAGACCGTCGTCGTGCACCCGCCGTTCCGCTGGCAGCGTCGCTATGCCGAGGGATTCAGCGACCAGGTCGCCGCGCTGGAGGCGTCGAGCGACGTGATGGTCGCTGTGGAGAACATGTTCCCGTTCCGGGCGGACCGGTTCTTCGGTTCCGGCCAGTCCCGCGAGCGCATGCGACGCCGCGGCGGCGGCCCGGGCCCGGCGATATCGGCCTTCGCGCCCTCTTACGACCCGCTGGACGGCAACCACGCCCACTACACGCTGGACCTGTCCCACACCGCGACCGCGGGCAGCGACTCGCTGGACATGGCGCAGCGGATGGCAGGCGGCCTGGTCCACCTGCACCTGTGCGACGGCAGCGGCCTGCCGGCCGACGAGCACCTGGTGCCCGGCCGCGGCACGCAGCCCACCGCCGAGGTGTGCCAGATGCTGGCCGGCAGCCACTTCGCCGGTCACGTCATCCTGGAGGTGTCCACGTCCAGCGCGCGCTCGGCCAACGAGCGCGAAAGCATGCTCGCCGAATCGCTGCAGTTCGCCCGCACGCACCTGCTGCGCTGACCGATCCAGGAGACCATGAACGCGTTATTCACCACCGCGATGGCATTGCGGGAGGTTGACCCCGGCGTCTTTGAGGGCGAGCTCGACAAGCACTGGACCATCGGTCCCAAGGTGCACGGCGGCGCGATGCTGGCGCTGTGCGCCAACGCCGCCCGCACCGCCTGCGGGGGACCGTCCACCGAGCTGGAACCGGTGCAGCAGCCGGTGGCGGTGTCGGCGAGCTTCCTGTGGGCACCGGATCCGGGGCCGATGCGGCTGGTGACGTCGATCCGCAAGCGCGGCCGCCGGATCAGCGTCGTCGACGTGGAACTCACCCAGGGCGGCCGCACGGCGGTGCACGCGGTGGTCAACCTGGGCGAGCCGGAGCATTTTCCGCCCGACGGCCATGCCAAGCCGCTGCTGTCGGCCAACCCGGTGGTGGGCCTGATGGCGCCCGAGCCCCCCGACGACATCGCCCCGATCGGGCCCGGTCACCCGCTGGCCGGCCTGGTCCACCTGGGCGAAGGCTGCGACGTGCGCCCAGTGCTGTCGACGCTCGGCCCGTCCGGCGACGGTGGCCCGCCGGTGATCCAGATGTGGGCCCGCCCCCGAGGCGTCGCTCCCGACGCGCTGTTCGCGCTCATGTGCGGGGATCTGTCGGCGCCGGTGACGTTCGCCGTGGAGCGCACCGGCTGGGCGCCGACCGTCCAGCTGACCGCCTTCCTGCGCGGCCTGCCCGCGGACGGGTGGCTGCGCATCATCGCGACGTGCACCGAGATCGGGCACGACTGGTTCGACGAGGACCACACCGTCGTCGACAGCCTCGGCCGCCTGGTGGTGCAGGCCCGCCAGCTGGCGCTGGTCCCTGCCGCCGGGTAGCCGCCGCTGTCTGCGATGCTGTCGGGCATGGCAAGAATCGCGATCATCGGTGGCGGCAGCATCGGGGAGGCACTGCTGTCGGGTCTGCTGCGCGCGGGCCGGCAGGTCAAAGACCTGGTGGTGGCCGAACGCGTTCCGGAGCGGGCCCAGTATCTGGCCGACACCTATTCGGTGTTGATCACATCGGTGGCCGACGCGGTGGAGAACGCGTCCTTCGTGGTGGTCGCGGTGAAGCCCGGTGACGTCGAGCCGGTGATGGCGGAGCTGGCCCGGGTGTCCGCGGCGTCCGAAAGCGACAGCGCCGAGCAGGTGTTCGTGACCGTCGCGGCGGGGATCGGCCTCGCCTATTTCGAGTCGAAGCTTCCTGCCGGAACACCGGTGGTCCGGGCGATGCCGAATGCGGCGGCGCTGGTCGGCGCGGGGGTGACCGCGCTGGCCAAGGGGCGGTTCGTCAGCCCCGCGCAGCTCGAGGGGGTCTCGGCACTGTTCGATTCGGTCGGCGGCGTGCTGACCGTGCCGGAAGCCCAGATGGACGCCGTGACGGCGCTGTCCGGCTCCGGCCCGGCGTATTTCTTCCTGATGGTCGAGGCCTTGGTCGACGCCGGCGTCGCCGCCGGCCTGAGCCGTGAGGTGGCCACCGACCTGACGGCGCAGACGATGGCCGGGTCGGCGGCCATGCTGCTGGAACGGATGGATGCCGAGCGGCGACCGGCCGAGGGGGAGGGTCCCGCGCCTCGGGTGGACGCCGCCGCGACGCAGCTGCGGGCGACCGTCACCTCGCCCGGTGGCACCACCGCCGCGGGGCTCCGCGAACTGGAGAAGGGCGGCCTGCGAGCGGCCGTGGATGCGGCGGTTCAGGCCGCCAAAACGCGCTCTGAGCAGCTAAGAATTACATCGGAGTAATCCAAGATTTTTGGACTGATTGTCCCCCACCAGTACCAGTAACCCCATTAGTCCCGCTATTCTCCTCTTTGTATGCACGTGTGGGTGCCAGCGGAGGGGAAGCCGCTGGCATTGCGCGGGCCTGACACGATTGGGTTGCGATGACGTCTACGAACGGGCCATCGGCGCGAGATTCTGCTGGTAAGCGGGACACCGGTCCCGGCGAGGGCCAGGGCAGGACACAATTCCTGACGGTCGCCGAGGTGGCGGCGCTGATGCGGGTCTCGAAGATGACGGTGTACCGGCTGGTGCACAACGGCGAGCTGCCCGCGGTCCGGGTCGGGCGGTCTTTCCGGGTGCACGCCAAGGCGGTGCACGACATGCTGGAGACTTCTTACTTCGACGCCGGCTGACCCCGAAACCGGTTGCGCGCCCAGTGCGCGCGCGGCCGGTCGTGGCTCCGCGGTTGCTCGACGGTCACCGACGCCGGTTTGGTGTTCGGTGCATCCCGCCGGGTAAAGTGTCCGGGTCAATCCTGCACGCAGGTCACGGGTCAGATAGCGGAGTTCATGGGTTCAGTAATCAAGAAGCGGCGCAAGCGCATGTCGAAGAAGAAGCACCGCAAGTTGTTGCGCCGCACCCGGGTGCAGCGCAGAAAACTCGGCAAGTAAGGGCCCGTCCGCGGCTGCTGCCGCGGCCGCTCCCGGTCGATAGGCTGTTTGGGTGGATCAGTCGAGTGGGGATGGCGCCGGAACCGGCGACACCACGAGAAACACGGTGCACTACCCCAAGGTTGTGCTCGTTACCGGCGCGTGCCGGTTCCTGGGCGGCTACCTGACCGCCCGGCTCGCGCAGAACCCGATGATCAAATCGGTCATCGCGGTGGACGCGATCGCGCCCAGCAAGGACATGCTGCGCCGGATGGGCCGGGCGGAGTTCGTCCGTGCCGACATCCGTAATCCCTTCATAGCCAAGGTTATTCGCAACGGCGACGTCGACACGGTGGTGCACGCGGCGGCCGCCTCGTACGCGCCCCGGTCCGGGGGCACCGCGGCGCTGAAGGAAATCAACGTGATGGGCGCGATGCAGTTGTTCGCCGCCTGCCAGAAGGCGCCCTCGGTGCGCCGCGTCGTGCTCAAGTCCACCTCCGAGGTGTACGGGTCCAGCGCCCACGACCCGGTGATGTTCACCGAGGACAGCACGAGCCGCCGGCCGCTGCGCGGCGGTTTCGCCAAGGACAGCCTGGACATCGAGGCCTACGCGCGCGGGCTGGGGCGGCGCCGACCCGACATCGCCGTGACGATCCTGCGCCTGGCCAACATGATCGGACCGGCGGCGGACAGCACGCTGTCGCGGTACCTGGCGGGGCCGCTGGTGCCCACGATGTTCGGCCGCGACGCCCGGCTGCAGTTGCTGCACGAGCAGGACGCGTTGGGTGCGCTGGAGCGCGCGGCGATGGCGGGCAAGGCCGGTACCTTCAACATCGGCGCCGACGGGATCATCATGCTCTCGCAGGCGATCCGCCGGGCCGGCCGGATTCCTTTGCCGGTGCCCGGTTTTGGCGTCTGGGCGCTGGATTCGCTGAGGCGGGCCAACCGCTACAACGAGATCAGCCGCGACCAGTTCGCCTACCTGAGTTACGGCCGGGTCATGGACACCACCCGGATGCGCACGGAACTCGGTTACCAGCCGAAATGGACGACGGCCGAGGCCTTCGACGACTACGTCCGCGGCCGAGGCATGACTCCCATTATCGACCCGCATCGGGTACGCTCCTTGGAGGGTCGCGCCATATCTTTAGCTCAGCGCTGGGGTAGCCGAAATCCAGTTCCGTGGGGTGGGGTCAGGTAGGTATCGTGGCGGGTGAAACCAGAGCGAATGTCATTCCACTGCATACGAATCGGGGTCGGGTAGCGGCGCGTCGGAGAGCCGATCAGCGCGCCGAGTCAGCTCGCCAGCATCCTTCACTGCTTGCGGATCCCCACGGTCGGGCGTCGGCCGAACAGATCGCCGCCGTCGTCCGCGAGATCGACGAGCATCGGCGTGCCGCGGCCGCGGGGTCGGCGGAGGCGCCGCTCAACGAACTGGCGCAGCGCGTCGCCGCGGTCGCCGGATTCTTGCGCCAGCGGCTCACCGGTGACTACACCGTCGACGAGTTCGGCTTCGATCCGCACTTCAACGCCGCGATCGTGCGGCCCTTGCTCAGGTTCTTCTTCCGGTCATGGTTCCGGGTGGAGGTCAGCGGCGTCGAGAACCTGCCCAGCGACGGCGCCGCGTTGGTGGTGGCCAATCACGCCGGGGTGCTGCCGTTCGACGGGTTGATGCTGTCGGTCGCCGTGCACGACGAGCACCCCGCACAGCGGGACCTGCGGTTGCTCGCCGCCGACATGGTGTTCGACCTGCCCGTCGTGGGCGAAGCCGCCCGCAAGGCGGGCCACACCATGGCCTGCACGACCGACGCGCACCGACTGCTCGCCGCCGGCGAACTGACCGCCGTGTTCCCGGAGGGCTACAAGGGGCTCGGGAAGCGCTTCGAGGACCGTTACCGGTTGCAGCGGTTCGGCCGCGGCGGCTTCGTGACGGCGGCGCTGCGCACCAAGGCGCCCATCATCCCGTGCTCGATCATCGGCTCCGAAGAGATCTACCCGATGCTGACCGACGTGAAGCTGCTGGCCCGGTTGTTCGGCCTGCCCTACTTCCCGATCACGCCGCTGTTTCCGCTGGCGGGGCCGGCGGGCCTGGTGCCGTTGCCGTCGAAGTGGCGCATCGCCTTCGGTGAGCCGATCTACACCAACGACTACTCCGCGTCCGACGCGGACGACCCGATGGTGACCTTCGAGCTGACCGATCAGGTGCGCGAGACCATCCAGCAGACGCTGTACCGGTTGCTCGCCGGCCGGCGCAACATCTTCTTCGGCTGAACCGCTGCGTCCCCCTGACGCGAAAACGCCCCGGAGCCTGCGGCTTCGGGGCGTCTTGCGCTCGAATTACTTGACCATCGTGAACTGACAGACGTTGGTGTACCCGTCCCGGAACAGGTCCGAGCAGCCCCGCAAGTACTTCAGGTAGATGTCGTAGGTCTCCTGGCCCTTCAGGGCGATCGCCTCGTCCTTGTGCGCCTCGAGCGCGTCGCCCCAGGCGGTCAGCGTCGGAACGTAGTTCTTGCCGATGAAGTGGTGCCGCTCGATCTTGAAGCCCGCGTCGGTCGCGTACTTGTCGACCAGGTCGACCTGCGGCAACTTCCCGCCGGGGTAGATCTCCTTCAGGATGAAGCTGATGAACCGCAGCAGGGTCATGTTCACCTGCAGGCCCATCGCCTTGCCCTCTTCGGCCGAGGGCACCACGATCGAGTGCAGCAGCATGCGGCCGTCGTCGGGCAGCAGGTCGTAGTACTTCTTGAAGAAGGTGGCGTAACGCTCGTACCCGGCATCACCCGCGCCGTCGGCGAAGTGCTCGAACGCGCCCAGAGACACGATGCGGTCGATCGGCTCGTCGCCGGGGAATTCCTCCCAGCCCTGGATCCGCACCTCTTTGCGGCGGGGGCTGTCCATCTTGTCGAACTCGGCCACGCAGTGGGCGTACTGGTTCTCGCTGAGCGTCAGGCCGATGACGTTGACGTCGTACTCCTGTACGGCGTGGCGCATCGTCGAACCCCAGCCGGAGCCGATGTCGAGCATCGTCATGCCGGGCTCGAGGTTGAGCTTGTCCAAGGCGAGCTTGCGCTTGGCGTACTGCGCCTCTTCCAGCGTCTTGGTCAGATTCTGCGGGTCCGGATTCTCGTCGAAGTAGCCGCAACTGTAGGTCATCGACGGGTCGAGCCAGAGCTTGAAGAACTCGTTGGACTTGTCGTAGTGCGACCGGACCTTCTCGACCGGCGGCTTCAGCTGGGTGCTACCCGTTTCCCCCTGTGAAGTCATTGATTCGAACCTACTTTCCCGCTGATATGGACGCGACTGCCGCGACGGTTGCTTCGTGGTCGGCTTCGTTGTTTGCGGCTTCCCCCAGCATCGTGACTGTACTGGTGATCACCGGTTGGCCCTCGGCGTCCGTGACCTCGCTGCGGATCTCTGTGATCACGGCGCCATGGGACTCAATGACAGAGTCTAGATAGGTGTCGAAGTAAAGCCTATCCCCGGCGACGATCGGCCGGTGGAACTTGAATTTTTGGTCGCGGTGCATGACCCGCGCGATGTTGATCGGAATGCTGAACTTGGTGAAGATCTCCAGCTGCACGCGCCGACCGGCGATGGCGAGGAATGTCAGCGGGGCCACCAGCGCGTCATACCCGGCGGCGGCGGCGTCGGCCTCGCTGAAGTGCGTCGGGTGGTCGTCCTTGATGGCGAGCGCGAACTCCCGGATCTTCTCGCGGCCGACCAGGAAGTAGTCCGGTGCCCGGTAATGGCTGCCGATGAGCCCTTCGGCTCCCTTGGGGATTGTCATACCGCTGTCGCTCTCCGCTCGAATAGGTCTCAGCGGCGCAGCCTATCAGCGCGATTGTCGCCGGGATGCCACCGCGGCCAGTGCACCACCGGCCGCCCCCAGCGCCAAGGCCGAGGGCACGCCGATCCTCGCGGCCTTGCGCGCGGTGCGGAAGTCACGGATCTCCCAACCGCGTTCGCGGGCCAGCGTGCGCAGCCGGGCGTCGGGGTTGATGGCGACCGCAGTGCCCACCAGCGACAGCATCGGCACGTCGTTGAAGCTGTCCGAATAGGCCGTGCAACGTTTGAGGTTGAGGCCCTCCCGGATCGCCAGCGAACGCACGGCGTGGGCCTTGCCGGTGCCGTGCAGGATGTCGCCGACCAGCCGGCCGGTGAAGACGCCGTCGACGGACTCGGCGACGGTGCCCAGGGCGCCGGTCAGGCCGAGCCGGCGCGCGATGGTCGCCGCGAGCTCGTAGGGCGTGGCCGTGATGAGCCAAACCTGTTGGCCCGCATCGAGGTGCATCTGCGTGAGTTCGCGGGTGCCCGGCCAGATCTTGTCGGCGATGATCTCGTCGTAGATCTCCTCGCCCAGGGCGACCAGCTGCTCGACCGAGCGGCCCTCGATGAACGCGAGCGCTTTGCGCCGGCCGGCGGCGACGTCGTTGCTGTTCTCCTTGCCGAGGATCTGGAACTTGGCCTGGGCGTAGATGAAACCGATCACGTCGCGGTAGGTGAAGTAGTTGCGCGCGGCCAGCCCGCGACCGAAGTGCACCGCTGAGGAGCCCTGCACCAGCGTGTTGTCCACGTCGAAGAAGGCGGCCGCGGTCAGGTCGATCGGTGGCTGAGGGCGGTCTTCCTCGCCGGCGGTTTCGGCCTGCAGGCCTTCCAGCGCGCGGGCGGCGCTGGCCTCGGCGGCCAGCGACTCCAAGTCGACGCGGCTGAGGTCCCCGTCGACCGGGTCCGAGGAAGTCATCGCCAAACCTCCGAGATCGCTGTGTTGCCTGGCGACCCAGTGGGTCCCGGTCATCAACCCTATCGGGCGGGGGTGGGGGTGGGCGCCGGCTATGCCGCTCTGCCGAGTGTGAAGCTAGCCGCACACTCGCCGAGCGTGCGGCTAGCTTCACACTCGCCGAGTGAGCGCGTCGTCTGAACGTTCAATACGGATTTCGAGCGTTAATCGCTGCGAATGTTGATAGTGAACCAATCTGCCGGAACACCTTCGCGAAGCGCGACATCAAGTTCCTCAAAGTTAAGGATTAGGATATGGGAAGCCGCGGGAGCGTCGCTTTCGCCCATCCATCCTCGATCTGTAGGTTCGTGATCAACTGTCAAACTTACCCGTCCGGGAAAATTAATTGGATCCGGCTTAGCCAAGGTTACCCTTGGATTCAGGCCTTCCTGATACCAGCGGTAAGCGGGGCTGTGGGTGTATTCCCCCGGGCGGGCGATCTGGCTTATCAAAAACGCGAGATACTTTTCGGCGTCGTCAAAACTTCTGAACATCCAGTACGTGTGTCGCGAGCCGCGTTCTTCGCTATCAATGAAGTATTTACCTTCGTCCCATACCAAATAATAAGAAACGTCACCGTCATCAATGAAGGCTAACTCGTGGCTGCCCGTCATCTCCGGTGGCCGACGCCCCCAAAAAACCTGGTCCTCGGATTCCCAATCTCTTGGCTCGCGCCCAGCGTAGCCCGGCAACCGGCCTTGCCTGTGGAGATAGATTTCCTGCCATTCATACCAGTATTTTATTATTCGGTGGAGGAATGGAGGTAAGCCTTGGAGGTCGAGATGGTAATCCGTCATCATGACTCCTTAAGTCTTTTACGGTTTGTTAAGGAAGTGTTTGTCAATGAGGGCTTGAACACTTGCCCGCTCACCTCTTGGCGCAATGATCAGGAATTGAGGTTCACCACCAGGGTGTCCAAACCATGGCGCCGCTCGGGAAAATTCTATTCGCCAGCCAGGCGGTAGGCCAACCGAGGCATCAACTCTATAAGCAAAATACGGTTTGTCCAGACTCGTATGGGGAAGTGCACGTCCTTCGTATGGTGTTCCTTCGAAAGCGAGCCAGTCGCCTCCTGGATAGCCGATACGATCTAGCCACTTGCCGTGTAATGAAGCAATATCGGCCGGCGTCAGGTCCCGCACCGTACCTGGAATCGCATAGGGTTTTGCGGGATCGTCAACATCTGGATATCTCAACCTTCCATTTTGGCCTTCGAAGAGCTTCCGATATTCGTCTTCAGACAGTTCGCCAAATTCTTTCGCATCCGGGAAGACGGCTCTTGCCAGGGGCGGGTCGTCGCCGCCGTGGTGCGCGTGATCGCCGGGCGTATCGCCGTCATCACCCGCATGGGGGTCGTGCGGCTCGTTTCCGTCGGCAGGCTGATGTGGCCCATGGCGGTCGTCGGGCGGATGCGGCGGCGCGCCTTCAACAGGTTGGTGCGGCTGGCCGCCGTCGCCGGGCGGATGTGGCGGACCGTCGTGAGGCGCGCTGCCGGGTGTCTCGGGCGGGTGCCCGCCCGGTTCCCCGCCGTGAGGCACCTCCCCAAGGCCGGCTGGTGCTTCGGCGGGCGCTCCGCTCATTGGGACCGACGGTGACTGCGGCAAATGAGGCGGCGTGGGAGGCGATGGGACCTCAGCGCTGGGAGCCTGGCCGGCCGGTTCGCCGCCCGGAGGAGGCGGCGCATGGGTCGGCACCGGTTCAGCCGGTTTCGGGTGGGGTAGCGGCGCCTGGTCGGCCGGCGGGGGCACCGCAGGTTTGCCGCCCGGCTCCGGCGGCACGGCGATCGGTTTGGGCGGCTCACCGGCGGGCGGCTTCTGGCCGACCGGCGGCTTCGATTCTGTCGGGCTGTGCGGGAGGGGGCCGTCAGTCGGCCCGGGCGCGGGCTTGCCCGACGCCGGTGGTGCTGGCTTGCCGGGCTCCGGCTTGCCCGGCGGCGCGGGTGGGCCCGATTCCGGCGGCTTTGGGGCGGCCGGGGGTGGCTCCGCCGGGGGCTTCACCGAGGGTGGTTTCACGCCGTCCGGCAGCCGAGACGCTTTCAAACCCTTCACCGCGTCGCCAAGGCCGCGCCCCAGCTTGCCGAGCTTCGACAGCGGGCCGCCGGGCAGCGCCAACGTTCCCACGTCGAAGAGGGTCTTGCCGAACGCTTCGTCGGGGTTCGTACCCCACTCGTCCCAGTGGGTTACCTGCTTACCCAGCGCCTTCCAGGATTCGGCGACGCCGGGTCCGCCGTCGGGGCCCAAACCCACCAGAGTGGCTTCCCCTTCGACCATGCCGACCGCGTCTTTGAAGAAGCCCCCCGGATCGGTTTGGAGGCGGGCCGGACTGAATTGGTAGGCGCCCTCGAGAAAATCCCAAGCCTCCACCCCAAGACCTTTAAGGGACCGGCCGACGTGACCGAGGACTCTGCCCACCCCGGTGCCGTGCAGGAAGTGGTCCCACTCTTTCCCCGCCCAGCGGCCCATATCTTCTATCGCGGTGGCGGCGGCGGTCATGGTGGCGTTGATCTGGTCGCCCAACGTCTCGGCTTCATGGCCAAAGTTGTCGACCACCGTGCGGATATCGTCGGCGATCCTCTTGATCTCGTCTTCGTCCTCGTCGGTCAGCAGATCCCAGACCTCTTTGATCCCGGTCAGCGGGTCGCAGATGCGCGACAACAGATCCAGGATGGCCGCGTGAACATTGTCGATCTTGGCCGCATAGCTGTTGAGTTGCGCGGCGATCGTCTGGCACTGGCGTGCGACGTTGATGGTGGCCTCGGAGGCATCCGACAGCGCCTTGTTGACGGCAGCGCTCTCCGGGATCTGCTGGGCGCCGATCGCGGCCATGGTGCCGCCACCGGCCGCGGTCTCGGTGGCCATGAAGGTGGCTCCAGCGGTGTTCCAGGCCGCCGCGGCGGCCCGCAATTTCGCCGAATCGCCGTTGGGCCAGATCATGCCGATGTACGGCGCCACCCAACCCCAGCCCGCCGGGGCGCCGCTACCGGCCCCGACCGCCGACGGTGACTTCGCGCCGACGGTCGGCGGGGCGGTCACCCGCGGCGTCGGCAGGGCCGCGCTCTGGCTCGTGACATCCGATAGCGCCTCGGCCAGCGCATAGTTGTGCGCCGACACCCGCACCCCGTCGCCGATGCTGCACAGCCCGTTGCGGGTGCTGGTCATCGCCTCGATCACCTTGATCGCCGCGCCGTCATACGTGCGGCCCAATGCCGCGCCCACCGGATCGTCGCCGGCCATGCCCGAGCTGCCGGCCAAGGCGGCGGTCAAGGCCGAGATCACCGATCCCAGCGACTCGCCGGTGGCCAGTACTGTGGCACCGGCCCGGTCTAGGGCAGTCGGATCACACGCCAGCGGCGCCATCTGGTCACGACCACATACCGAGATTCGTCGACATCGCCCCGGTGTAGTTGCCGTGCGCCACCGCGGCCGCCTTCTCGAGTTGCGCCAGCGCCTCGCGCATCATCGCCTCACCGCGCACCCAGTGCTGATGCGCCTCCGCGTGGGCGGCCGCGGCCTGCCCGGTCCACATGGTGTGCAAACATGTTGCCCGAGCATCGGTTTCGGTGATCATGTCCTCGGCGTAGCGCTGAAACGCCGCCATCCGCCGCACCGCATCGGCCAACGCCTGGGGATCAACCCGAAACGCCTCAGCCACCGCGCACCGCCCGCTCCGCCCGGGCGGATCCGGCCTCGTTGGCCTGATAGCCCTCACCGGCCTCACCCACCAGACGCGCCAACATCGACAACCCGAGCTGGACCTCGCGCGCCCCCCGGTGCCAGAGCTCCCACGCCGAGGCGTACGCGGACCCCGACGCGCCCTTCCAGCCGCCGAGCAGCTGACCGAGTTGGTCGTCGAGCTGGGTCAGCTCGGCGGCAAGGTGCTCGGCCGCGCCGCCGATGGAGACGGCATGGCTGTGCATCACCACCGGGTCCACCCGCACGGTTTCGTCGGCCATTACCGGAACATAACGCCTGGTAGATGGCCCCACAAGTCACCCGGTGCCACACTGGTGGCCATGACCGACACCCCGCCGCGCCCGCAGGTGCAGCTGCTGACCCGCGACGGCTGCTCCCTCTGTGAGCGGGTGCACGGCCGGCTCGGCGAACTCGCGGCTGAGCTGGGCTTCGACCTGTCGACCGTCGACGTCGACGCCGCAGCGGCGTCCGGTGACGCGGCGCTGCGGGCCGAATTCGGCGACCGGCTACCCGTGGTTCTGCTCGACGGCCGCGAGCACAGCTACTGGGACATCGACGAGGACCGGCTGCGCGCGGATCTGGCCCGATGAGGGCCGCCGGGCAATTATTTGGTAGCCCACCTGTTCAACGATTACCTTGGAAACCAGTTCAATTACTGGAGGAAGCAAGGGAGCTGGCCAGGTGATGCTGCCGTGAGCGTCTTGCTTTTCGGGGTTTCGCACCGCAGTGCGCCGGTCTCCGTCCTGGAACAACTCACCATCGACGAATCCGATCAGGGCAAGATCGTCGACCGGGTGTTGCAGTCGCCCCTGGTGACCGAGGCGATGGTCTTGTCGACATGCAACCGCGTCGAGGTCTACGCGGTGGTCGACGCGTTCCACGGCGGGCTGGCGGCGATCGGGCAGGTGCTGTCGGAGCACTCCGGCATGTCCATGGGGGACCTGACCAAATACGCGTACGTCCGCTACAGCGAGGCCGCCGTCGAGCACCTGTTCGCGGTGGCCAGCGGCCTGGACTCCGCGGTCGTCGGTGAGCAGCAGGTGCTCGGCCAGGTGCGCCGCGCGTACGCCACCGCCGAAACCAACCGCACGGTCGGCCGGGTGTTGCACGAGCTGGCCCAGCGGGCGCTGTCGGTGGGCAAGCGGGTGCACTCCGAGACGGCCATCGACGCCGCCGGCGCCTCCGTGGTTTCGGTCGCCCTCAACATGGCCGACCGCCGGCTGGGCGGCCTCGAGGGCAAGACCGCCGCGCTGGTCGGCGCGGGCGCGATGGGCGCCCTGGCGGCGGCCCACCTGACCCGGGCCGGCATCGGGCACGTGCACGTCCTGAACCGGTCGTTGTCCCGGGCGCAGCGGTTGGCCCGCAAGCTCCGCGAATCCGGCGTGCAGGCCGACGCGATGTCCCTCGACCGATTGGCCGACGCCGTGGCCGACGCCGACGTCATGGTCAGCTGCACGGGCGCGGTGAGCCCGGTGGTCACGCTGGCCGACGTCCACCACGCGCTGGCCGCCGCGCGCCGCGACGAGTCGACCCGCCCGCTGGTGATCTGCGACCTGGGCATGCCGCGCGATGTCGACCCCGCCGTCGCCGGCCTGCCCGGTGTCTGGGTCGTCGACGTGGACCGCGTGCAGCATGAGCCGACGGCGCACGCTGCGGCCTCCGACGTTCACGCCGCGCGCCACATCGTCGCGGCCGAGGTCGCCGCCTACCTGGCCGGCCAGCGCATGGCCGAGGTCACCCCGACGGTGACCGCGTTGCGGCAGCGCGCCGCCGACGTGGTGGAGGCGGAACTGCTCCGCCTGGACAACCGGTTGCCCGGCCTGGAGAGCGCCCAGCGCGAGGAAGTGGCGCGCACCGTGCGCCGGGTGGTGGACAAGCTGCTGCATGCGCCCACCGTGCGGATCAAGCAACTCGCCAGCGCCCCCGGCGGCGACAGCTACGCCGAGGCGCTGCGCGAACTCTTCGAACTTGACCAGACCGCCGTCGACGCCGTTGCCGCGGGCGAATTGCCCGTCATATCAACCGGATTCGACGCGGGAACCCAAGAACCTTCGGCCGGGTAACCGATTGGCGAACGTGATCCGGATAGGTACCCGGGGCAGCCTCTTGGCCACCACCCAGGCCGGCGTCGTCAGGGATGCCTTGATCGCCAACGGTCATCCCGCGGAGTTGGTCATCATCAGCACCGCCGGCGACCGCTCGTCGGCGCCGATCGAGACACTGGGCGTCGGAGCCTTCACCACCGCGCTCCGCGAGGCCATCAACGACGGGCGGGTGGACGCCGCGGTGCACTCCCACAAGGATTTGCCCACGGCGGACGACCCGCGGTTCACCATCGCGGCGATACCGCCCCGCAACGACCCCCGCGACGTGGTGGTGGCCCGCGACGGCCTGGTGCTCGGGGAGTTGCCGCCCGGTTCGCTGGTGGGCACGTCGTCCCCGCGCAGGGCCGCGCAGCTTAGGGCATTGGGTCTCGGTTTGGAAATCCGCCCCCTACGAGGCAACCTAGATACCAGGTTGAACAGGGTAAGCAGTGGTGACCTCGACGCGATCGTGGTAGCCCGGGCCGGACTGGCCCGGCTCGGACGCCTCGACGATGTCACCGAGACGCTAGAGCCGGTGCAGATGTTGCCAGCACCGGCTCAAGGTGCGCTCGCCGTCGAATGCCGCGCCGGTGACGGGTTGGCGGCAGTGCTGGCGGAGTTGGACGACGCGGACACGCGCGCGTCGGTCACCGCGGAGCGAGCCCTGCTGGCCGAACTGGAGGCCGGGTGTTCCGCACCGGTGGGCGCGATCGCCGAGGTGGTCGAGTCCATCGATGAGGAAGGCCGCGTCTTCGAAGAGCTGTCGCTGCGTGGTTGCGTGGCGGCGCTGGACGGGTCCGACGTGATCCGCGCGTCCGGCATCGGCACCGCCGACCGGCCGCGGGAACTGGGGGTTTCGGTCGCCGCGGAGTTGTTCGAACTCGGCGCCCGAGAGCTCATGGCCGAAGCGCGGCAGGACCCGGCGCGAGGAAATTAATTGCGAGTGACGTGGGAGCGACAATGACGACGCGAGGGCGTAAGCCGAGACCCGGCCGCATCACGTACGTGGGTTCCGGTCCCGGCGATCCGGGACTCCTGACCACCCGGGCCGCGACGGTCCTGGCGAACGCCGCGCTGGTGTTCACCGACCCCGACGTACCGGAGCCGGTGCTGGCTCTGATCGGCAAAGACCTGCCACCGGTTTCCGGCCCGGCGCCCGCCGGTGCCGCAGGCGGCGAGGCCGCCACCGGCGGAGCCGAGCAACCGGCGGTGATCTCGGCCGGTCCCGACGTCCGTCCGGCGCTGGGCGAGCCCGCCGAGGTGGCCAAGACTTTGACCGCCGAGGCGCGCGCCGGCGTCGACGTGGTGCGCCTGGTCGCCGGCGATCCGCTGACGGTCGACGCGGTCATCACCGAGGTGAACGCCGTCGCCAAGAGCCACCTGCACCTGGAGATCGTGCCCGGCCTGGCCCCCGCGGGTGCCGTGCCCACCTACGCGGGGCTGCCGCTGGGCTCGTCGCACACCGTCGCCGACGTGCGTGACCCCCAGGTGGATTGGGACGCGCTGGCCGCGGCCCCCGGCCCGCTGATCCTGCAGGCCACCACGTCGCATCTGGCCGACGCCGCGCGCACGCTGATCGAGCACGAGCTGGCCGAGACCACCCCGTGCGTGGTGACCGCGCACGGCACCACCTGCCAGCAGCGTTCGATCGAAACCACGCTGGGCGGTCTGACCGACTCGGCCGTGCTGGGCGGCACCGATCCCGCGGGGCCGTTGACCGGGCCGCTGGTGGTGACCATCGGCAAGACGGTGGCCAGCCGCGCGAAGCTGAACTGGTGGGAGAGCCGCGCGCTGTACGGCTGGACCGTGTTGGTGCCGCGCACCAAGGACCAGGCCGGTGAGATGAGCGAACGGCTGACCTCCTACGGCGCGCTGCCGATCGAGGTGCCCACGATCGCGGTCGAGCCGCCGCGCAGCCCCGCCCAGATGGAGCGCGCCGTCAAGGGCCTGGTCGACGGCCGCTTCCAGTGGGTGGTGTTCACCTCCACCAACGCCGTGCGCGCGGTGTGGGAGAAGTTCGGCGAGTTCGGTCTGGACGCCCGGGCGTTCTCGGGCGTGAAGATCGCCTGCGTCGGCGAATCGACGGCCGATCGGGTCCGGGCGTTCGGGATCAGCCCCGAGCTGGTGCCGGCCGGTGAGCAGTCGTCGCTGGGCCTGCTGGACGACTTTCCGCCCTACGACAGCATTTTCGACCCGGTGAACCGGGTCCTGCTGCCCCGCGCCGACATCGCCACCGAGACGCTGGCCGAGGGGCTGCGTGAACGAGGCTGGGAGATCGAGGACGTCACCGCCTACCGGACGGTGCGGGCCGCGCCGCCGCCGGCCGAAACGCGGGAGATGATCAAGACCGGCGGCTTCGACGCCGTGTGCTTCACCTCCAGCTCCACGGTGCGCAACCTGGTCGGCATCGCCGGCAAGCCCCACGCGCGGACGATCATCGCCTGCATCGGTCCCAAGACCGCCGAGACCGCCGCCGAGTTCGGGTTGCGGGTGGACGTGCAACCGGAAACGGCCGCCGTCGGTCCGCTGGTCGACGCCCTGGCCGAACACGCCGCGCGGTTGCGCGCCGAGGGCGCGTTGCCGCCGCCGCGTAAGAAGAGCCGCAGGCGCTAGTGGCTGTGGCCGCCGAACTGGCGAGCGTGCGTGTTCGTACGCCGACACGCCGCCGGGGCCGGCAATCCGCGCACGCGCGCTGCGGCGCGACGCGATGAGCGTCGGCGGCTACCCCCGGCAGCGTCCGCGCCGGCTCCGCTCCACCCCCGCGCTTCGTCGTCTGGTGGCGCAAACGTCTTTGGAGCCAAGGCATTTGGTGCTGCCGATGTTCGTCGCCGACGGCGTCGATGAGCCGCGGCCGATCGCCTCGATGCCCGGCGTCGTGCAGCACACCCGCGATTCGCTGCGCAGCGCCGCCGCCGACGCCGTCACCGCGGGGGTCGGTGGGCTGATGCTGTTCGGGGTGCCTCGCGACGAGCAGAAGGACCCGACCGGGTCGGCCGGCACCGATCCCGACGGCATCCTCAATCTGGCCCTGCGTGACCTGGCCAAGGATCTCGGCGATGCGACGGTGTTGATGGCCGACACCTGCCTGGACGAATTCACCGATCACGGACACTGCGGCGTCCTGGACGCCAGGGGCCGGGTGGACAACGACGCCACGCTGCAACGCTACGTGAAACTGGCTGTGGCACAAGCGGAGTCGGGCGCCCACGTGGTCGGTCCGAGCGGGATGATGGACGGCCAGGTGGCCGCGATCCGCGACGGCCTGGACGCCGCGGGCTACACCGACGTGGTGATCCTGGCCTACGCGGCGAAGTTCGCCTCGGCGTTCTACGGCCCGTTCCGGGAGGCGGTCAGCTCCAGCCTGTCCGGCGACCGGCGCACCTATCAGCAGGAGTCGGGCAACTACCGCGAGGCGCTGCGCGAGATCCGGTTGGACCTCGACGAAGGCGCGGACATCATCATGGTCAAACCCGCGATGGGTTACCTCGACGTGGTGGCCGCCGCGGCGGATGTTTCGCCGGTGCCGGTGGCCGCCTACCAGGTTTCCGGGGAGTACGCCATGATTTGCGCTGCGGCGGCGAACAATTGGATCGACGAGCGCGCGGCCGCGCTGGAGTCGTTGACCAGCATCCGCCGCGCGGGAGCCGATATCGTGCTGACCTATTGGGCCGCGGACGCGGCCGGTTGGCTTTCGTGAGATGGGGCTAGCGATGATCACAGCCAGGAGCGCCGAGCCGAAGCCGTTGTTCTACGAACCGGGCGCCAGCTGGTGGTGGGTGGCCTGGGGCCCGGTGGCCGCCGGTTCGATGATCCTCATCGAGATCTGGAGCGGGGCCCCGGTGTCGTACCTGATCCCGGTGATCTTTTTGGTCTTGGTGTCGGGATTCGTCGCGCTGCAGGTCAAGGCGGCCCGAATCCACGTCTCGGTCGAGCTGACCGAGGACGCGCTGCGCCAAGGCACCGAGACCATTCTGGTGCGCGAGATCCTCAAGGTGTATCCCGAGCCCGAACACCACGAAGCCTCCGGCAAGGAGCTGGCCCAGTGGCAATCGGCCCGGGCCCTCGGCGAGTTAATCGGGGTGCCCCGCGGCCGGATCGGCATCGGCCTCAAGCTCACCGGGAGTCGTACCGCGCAGGCCTGGGCCCGCCGGCACCGTGAGCTCCGCGCGGCGCTGATCCCGCTCGTCCAGGAGCGGGTCGAACCCGCCGGATCGGACGCCGACCGGGACGACGACGCAGGATCGGCGCTGTGAGCGCCGGCAACGGCAGCACCAGGGCCCTGATCGAACTCCTGCTGGCCTGCGCGGCGCTGGCCGGCGCGGCGGTGAGCTGGTCGCGCTCGCATCACACCGTGGCGGTGGCGCCCATCGCGGACGGGCAGCCGTTCACGTCGTCGATGGTCTACGACCCGCAGCTGCTGTTGCTGACCTTGCTGCTGCTGACCGGCGCCGGAGTCCTCGCGGTGGTGGGAACCGCCCGGCACCGTCGAGAGCGGCGCTCTAAGACGTCCTGACCAGCGGCAACGCCAGCCGACGGCGCCTGTCGATGGCGTCGGCCAGGTCGTGCAGCGCCTCGGGCACCGAGTGATTGTCGGAAAAGCCGCTGTCACCCAGCGTCTCGGTCACCGCCGGGCCCGCAACCAAGGTCCACTGCACCCCTTCGGCGCGGCATTCCGCATCGAAGGCCTGCAACAGCGAAATGCCCGCCGCAGCAAACTGGCTGACGTCGCCCATGTCGAGCACCACGCGGTCCTCGCCGAGGATGAAACGTCGAATGTGGTCGGCCACTTGGTCGGCATTCACGGCGTCGATCTCGCCCCGGATCGTGACCACCGTCGCCAACTGTCGACGGTGGGCCCGCACCCATGCGCCGCCGCAGCGGAAGACGCCGTTTTGCTCTCGCGTCAAAACCTCGGCGATCGTCATGGGCACCCCTCACTCTCCGTGCCGCTCGCTATGCCGTTGACGCTAAACCGCAAGGTTAAGGAGGGTGAAAGCCGCAGCTAACGTTTCGCTAAGAAGCGATTTTCGGGCGCAATTTTCCGCGATCCGAGCAAAGCCCAACCGGCGCCGCTTTTCGGCGAAAGACCGCATGCCACACCACAACCGTCCGCGCGAGTGGGCGATTGCGCTGTTAGGCTGCCAGGGCTGCCGGTTGCGAGGCGGGGGCCAGTGACCTCGCGTGGTCGCCCGGTCAGCCGAGCGAGAAGGCAACGGAACGGCAGAATCCAGGCGGGAAGAAAGCGCTGTGCGCGTCGGAGACATCAAGGGAGAGATCAGGGGCGAGATCAAGGCCCTGACGGGACTCCGCATCGTCGCCGCGCTGTGGGTGGTGCTGTTTCACTTCCGGCCGATGCTGGGTGACGTGGGGGCCGACTTCCGCGACGCCCTCGCGCCCGTGCTCAACTGCGGCGCCCAGGGCGTCGACCTGTTCTTCATCCTCAGCGGATTCGTCCTGACCTGGAACTACCTCGACCGGATGGGCCGGTCCTGGTCGACGCGCGCCACCCTGCACTTCCTCTGGCTGCGGCTGGCCCGGGTGTGGCCGGTGTACCTGGTCACCCTGCACCTCGCCGCCCTCTGGGTGATCTTTACCCTGCACGTCGGCCACGTGCCGTCGCCCGACGCCGCTCAGCTCACCGCGATGAGCTACGTGCGACAGGTCCTGCTGGTGCAGCTGTGGTTCGTCCCGTTCTTCGACGACTCGAGTTGGGACGGGCCGGCCTGGTCGATCAGTGCCGAATGGCTGGCCTACCTGCTCTTCGGCCTCCTGGTGCTGGTGATCCTGCGGATGAAGCAGGCGACGCGGGCGCGCAGCCTGATGGTGCTGGCGTTCGCGGCGGCGTTGCCGCCCGTGGTCATGCTGCTGGCCAGTGGCCACTTCTACACGCCGTGGAGCTGGCTGCCGCGGATCGTCACGCAGTTCACCGCAGGCGCGCTGGCCTGCGCGGCGGTGCGCAGGCTGCGGCTGACCGATCGCGGGCGCCGCGTCGCGGGCTACGTGTCCCTGCTTCTCCTGGCTGCCATGGTCGGCGTCCTGTACTGGTTCGACGCGCACCCCATCTCCGGCGTCGTCGAGAACGACAGCGGCGGGGTGGTCGACATCCTGTTCATTCCGCTGGTGATCACGCTGGCGATCGGCGTCGGCAGCCTGCCGCGGGTGCTGTCGACCCGGGTGATGGTGTACGGCGGGCAGATCTCGTTCTGCCTGTACATGGTGCACGAGTTGGTGCACACCGCGTGGGGCTGGTCGGTCGAGCAGTTCGAGCTGCGGCCGCAGGACGATCCGTGGAAATGGAACGTCATCGGCCTGCTCGCGATCGCCGTCCTGATCTCGATCGTGATGTATCACTTCGTCGAAGAGCCCGCCCGCCGCTGGATGCGCAGGATGGTCGACGTCAAAGCCGTCTCCGCGCGAGGCGAGCCCGACGATTCGCCCGGCGGCAAGGTCCATCCGATCGACCGCTCGCTGGAAGCGGTTTCGGCCCGAGCGGTATGACCGTGCGCTGAGGCCCGGCCGCGAACGGCCGACGGATAATCGATGAAAACGCGGTGGCACGTGACGATGCCGGTGACGGGGGAGGTCGTAGTGAGTCGTCTGGCCACCTTTGTCGTCGGCCTGACTTTTCTGGTGGGCATCGGCATCGCCTACCCGGCGCAGGTGCGCACGTACGACACCTTGACCCTGGATTTCCGGCTGAACCACATCGCCGTCGTCGGCGACTCCTACACCACCGGCACCGGAGAGGGCGGCCTGGGGCCAAGGTCGTGGCCCGCCCGCGCGTGGGACCTGCTCGCCGCGCGGGGCGAACGGATCTCGGCCGACGTCGCGGCCGAGGGCAGGGCGGGCTATGGCATGCCGGGCGACCACGGCAGCGTCTTCGAGGACCTGACGGCCCGGGCCGTCCAGGGCGACGACGTGCTGGTGGTGTTCTTCGGCTCCCGCAACGACGAGCCGATCGACCCGGGTGTGATCGGTCAAAAGGCGCGCAGCACATTCGATTTGGCCCGCCGCCTGGCGCCGTCGGCCAGGTTCCTGGTGATCGGGCCGCCGTGGCCGACGGCCGACGTGCCCCTGCCGATCCTGTTCATTCGCGACCAGCTCGCCGCGGCGGCCGCGGGTGCGGGGGCGACGTGGGTCGACCCGATCGCCGAACGCTGGTTCGTCGGCAGGCCCGACCTGATCGGGGCGGACGGCGTGCACCCCAACGACGCCGGGCACCAGTACATGGCCGACAGGATCGCGCCGCTCATCCGGACCCAGCTGTCGACCTAGCTGTGGCGGGCGGCCTCCTGGGCCAGCTGTACCCGCGACGACACGGCGAGCTTGGTGTAGACGTGCGTCAGATGAGACTGGACGGTGCGGGGCGAGATGAACAGCCGCGCGGCGATGTCCTTGTTGGGCAGCCCTTCCCCGACGAGCCGCACGACGTCGAGCTCGGTCGGCGTCAGCGACTCCCAACCGTTGGCCGGGTGTCCGCGCGCACCGCGGCCCCGCCGCGCGTAGGCGATGGCCTCGGCGGTCGACAGGCGCGTTGCCCTCAGCCCAGGCCATTTCGAAGGCCTTGGCGTCCAACGCGTTCCGCACCTGCATCAGCGCCGCGTCGTAGCGTCCTTGAAAAGCCTTGAAGCGCATCGAGCCATGGCGGTGCCGCATGCTTTCGGCCGCACCGAAAAGCCGTGCGGAATGCTCGGGATTGGTAAGGCCGGCCAAGGCCGCAAGACCGTCGAGGGCGTCGGGGAGATATTGGTGTCCGCCCGTGTGCTCGGCGACCGCGACGGCGTCGTGCAGGTCGCGTTCGGCTTGCTGCGGCTCACCCTGGGCGACGGTGACGCGCGCCCGCGCCGTCAGCGCCGCGGTCCCGGTGGGCAGCTCGCTCACGCTCTGCTCGGTCCAGTCCAGCAGCGGCGTGTCCGCCGACGAATCAATGTCGATCATGTTAGCCAGCATGCGGGCAAGGCGAACGGCAAAACATCAGCAAAACCGCGCAGAATCGGGCTGCCGTCGCGCCGATTCGCGACCCGGGGTGAGGCGCGGCTCAGTCCTCGGCGTGCCGCTCGTAGTCCCAGCGCTCGAGCCGGGCTTGCAAGTTCAGCAAGCCGAACCCGGCGACCGGAGCGGCGGCCGCTATGCAGGCCAGCAGCAGCGGAGTCATCCCCGTAACCTCCCAAAACCCTTCGCTGATATGACGTTCGTCGGCCAGGAGAAGTTCATTACGGTTCACCGCCCGCCTGCGCGCGGTCCGCCAACACGACCGCGATCACCGCGACGGCGCGCAACCCCTCGATGTCGGGAAATCCGGTTTGCCGCACCGCCCGCTCCTGGTGGCGGGGGGGAAGGTCGTTCGCCCGGACGGTCATCGGTCTCCGTTAGGACGCCATCCACGCGAGCTCGCCGGGCAACTGCGCCCGCCAGTAGACGATGTCGTGGCCACCAAGCGAGAAGCTACCCGCCGGCGGCGTTTTCAGCTGATTCACGAATTGCCGGGTGGCCGGATAGAACCGGTCGAAGGTGCCGCAATCCACGCGCAGCGGAATCTGCGACAGCGCCGGCACGCCCAGGACGCTGTTCTGCGTCCAGTCGTCATTGCTGTCGAACGCCTTGGGGGCGCTGTCGGCGAACGAGGTGTACAGCGCCGGGCTGATCGCGCAGATCCCCGCGGTCCGCGCCGGGCCGAGCTTGGCGCCAAGGTGCAGCGCCCCGTATCCGCCCATCGACCAACCCATGAAGCCGACCCGGGAGGTGTCGAAGCCCATCGTGGACAGCATCGGTAACAGCTCGTCGAGCACCATCGCGCCGGAGTCGGTGCCGTCGGCCCGCTTGTGCCAGTAGGAGTCGCTGCCGCCGTCGACGCCCACCACCGCGAACGGCGGCCGGCCCTCCTTGACCAGCTGGGCCAGGCCGTGCTCGACACCGCAGTCGAGCATCATGTTCGCGTCGCCGTCCTTGCCGTGCAGGGCGATCACCGGGCGCAGCGTCCCGGTATGGCCGGGCGGCAACGCGATCACATAGTTCGTCTTCACGCCCCCGCGGGCGGCGGAGACGAACGAACCGGTGAGCTTGGTCGGCAGGTTGCTGCTCGCCGCGGACGGCTCGAACGGGGCCGGGGCCTGCGGCAACGTCGCGGCCCGCGGCCTGACCGGGTCGAGCAGGCCACTCAGGGCGAACACGCCAGCGGCTCCCAGGCCGGCGCTGGCTCCCATCCGCAGCACCGCCCGGCGTGTCAGGTCAGGCATGATCGCAATGATGCCGCCCGGACCGGTGATTACCTGCCGAGCCACGCCGAAATGGAAGCATTGTGTGATCTGGCGTGACCTCCCGGTCTCCAACCGGTTACCTGCGGTGCACCGGGTCGCCGGGCGCGCGGCCGGTCCGGCGGCCGAGTTGCGGCGTCGTGCTAGGGCCACCAGCACGCCGACACCGGCGTGACGGGCTTGGCAATGTCGGAAGTATCTCGTTGTGCCACAACGTAAGTCGTATTGATCGCGACATGGCGGCGCGGGCCCACTCGCCGCCCCGCCGGACCTGCTGTCTCAGCGGGCCGACGGCTCGGCTTCAACACCGGGTGTCCTCGCCGTGCTCGCCACCGCACTGCTCCGCGAGCAAGACCCGCACCTTTGAGCTGACTGGCCGGTAATGCATCGCGTTCCTCGTTAGGCTGCACTCAGTGTCAGGGTGAGGTTGCCGCTTGTTGCGGTGGTTGGATCCTGATCACCTGGTGTTTGGCTCGTAGGCTCGTTG
>NZ_MVIJ01000149.1 GCF_002086735.1 Mycobacterium scrofulaceum | reverse complement strand
CCGCCGCCCCCGCCGCCTCCGCCGCCCGAGGGCGGCGGTGCCACCGCCATCTCCAACGGGCCGCCGGATCCGCAGACCGAGGACGAACCCGCGGTGCCCCCGCTCCCGCCGGGCGCGCCCGACGGGGTGGTGGGGGTCGCCCCGCACGCGACCATCATCTCGATCCGCCAGTCTTCCAGGGCTTTCGAGCCGGTCAATCCCCCGCCGGGGGACCCCAACTCCGACGAGAAGGTGAAGGCCGGCACGCTGAACACCGTCGCGCGCGCGGTGGTGCACGCCGCCAACATGGGGGCGAAGGTGATCAACATTTCGGTCACGGCCTGCCTGCCCGCGTCGGCCCCGGCCGACCAGCGGGCGCTCGGCGCGGCCCTGTGGTACGCGGCGACGGTCAAGGACGCGGTCGTCGTGGCCGCGGCCGGCAACGACGGGGAAGCCGGCTGCAACAACAACCCGATGTACGACCCGCTGGAGCCGTCGGATCCCCGGGACTGGCATCAGGTGAAGGTCGTCTCGTCGCCGTCCTGGTTTGCCGACTACGTCCTGTCGGTCGGCGCGGTCGACGCCACCGGCGCCGCGCTGGACAAGAGCATGTCGGGCCCCTGGGTGGGTGTCGCGGCGCCGGGCACCCACATCATGGGGCTCTCGCCCCAGGGCGGTGGACCCGTCAACGCCTACCCGCCGTCGAGGCCGGGCGAGAAGAACATGCCGTTCTGGGGAACCAGCTTCTCGGCCGCCTACGTCAGTGGCGTCGCGGCCCTGGTTCGGGCGAAATTCCCCGAGCTGACCGCGCATCAGGTGATCAACCGGATCGTGCAGTCGGCGCACAATCCGCCCGCCGGGGTGGACAACAAGGTCGGCTACGGGCTGGTCGATCCCGTTGCGGCGCTGACGTTCAACATCCCGCCGGGCGACCGGATGCCGCCGGGCGCGCAAAGCCGCGTCATCAGGCCCGCCCCGCCGCCC
>NZ_MVIJ01000148.1 GCF_002086735.1 Mycobacterium scrofulaceum | reverse complement strand
GGACGGCTGTGGTTGTAACCGTGCACCCAGGCATCGATCGCCTGCTGGGCGGCTTCGATGCTTACGAAGGGGCCTGCGGAATCCAGGAGCTCGCGGCGCAGCGTCTTGTGAAAACGTTCGATCTTGCCGGTCGTCGTCGGTGATCGGGGTTTCGTCAGCCGCGTGGTGATGCCGTTCTCCCGACAGATCCGTTCGAACAGCACCTCAGCCGGATACGGCTTGGTGAACCGGCCCGTGAACTGCTTCCCGTTGTCGGTCAACACTTCTGAGGGCACGCCGTAGGCGGCCATGGCCGCGGTGAATGCCGCGCAGACCGCGCGTGCCCCCGGCTGGGCAACGACAGTGGCCATCACGACGAACCGTGCATGGTCATCGATGCCGGTGACCAACTTGCACTCACGACCATCGGCGAGGAACACCCCGCCCATGATGTCGATCTGCCACAGCTGCATCGGGGCGTCGCGCTGCCAGCGCCGGTACTTGCGCTTGTGGTTCTGCTGCTGCGCGGTGATCAGGCCATGACGCACCAAGATTCGGTAGACGCTCGACCGCGACGGCGGCGCGTCCACGCCACGAAGTACCAGCTCGTGAGCGATGCGTTGAGCACCCCAGCGCGGATATGTTCGGCGCAGTTCGCAGACCATCGCCACCACCGTCGGCGACAGCTCGTTCGGCGACGTCAACGGCCGACGCGACCGATCGGCCAATCCCGGCAAGCCGAAGGCCTCATACCGGATGACCCATGAGTGCACGGACTGCCGCGACGCCCCGCACTCCCGTGCCACCTGGCTTTTGGGAACTCCGTCGAGGACCTGCAGGACCGCACGATATCTGTGCTCAGTCACCCAATCGGCGGAATCACCGGCCGTCTCATCGCTCACAGAACGAGCATCAAACCAGACCGTCAAAGATCTGCTGAACCCGTCAAGGATCTCTAGAACCCCTGCCGTCCAACATGTCTTGAACCTTTACA
>NZ_MVIJ01000147.1 GCF_002086735.1 Mycobacterium scrofulaceum | reverse complement strand
TCCAGCCTTGTTCGGCGAGCCGGTTGTCGGGTCCGCAGGCCAGGGTGAGGTCGTCGATGTCGGTGCGGCGGGTGGCTTGCCAGCCTGTGATGTGGTGGACCTGGCTGTGGTAGGCCGGCGCGTCGCAGCCGGGTTTGGTACAGCCACGATCCTTGGCGTACAACATGATTCGTTGGGCCGGTGAGGCCAGGCGTTTGGTGTGATAGAGCGCCAGCGGCCGGGCGTGGTCGAAGATCGCCAGATAATGATGCGCGTGGCCGGCCCAGCGGATGACATCCGACATCGGTACCAGGGTGCCGCCGGCGGTCAGGGCCTTGCCGGTGGCGGCCTCGAGGTCGGTCAAGGTGGTGGTGACCACGATCGACACGGGCAGCCCGTTGTGCTGGCCCAGTTCGCCGGAGGCCAGCAGGCCGCGCAGCCCGGCGAGGAATGCGTCGTGGTTGCGTTGAGCCGGGCTGCGGGTGTCGCGGCGCACCGCGTCCTCATCGGGTGTGGCGTCGACCGCCGGGGTTTCGTCCTCGGGGTTGCACGCGCCGGGCGCTGCCAGTTTGGCCAGCATGGCCTCGATCGCGGCCCGCAGTTCCGGGGTGACCAGGCCACCGATGCGCGACATGCCGTCGCATTCCTGGGCGCCCAAAGTGATTCCGCGTTTGCGGGCGCGTTCGGCGTCGCTGAAGTCCCCGTCGGGGTGCAGCCAGTCCATGACCCGCTGGGCGTATTTGGCCAACTCGTCGGGCCGATACCCGCCGGCCTTTGCGGCCAGGTCGGCTTCGGCGGCCTGGCGGGTCAGGGCGTCCACCTCGGCGGGCAGCTGGGCGAAAAAGTCGCGGATCACCTTGATGTGCCCGTCGCCGACGAGCCCGGCGCGTTGGCCGGCCGCGGTCGCGCTCAACCGCGGCGCCAACGGCTCGCCGGTCAACGCCCGGCGCGGCCCCAGATCGCGGGCTTCGGCGATGCGCCGGCCGGCCTCGGCTTTGGTGATGCGCAACCGGTCGGCCAGCCCCGTGCGCAGCGACCCACCTAACTGTTCGGGGCTGGCCTGGGCGTCGAGCTGATTGATCAACGCGTGCTGCGGTGTGCG
>NZ_MVIJ01000146.1 GCF_002086735.1 Mycobacterium scrofulaceum | reverse complement strand
TGTACTGACCACGGACGTTAGGGACGGCGTGGCGTGGTGACATGACGAAGACCTCCGAGTGAAGTGCGAGCTGTCGAGGAACGCACTGCTCACCGTCGGAGGTCTTCATGTCCCACCGTAATGCCCCATTGTCAGAAACCGGTCGCCTGCGGCTGGCTCGCTGTGTCGTTGAGGAGGGTTGGACACTTCGACGGGCCGCGGAACGGTTTCAAGTTTCGTCGACGACGGCGTCGCGCTGGGCCAGCCGCTATCGCGTCGACGGCGCCGCGGGCATGGTTGATCGCAGTTCACGACCGCATCGCAGCCCGCGGCGCACCCCGACGCGTACCGAACGGCGCATTATCAAAGTCCGTGTCCTGCGGCGCTGGGGACCCGCCCGTATCGGGTACTTACTCGGTGTTCATCCTTCCACAGTGCACCGGGTGTTGACCCGCTACGGCCTGGCCAAACTGCGCTGGCTGGACCGTCCGACCGGGCGGGTCGTGCGCCGGATGGAGTCAGCGCGCTGCGGGGATCTGGTCCACGTCGATGTCAAGAAACTGGGCAAGATCCCCGCTGGCGGCGGCTGGCGAATGCTGGGCCGAGCGGCGGGCAAGCGCCACGCCCAAGCCGACAAGACCGGAACACTGAACAAATACCGTCATCCACTGCGGGGCTATCACTTCTTGCACACCGCTATCGATGCGTACTCACGGCTGGCCTACAGCGAGTTGTTGGCCGATGAACGCCAACAGACCGCGGCAGCGTTTTGGATCCGCGCGAACACATGGTTCACCGAATGCGGAATTACCGTTCGGAAAGTATTGACCGACAACGGATCCTGTTACCGATCCCGCATCTTCGGTGAGGCCCTGGCCGGCATCGAACACCGGCGCACACGACCCTACCGACCCCAAACCAATGGAAAAGTGGAGCGATTCCACCGCACCCTGGCCGATGAATGGGCCTACGCCCGTCTCTACACCAGCGACGCCGAGCGCTGCGATGAATTCCCCATCTGGCTGCACACCTACAATCACCACCGCGGCCACACCGCACTCGGCGGCCAACCACCCGCCACCCGCGTACCTAACCTCTCAGGTCAGTACA
>NZ_MVIJ01000145.1 GCF_002086735.1 Mycobacterium scrofulaceum | reverse complement strand
GCGGTGTTGACGAAGAAGCTCAGAATGAAGCCGCCGATCAAGGCGCCGATGATGCCGATCACGATGTCCATCAGGATGCCGGCGCCACTGCCCCGGATGATCTTGCTGGCGAGCGCGCCCGCCAGACCGCCGATGATGATGTAGCCGATGATCCCGACGCTCGTGAAGGTTGTTGAGCGGGCCAGATATTCGGTAGCTGCCATGACGTTCATGCGGGTCTCCTTGCATCCGATGGCAAAGCCCAGCGAGTTGCTGGGCCGTCACTTCGGTATACCCGCTCCGCGTAACGAAAAAGGGTTCGATTAGGAGACGGTTGGCGCACCATCCCGACGCGCCGGACGGGACGTCAGGCCGATTGCGTCCGCTGGGGCACGGGTGCGGGGGTCGGGGTGACCTCACCAGCCGGAGCCGGGGCCGGCGCCGGATTAGGAGCGGGTGCCGGCGCCGGCGGCACCGGGGCTCCCGGTGCCGGGGCGGGCGGGCCCGCCCACGGCTGGATCGACTCGGCCAGCGCCTTGGCGGCGCCCTTGTCCACCGGGTCGTTGGCCGTGCCGAGCCACACCACGAACCAGCGCTGCGGCGGGCCACCCGCGTTCGCCGCCGGCGCCCCGACGACGCCGGTCCAGATCTGACCGTTCGGCTTGGACGCGTCGCTGAACTTGACCTCGTAGTAGGAGGCGCTGCCGGTGATTCCGTTGGCCCCGGTGAGCGGGGTGCTTTCCTGGTTGATTCGCGTGCCGGGATACGGCAGGAAGAATTCGCCCATGTCCGAGCCGAGCCGCACCGCGGCCTTGGCGTTGTTGGCCTCGGCACTGGCGTAGAGCTTCTGGTCCAGCCGGCCCATCACGATGCGGGTGTCGTTGGCGACCGGCGGCGGCTGGTCGGGCAGCGGCGGCGGCCCGGTCGTCTTGCTCAGCAGCGCCGAGCCGTAGTCCAGGTGGGAGGCGTCCGACTCCACCCAGCCCGGGGGCAGGACGTAGCTGAAGCCACCGACGGCATTGGCGACCCGGCCGGCGTTCGGGTCCACCGGTGG
>NZ_MVIJ01000144.1 GCF_002086735.1 Mycobacterium scrofulaceum | reverse complement strand
CCGGTGGGCCGGGGGCGGTGCGGGCGGACTGGTGTCGATGTCGTCGTCAGTGGTCATGTCGGCGACCGTAGGAGCCCGAACTGAAGTGGACCTGAAGAAAGTTGACCGCCGCGACCGATGCCCGGCAGACCGCTTCAGGTTCGTTTCAGCCGCGGCGTCGACAATGGGGTCATGACGAATTGCCCGCGGACGGCCGCCGGCCGGTTCAGCGTCGGCGCGCCGCGGGTGCTGGTCGTCGAGGATTCCGAGACGATCCGCGAGATGGTCAGCGAGGCGCTCAGCGACGTCGGCTATCACGCCGTGGGCCGCCGCGACGGCGACCGGCTGGAGGAGGCCCTGGACGGGCTGCGGCCGGACCTGGTGGTGCTCGACGTCATGCTGCCGGGCCGTGACGGCTTCGCCCTGATCGACGTGATCCGGGACTGGGGCGAGGTCGGGATCGTGTTGATCACGGCCCGCGACGGGCTCGAGGACCGGCTGCGCGGCCTGGACGGCGGGGCGGACGACTACGTGATCAAACCGTTCGAGCTGGCCGAACTCGTGTCGCGGGTCGGCGCGGTGTTGCGCCGGCGCGGGCGGCTGCCGCAGGTCATCCAATTCGGCGACCTGATGCTCGACACCGACGCCGGGGTGGCCGCGCGCGCCGGGCGGCGGCTCGACCTGACCGCGACCGAGCTACGGCTGCTGTCCTTCCTCGTCGAGCAGCGTGGCCGCATCGTCAGCGCCGCCCAGATCCTGACCGCGGTCTGGGGATACGACGCCTACGATCCCAACCTGGTGCAGGTGCACGTGAGCGGCCTGCGGCGCAAGCTCGAAGCCCACGGGCCGCGGATACTGCACACCGTGCGCGGCATCGGCTACCGGCTGCAGCCCCAGCGCTCATGACGACCCGCACGCCCTCCCTGCAACGCCGGGTGACGCTGGTGGTGGTGGCGTTGCTGGCCCTGCTGCTGGTGGCGCTCGGCGTCACCATCGACGTCAGCCTGGGCGTGCTCGCCCGCAGAAGCCTGCACGACCGGCTGCTCGCGGCGGCGTCGCGCGCCGAGGCGCTGGACGCCGCGCACACCTCGCCCGACCTGCTGGTCGCCGAACTCAATGGCGGCGGCGTGCGCGCGTTGCTGGTCACCGCCGACGGCGCGACCTACGGAGATCGCGGCATCAGCCCCGACACCGTCGCCGGTCCGACGGCC
>NZ_MVIJ01000143.1 GCF_002086735.1 Mycobacterium scrofulaceum | reverse complement strand
CTAGACGGTATGGGGGGCGGCGTGAGGCCGAAGGCCTCGGGCTGCAATCGGACGTGGGTTGCCTGTATCGAGTGAACACTCGCACTGGTAGAGCCACAGTTGCAGATCAGGAGGCCTCCGGTGAGTTTCAACGGTACGAGTGTGGGGTTGGACGTGCACGCGCTTTCGGTGGTTGCGCATGCGGTCGATGAGGAAACGGGCCACGTCCAGTGGACTCGGTTGTGTCCTGATTACGGCGAGATCCTGGACTGGCTGCATCGGCTGCGGGGCCCGGTGCGGGTGGCCTATGAAGCCGGGCCAACAGGGTTCGGGTTGGCGCGGGCATTGGCTGGAGCCGAGATCGATTGTGTGGTCGCGGCGCCGTCGAAGTTGATCCGTCCGGCCGGGGACCGGGTCAAGACCGACGCCCGGGACGCCGCACATTTGACGCGGCTGCTGCGGCTGGGCGAGGTCACCGCGGTCACGGTGCCTGACGCCGAGGTGGAGGCGGTGCGCGACCTGGTGCGTGCCCGCGAAGACGCCCGGGCCGACCTGATGCGGGTACGACACCGGCTGTCGAAGCTGTTGTTACGCCAGGGCCGGGTGTATTCCGGTGGGCAGGCCTGGACCGGGGTGCACGAAACATGGCTGCGGCGGCAACGATTCGACGATGCCCACACCGCAGCGGCCTTTGACCACCATTTCGATGCGGTGCTCAACGCCACGGCTGCACGAGACCGCCTCGACGAGCAGATCGTCACGGTCGCGGCCTCACCGCGATGGGCAGATCAGGTCGACCGACTGGGGTGCCTGCGTGGGATTTCAGCCTTGACCGGGCTGGCGCTCACCGTCGAGATCGGCGACTGGACCCGGTTCACCGGATCCTCGATCGGCGCCTACGTCGGCCTGGTCCCCACCGAGCACTCATCGGGCGGCTCCCGTGTGCAGGGATCGATCACCAAAACTGGCAACGCCCACGTTCGCCGGTTGCTAATCGAATCGGCCTGGCACCACCGAGCGGCCTACCGCAATCCAGGGCCCACGATGCGGGCCCGCTGGGCCAAGGTCGACCCCGCACTCAAGGCGCGAGGGCATGCCGGAAACCGCCGGCTGCATCAGCAGTGGTGCCGGTTCAACGACCGCAAGAAGCCCCACGTGGTGGCCAACGTCGCAGTCGCTCGACAGCTCGCGGGCTGGTGCTGGTCTCTGGCCACGCTGACC
>NZ_MVIJ01000142.1 GCF_002086735.1 Mycobacterium scrofulaceum | reverse complement strand
GTGGCGGCGTGGTGGGTGAGCAGTTCGACGCGGTAGGTGAGCAGGCGGGCGTATTCGTCGGGGCGGATGGTCTGGGTGGCCGAGATGTCGTGCAGGTGTTCGGCGGCGGCGGCGAGCAGATCGTGTGGGGGCCAGCTCGCGGCGGTGACCGCGGCGACCAGGCCGGGCCAGGCGGGGTCGGTGATGATGGCTTCGGCGATGCGGGTTCCGAATAGGTGGTGCAGCTCGGCGGTCCAGGGGGGCCGCAGTTTGGTGTCGGTGCCTTCCAGTGAGGGGGGTGCGAGGGTGCCGGCCAGGCGCCACCACAGGGCGGCGGCGGGCATGTCTGCGGGCAGGGGCCCGTGTTGGGTGGCGGCGTCGTGGAGGAGGGCGGAGACGTCGGCGCCGGCGCGGGCGGCGCCCTCAAGGTGGGTGGCCAGCCGCGGCCAGTAGGGGTCGTCGGTGAGGTGGGGGTTGATGGTGTCGGCCAGTTGGCGCCAGCGGGCGGTGTCGGCGCCGGCGCGGGTCAGGGCGGCGTCGAGGCGCGAGTGGATGACTTGTTGGATGATCGCGGAGCGGTTGGCGTGCTGTTCGGGGCCGGTGATGCGGGTGTCGGCGGGATCGACGTGGTGGGCGGCGCGAAAGACCGCGATTTCGGCCAGCAGGTTGCGGTTGCCGTCGAGCAGGGGCCGCGCCCAGGCGGGTGCGGTGGTGGCATCCCAGGCGCGGGCGGTGCCGCGGATGTGATCGGCGAGCTCTCGCACGAGGTCAGCGCGGGCGTGTAGGTAGGTCGCCCATGTTGGGTCGGTCGTGATGACGTCGGGGATGGCGGGCAGCCAGTGCAGCGGTCCACGGTCTGCCGCGTCGACGCCGGTGGGGGCTGGCAGACGCCAGTCCAGGACGGCGGCCGGGTCATGTGCGTCGCCCAGCGGGGTGGCCGCGGCGTCGTGGAGTGCGTCGATGGGGTCGTGTCCTTCGATGGCCAACAGGGCCAGGTGGCGGCGCAGCACGGGCCAGGCTTGGGCGTCGGTGAGGTGGTGGCCCAGGTGTGCGGCGGCAGTGTCGATGCGGGCCATGACGTCGGGGCCGGCGTTTTGTTCGGCGGCGGCGGTCAGCGCGTCGGAATACATGTCGGCGGCCAGGTGCAGCCGGTTGAAGGGGTCGGTTTCGGCGGCGGCGAGGGTGTGGGCGGATTGTTGGGCGCCGTCGCGGCCCAGGATGGTGGTCAGGATGTCCACGGCGGTGGGGGGG
>NZ_MVIJ01000141.1 GCF_002086735.1 Mycobacterium scrofulaceum | reverse complement strand
CCCACCTCAGCTCAACGACACGAACCCCCACCGCGGATATCCGCCAACCACTGCTGCACGCTCATTTCCGCAGAGCCCCATCAACACTCGGCGGGCGCCCGTTCGGACACGTTGTGCACAGGGGGCACTGTCGAATTCGAATTACAAGAAATCTGCCGATGAGCCCGACGATCATGCGATCGGGCGTTCCCGCGGCGGGCTGACCACCAAGATCCACGCGCTGACTGATCCTCGCGAAGCTCCCGTGGCGGTCCGGCTCACCGCCGGCCAAGCCGGCGACAACCCGCAATTGATGGCGCTGCTCGATGATTACGCCGCGACATGCAGGGATTCAGACCAGTCCGCTGACGATTTCCGGTTGCTCGCCGACAAGGCGTATTCGCATCCGAGCACCCGTACCCAATTGCGTTCCCGCAGAATCAAGCACACGATTCCCGAACGTCGAGATCAGATCGACCGCCGCAAGGCCAAGGGATCCGCCGGCGGCCGCCCACCGGCGTTCGACGCCGAGATCTACGCGCTGCGCAACACCGTCGAACGTGGCTTCAATCGGCTCAAGCAGTGGCGCGGCATCGCGACCCGCTACGACAAGTACGCCCTAACATACCTCGGCGGTGTACTGCTGGCCTGCGCCGTGATCCATTCGATGGCTTTATCTGCGGTGGAGCTTGCCTGTCTCAAGTAGCAGATCCTCATCTGCGTTGATACACCGGGCGTTCGGTCGTCGCTATCTTGTCAAAGCGACCTCGAAATAATCTCTTTCATTATTTCGTTAGACCCCGCGTAGATTTTCTGTACTCGCTGATCAACCCAGAGACGCGAAATCGGATATTCCGTCATGTATCCGTACCCGCCGTGCAGCTGCAGGCAGTCGTCGAGGACTTTCATCGCCCGTTCCGTCGTCCACCATTTGGCCATCGCGACAGTTTGCACGTCGAGCTGGCCCTGGAGGTGTAGGCAGATGCAGTGGTCGAGGAATACTCGCGCAATCCTTGTTTCAGTGGCCGCTTCGGCCAGGGTGAACTTGGTGTTCTGGAACCCGAAGATCGTTCGTCCGAAGGCCTCTCGTTCGCGCGTGTATTTGACCGTCTGCTGCAAGGCCAATTCCATGGCGGCAACCGCTCCGACCGCAACGATTAGTCGCTCCTGCGGCAGTTGCGTCATCAGCTGGATGAAACCTTGCCCCTCGGTGTCGCCTAGCAGATGCGTCTTGGGGACGCGCACGCCGTCGAAAAACAATTCAGATGTGTCCTG
>NZ_MVIJ01000140.1 GCF_002086735.1 Mycobacterium scrofulaceum | reverse complement strand
AGGGGGTGGTGGGTGAGGCTTCGGGTGGGGTGCAGCCGTTCGACGAGGACTTCGAAGGGGACGTCCTGGTGCTCGTAGGCGGCCAGGCTGCGCTGCTGCACCTGCGCCAGCAGCTCGGCGACCGTGGGGTTCCCGCCCAGATCGGTGCGCAGCACCAGGGTGTTGACGAAGAAGCCGACGAGGTCGTCGAGCGCGGGGTCGCGGCGCCCGGCGATCGGGAAGCCCACGGCCACATCGGAAGTGGCGCTGACCTTGGCCAGCAGCACCGCCAGGGCGGCCTGGATCACCATGAAGCTGGTCGCATTGTGCTCACCGGCGAGCTCGCGCACCCGCACCTGCAACTCCGGTGGCCACTCCACGGCGACCCGCGCCCCCCGATAGTCGGCCCCCGACGGATAGGGCCGATCCGTCGGCAGCTCCAGGCGTTCCGGCATCCCCGCCAGCGCATCCTGCCAATAGGCCAGCTGCGCGGCGATGGCACTGTGCGGGTCGTCCAGATCGCCGAACTGGGCGCGCTGCCACAGCGTGTAATCGACGTATTGGACCGGCAATTCGGCCCAGCCCGGCGCCTCGCCCGCGCATCGGCTGGCATACGCGACCCCTAGATCACGCACCAACGGCGTGATCGACCAGCCGTCGGCGGCGATGTGGTGGGCCACCGCCACCAGCACGTGCTCGTCGTCGGTGACGCGGAACAGCGTCGCCCGCAGCGGAATCTCGGCCGCCAGATCGAACGGGTAACGCGCCGCGGCCTCGATGGCCTCCTCCAGCCGGCTCGCGGACCAGCCGTCCGTCTTCACCACCTCCCACCGGACGCCGGCCCGCGCCGGGGGCAGCACGACTTGCTGCGGGGTTCCCTCGGGTGCGGCGAAGACGGTGCGCAGGCTTTCGTGGCGGGCGACGACGTCGGCCAGCGCGGCACGCAGCGCGTCGGCGTCGAGCCGGCCGCGCAGCCGCAGCGCCGCCGCCATGTTGTAGACGGGCGACGGCCCGTTCAGCTGGTCGATGAACCACAATCTTGACTGCGCGAACGACAGCGGAACCGTCGCCGGGCGGTCGCGTGCCACCAGCGCCGCGAGGCCGCCCCCGCTGCCGCCGATGCGGGGCGCCAATTGCGCCACCGTGGGCGCTTCGAACAGCGCCCGCACCGAAAGGGCGGTGTCCAGGCCGCTATTGATCGCCGCGACCGCGCGCATGGCCGAGAGCGAGTCGCCGCCGAGGTCGAAGAAGGATTGGTCGATGCCGACGCGGTCGACGCCGAGGACCTGGGCGTAGATGCCGGCCA
>NZ_MVIJ01000013.1 GCF_002086735.1 Mycobacterium scrofulaceum | reverse complement strand
GTTCACTCGATACAGGCAACCCACGTCCGATTGCAGCCCGAGGCCTTCGGCCTCACGCCGCCCCCCATACCGTCTAGCGCACCACAACACGACTTCCTCCCGTAGTCGGCGGGGCTGGGATCACCTGGCCCCGCCGGCTGAAACCTGACGACCACCGAGCGTTCTGCCCGATCACCTAGGCGGGGCACCGCATTCGCGTTATGGTTCTGCCCAACTCGGATGCAAGGGGACCTCGATGGCGAAGCTCAGGTTTGGATATTTCATCGCCCCGTTCCATCGGGCGGGCACGAACCCGACGCTCGCGTTGCAGCGCGACCTGGAGTTCATCGAGCACCTCGACGCCCTCGGCTTCGACGAAGTGTGGATGGGCGAACACCACTCGGCCGGCAGCGAGATCATCAGCTCGCCCGAGGTGTTCATCGCCGCAGCGGCCGAGCGCGCCAAGCGGATTCGCTTTGGCACCGGCGTCATTTCGCTGTCGTACCACAACCCGCTCTGGGTCGCCGACCGGCTGATGTTGCTGGATCACCTCACCCACGGCCGGATCATCGGCGGCGTGGGCCCGGGCTCCCTGCCCAGCGACTCGTCCATGATCGGACTGACCCCGACCGACACCCGCGAGCTGCTCGAAACGAACCTCGACATCGTCGTCCGCCTGCTGGCGGGGGAGACCGTGAGCGCCAAGACGGCCACGCATCAGCTGTTCGACGCCAAGTTGCAGCTCGCCCCCTATTCCGACGGCGGCATCCCACTGTCCGTCGCCGCGGTCGCGTCGCCGACAGGTGCGCGGCTGGCCGGCAAGCACGGCATCGGCCTGCTCTCCATCGGGGCGACGCTGACCGTCGAGGGCTTCAACGCGCTCTCCTACCACTGGGGCATCGTCGAGGAGCGCGCGGCGGCCTTCGGCACCCAGGTCGACCGCAAGAACTGGAGCCTGGTCGGGTTGTTCCACCTCGCCGAAACCGAAAAGCAGGCCCGCGAAGAGGTCAAGTTCGGAATCGAGCCGTGGTTCCGCTACTTCCAAAAAGTGGCCGCCTTCCCACAGATGACGATGCCGGGCGAGCAGCTCGACGAGATGATCGACGTCATCAACGACAACGGGGCGGGCGTGATCGGCACGCCCGAGCGGGCGCGCGAACAGGTGCAGCGGCTGTGGGATCAATCCGGCGGGTTCGGCTGCATGCTGCAGATGGGCCACGAGTGGGCGAATCCGGCCGCCACCAAACGGTCCGCCGAATTGTTCGCCGCCGAGGTGATGCCGCACTTCCAGGGCCAGGCGCAGCCGACGCTGGACGCCGCCGCGCGTGCCGGCCAGGCCCGCGAGGCGTTCGCGCAATCGCAGTTGGACGCCGTCGCGCACATGACCAAGAAGTATCAGGACGAGGTCGACTCGAAGTAGAGCTCCAGAGAGGCTTCATACCGAGAGGCTTTTTAGTGCGATAGCCGCCTCCCAGGTGCCGGCTAGGGTCGCGGCCCACAACTGAGGCATGACACCTGGCGCCCCCCACCGCCAGCGGCTACGAGCGGCCCTTCTCGCCTTCGTGGGAGCTGCGACCGTTGCACTGCCAACCCTGTTCGACGCCGCGCAGCTTTGGACGCAAAGCGCCTAGCGCTGGACGTTCGATTCGCGCTCGGCCGCCCTGACCAGCCGGCCGGCAAAGAACCGGACCGCCCCGCCCATGGCGGCCCGCACCACCGGACCGGTGCCGCGCACCCCCTCGGTGAACGATCCGGTCCAGCGGATATCGGTGCCGCCCAACGGGTTCGGCGTGAAGACCACCTCGCCCGAGTAGTCCTTGGCCGGGGTCGGGGGGCCGACGAGCTTATAGGCGTGCCGGCGGTCCTGCTCGTACTCGACGGTCTCCTCCTGCACCAGCACCGGCCACAACCCAACCTTGCGCACCGCGCCGATCCCGCCGGGCGCGGGATCACCCTGCCGCGCCCAGCTCGAGTGGACAACGATGGGCTTGGCCCACTGCGACCAGTTGGCGCCGTCGGTCACCAGCCGGAACAGCGTCGCGGCGGGCGCGCTGCTGGTCCGGTTGACCTCGAATGAATACTTCCTGCCTGACATGACCCAACTCCCGGTGCAATCGTCGACGACCCTGCGTGCCGCTCGCGCGTAGGCTACCGCTGACGCCCCGGGGGTTTTCGTCGGCCGTCCGCGGGAGCCGTGGAACGCGGGCGCGGCCGCACACGGCACACCGGGCCTGGCTTTCGAATTCGGTTCCCACCGAACGGCCTTCGGCCGCGGCGTGCCGACCGTCACCCGCACAACCGGGCAACCGCCGCGGTCACCTTGCCTACAGTGGGGTCATGGAATCCGGTTTCCGGCAGCACGCCAAAGCTCCCCCTGGCCTGCTCAGGATCGAGGACTGCCTGGACGCCGAGGGCAACATCATGCCGCCGCCAGACGTCACGCTGATCTCGTTGATCGACCGCAACATCGCCAACGTCGGCGACGCCGTGGCGTACCGCTTCCTGGACTACAACCGTTCGCCCGACGGGGCTGTCGAAGAGGTGACGTGGCACCGGTTCGGGGTCCGGCTGGAGGCCATCGGCGCGCACGTCCAACAGGTCGCCGGGCGCGAGGAGCGGGTCGCGGTCCTCGCGCCGCAGGGCCTCGACTATGTGATGGGTTTCTACGCGGCGATCAAGGCCGGAACCATCGCGGTGCCGCTGTTCGCGCCCGAACTGCCAGGCCACGCCGAACGCCTGGACAGGGCTTTGCGCGACTCGCGGCCGACTGCGGTGTTGACGACTTCGGCGGCGCGGCGCGCGGTCGAGGATTTCCTGGACACCCTCCCGCAACTGCAGCGGCCGCGGGTCGTCGTCATCGACGAGATTCCCGACTCGGCGCGGGAATCGTTCGCCCCCACCGAGTTACGCCACGACGACGTCTCGCACCTGCAGTACACGTCGGGCTCCACGCGGCCCCCGGTCGGCGTCGAGATCACCCATCGTGCGGTCGGCACCAACCTCGTGCAGATGATCCTGTCGATCGACCTGCTGGACCGCAACACCCACGGCGTGAGCTGTTGCCGCTCTACCACGACATGGGCCTGTCGATGATCGGCTTCCCGGCGGTGTACGGGGGACACTCCACGCTGATGTCACCGGCGGCGTTCGTCCGCCGCCCGCAGCGCTGGATCAAGGCCTTGTCGGCCCAGGCGGGGCGTGCCGTCACCGCGGCGCCGAACTTCGCCTACGAATGGGCCGCCCAGCGGGGGCTGCCCGCGCCCGGCGACGACGTCGACCTGAGCAACGTGGTGCTGATCATCGGGTCGGAACCGGTCAGCATCGAGGCGATCAACGCCTTCAACAAGGCGTTCGCCCCGTACGGTCTGCCGCCGACCGCGTTCAAGCCTTCCTACGGCATCGCGGAGGCCACCCTATTCGTCGCGACCATCGCGCCCGCCGCCGAGGCGACACCCGCCTACTTCGACCGCGAGGAGCTGGGTGCCGGTCGCGCGGTGCGGGTCGCGGCGGACGCCCCGACGGCGGTGGCGCAGGTCTCCTGCGGCCAGGTGGGCCGCAGCGAATGGGCCGTCATCGTCGAGCCTGACACCGGGACCGAGCTGGCCGACGGCCGCGTAGGCGAGATCTGGGTCCAGGGCAACAACGTCGGCCGGGGCTACTGGGGGCTGCCCGACGACACCCGCCGCGCGTTCGGCGCCCGCTTGCGATCGCGGCTCGCCGAGGGCAGCCACGCCGAGGGTTCGACGGCCGACCGGGCGTGGCTGCGGAGCGGCGACCTGGGCACATATCTCGACGGCGAGCTCTATGTCACCGGCCGGATCGCCGACATGGTCACCGTCGACGGCCGCGACCACTACCCGCAGCACATCGAGGCGACCGTCGCCGAGGCGTCGCCCCTCGTCCGCCGGGGATACGTGACCGCATTCGCGGTCCCCGCGGGGGACGCCGGACAACAACTGGTGGTCGTCGCCGAACGGGCGACGGGCACCAGTCGCGCCGACCCGCGACCGGCCATCGACGCGATCCGGGCCGCGGTCTCGCACCACCACGGGCTGCCGGTCGCCGACGTGCGGCTCCTGCCGGCCGGCGCCATTCCCCGCACCACCAGCGGCAAGCTGGCGCGCCGGGCCTGCCGCGCCCAGTACCTGAGCGGCGGCCTGGGCACCCACTGACTCCCCGCGCCGCGGAACCGGCCAAAAGACGCTGCCCGCCGGCGCCGCTGCCTTAGTCTCCACTCGGAGTCTCCACTCGGAGGAGCGACGATGGTGCTCAAGATTGCGGTATCGGCGGATCAGATTCACGGCGACGTGGATACCGGCTACGGGAAGGTCGCCGACGCCTTCCGCGCCAGCTTCCGCGACGGCGCGGAGGTGGGAGCGGCGGTCGCCGTCTACCGCGACGGGGTCAAGGTGGTCGACCTGTGGGGCGGCTACCGCAACGGGTTGGCGAAACAACCCTGGCAGCCCGACACGATGGTGAACATGTTCTCCACGACCAAGGGTGTCGCCGCCCTGGTGATGGCGGTCGCCGCCTCCCGCGGACTGTTCTCCTATGACGCCAGGGTCGCCGACTACTGGCCGGAGTTCGCGCACGCGGGCAAGGGCGATGTGACGGTCCGTCAGCTCCTGGGGCATCAAGCCGGCCTGTGCGCGCTCAAGCCCAAGCCGACGCTCTCCGACGTCGCCGACCCGGACAGGCTCGCACCGATTCTGGCGGGCCAGGCACCGGCCTGGCGACCGGGCACCCGGCACGGCTACCACGCGATCACGCTCGGCTGGTACGAGTCCGAACTGATCCGCCGGACCGACCCGGCGGGCCGCACGCTGGGCCGCTTCATGGCCGACGAGGTCGTCCGGCAGCTGGGTCTCGACCTCCACATCGGCTTGCCGGATTCGGTCGACCGGGGGCGGGTCGCGCAGGTCCACAATTGGGTGCGCGCCGAAACGCTGCTGCATCTCAAGGTGATGCCGCCCGGATTCGTGGGTGCCTCGCTCAACCCGGTCGGCCTCACGGCGCGCACCATCGCCGTCCCGCGCGGCGTCAACGCGTTCAACGGCGACTACAACCGCGACGACGTGAGGGCGGTCGAGATCCCGTCAGCCAACGGCATCGGCACCGCCCGGTCGGTGGCACGCTTGTACGGCAGCGCGGCCACCGGGGGCGCCGAGCTCGGCCTGGCCGGCGACACCGTCGATGCGCTGGCCGCGCCGGGACTGCCGCCGAGCCGGGGCATTCGCGACAAGGTGATGAACGTGGACGTCGCGTATTCACTCGGATTCTGTAAACCCTTGCCGCACTTCGCCTTCGGCTCCTCGGGCCGGGCCTTCGGGACCCCGGGCTTCGGCGGGTCGTTCGGCTGCGCGGACCCGGACACCGGCGTCGGCTTCGCCTACGTGATGAACCGGCTGGGTTTCCACCTGTGGAGCGACCCTCGCGAACTCGCGTTGCGGCAGGCCCTGTTCCGCGATGTGCTCGGCGTGCGGCCACAGACGTGACGCCGGCGGGAGCGCACCCACCTGGGTGAAGGCGCCGAAATTGCATGGGGGACGGCCGGGGATCCGCAACACCAGCACCAGGAGGCGCGATGGTCGACCTGCCCCCCCACCAGGAACGACTCCCCGGACACACCGACTCGCCGGCGGACCCGTCCATCCCAGTCCGGCCGTCGATCGTGCATCCGCCCGCGGGCGCTCCCAACGTCGTCGTGGTGCTGCTCGACGATGTCGGATTCGGGGCCGCATCGACTTTTGGCGGGCCGGTGCCGACACCGGCGCTGGACCGGGTCGCCGGCGCGGGCTTGCGCTACAACCAATTCCATACGACCGCTTTGTGTTCTCCTACGCGCGCCGCACTGCTGACCGGACGCAACCATCACAGCGCGCACATGGGCACCATCTGCGAAATCGCATACGGGTTGCCCGGTTACGACAGCGTTATCCCGCGAAGCACCGCCACGGTCGCAGAGGTGTTGCGGTTGAACGGCTATAGCACGGCGTTGTTCGGCAAGGCGCATTTCACCCCGACGTGGGAGACGGGGCCCGCCGGCCCGTTCGACCGCTGGCCGACCGGTCTGGGATTCGAACGCTTCTACGGCTTTCTGGGCGGCGACACTTCCCAGTACGAACCCGCGCTCTACGACCAGATCACACCGATCGAGCCGTACGTCGGACGCGACGACTACCACCTGACGGAGGACCTCGCCGACCGGGCGATCGAGTGGATCCGGCTGCAGCAGACGTCGGCGCCGGACAAGCCCTTCTTTGTGTACTTCGCGCCCGGCGCCACGCACAGCCCCCACCACGTGTGGCCGCAATGGTCGGACCGATTCGCCGGGCGGTTCGACGACGGCTGGGATGCGTTGCGGGAACGCACATATGCCCGCCAGCTCGAAATGGGCATCATCCCCGCCGGCGCACGGCTGACGCCGCGACCCGAGCAGATACCGGCATGGGCCGACTACGACGACCGCTACAAGCCGGTGGCCCGGCGACTGATGGAGGTTTACGCCGGCTTTTTGGCCCACACCGACGCCCAGATCGGGCGGGTCATCGACGCGGTCGACCAGTTGGGGCAGTGGGACAACACCCTTTTCATCTACCTCTGCGGCGACAACGGCGCGTCGGGAGAAGGAACGCTGCACGGCGCCTGGAGCTCGCCGGCGTTCCAGAACGGGATGCCCGAAGATCCCGAGTGGCTGCTGGCCCACATGTCCGACTTCGGCACGCGACGATGCGAGAACCATTACAACGTCGGCTGGGCATGGGCGCTCGACGCCCCGTTTCAATGGATGAAACAGGTGGCGTCGCATTTCGGCGGAACCCGAAACGGGCTGGCGATCTCGTGGCCGCGAGGCATGACGGCGGCGGGGGAGCAGCGCGAGCAATTCCACCACGTCATCGATATAGCTCCGACCATCCTGCAGGCCGCCGGCATCGAAATGCCGGCCCGTGTCGATGGTGTCGAACAGAAGCCGGTCGAGGGCGTCAGCATGATGTACTCGTTCGACGACGACTCGGCGGCCAGTCGGCGCACCACTCAATATTTCGAGATCTTCGGCAACCGCGCCGTCTACCACGAGGGTTGGATCGCCTCGTGCTTTCACGGCCGGCTGCCCTGGGTACGCGCCCAGCGCGCGACACCGTTCGGCGACACCGAACGCTGGGAGCTCTACCGTCTGGCCGAGGATTTCAGCCAGGGCGTCGACCTCGCGGCCCAACACCCCGACAAGCTCGCCGATCTTCGGGCGGTGTTCGACGCCGAGGCGCGCAAATACGACGTCTACCCGCTCAGCGACGCGACGCTGGCGCGCGCGCTGCCCGTCAACCGGCCACACCCGCTGGGCGGGCGCACCTCGGTCACCTACTACGCCGGGCAGGTGCGCATCCCCGAACCGGTGACGCTGGGCTACACCAGCACCTCCTTCGAGCTGGTGGCGCAACTGTTCATCCCGCCGGGCGGGGCTCAGGGGGTGATCATCAGCATCGGCGGCGCGATGGCCGGATGGAGTCTGTACCTCTGCGACAGCGTTCCGCACTTCGTCTACAACTACTTCGGCCATGAGCTCACCACCGTCGCGGCCACCGAGCGATTGTCAAAAGGCCCAGTCGCGCTGCGGGTTTCGTTCGACTACGACGGCGGGGGGTTGGGCAAGGGCGCCCTGGTGTCGCTCCACGTCGATGACGCCGAGGTGGCCACCGGCCGCGTCGACCGCACGGTGCCGTTCCGGTTCTCGATGAGCGGCGAGACCTTGGACATCGGTACCGACACCGGCTCCCCGGTTGTGCCGTACGGGCACGACGTCCGGTTCACGGGCCGAATCGACCGGATCGAGGCCACCGTGTGTCCGCAGCCTGCCGATCTGGCCGCGGCGATCGCCGAGGCGGAACTGCGCGCGGCACAGGCAGCGCAATAAATGCTCGCCGTCTGGGGCGGCCTCATTCCGTTGATCCTCGGCAGCGCACTGGAACCGGTCGAGATCGTCATCACGATCATGCTGCTGGGCACCCCATCGCGTCTGCGAGCTGCCGGCGCCTGGGTTGCTGGGCACATCAGCACGCGCCTGCTGCAAGGCCTCGTCTTCGGGTCGATCCTGCATTGGGGATCCCGCAGCGCCGACTCGAATCGCCAGCACCACTGGATCGTGTCCACCGTGCTGTTGGTGGTGGCCGTGCTGTTTCTGGTCACGGCGGAGCGGGAGCTGTTCACCGACGACGACCCCAACGCGCCACCGCCGAAGTGGATGACCATGCTGACGTCGGCCACCCCCGCCAAGGCCTTCCTGATCGGCGCCGGCGTCATCACCGTCTCGGTGAAAGCCTGGGTTTTCACGCTGGCGGCGATCGGGGTGGTCGGCGACGCGAATTTGAGCCGGCCTGCCAATATCGGTTTGTACGTGGTCTTCGTGGTGCTTGCCGCAAGCGCGAACCTGCTCATCGTCGGTGCTGCTGCGATTTTCCCGAGGCGATCCCGCTCGCTGCTGGACCGCGTCCTGCGCTGGCTGCAGGACCATGACCGGTACATCGTGATCGTGGTGGGCGTGATTTTCGGGATCTGGTTCGGGACCAAAGCCCTTCGCGGCTTAGGGATTCTGTAAGGCCGCCCGCAGTTACGCGGGGGACGGGGCCGCGTGTCGGCGCATCCAGAAAGTGTAGAGCGCCCCGATGACGGCGGTGACCACACCGTAGAGCGCAACGGCGCCGTGTTCGTCCGCGTTGGGAAAGTTCGCCGATGCGATGGTCAGCGCGGTTGCGGGGTGGCGGCAGCTGCTGGCGAAGGCCAACACCGCCGATGACTGGGGGTCGGGCCCGCCCAGCACGTGCCCGACGGCGAGGGTGCTGGACACGAACAACACCATTGCCACCAACGTCGATTCGCCCAGGAGCCGCCACATGCTCGGCGCCGCGGCGATCAGCAGGACGACCATGGCCACGGGCAACGCCCACCGCTGCACGCGGTCGATCGGCCGCTCGATGCGGTCCGCGAGTGCCGGCCAGCGGGTACGGATCGCCACGCCCGCGGCGAGCGGCGCCAACACCGACACCAGCATCAGTTCCGCGATGGCCCAAGGGTTTGCGACGTACTGATGCCCGAACACCCGCCCGACCAGCGGCACCGCCACGGAGATCACCGGGACGGCGAGGACGGCGAGCACGACGACGAGGCCGAGCCCGTATTGCTCCCGCCCCCCGGCCTTCTCCCCCCGGCGCGGCAGCAGCGGCGGCAGCGGTGAGATCGCCAATGTGACCAGCGCGATGGCCACCTGGGGCCGCAGGTTCAGCGCGCTGACCAAGACCGCGGCGATCACCGGCGCGACGAGCAGCACGGACAACAACGAACGGACCAACAGATCCGGCAGCCGCAGCACGTAGATGACATCGGCGAACCGCGCGGTCAACCCGTACCCGAGAATCACCACGAAGAGGCTGATTTGAAAGGCCAGCCGCGCCGCATCAGCCATGCTCACAGCGGCCAGCCTGCCACGCCCGGCGGAGAAGGGCAGGCAGATGGCCGGAGTCGGCGACCCCGCTCTCGACGCGCATGTCGGCGATCCGCTGGTGGCATCCTGGCCGTGTGGGTTTACTCATCCGGTTGGCCGAGCTGTTGATCGTGATCCTGCCCCTGGCTGGAGCGACCGTCGCAGCGGTGCGAGCGTTCGGCGCCAACCGCCGCCGGCCCGAACAGCCTCCGCATCCCGACCGGACCGAAGCGGCGCCAACGGGCGACAATCACGTCGCACAGTGGACGTCGCTGCGCCGGGTCATCGAGGAGCACGGCCGCACCGACGCGCGCTGGCTCGAGTACGAGCTCGACGTGGCCAAGTTGCTGGACTTCCCGCTCATGACCGACATGCGCGACCCGCTCACGATGGCGTTCCACAAGGCCAAGCTCCGGGCCGACTTCTTGCGCCCCGTGAAAGCCGAAGACCTCCTCGACGACCGCGAGGCCGCCGCGCAATACCGGGCCGCCGTCGAGGACTACGTGACCGCCTTCAGCGCCGCCGAGACGGAAGCGCGGCGCAGGCGCCGCAGCGATTTCTCCCGGGCGGACCAGCAACGCATCGCGCGGGCCGAAAACCTGCTACGGGTGGCGTCGGACGCCGCCGCGACCACACAGGAACGTCGGCACGCCTACGACTTTGCCCGCCGAGAACTCGACGGGCTGATGGTACTGCCCGCCACGACGCAGGACCGCCTCGAGCGCGGGATTTCCGGCGAGCTGGAGAGTTAGGCCGCGAGGCCGCGGCCCATCGCCGATGACCTTCGCCTCTTACCCCCCGCGCGCCGGTGCCCGCATCATGGCGGCATACGCCACCTGAAGACCCAGCGAGCCGCGAGGAGCAAGCCATGATCGAATACGACCTGGACACCGAGCATTCGGTCCTGGAAGTGCGACCGAAGGCCGCGCTCGACAAGAGCGATTTCGACGAACTCGCGAAAGCCGTCGATCCTCAGATCGCGGCGAAGGGCGACCTCGCCGGCCTGATCATCAGCGCGGCGTCGTTTCCCGGCTGGGACAGCTTCGGGGCGATGGTCACTCACTTCCGCTTCATTCACGACCACCAAAAGCACATCAAGAAGGTCGCGGTGGTCACCGACTCGCTTCTGGGGGACGTCGCCGAGCATCTCGCGTCGCATTTTGTGTCAGCCGAAATCCAGCACTTTCCCGCCGATCGGATCGATCGGGCGCGACAGTGGATCAACGGTTCGTAAGTCCTTGCGGCCGGACTCAACTCGGAGGCCAGGAAGTCGGCCCGACCGGTGGGGTCGGCGAGTTCTTCGACGTGCCGACAATGGCACGGTGCGCGGCGGTCCCGCCGGCCCGGCACCCCTGACGGCGGCGCGTGTCACGATGGTCCGATGACCGCCACGCCCGACCCGCCGCTCGCCGGGCCCGGCGGGAGCGAGGCCCTCGCGGGATTTCCCATCACGCCGCCACCGCTGCCCGGGCCGGTCACGTTCGATCAGCGCTGGCGCGATCTGACCTTCCTCCACTGGCCGGTGCGGCCCGATACCGTCGAAGCCCTGTACCCGCCGGGCACCCGGCCCGACGTCTTCGCCGACGGGATGACCTACGTCGGTTTGGTCCCATTCGCCATGGACAGCACCAAAGTTGGCTCTTCGCTTCGGCTTCCGTACTTCGGCAGCTTCCCCGAGACCAACGTCCGGCTGTACTCCGTCGACGACTCCGGCCGCCACGGTGTGCTGTTCCGGTCGCTGGAGACGGCGCGGCTCGCGGTCGTGCCGGTCGTCCGTGCCGGCCTCGGCGTCCCCTATACCTGGGCGCGGATGCGGCTGACCCGGCACGGCGACCGCGTCGCGTATGCGAGCGTGCGCCGCTGGCCCCGCCGCGGCTTGCGCTGCCGCGTCGAGGTCGTTGTCGGCGCCCCCGTGGAACCGACGCCGCTGGAAGTCTGGCTCACCTCCCGATGGGGCGCCCACACCCGCAAGGCCGGCCGGACCTGGTGGATACCGAACGAGCACGAGACCTGGCCGTTGCGGGCGGCCGAGATCGTCGAGCTGGACGACGAACTGGTGGCGGCCGCCTCCGTGCGGCCTGCCGGCGAGCGGCTGCGCGCGCTCTTTTCGCCTGCTGTGCGAACGCGTTTCGGCCGCCCCAGCCGCGTCGCATAGCTACGGGCAGGTGTATCCGCCGTCGATCACGATGTCGGAGCCGGTCATGTAGCTGGACGCCTCGCTCGCGAGGTAGAGATACAGGCCGGTGAGTTCCTCGGGGCGCCCGATCCGGCCGAGCGGTATTTTCGGCTCCCACAGGCGGTGGTATTCGGTCAGCGGCTCCACGAGTTCGGTGAGGATGTAGCCCGGGCTGACGCTGTTGACCCGGATGCGGTGCGGCGCGAATTCGACGGCCATGGCCTTGGTCAGGTGAATCACCGCCGCTTTGGACGCGCAGTAGTGACCCACTTGCTGCGGGACGTTGATGATGTGACCCGACATCGACGCCGTGGTGATGATGGCGCCGCCCTGCCCCTGCCGGACCATCGCCCTGGCGGCCGCTTGCGCGGTCAGGAAAACGCCTGTGACATTGGTTTTTTGGATGTCCTCGAACTCGTCGAGCGACATGTCGAGCATCCCGTTCACGGTGATGACCCCGGCGTTGCAGACCGCGATATCGACGCCGCCCAGCTCCGCGGTGACCCGCTCGAGCATGTCGGTCACCTGGTCGGGTTGGGTCACGTCGCAGACGATCGGCACGACCTTGCCGTCGCCGTCCGCCGCGATCTCCGGGGCGACCCGCTCCAAGCCGTCGGCGCGGCGCGCGGCGATGGCCACGTCGGCACCCGCTTGCAGGTACGCCCGCGCCACTTCCTTGCCGATGCCGCTGGATGCCCCGGTGACGAGCGCCCGCTTGCCGCGCAGATCGAACAATTCCAAGACGTTCATGCCACATCCCTATCCCAGACGAGCGACCAATAAGCGGAACACGTTCTAGTGTGTCCGCCATGGGCAAATTCACCAGGGCAGAAATCGAGCAGGCGGTCGAGAACTACACGCGGGTCGTGGAGGGGTGTAGCGCCTCGGGGGATTGGCGACCGTTCGCCGACCTTTTCACCGAGGATGTCGTCTACACCGAACACCACTATGGGGTGTTCCATGGCCGCGAGGCCGTCCGGGACTGGATCGTCGCCGTCATGGCGCCGTTCCCGCACATGCGATTTCCGTCCGACTGGACCGCCTACGACGAGGACAACGACGCCGTCGTCGTGATGATCAAGAATCTGCTCGACCACCCGACGGATCCCGAGGGCGAACCCTTCTGGTTTCCGAACTGGACCCGGCTGGTCTACGCCGGGGACGGCTTGTTCTCCAGCGAGGAGGACATCTACAACCCCAACCGGGATGCGCCCGGCGTGGTTGGCGCCTGGCTGCAGGCCGGGGGCCGGCTGGAGTCGGATGCGATCCCGCAGCCGGGGGCTTGACGTGGCGATCGCAAGCGCGGCGTAGCCGGGCGCGGCGGGTCGCCACCATCCACCCGTGGCGATCGCAAGCGCGGCGTAGCCGGGCGCGGCGGGTCGCCACCATCCACCCGTGGCGATCGCAAGCGCGGCGTAGCCGGGCGCGGCGGGTCGCCACCATCCACCCGTGGCGATCGCAAGCGCGGCGTAGCCGGGCGCGGCGGGTCGCCACCATTTATTGAGCCATTAAGCCGAAGCAGCCTGGCGCCCCCGTCGCCGTGAGCGCACGGCCGCAAGCGCCTGCTCCCAGGCCAGCATCGTCGCTGCCTTCACGTTTGCCGGTTTCGCACTCTCCCTGGACAGCAGCGCGGTCGCGGCCGCCTTCGTGGTCGCCGACGCCTTCGACAAATGGCCCGAGTCGAATGGCGGCTGGGGATCGTATTCGATCGCCAGCTGGATCGCTTTCGCGCGGCCTTCGCCGGCGATCTCGCCGGCCAGCCACAGCGCCAGGTCGAGTCCCGCCGACACCCCCGCGCAGGTGACCACGTTGTCCTGGTGCACGATTCGCTCGTCACCCACCGGGACGGCGCCGAACGCCTTCAATGCCGGAACGGTGAGCCAGTGCGACGTGGCGCGCCGGCCCGCGAGCAGGCCGGCGGCCGCCAGGATCACCGACCCGGAGCACACCGACGTCGTCCACCGGGCGGTCCGGTCGGCCCGTCGCAGCCAGTCCAGCAGCGCCTCGTCACGGGCATGCACCGGTGTGGCGGGGCCGCCCGGCACGAGAATCACGTCGGGCGAGGGTGTTTCGGTCAGCGAGTGGGTGGCCCCGATGACCAGGACGCCGGAGTCGGCGGTGATCGGACCCGTCTGGTGCCAGACGAACCGCACCTCGGCGTCCGGCAGGTTGCGCAGCACCTCGTACGGGCCGATCATGTCGAGCGCGGTGAATCCTGGATATGTCACGATCGCGATCTGGGTCATGGTGCAGTCCTTTCTGGTCAGGCGAACGCTTTGCGGTACTGGTCGGGCGGGATGCCGACCCGGCGAAGGAAGTTGCGCCGCATGGTTTCCGCGGTACCGAAGCCGCAGCGGGTGGCGATCGCGACGACGGTGTCGTCGGTCTCCTCCAACTGCCGGCGCGCGGCCTCGGTGCGGATCCGCTCGACGTATTGCCCGGGCGCCTCGCCCACCTCGGCGGTGAACACGCGGGTGAAGTGGCGCGGGCTCATCGCCGCCCGGCGGGCCAGCTCGTCGATGCTGTGCTCGCCGCCGGGTTCCGCCTCGATCGCCTCCTGCACAGCGCGGATCGAATTCCGTTTGGCGCGCGGCATCCACACCGGCGCCGCGAACTGCGTCTGCCCGCCGGGGCGGCGCAGGTACAGGACCAGCCAGCGGGCGACGGTCTGTGCGACCTCGGTGCCGTGGTCGTCCTCGACCAGCGAGAGCGCCAGGTCGATCCCCGCGGTGACACCGGCGGCCGTCCACACGGTGTCCGAGCTCCGGACGAAGATCGGATCGGCGTCGACGTCGACCGCGGGAAACTCGCGGGCCAGTCGGCCGGCGAATGCCCAGTGCGTGGTCACCCGCTGCCCGTCCAGCAGCCCGGCCTCGGCGGCCAGGAAGGCGCCCGTGCAGACAGTGACCACCCGGCGGGCGGTTGCCGCGACGGCCTTGATCCAGCCGATCAGCTCGGCATCCGACCGCGCCGCGTCGATGCCCCCGCCGCCGGGCAGCACGACGGTGTCTACGGGGGCACCCGGGTCTGGCAGCGGCGCCGCGACGAAGGCAAGGCCGGTCGGCGTCGCCACGGGCCGACCGCCGACGGAGGCCACGACGACGTCGTAGCCGCCCCCGGTGAGGAGCGCCGCGCCGGTGAAGACGTCGTGCGGGCCCACCACGTCGAGCGCCTGCACGCCGGGGAACCCGACGATGACCACCTTGCGAGCCATGGACTCAAGTGTTCGGCACACCCTGGCATGTCGTCTACGCCATGCAACCCACCAATTAGGACAAGGGACCTGGCCCATGGCTGCCGTGGCGGGCTTGGCAGACTGTCCGCATGGCACAGATAACGTTGCGTGGAAATCCGATCAACACCGTCGGCGAGCTGCCTGCCGTCGGATCTTCGGCGCCGGCCTTCATCCTGACGGGCGGCGATCTGGGAGCGGTCAGTAGCGACCAGCTCGACGGTAAAGCCGTGGTGCTCAACATCTTCCCGTCCGTGGACACGCCGGTCTGCGCGACCAGCGTCCGGACCTTCAACGAGCGCGCCGCCGCCAGCGGCGCCACGGTGGTGTGCGTGTCGAAGGACCTGCCGTTCGCGTTCGCGCGGTTCTGCGGGGCGGAGGGCATCGAGAACGTCACGACGGCCTCGGCGTTCCGCAGCAGCTTCGGCGACGACTACGGCGTCACCCTCAAGGACGGCCCGATGGCCGGGCTGCTCGCCCGGGCCATCGTGGTGGTCGGCCCCGACGGCAAGGTCACCTACACGGAGTTGGTTCCGGAGATCGCCCAGGAGCCCAACTACGACGCGGCGCTTGCCGCGGCGGGCTGACCACAGCTAATCGGCTTCGCGCATAGAGCGGTCGTCGGGCGTGCGTTGCGAAGCGCCCGGCGTCCGCCACTCTGAGCTGTCCCAATGCGCCGGATGCGTGTTAGCCTGACCCATCCACCGCGCGGGCGGTGGGCGGGTCGGCGGCAAAGGAGTACCGGCGAATGGATTCCGGTAAGTTTCGCGTTGCGTCCGGTGTGCTGGTGCTGGCCGCGGTCGGCCTGCCGCTCGCCGCGTGCGGCACCAAGACGACGGTCAAACCCGACGGCGCCGCGCAATCCGTCGTCGACGTCGTCTCGAGCCAAACGGGATTCCGCCCGGCCGACGTGAATTGCCCTTCCGGCGTCGAGGCGAAGGTCGGCCAGGAGTTCGACTGTCACTTCACCGGCCCGGAGGGCAAGCCCTACACCGCGCACATGCGGATAACCAAAGTCGAGGGTGAAAAGGTCGTCTTCGACGTCAGGAGCCGTCCGAGCTAGGCCCGAGCCGACCCGCGGCCCCCGCCAGGGCTTCGCGACATCCCGCCCACATCCGCTCGATGATGTCGGCGGCCGGCGGGACGTCCTGTATCCGCCCGGCCACCTGGCCGGTGTTCGCGACGCTGGCGTCCAAGTCCCCGTCGAAGTAAAGCCGCTGCACCCGTTGCAGTGCCGCGGTCCCGCCGCCGGACGACGCTGCGGCGTCCAACCTCTCGGCGGCGGCCGTCCGGATGACCCGCATCATGCGTGTGCCGTCGAGGGGGAGCAGCACGGTGGACGTCTCGTCGGCCGCGACGACCGCGCTCTTCAGATTGCCGTGCACCGGCGAATCGGCCGATGCCAGCAGCCGCGTGCCCATTTGCACGCCCTCGGCGCCGAGCACCACGGCGGCAGCCATCGAGCGCGCGTCGCAGATTCCCCCCGCGGCCACGATCGGTACGCCGACGTGGGCGGCCACCAACGGCAGCAGCACCATGGTCGACGCACCGAATCGGTTCTTGAACCCGCCACCCTCGACGCCCTCCACCACGAGACCGTCCACCCCGGCGTCGACCGCTTTGCGCGCCGCCGCAAGGGTGCCGACGACGTGGAACACCGTGATGCCGGCATCGTGGAGCCGGCCGGTGAACAGCGCCGGATCACCGGCGGAGGTGGTGACGAACCGAATGCCGTTGGCGGCCAGAAGATCCACGGTGGCCGGGTCGCGGTTCATGATCAGCGCGATGTTGGCGCCCACCGGACGGTCGGTGAGGTCACGGACCCGCCGGAGATCGGCCCGGCCCTGCTCGGAGGTGGTCTCGATGATGCCCAGCGCGCCGGCGTTGGACACCGCGGCGGCCAGCTGGGCGCCGGCGATGTAGGTCATCGGCGCCTGAATGATCGGGATGTCGATCCGCGCGAGTTCGCAGACCCGGTTGGGTGCGGCGCCCGTGATCATCACCCCCGCGGATCGATGAGGTCGCGGAAGCCCGCGGCGGGGTGGACCGCCGCGCCCAGGCCGACGACGCGGTCGGTGAGCCCCCTGTCCGACGTCACCACCCGAATGTCGTGCGGGCGTGGATCGGCCAGGATGCGACGGACGATCTCGTCGTCGCCAGAGTTCGCGGCCGCGTGGGGCGCATACGCGATCTCGATCACCGACGCGGTCATGGCGGTCGACGGCGGTCGCTCGAACACGACCGTCACGGGGTCCGGCTGCGTGGCAGCCCACTGGTCGAGGCGGTCCACCAGCATGAGCATGGCGCGGCCTCGGTCCTTCCACCAACCGTCCGGGCGGCTCCCGATCACATTCATGCCGTCCACGATCCACCGCACGCCCTTACGGTAAGGCGCCGTTTCGCCCTACCAATCACCACCCCGCACTTCGCGGGGCGCGATTTCATTCTTTTCGACGTTGAGTCGTTGGTACGGTCACCGATGTCAGTTTCCGCGGATGCCGTCGCACAGTTGGGACAGGTGAATGACGTTGACAGCCGACACCGATGACCGGATCGTCTCGCTGGCTCGCGGCATGCGCGAGCTGGTGCGCGCCGAGGCCGCCGATTCCGAGCGGGCGCGCACCCTGACGCCGGCGATCGTCGACCAGATGTGGGCGAGTGGGCTGATGTCGGCCTTCAACCCGGTCGCGGCCGGCGGTGTGGAGCCGTCGTTCACCGAGATGATCGAGACGTGGATCGAAATGGCCTGGCAGGACGGGTCTTTCGGTTGGGTCGGCATCGCCAACCTGCCGTCCTCGTTCGCCGCCGCAGCGTACCTGCCCGAAGAAGGCTTCGCCGAGGTGTTCACCGCGCACGACAACCGGGTCACGATGGGCGGCCAATTCTTCCCCAACGGACAAGGATCCGCGGTCGACGGCGGTTACCTGGTGAGCGGGTCGTGGAACTTCGGCTCGGGCACCGGTCACTCGCAGTACATCGCGGCCGGCTTCCTGCCCATGGACGACGGCGAGATGCGCTGGATCAGTGAAGGCTTCCCCGAGATGCGGGTCGCGGTCATTCCCCGTGACCAGATCAGCTTCGACGACGGCTGGTTCGTGCAGGGGCTCAAGGGAACTGGGTCGTATGACTACAGCGCCCAGGAGGTGTTCGTGCCGGCGTGCCGCACCTTCGAGCTGTTCACGCGGCAGCCGCATCGCGGCTCCTCCCCGGCCGCCCGGATGGGGTTGATGCCGGTCACCGCGGCCGGCCACGCGTCCTGGGCGCTGGGGGTGGCCAAGAGCATGCTCGATGACGTCCAGGAGCTGGCCGCGACGAAGTTCCGGATGAGCGACATGGCGTCGCTCGCCAGCCGGCCCACCTTTCAGAAGGGGCTGGCGCACCACCGTGCGGCCTGGCGCGCCGCTCGCCTGCTCGTGCTCGACGCGTTCACCACCGCCGAGGCCGCGGTCGCGTCGGGGAAGGAGCTGACACCGGCGCTGCGCGCGGACATGCGGGTGGCCGCGGTCTACGCGACCGACACGGCCCGCGCCTGCGCCGAGTGGGCGCACCTGGTCGCGGGCACCAGTTCGATCCGCGAGGGCAGCCGCCTTGAGCGCGCGTTCCGGGACATCTACACCGGCACACAACACGCCTTCATCAGCGAGAAGGTGGCCATCGACGTCGCGCAGATCTGGCTCGGGATCATCGACGACCAGCCCGGTCTGTGAGTCGCTGACGCCGCCGGTTACACCAGGCGTTGACCCGGCTGTTGGTCGGGGGAGTCATCGCGCCCGGGCTCGTCGTTCTGCCCGGTCAGCGACGAGGCAAGGCCGGGCCCGGAGGCGCCACCGGCCGAGGCGCCCTGGGCCAGCGAGCCCAACGAACTCAACGGGGCGGCGCCAGCGCCCAGCAACGTCGACGCGGCGCTGGCCGCGGCGGGCATCGCGGGGGACGGGCCCGGCATCGTCGGCGAAGTGGTCGGCACCGTCGGGGAAGTGGTCGGCACCGTCGGGGAAGTGGTCGGCACCGTCGGTGCCGGGCCGGCGACCGGCCCACCTTCGACCAGGTTGGCCAGGGGCGGCGTGCGGGGGGCCGAGCCGCCCGCCCCGGGCACCATCTCCGCCCGCAGCAGTCCACCGCCGCCCCTCGGACCGACGAAGGTCTGGCCGGCGATGCGGCCGCCGGCCGAGTCCAAAGTGCCCGCCGTCTCTCCGTCGACCTGGGCGTACATCCGGGCGATGTCGGTCAAGGCGACGCCGGTGCGGGCCACCTCCTCCTGGGCCGCGGTGTTCAACGCCAGCATCGCGGCGCCCTCCGCGGCAAAGGCCGCCACGGCCTGAATCGAGACCATGTCGGCTCCGGCCGGAGCCAGCGCGGTCACCGCCGCCGACGCGGTCGCGGCCGAAGCCAAACCGCGGGTTGCGATTTCGACCACCTGAAGCCCGATGGCGCCGGCAGCTGGATCGTGTGTCATGGGTTCCATATGCGTGCTGCTCCTGTGCGAGCGTTGAGCGCCGATACGTCGGGGGCCAGCTGCGCTGGGCGGTGCATCAAGTCTAAGGGCGCCGGCGGTGTGCTGCCCACACTTCCTTTCCTCCCGGCGCGCACCGGCGCCGTCCCGTGCGAGCACGACCCACCAAAGCTCGGCGTGCACCGGGGCAATAGTGCCTGCCCGGTGGGGACCAACGCCTCCTGCCCTGCGGCTCTGAATTGCCTAACGTCGCTCTCATCTCGCGCCGCCGAAGTCCGCGCGGCGCAGCCGGGTACCACCTCGGGAAGGGAGATTCGGATGTCACCAGAACCAACGTCGTTGGGAATCGTTGTCGGTGTCGACGGCTCATCGCCGTCGATCGCGGCGGTCGAGTGGGCCGCGCGAGAGGCCGAGATGCGCAATGTGGCACTGAAGTTGGTGTATGTCTCGCCGCCGATTCCTGCTTTCAGCGAACCCTTGCCGCCGGCCACGCTACCCGTCGAATATGCGGCTGCGCAGCAGGACTTCGAGCATCACCTTCTGGAAACGGCCTGCAAGATCGCCGCCGAAGCCGCGCCGGGTCGCGTGTCTCATGTGAGCAGCGAGGCGTTGTTCGGGCCGATAATTCCGACCCTGGTCGACCTCTCATCGCGAGCTGAGATGATCGTGGTCGGCTGCTCCGGCCAGGGTGCGGTGGCGCGCGCGGTACTCGGATCGGTGAGCTCCGACCTGATCCGCCGTGCGCAGTGCCCGGTTGCGGTCATCCACCATGACGAGGCACTTCCGATATCGCCTCAGGCGCCGGTGGTGGTGGGTATCGACGGCTCGCCGACCTCGGCGCTGGCCACCGAAATCGCGTTCGACGAGGCATCCCGGCGCGGCGTCGACCTGGTGGCGCTGCATGCCTGGGATGACATGGGGGCACTGGAGTTCGGGCGCCCCGGGCGGGCTCCGATCGAATGGGCGAACTACGAGGCTCGTGAACAAGAGGTGCTTGCAGAGCGTCTGTCGGGATGGCAGGAACGCTATCCCGACGTCGTCGTGCACAAGATCGCGGTGAGCGATCGACCCAAGCCCCGGCTACTCGAACAAGCCGGGAAGGCGCAACTTCTGGTCGTGGGCAGCCATGGCCGTGGCGGCTTCACCGGCATGCTGCTCGGGTCGGTCAGCCGGGGCGTCGTCCACGCCGCGCGGATACCGGTGATCGTCGCCAGGGCGCCTCAACACCACTAGCTTCCGCATGACCGAAGTCAACGAGACAGCCGCGATCGACGTTACCGATCGAAATTACTGGGCGCGCACCAGCTGTTTCATCTGCTTGTTGCAGCACATTTCGGAGTGCTCGTTCTCCGACGTGCACGGACACGGCTTCTCGTAAATCAACACTGCCCCGCACTCTTCGCACTCAAAGCGTTCTCCAGCGCCTCGCGACATGATGTCCTCCTTTTTGCGTTCCTCTTACACCGACAGACGAGCCAGGACAGCGGAGCCGGAGTCTTCGGCACGCTCGGGCCCAGCCACACCACGCCCGGGGGCCTGATCTGTCGAACGAACCCGTCCAGCCGTGTACGCGGCGGCTGCCGTCATGTGTCGAATGATGTCGCACGCACTGACGTGAAGGTAGGGACCATCGGCCCTAAAGGGGGAGTCGTCGCAGCACCGCTACTATCAGCCCATGCGCGGATCCAAGATCCTGATCACCGGCCCGACCGGTCAAATCGCGACTCCCATCGCACGGGCGCTCGCGGCCGACAACGAGGTGTGGGGCATCGCCCGGTTCACCGACGCGGCGGCGCGGGAGGGGCTGGAGAAGGCGGGCGTCCGCTGCCAGACGGTCAACCTGGCGGCCGGCGAGTTCGCCGACCTGCCAGACGATTTCGAGTACGTCCTCAACCTGGCGGTCGCCAAGAGCGGACATTGGGACAAGGATCTCGCGGCCAACGCCGAGTCGGTGGGCCTGCTCATGGCGCACTGCCGCGGCGCGAAGGCGTTCCTGCATTGCTCTTCCGCCGCCGTCTACGACCCGCCCGACGACGACCCGCGAGCCGAGGACGCCGCCCTGGGCGACAACCACAAGTGCCTGTTCCCCACCTACTCCATTTCCAAGATCGCCGGCGAGGTCGTGGCCCGGTCGATGGCGCGCGCCCTCGACGTGCCCACCACCGTCGCCAGGCTCAACGTTCCCTACGGCGACAACGGCGGGTGGCCGTTCTACCACATGGAGATGATGCTGGCGGGCATCCCGATCCCGGTCCCACCCGGTGAGGCCGCCCGCTACAACCCGATTCACGAGGACGACATCATCGCGACCATCCCGAAGCTGCTGGAGGTCGCATCGGTCCCGGCCACGACGGTGAACTGGTGCGGCGACCAGACGGTCAGCATTCAGGAGTGGTGTGGCTATCTGGGTTCGCTGGTGGGCAAGGAGCCGGTCTTCGACGTCAGCGGGCAAGCGCTGCGCGGCAATCCGACAACCACCGACCGGATGCACGAACTGATCGGCGGCACCACCGTCGACTGGCGTGACGGCCTGCGCCGGATGGCGGCCAAGTTCCATCCGGAGCTGTTGGGCGCCTAGGGCTTATCGGTGCGCCTCGGATCCGACGGTCAGCGGCTGCGCAACCTGGCGCTGCTCCGCCGTGTCCGCGACCGGATCGATCGCGAGTACGCGCGGCCGCTGGACGTGGAGGCGCTCGCCCGCGACGTGCACATGTCCGCGGGCCACCTGAGCCGCGAGTTCCGCCGGGCGTACGGAGAATCGCCCTACTCCTATCTGATGACGCGGCGCATCGAACGCGCGATGGCGCTCCTGCGGCGCGGCGACCTCAGCGTCACCGACGTGTGTTTCGCCGTCGGGTGCTCCTCGTTGGGCACCTTCAGCACTCGGTTCACCGAACTGGTCGGCATGCCACCGAGCGCCTACCGGCGCCGCGCGGCGGACGCGTTGGCGGGGATGCCGCCGTGCGTGGCCAAACAGGTGACCAGACCGATCAGGAATCGAGAAGCGGCGGCCGCCGGGCCGCACCTAGCCTGACCCCATGGACATCACCATTCACTCGAGCTTCCTGCCGCACGACGACCCGGACTCCTCGCTCGCCTTCTATCGCGACATCCTCGGCTTCGACGTCCGCCTGGACGTCGGCAAGGGCAAGATGCGCTGGATTACCGTCGGACCCCCGAACCAGCCCGACACGTCGATCGTGCTGAACCCGCCGGCTGCCAACCCGGGCCTCACCGACGACGAGCGGCGGACGATCGCCGAGATGATGGCCAAGGGCAGCTACGCCACGTTGCTGTTGGCGACCAAGGACCTCGACCGCACCTTCGAGCAACTGCAGGCCAACGACGTCGACATCGTCCAGGAACCGACGGAACAGCCGTACGGATTGCGCGACTGCGCCGTCCGCGATCCCGCGGGCAACCTGGTCCGGATCCAAGAGCTGCGCTGAACGCCGGCCGGGTGGTCGGCGGCCCCTAGCCGTTTCCGCGGCCACGCGCCGGGGCCTCGTCCGTGAACGCGACTCTTGACCGCGCCGCACGCCCAATGCTAAGCAAGTGCTCAGCATCAGAGCAGCATTGGCGCGGGCCGTGGCGGCCCCGCGACACGAGAGGGGCCAGATGACGCTGCAGACGGTATTGGACGACCTCCGGAGCCGGCCCGGAACGGGTGACGTCATCGCGGTGATCGATCCCGCCACCGAGGAGACGATCACCGAGTTCATCGATTGCGGGGAAGCGGCGGTCAACGATGCGGCCGCGCGCGCGAGGGCCTCGTTCGACGCGGGCGTCTGGTCCCAGCTCCCGGGCCGCGAGCGGGCCAAGGTGATGTGGCGTATCGCTGATCTGATCGACGAACACGCCGAAGATTTCGCCCAACTCGACTCGCTCAACACGGGCATGCCGTTGCTGCAGGCGCAGTTGCAGATGTCCACCTGCGCGGAGTTCTTCCGCTACTACGCGGGCTGGTGTTCCAAGCTCAACGGCGTCGCCTACGACGTGCAGACCGACGGCATCGCGACCGACGCCTTCGTCAGCATGCACGCCTACACCCTCAAGGAGCCCTTCGGCGTGGTGGGGCTGATCTTCCCGTGGAACGGGCCGATCTTCAATGCCAGCGCGAAGCTCGCGCCCGCGCTCGCGGCCGGCTGCAGCATGCTGGTCAAGCCCGCCGAGGAGACCCCGCTGTCGGCTCTGTTGCTGGACAGGCTGGTGCACCAGGCCGGCGTTCCCCAGGGTGTGGTCAACCTGCTCACCGGCTACGGTCACACCGCCGGGGCCGCCATCACCGCACATCCCGACGTCGAGAAGGTGGCCTTCACCGGGTCCACCGAGGTCGGCAAGGAGATCGTGCGCGCCTCGGCCGGCAATCTCAAGAAGGTCATGCTCGAACTCGGCGGGAAGTCGCCGGTGCTGATCTTCGACGACGCCGACCTGGACAAGGCCATCATGATGGCCTCGCTGGGCATCTTCGTGCACTCCGGTCAGGGATGCGTCTGCGGGTCAAGGGTTTTCGTGCAGCGCGGCGTCTACGAACGGGTGGTGGAAGGCATCGCGATGATGGCGAACACATTCAAGCTGGGCGCGCCCGGCGAGGAGGGCTGCGTCAGCGGCCCGTTGATCAGCCAGAAGCAGCTGAACCGCGTCATGGGCTTCATCGACGAGGGCAGGAGCGACGGCGTCGAAGTGGTCACCGGCGGGTACCGCTTGGACCGCAGGGGCTACTTCGTTCACCCGACCGTGCTCACCGACGTCGACCCCGGCATGCGGCTGTATCAGCAGGAGATTTTCGGGCCGGTGGTCAGCATCCTGCCGTTCGACGACGAAGACGAGGCCGTGGCCATGGCCAACGACACCACCTACGGCCTGGCCGCCACCGCGTGGACCGAAAACCTCGGCCGCGCCCACCGGATCGTCAAGCGGCTGCAGGCCGGCAGCGTCCAGGTCAACTGCCAGTTGGTGTTCGACCACGACGTGCCGTTCGGCGGTTACAAGCAATCCGGCTGGGGTCACGAATTCGGGCGCGAGGGCATCGAGGCCTACATGAAGACCAAGTCGGTCTGGGCGCAGCTCTAGCCGCGGTGCAGGCGCGAAAGTTCCGAACCCGCATGAGGTCCGGAACTTCGCACCGCCAGGACCGAAATCAAGATCCCTTGGCGTACCGGGTCAGGAACCCGAAAGCCGCGACCGCCGCGACCGCGCCGATCACTCCCCACAGCACCAGCTGGAACACCATCGCCCCCAGGAGCCAGCCGAATGTCATCCCGATGTAGAGGGCCCAGATCAGCCGGAAGGCGCTCCACAGCGCGACCGCGCCTGCGCTGAGTCCGATGTAGAGGCTGCGCTGACGGTCGACCCGATTGATCTGCTCTTCGATGCTGGCCGGGACGATCTTCATTTCTGACTTCCTTTCGTGTGGCGCCGCCGGACTGGCGTCGTCGTTGCGCCCAGTACAGGCCGCCGAATCGGCTACCGATCCCAACCCACCGGCGCGGCGAAAGCGTGGCGCCCCAGGGTGGGGCGTCACCTCACTTGCGGTGACGGGACACAGGTGGGTCAATTCAGGGGGCGGCCGCGCGTGCCGCTCCGCTCGCCCGGGCACCCGCCGGGGGGCCGCGGTGCCCGGCCAGTGCAGCGAAGGGGAACGATCCTGATGATGAGTCCGATCAAGCTTGCCGAGCAGGTCGCCGAAGCGGTTCTGGCCGTGGGCGGGATCCGGGTGGGCACCGAGGAGCCCAAGTACACCCTCCGCCCGCTGACCGGCAGTGTCGAGATCCGCAGCTACGGACCGCGGCTTGCCGCGGAGACGCTGGTCGACGCCGACGAGAACCGCGCGCGCGACGTCGGATTCCGACGACTGGCCCGCTACATCTTCGGCGGTAACCGGCGCGACGAATCGATTTCGATGACGGCACCCGTCGGCCAGCGGTCGAGCGGAGGCGGTGAGCAGATCGCCATGACCGCGCCGGTCGCCCAATCCGCCGACGCCGAGAACGGCTATGTGATCAGGTTTTTCATGCCGGAAAAGTGGACGATGGAGACCCTTCCGGTGCCCGACGACGATCAGGTCCGCCTGGTCACGGTGCCCCCGGTGACGGTGGCCGTGCTGCGATTCAGCGGCGATCGCAGCCCCCGGGCGGTCGCAACGCGTACCGACGAACTTTTGAAGCTGTTACAGGACAAGGGAATCCGGGCCACCGGAAAGGCCGAGGCCTGGTTCTACGATCCGCCCTGGACGCTGCCGATGCGGCGGCGCAACGAGGTCGCGGTTCCGATCGATCCCGCGTCCGCGCCGGCCTAGGGGCCCGGCATGGATCGCACTACCGGTCCGTTCGTCGTCGCCGCGGGGATATTCCTTGTGTTGCTGGGCATCCTGGCGTGGGCCGGTGGGCTGACATGGTTCGGTCGCCTGCCGGGTGACGTCCGGATCGAACACGGTAACGTGCGCATCTTCGTCCCCGTGGTCTCGATGCTGCTGGTGTCGGTCGCGGCGACGCTCGTGCTGTCGCTCGTGCGGTTCCTGTTTCGGCGCTGAGCCGCGCCGCGGGCGCGTCCGGTGCGTCGCCGGTTACGGTTTGGCGTGATGACTCATCGCGACGACGGGAAAGTGGACGCCGGGCTGTTGACCGGTGTCTCGGAGACGGCGCTGCTCACCCTCTACGGCAGGGCATACCAGGCCGGACAGCGGGAACCGATCATCGACGATCCGATGGCCGTCAGCCTGGTGCAGGCCCTCGACTTCGACTTCGAAAAGTTCGGGCGCAGAGGCCAGGAGATGGCGCTACGGTCGCTGGCCGTCGACCGGTGCGCGATCGACTACCTCGCCGCGCACCCCAGGGCGACCGTCGTCGCGCTCGCCGAAGGCCTCCAGACGTCCTTCTGGCGCCTGGACCGCGCGCTGCCCGACGCACAATTCCGTTGGCTCTCGGTGGATTTGCCGCCGGTCGTCGACCTGCGGCGGCGGCTGCTGCCGCGATCCCCGCGGATCACTGATCTCGCGCAGTCCGCCCTCGACTACAGCTGGATCGATCAGGTCGACGCGGGCGACGGCGTGTTCGTCACCGCCGAAGGGCTGCTGATGTACCTGCAACCCGACCAGGCGTTGGGGCTGATCGCCGAGTGCGCCAAGCGGTTTCCCGGGGGCCAGATGTTCTTCGACCTACCGCCGACGATCGTCAAGAAAGTCGCGCGAAGGGGGCTGCGTTCGTCCAAGCGCTACCGGGTGCCGCCGATGCCGTTCAGCCTCTCGGTGCGGCAACTGGCGAAGCTGGCCGACACCATGCCCGGGATCCGGGCGGTGCACGATGTACCGATGCCCGCGGGACGGGGCCTGTTCTTCGGAACGCTGTACCCCGCGTTCTGGCGTTTCCCACCGGTGAAGCCGTATCGCGGCGTCTTCGCCCTACTCGAATTCGGCTCAGTCAGCCGACCTTGACCACCAGCTTGCCGACATTCTTGCCGTCAAAGAGCATGTTGATCGCCGTCGGCAATTGCTCGAAGCCCTCGACGACGGTCTCGAGCGGCGTGAGCTTTCCGGCCTCGATCAGGCTCGCGATTTCGGTCATCGCTTCCGGCGCGCGCCCGAAGTGGTCGAGCACGATGAAGCCCCGCAGCGTGGCTCGCTGGATGAGCAGATTCCCGAATGCCCGCGGGCCCGGCGGGGGATCGGCCGCGTTGTAACCGGAGATCAGGCCGCACAGGGCCACGCGGGCACCGATGTTGAGGCGTGCGAAGATCGCGTCCATCAGGTCGCCACCGACGTTTTCGAAGTCGACGTCGATGCCGTTGGGCGTCGCCGCCGCCAGCTGGGCGGCCCAGTCGTCGGCGCGGTGGTCCACGGCCGCGTCGAAGCCGAGCTGGTCGGTGAGCAGCGCGCACTTCTCGGGCCCACCGGCGATCCCGACGACGCGAGCCCCGGCGGCCTTGGCGAGCTGGCCGGCGACCGAGCCGACCGCGCCCGCCGCCGCGGAGACGACGACCGTCTCACCCGGCTGCGGCTTGCCGATATCGCGGATCCCGATCCAGGCGGTGAGACCGGTCATCCCCAGCGCGCCCAGGTAGGCACTGGGCGAGATGCCTTCCGCCACGTCGACCGGGTTCACCATCGCCGTGTCCGACAGGACGGCGTACTCCTGCCAGCCGAGCAGGCCCTGCACTTTCTGGCCGACCGCAAACCTCGGAGTCTTCGACGCGACGATCTCACCGAGCCCGCCCGCGCGCATGACCTCACCGATCCCCACCGGCGGCAGGTAGGACGGGGTGTCGTTGATCCACATGCGGTTGGTGGGGTCGAGCGAGATCCAGTCGACGCGCGCGAGCGCCTCGCCGTCGTTGAGCTCGGGGATCGCCTCCTCGCTCAGTTCGAAGGTGTCCGGACCGATGCGTCCGGTGGGGCGTTGGCGAAGCAGGAAACGACGGTTTCGATCGGCCATATGCGCACCGTACCCTTCAACGAGGGGCCCGCCGAACGAAGGGTTTTGCGCGGTGAACGTGATGTCGCGAATCGTGGCTGGCCCCATCGCCGCGCTGACCCTTGCGGCCCTATCGCTGCCCGGGTCGGCCGCCGCGGACCCGCCGCCCACCCAGCAGATCACCGTCATGGCAGTCGGCCCCGATGGCCAACCGATCAACGGTTACCGAGTCGCCTCCAAACCGGGCAACGTCGGCCAGGCCAGCGACTGCAGCACGCCGTCGCCGTCGGCGGTGGCCGACAACGTGTACTCCTGCTCGCCGAGCGCGGCCGGCGCGGGCACCTGCTGGCCCTCGACGCCCGGGACGCTGCTGTGCGTGGACGATCCCTGGGACAGGAGCATGCATCGCGTGACGTATGACCGCCCGCTTCCACCCGTGACCGCGCCCGCCACCCCGGACCCGTTTGCGCTGACGCTCGACGATGGCACCCGCTGCCGGCTCCGCAATGGCGGGGCCTGGGGATGGCGCGCCGACGGCTACGAGGGCGCCTACTGGTGCGGCGACCCGCACGCAAACCTTTCGGTGCTGTGGCTGCCCAGCCAGGGCGCCGGGAGCTGTATCGACCGCTCGTCGGCGGCGTGGACCGTCAAGGTCGGTCAGCTCGGCACCGGGGAGGCCGGCCTGCCGCCGCCCCAAACGCGGGCGGTGGCGGAAGCGTGGTTCGCGGGAGGCAAGGCCGGTCAATAGGCCGGCGCTGGTCCTGCTATAACCCACGTATGTCAGCCCCCAGGCACACGATCACCCATGTCTCGGACACCGCCCGCTGGACCGCGCTGCACCGGGCGACCGAGTCCGCCCGGCCCGATGCGCTGTTCCGCGACCCGCTCGCCGAACGCCTCGCGGGCGAACACGGCCGGGCGATCGTCGAGAACGTTCGCTGGACGGATCGCAGCGGTTTCTGGCTGGTCGCCCGCACCAAGCTCATCGATGACGCCATCGCCGAAGCGCTCGCGAACGGCTGCGACCGGGTGCTGAACCTGGCCGCCGGCCTGGACACCCGGCCCTACCGCTTAGACCTCCCAGCCGATCTCACCTGGATCGAGGCCGATCTGCCCAAGCTGCTCGAGGAGAAGACGCAAGTACTCGCCGATCAGACCCCGCGCTGCCGACTCCACCGCATAGCGGTCGACCTGGCCGACCCGCAGGCCCGAGACGCGTTCTTCAACGACGCGCTCGACGGTGCGTCGAAGGCCTTCGTGCTGACCGAGGGTCTGTCGATGTATCTCGAACCCACCGCCATCGCCGGGCTTTCGGGTGCGATCAAGCGGCCCGAAGTCGCATGGTGGATGCTCGATTTCGCCTTTCCCGGGCTGAAGAAGCGAATCAACAAGAATGTCGCCGGAATCTCGGAGAACGCGCCGTTCAAATTCGCACCCGACAACGGGCTGGCCTTCTTCGAAAACCTCGGCTGGCGGACCGTCGAGGCGGAATCGGTGCTGCTGGCCGCCCACCGATTGCATCGCCTACCGATCTGGATGCGCCCGCTTGCCTGGCTGCCTCGACCGGATTTGCGCCGTCCGGGCGGCAGAAGATCCTCGAGTGCGGTCGCCCTGCTGACCCACTGACGGCGGCTTCCTACCAGACGCGGATCCAGTCGACGAGCATGTCGGCGGGGTAGGTCCCCGGGCCGGGGTCGCCGCCGCCGGAACCCGCGACCGCCAGGTTGAACACCGGGTAGACCGTGTAACCCGGTCTGTTGAACGGCCAGTCCGGCAGGGAGCTCGCCGGCACGTCGAAGTAGGGTTGCGCGCCGTCGGCGTAGTCCTTCCAGAACCGGATCCCGGCCTCGTCCCACTGGGTGCGCCAGGTGTGCCATCCGCTGTCCATCGCGATGTTGTGGGTCTTCCATTCACCGCCATTGGCTTTCGCGTGGACGGTGGTCGCCGAGGGCCAGCTGCCGTTGCCATACCACTCCATGACGTCGATCTCACCCTGGTCCTCGTTGCCCAGCCAATAGGCGGGCCAGGCGCCGGCGGTCAGGCAGTTGAGTTTGATGCGCGCTTCCCAGGTGTGGCCGACGCCGCCGCGCCAGAGGCTTTGCACCTTGCCGCTGAAGTACGTGGGGCCGTCCTTGGCGGCGCGCAGCACGAGGTTGGAGTTGCCGTCGAGGAAGACATTGCGACGATCGTCGCGGTACTGCCCGATGTGGTCGGGCTGCTCCCAGTACGTCGGGTCTTTGATCGTCTCGCGGGCCTTGGCCACCGTCCACTTCGACGAGTCGGGCGCCGAACCGGCGGCACCGTCGAATTCGTCGTGGAAAACATAAGTGCCGGTTTGGCCGCTGGGCGCGGCGGGGGCGGGCGGGCGGCCTGCTGACCGGTCGCTTCCCGTGGGGTGGGCGCGGGCCTGCGGCGCAGGCAGCGCGGCCGCGAGCACGCCGATCCCGGTCGTCAGCATCATGCGGCGGCGATCCATCTTGGGCATACGCAAGGGACCCTAGCAGCCGGGGTGCGCGGAGCCGAAACGGGAAATGTGTCGGTGTCCGCCGCTAACGTTTCGAATCGCCGCCCGGTTCAACCCGGCGGGCGGCAAGGAAGGGGCTGGAGGATTGGTCGAGAAATTCATGGCCAATTCTCAACTTCGTGGGTGGTTTGGTCTCAGGATCGGCCGGGCATTCTGAGATCACAAGCCGATAACCACAAGTCATGGCTTTTGCGGGTTGGACCGGGAGGAGTTAACGATCGTGGCTAATACAACGGGAGCGACGGTTATATTCCTTCAGTCCCATCCGATATGGACGGCGGCCCAGCGGCACGAACGTGAGCGCAACGAGGCGATGCGCCGTCATCCCGCTTTCCGCGCGCGTCAGCGTGTGGCGGCGGCCGGCGGCGAGATCATCCCGCTTATCCGCGACTTCAAGCTCTACTCGAGTACGAACACCCCCGCCTGAAATAACTCGTCCGCAAATTGCGCACGGAGCGCCCGGCTACAGCGCCTTCTCGGCGGAGCTAATCGTGTCGTGAAAACGATCAGATAACTCGGCGCCTGGCCGGGAAGCCCTCCGCGACTTGGCCGTCCGCCTCGTCTCCGACGGAAGCCATACTCCCGTCCCGATTTCGCCAAAAATGCGGCGCGCCCGCTTCCCCCGCCCGCACGACCCGAAATGGCTGTGCCGCGATGCCGCGTAATGGCCGGATCAAGTCGTGCGATATCGCGGGCCGTTCGGCCCTACTCGGCGCCGGGCGAAGGTGCCAAGGTAGACGCCGGACATCGCCACATCGGGGAGACGGGTTGACACACGCCAGCGAATTGACGGGAACTCCAACGGGTTTGACGACCGCGGAGGCGCAGCAGCGACTGCAGCGCTACGGCCCCAACGAAATAGCCGAGCGGCACCGCAACCCGGTATTGGAATTCCTGGGCTACTTCTGGGCGCCGATACCGTGGATGATCGAAGTCGCTCTGGCGCTGTCGCTGGCCGCGCGGCACTGGACGGACGCGGCGATCATCGGGGTGTTGCTCGCGATGAACGGGCTGGTGGCGTTCTTCGAGGAACACCAGGCGGCCAACGCGATCGCCGCGCTCAAGCAGCGGCTGGCGACCTCGGCGCGGGCACTGCGCGACGGCGCCTGGGTGACGGTACCGGTGCGCGAGCTGGTGCCCGGTGACGTCGTGCGGGTGCGCCTCGGGGACGTGGTTCCGGCCGATCTGCGGGTGCTCGACGACGCCACCCTCGAGGTGGATCAGTCCGCGCTGACCGGCGAGTCGCTCGCCGTCAGTCGCGGGCGGGGCCAGGACCTTTTTTCGGGGTCCGTACTGGTGCGGGGGGAGGCCGACGCCCTGGTGTGCGCCACCGGGGCCTCGTCGTACATGGGCAAGACCACGGCCCTGGTGCAAAGTGCGGGCACGGTCAGCCACTTTCAGCGCGCGGTGCTGCGGATCGCCAACTACCTGATCGTGATCGCGCTGGTGCTGGTGACGTTGACGGTTGCCGTCTCGCTGGTGCGCGGCAACCCGGTGTTGCAGACCCTGGAGTTCGCCCTCGTCGTCACGATCGCCTCGATCCCGGTCGCGCTGCCGGCGGTGCTGTCGGTGACGATGGCCATCGGCGCGCGCGAGCTCGCGCGTCACGAGGCCGTCGTCAGCCACCTGCCGGCAGTCGAGGAACTCGGCGGGATCGACCTGCTGTGTTCGGACAAGACCGGCACCCTGACGCAGAACCGTCTCGCCCTGGCCGCACGCTGGACCGCCGCCACCGTCCGCGACGACGAACTGCTCGCCGCCGCCGCGCTGGCTTCGCGCGAAGAGGACAACGACCTCATCGATCTGGCGGTGCTGGCCGCCGCGGGACCGGCACCGGCGGGGCGGGTGGACGAATTCGTCCCCTTCGATCCGGTCAGCAAGCGCACCGAGGCGCTGGTCCGCGACCCCGAGGGGCGGACGTTTCGGGTCAGCAAGGGAGCGCCGCAGGTCATCGCCGCGCTGTGCGGAGGTGACGGCGCGTCCGCCGAGGTCGACCGCGTGGTCGAACGGTTCGCCGCCCGCGGTTACCGGGCTCTGGGCGTGGCGAAGACGGACGGCGGCGGCTCGTGGCGGCTGATGGGTGTGCTGGCACTGGCCGACCCGCCCCGCGAGGATTCGGCGGCGACGATCACCGCCGCCAGGGAACTCGGCATCGACGTCAAGATGGTGACCGGTGACCAGGTCGCCATCGGCCGCGAGATCGCCCGCCAGGTGGGGCTGGGCGATCAGATCCTCGACGCCGCCATCCTCGACGGCGGCGGCGACAATCTGGGCGCCCGGGTGGAGGCGACCGACGGGTTTGCGCAGGTCTTCCCCGAGCACAAGTACCACATCGTGCGGTTGATGCAGGGCCGCGGGCACATCGTCGGCATGACGGGCGATGGCGTCAACGACGCGCCCGCCCTCAAGCAGGCCGACGCCGGCATCGCGGTATCCGGGGCCACGGACGCCGCCCGCGCGGCCGCCGACGTGGTGTTGCTCGCGCCGGGGCTGTCGGTGATCGTGGCCGCAATCGGGCTGGCCCGCGAGATCTTCGCCCGGCTGACGAGCTACGCCACCTATCGCATCGCCGAAACCATTCGGGTGCTGCTGCTGATCACCCTGGCGGTCGTGTCCATGAACTTCTTCCCGGTCACCGCCGCCATGATCGTGTTCCTCGCGCTGCTCAACGACGGCGCGATCCTGTCCATCGCGTACGACCATGTGCGCGGCTCACCCAGGCCGGTCCGGTGGGACATGCGCGCCGTGCTGACCATCGCCACCGTGCTGGGCGTGATCGGGGTCGTCGCGACCTTCACCCTGTTCTTCATCGCCGATCGCGTGTTCGGGCTCAGCCATGACTTCATCCGCACGATGATCTACCTGAAGTTGTCCGTCGCGGGGCAGCTGACCATCTTCCTCACCCGCTCCCGCGGCCCGTTCTGGTCGCGGCCCGCGCCCGCACCGCTGCTGCTCGGCGCGGTCATCACGGCGCAAAGCGCCGCCACGTTGATCTCCGTCTACGGCGTGGCCATGACACCGCTGGGGTGGCGGTGGGCCGGCCTCGTCTGGGGCTACTCGGTGCTGTGGTTCCTCTTCAACGACCGGATCAAGCTCATCGCTTACCGCTGGCTCGACCGCCATCCCCGCACTGATCGCCAAAAATTAAGCGTCTCATCCTGATTGGTCACGACGGAACGACCACCGTGCGCGCGTTTCAGGCTTCGATCGCAAGCCGCGGTCAGAGTTTGCCGGCGACGAAGTCGGCGGCCTGATTGGCCATGCCGGCGTCGATGTACGCCCCGGCGAGGTGCTGCGGCCAGTTCGCCTTCCAGGTGTTCGGGTCGGCCGGGTTACAGATGGGATCGGCGCCGTGGCACAACTCGATGGTCCGGTCGTTGTAGACAGGGCTGAAATTGGTGATCGGACCCACCCACTGGCTGCCGTTGCCGAACAGCGCCACCGCCGCGATGTGCTGATCGGCGCCGGGCGGCAAGGGGCTGTCGAAACCGAACGCACTGATGGGCGCCGCGAGCACGACGTCGGTGACGGCCGCCCCCAGCGAGTAACCGCCCAGCACCAGCCGGGTGTTGGGGCAGTTGGTGATCATGTCCTGGACGTGGCGGCTCATGTCGTTGGCGCCCTGAGCGACCTCGGTATCCGCGGGGTAGTTCACGGCATATACGCCGACGTTCTTGTTGACCTTGGATCGCAGCGAACTGATGAACGCGTTGCCCAGCGCTCCCGGTCCGGGCGCCTCCATGCGCCCGCGGGCGAACACCACCTGAACCGGTGGGCAGCCGGCCGCGACGGCACTCGGCATGCCGAACGACGGCAAAGCGGCGGGCACGACCAGCATGGCCGCGGCGAGAACCACCGCCATGCCGATGTCACCGAGTCTGCGGGCGAGCACAGCACGATGGTAAAGCGGTAGCGCCCCGGCCGCTGGGCTTAGGGGTAGGGGCCCGGCCCGGTTTGGCGGCTGACCTCGACCACCGTGCCGGCGCGGTCGACGGGAACGATAGGTTCAGCTGATGAGTCACGTCGACGCGAGTGCGCCCGAGCGCTTGTTCGCGCTGGCCGAGCAGGTACAGGGATTCCTGCCCGCCGACGAGGGCCGCGCCCTCTACGACGCCGCGCTGCGGTATCTCGACGGCGGCGTCGGGGTCGAGATCGGCACATACTGCGGCAAATCCACGTTGTTGCTCGGCTCCGCGGCCCAACAAATGGCCGGGGTGCTCTACACGATCGACCACCACCACGGCTCCGAGGAGCACCAGCCCGGCTGGGAATACCACGATGCCTCGCTGGTCGACGAAGTCACCGGCCTGTTCGACACGCTGCCTACGTTCCGCCGCACGCTCGACGCCGCGGGGCTCGACGACCACGTCGTCGCCGTCGTGGGCAAGTCGCCGGTCGTGGCCTCCGGGTGGCGGGCACCCCTGCGGTTCCTGTTCATCGACGGCGGGCACAGCGAGGCCGCCGCGAACCAGGACTTCGAGGGGTGGGCGAAATGGGTGGCCGTCGGCGGCGCGCTGGCCATCCACGACGTGTTCCCCGACCCCAAGGACGGCGGCCGGCCCCCGTACTACATCTACCGTCGCGCACTGGATTCCGGCCAATTTCAAGAGGTTTCAGCCACCGGGTCGCTCCGGGTCCTCGAACGGGTCAGCGGCCAGCCGGGCGAACCGATTCCGGGTGTACCGCCAGGCTGAGCCGGACAGCGCCGGCCGCCGGTCAACGCACGGCGATCAGTCCGATCTGACTCGGCGCCGCACCAATGCCCCGAGGTCCCATACCTCTCAGGCGCCGAGGCGGCACCGTACGTCGCTCACCAACCGGGACCGGCGGTGACGCATTCGCAGTCGAAGTCGGTCTGCAGGCCCATCGGCAGTCCGTCGCCGCGGAAAATCCCGGCCCCGGCAGTGGTGTTCGACAGCGCGTCCGCGGCGAGGATCATCGCCGCGCCCGTCCACGTGGTGCGCTCCTCGGGCCACCGTTTTCCGTCCGCGAACACCAGCCCCGTCCAGTACGAGCCGTCGGCCTCACGCAAATGCTGCATCGCGCCGAACTGTCGGTGGGCGTCCGCGCGCTCGCCGATGGCATCGAGCGCCATCACCAGTTCACATGTCTCGGCGCCCGTCACCCACGGCCGGTCGGCCACACAGCGGATGCCCAGGCCGCCGACCACGAAGTCGTCCCAGCGCCGTTTGATCCGCGCAGCCGCCTCGGGCCCGCGCAGGGCGGTGCCGAGGATGGGGTAGTACCAGTCCATCGAGTAGCGGTCTTTCTCGGTGAACGCCTCGGGATGGGCGGCGATGGCGTGCCCGAGCCGGCCCAGCGCCAGTTCCCATTCGGGCTGCTGCTCGTCGACCAGCGCGGCGAGCGCCAAGGCGCACCGAATGCTGTGGAACACGCTCGCACAGCCGGTCAGCAGCGCTTCGGGTAGGGGACCGGCTTCGCTTCGCGCCCAGCAGATCTCGCCATAGCCGACCTGCAGATCGATGACGAAGTCGATCGCCTTGTGCACCACCGGCCACATCCGTGCGGCGAAGCGCCGGTCGCCGGTGACGAGCACGTGGTGCCATACGCCGGTAGCGATGTAGGCGCAGAAGTTGCTGTCGCTGTTGGCGTCTTCGACCACCCCCGCGCGGAGCTGGATGGGCCACGAACCGTCGGGGCGTTGGGTGCGGCGGCTCCAGTCGAACGCGGCGCGCGCCGGTTCCAGCAGTCCGGCGGTGGTGAGCGCCATCGCGCACTCCACGTGATCCCACGGATCGGTGTGGCCGCCCTCAGACCACGGAATGGCTCCCGAGGGTTCCTGTGTGGCTGCGATAGATTGCGCGGTTTGACGGCATTGCTCGGGGCTAAGGACGCCCGGGACCGATGGCGGGTTAGACCGACGCAACTGAGTACCCCACGGTCGCTTGCCGTTCGACCGCCGGCTGTTTGACGAAATACATCGCCACGCTCTTGCCGACCAGCGGATTGAGCACCGATTCCGCCAGCTGCGTCACTTTCGGTCGTCGCATCAAATCCCAGACCAGCAGCTTGTGGTAGGCGGTCACCGCACGGTGATCGGTGTTCGACACGCCCACCGCGCATTTCAGCCACCAGAACGGGGAGTGCAATGCGTGAGCGTGGTGGGTATGCGTCAATTCCATCCCGCCGTCGAGGATCTTCGCGCGCAGTTCGCTGGCCCGGTAGATGCGGACGTGCCCGCCCTCGTTGCTGTGGTACTCGTCGGAGAGCAGCCAGCACACCCGCTCCGGAAGCCACCGGGGAACGCTGACCGCCAGGGTCCCGCCGACCTTGAGTACCCTGACCAGTTCGGCGATGGCCGCGTCGTCGTGCGGGATGTGCTCGAGGATCTCGGACGCGATCACGCAGTCGAACGTCTCGTCGGCATAAGGCAATTGGAGCGCGTCGCCGAGCACCACCGTCGCCGACGCCCCGGCGGGCGCCTCGCCCGTCTCGGCCATCGCCCGCAGGATGGTGTCCACCGCACGCAATTCGTCCGCATCGCGGTCGAACGCCACCACGTCGGCGCCGCGGCGATACGCTTCGAATGCGTGCCGGCCGGCGCCACACCCCACGTCGATCACCTTGGTGGCCGGCCCGACCCCGAGCCGGCCGAAATCGACCGTCAGCATTGCACTTCGCCTTCGGCGGCGGCCGAGGCGGCCTGGCGCGCGATCGCCCGCTCGTAGACGCGCACGGTTTGCGCGGCCACGGCTTCCCAGCTGAAAACGTTGACCGCGCGGATTCGTCCCGCTTTGCCCATCCTCCGTCGCTTCTCCGGGGAGTCGAGCAGGTCACCGAGGGCGCGAGTCAGCGCGTCGACGTCGGCGGGCGGTACCAGCTCGGCGCATGCGCCATCGGCACCAAGGACTTCGGGGAGCGCACCCACGCGACTCGCCACGATCGGCGTGCCGCTGGCCATGCCCTCCACCGCGGGCAGCGAAAACCCTTCGTAGAGCGACGGAATGCAGGCGACTTCGGCCGAGGCGAACAGCGCGGCCAGCTCGGCGTCGGAAAGCCCGCTGGTGATGTGCACGATGTCGGAGATGCCGAGCTCGGCGATGAGTTTATGGGTGGGGCCGTTGGGTTCCACCTTGGCGACGAGCCGCAACTCGAGATCCCTGCTCGTGCGCAGCCGGGCGACCGCCTGAAGCAGGGTGCGCACGCCCTTCAGCGGGGTGTCGGCACTCGCGATCGCGATGACCCGGCCGGGTTGGCGGGGAAGCGATCCCGGCTTGAACAGCTCGGTGTTCACGCCCAACGGCACCACGTGCAGCTGGTCGGGCGCCACGCCGAAGTCGTCGACGATGTCCGCGGCCGACGACGACGAGACCGTCAGCAGGTCGGGGATCTGGCGCGCCACCTGCTGCTGCATCGCCAGGAATCCATACCAGCGCTGCACCAACGGCTTTCGCCACCATCGCGCGGCGGCCAGATCCAGCACCCGGTCGCGGGTGATCGGATGGTGCACGGTGGCCACCACCGGCAGTCCCGCGCCGGCGATCGTGAGCAGTCCGGTGCCCAGGCTCTGGTTGTCGTGGACGACGTCGAAGTCGCCCATCCGCTCGGCCAGTAAGCGGGCGGCGCGCAGCGTGAACGTCCGCGGCTCCGGGAAGCCAGCGGTCCACGTGGTGAGCAGTTCCAAGACGTCGATCGAGTCGCGGATCTCACTGGGTCGCGGCACGCGGAACGGGTCCGGCTCGCGGTAGAGGTCGAGGCTCGGCACCTTGGTCAGCCGCACCCGCGGGTCGAGCAGGTCGGGATAGGGCTGGCCGGAGAACACCTCGACGTCATGACCGAGCTCGACCAGACCGTGGCTGAGATGGCGCACGTAGACGCCCTGTCCGCCGCAATGGGTCTTACTACGGTAGGACAGCAGGGCAATTCGCATACTCAACTCTTCTTTGCTGGTGAACGACCGCGGAATAGCGCCGAATCCATCGCGGTCAACGGGCTCCCGAACTCCGTGACAGCAAACTGGACATGTGTCCAGACTATAGTTCGATCGCCTAATCGAGCGCAACGAGCTCGAACATCACCGGTTCCCGCGTAGACGGTCTCACGGAAATCCGGCACCCAAGGATCATGCCACCCGGCCCCGAGAGGGCTTGAACCGTTCGGCTCGCCCGCGCGTGCATCCAGGTATATGCCGCTATACCCAGCCGGGAAGTGAGGAGCGCTCGTGGGTGCTGAATTGAAACCGCGCTACGACGTCATCGTGTGTGGCGCCGGGTCGTCCGGGTCGGTGATCGCCGCACGGCTGGCTGAGAACCCCGACGTGAAGGTGCTGCTGCTGGAAGCCGGCGGCTCCGACGATCTGCCCGCAGTGATGGAGGCGAGCCGATGGCCCGCCAATCTGGGAAGTGAGCGCGACTGGGGTTTCGCGGCCGAACCCGATCCGCGGCTGCACGGGCGCTCCATACCGTTCTCGATGGGCAAAGTGCTGGGCGGCGGGTCCAGCATCAATTTGATGGTCTGGTCGCGTGGACATCGCGGCGACTGGGACTACTTCGCCGCCGAGTCCGGCGAGCCGGCCTGGGCGTACGACCAGGTCTTGGAGCTGTATCGGCAACTAGAGGACTGGCAGGGCACCGGCGAGCCGGATCATCGGGGCAGGGGCGGGCCGGTGTTCGTCGCGCCGGCTTCCGACCTGCATCCGCTCGCGCCGGCGGTGCTGGGCGCGGCGCGGGCTCAGGGCATCCCCACCTACCAGAGTCCGAACGGCCGCTTGATGGAAAATGCGCGCGGCGCCGCGATCGCCGACCTGCGCCGCCGCAACGGCAGGCGCGAGTCCGTGTTCCGCACCTACGCCGGCCCGCTACTCGGTCGGCCGAACCTCACCGTGTTGCCGCACGCGCTGGTGACCCGCGTGGTCTTCCACGGCGACCGGGCAGCGGGCGTCGAAGTCGTGCACGAGGGCGCGGTTCATCAGGTGGCCGCCGAGGCGGAGGTCGTATTGTCACTCGGCGCGATACACACCCCCAAGGTCCTGATGCAGTCCGGCCTGGGCGACGAGGAGGAACTGCGGCGCGTCGGGATTGCGGTCCGCCGGCATTTGCCCGGGGTCGGCCGCAATTTTCAGGATCATTTCGGGTTCGACTGCGTGTGGGAGTTCCCGGAGACGGTGCACGTCGACACCCAGGTTGGGGCGACGATGTTCTGGGACTCGGGGGCAGCCGACGTTCAGGGCCCCGATCTCTTCGCCTGCCTGGGCCCCTTCCCGAAGGCCACCCCGGAAAACGCCGCGAGATACGGCCTGCCGGCGAACAGTTGGATCCTGTTCGGGGCCCCTACGCACCCCGCGAGCCGCGGACGCCTGCGGTTGTCGGGCGCGAACGCGGCCGATCCGATTCGCATCGAAGCGAACGCGCTGTCGAATCCCGACGACCTCAAGACCGCGATCGCCTGCGTCGAAACGCTGCGTGAAATCGGCAATTCCGCTCAATTGCGCCCCTTCGTCGCACGCGAAGTCATGCCGGGCGACCTCTCGGGCGCCGAACTCGACGATTATCTGCGCTATGCCGTCACCACCTACTGGCACGAATCGGGGACGGCGAAGATGGGCCGTGATCCCATGGCGGTGGTCGACGGACGCCTGAAGGTGTACGGCATCGAGAACCTGCGCGTCGCCGACGCATCCGTCATGCCGCGAATCACGAGCGGCAACACCATGGCGCCCTGTGTGGTGATCGGAGAGCGCGCCGCCCACTTCATCAAGGCCGAGCACCGGTTCTGAGCTCTTTGTTACCATCGCGCGGTGCGATCGGTCTCACGGCGCGACCTCCTCAAATTCGCCGCACCGGTTCTCTTGGGCCTGGGCGCGACGGCCGCGCCCGGCAACGAGGCGCGGGCCGCCGACATGCGGCTGATCGATTTCGCCGAGCGGCGCATCGCACCGGACGAGATCAAAGGGGCCGGCTACGCCGGGGTGGTCAACTACGTGTCCGAGTCGCGTCCGGGCGCGAACTTCGAGGCGAAGCCCATCACGCGCGAGTACGCGGACGCGCTGCGCGCCGCCGGTCTTCAGATCGTCAGCAACTTCCAGTACGGCAAGCCCGGCTGGCCCGATCCGTCGGACTCCACCCGCGGCTACGACGGCGGGGTCGCCGACGCCCAGACGGCGCAGCGGCTGCACTCCGCGGCAGGGGGACCGGGTTCGGCGCCGATCTTCTTCAGCATCGACGACGACATCGACCAGAACTTCTGGAATACCTCTGGCGTGCAATGGTTTCGGGGCATCAACTCGGTGCTGGGAGTGGGCCGGACCGGAATCTATGGCCACGCCCAGGCCTGCGGCTGGGCGATCCGCGACGGCGTCATCGGAAACTCGAGCAGCCCGGGCCACCGGTGGGCGTGGCAGACGAAGTCTTGGTCACACGGTGATCGCGAGCCTGCGGCGGTGCTCTATCAGGCCGTGGTCAACAGCCCGAACAACCCCAGCCCGCTGCTGGGCGGGATCAACGTCGACATCGATGACGTCCTCGCCCCCGACTACGGCCAGTGGGACTTCGCGCGCTGACCGCCCGCGTGCCCGCGCCCGCCCGGCTCACGAGACATAAACCAGTGCGACCGTTTGCGGCGTGTCGTCTACGTAGGTTATGTGTCGCGAAACGACCTGGACCCCGCGCTGCCCGGACGCCCTGACGCACGGCGCCCCGCGAGCCGAAGGCCCACGGGGCGCCGCTTGGTATCCGGCAGTTACTTGAGATCGAACCGGTCGCTGTTCATGACCTTGACCCAGGCCGCGACGAAGTCCTCCACGAACTTCCCCTGGTTGTCATCCTGGGCGTAGACCTCGGACAGCGCGCGCAGCACCGAGTTCGACCCGAAGACAAGGTCATTCGCGGTCGCGGTCCACTTGACCGCGCCCGAGGCACGGTCGACGACCTCGTAGACGTTCTCCGCCGACTCGGACGTCTTCCACGCGTTGTCCATGTCCACCAGGTTGACGAAGAAGTCGTTGGTCAACGCGCCGGGCCGGTCGGTGAACACCCCGTGCTTCGAGCCACCGTGATTGGCACCGAGGGCACGCAAGCCGCCGACGAGCACCGTCATCTCCGGGGCGGTCACGCCGAGCAGATACGCCCGCTCGATCAGCAGGTGCTCGAGTGGGGCCTTCTCGCCGGGTCGCACGTAGTTGCGGAAGCCGTCGGCCCGCGGTTCGAGCACCGCGAACGACTCCACGTCGGTGTTCTCCTGGGAAGCGTCGGTGCGCCCGGGCGCGAAGTGCACGGAGATCTCGTAGCCGGCGTCCTTCGCCGCCTTCTCGACCGCCGCGGAACCCGCCAGCACGATCAGGTCGGCCAGCGAGATCTTCTTGCCGCCCGATGCCGAGCCGTTGAAGTCCTGCTGGATCTTCTCCAGCACGGGCAACACCTTGTCGAGCTCGGAGGGCTCGTTGCACTCCCAGTTCCGTTGCGGCTCCAGCCGCAGCCGTCCGCCGTTGGCGCCACCGCGCTTGTCGGTGTTGCGGTAGCTGCTGGCCGCGGACCACGCGGTCTTGACCAGCTGGGGAACCGACAGGCCGGACCCGAGAACTTTGCTCTTCAGCGCCGCGACGTCGTTCTCGTCGACCAGCTCGTGGTCGACGTCCGGTACCGGGTCCTGCCACAGCTGCGGCTCGGGGATCCACGGCCCGAGGTAGCGGCTGATCGGCCCCATGTCGCGGTGCAGCAGCTTGTACCAGGCCTTGGCGAACGCCTCGGTCAGCTCTTCGGGGTGGTCCAGCCAACGCCGCGTGATGTCGCGGTAGATCGGGGACTCACGCATCGAGATGTCGGTGACCAGCATCGTCGGCGCGCGACCCGGGCCGCCGAACGGGTCGGGGATGGTGCCCGCTCCGGCGCCGTCCTTGGCGACGAACTGCCAGGCGTCGCCGGGGCTCTTCTGGAGCTCCCACTCGTACCCGTACAGGGTCTCCAGGAAGGTGTTGTCCCACGTGGTCGGGGTGGGCGTCCAGACCACCTCCAGCCCGCTGGTGATGGCGTCCTTGCCCACACCCGTCCCGTACGAGCTCTTCCAGCCCAGCCCCTGTTGCTCGATCGGGGCGGCCTCCGGCTCCGGGCCGACCAAGTCGCCGCTGCCGGCGCCGTGCGTCTTGCCGAAGCTGTGCCCGCCGACGATGAGCGCGGCGGTCTCCTCGTCGTTCATCGCCATGCGACCGAACGTCTCGCGGATGTCGATCGCGGCGGCGACGGGATCCGGCTTGCCCTCTGGGCCTTCCGGATTGACGTAGATGAGACCCATGGTGGTCGCGCCGTACGGCTCGGCCAGGTCGCGCTTACCGGAGTAACGCTTGTTGGTGCCCAGCCATTCGTCCTCCTCGCCCCAGAGGATCTCCTCGGGCTCCCAGACGTCTTCGCGGCCGAAGGCGAAGCCGAAGGTCTTGAACCCGAACGATTCCAGCGCGCAGTTACCGGCGAAGATGATCAGGTCCGCCCAGGAGATCTTGTTGCCGTACTTCTTCTTGACGGGCCACAGCAGCCGGCGGGCCTTGTCCAGGCTGACGTTGTCCGGCCAGCTGTTGATCGGGGCGAAGCGCTGCATGCCCTGGCCGCCGCCGCCGCGCCCGTCGTGAATGCGGTAGGTGCCGGCCGAATGCCAGCTCATCCGGATGAACAGCCCGCCGTAGGTGCCGTAGTCGGCGGGCCACCAGTCCTGGGAGTTGGTCATCACCGACATCACGTCGGCCTTGAGCGCCTCGACGTCGAGCTTGGCGAACTCGGTGGCGTAGTCGAAGTCATCGCCGAGCGGGTTGGACCGCGGGTTGTGTGGCTGCAGCATCGACGGGTCGACCTGGTCCGGCCACCAGTCCCGGTTGGTCAGGGGTGCATTGGATTTCGGCTTGGGGGAGGGGATTGCGGGATTTTCGCTCTCGCTGGTGCTGGCCGTCTTGCTGTCCTCGTGGGGCGGCCGGCTCTGGGAGATATCGCTGGACACAGCATTCCTTTCTTAGGGGTGATGGGCTGCGAGCTAGGAACCTGCGGTCGAACAGTCGGGGCACACGCCCCAATAGATGACCTCGGCCTCGTCCAGGACGAAACCGTCGAGAACTTCGTTCTCGTCAGATGGGGTGAGGCACGGCGCGGCACCGACCGCGCAGTCGATGTCGGCGATGACGCCGCAGGACCGGCACACCACGTGGTGGTGGTTGTCGCCGACCCGCGACTCGTAGCGGGCGACCGACCCGGAAGGCTGGATCCGGCGGACCAAACCCACCGTGCTCAGCGCGTTGAGGACGTCGTATACGGCCTGGCGGGACACGTCGGGCAGGCCTTCGCGGACCGCCGAAAAGATGGTCTCGGTGTCGGCGTGCGGGTGGGCGTCCACCGCCTCCAGCACCGCAATCCTGGGGCGGGTCACGCGCAGGTCGGCCATCCGCAATCGTTCCGGGTAATCGGCCGTCGACGACACCGCACCAATATGACGCACTTATCTGGAACGAGTCAAGACTTTACTGTGAAATAGCGCACAACTGTGGGTGTCGAATGAGCTGCGTCACGTGGGCTTCAGTGCGCTGCCTTTGCGCCAGTCGTCCCAACTGATCGTCCAGTCGCCGTTCTGCGCCAGCGTCAGGGGCGGACCGCCGCTGTTGCGGACCTCGACCACGTCACCGGGCACCGAGAAGTCGTAGAACCATTTCGCGTTGTCCGCGTTGAGGTTCAGGCATCCGTGCGAAGTGTCCCGGTGACCCTGGGCCCACACCGTGGCGTCGAGCTCGTGCAGGTAGATGCCGTCGGTGCTGATCCGGGTGGCGTAGTTGATCGTCTCGCGGTAGCCCAGCCGGGAGTTCTTGGGCAGCCCGAACGTCGAGGAGTCCATGACGACCGGGTTGCCCTTGTCGAGCACGGTGTAGACGCCCGACGGCGTCCACAGCGAGATGCTCTTGCCGCCGACGTTTTCGGTGCCGCCCATCCCCATCGAGGTGGGCATCGTGCGGACCAGCGCTCCGTTGTTGAAGACGCTGACTTGTTTGGTGGCGTCGTCGGCGATGGATACGTGCGCGTCACCGATTCGGAACGACACCTTGGTGTCGTCCTGTCCGAACAGCCCATCGCCCAAGGCGATCCCGTAGATCTTGGCCTCTGCGGTAACGGTCGTGCCCGGTGCGTAGTAGTGCTCCGGCCGCCAGTGGGCGGTTTGGTCGTTTACCCAGTACCAGGAACCCTGGACCCTTGGGTCGGTGGTCACCGCCAGGTGCCGCTCGGCTTCGGCCCGGTTCGCGATCTGCTCGTCGAAGTGGGCCACGACCACCGTCCCGACGCCGTACGTGCCGCCATCCTTGAGTCCGGCCTCCGACGTGGTGGTGAACGAGACCTTGGTCTGGTTCGACGGTCTGAGCGTGGAGAACGACGAAACTTGTTTCGAATCAACGCCATTGGAGCCCCGGCTAATGACCGTCAGGGTATAGGTGCGGCCGTAGCCCAGGGGGACGGTGGGCTTCCAGACGGTGTTGTCCGGCGTCATGACGCCCTGCACCGACTTGCCGGTCTCGTTGACCATCTGGACGTCGGTCAGCGTCCCGGCGTCGGCCTTGACCACCACGTGTGCGACCGGGTCGACGTCACGGGCGTCGGGGCCGGGCGTGATCGTGACTTGTGCCGGACCCGGCGCTTTCGATGAGGCGCCGTGGCGACCGCAGCCGCCGCCGAAGCAATCAAGCGATGCCGCGATCGCGACGGCGCCCACGACTGCGACGATCGCCGACACGGCCACCAGCAATCGGCGGGATTTGCGATCCCCGAGGATCCGGCGAAGCGGCCCGTCACTGGTCTTGGACATCATTGAGCTGTCGGATCCTTGCGTTGTGTTGGGGTTGGTCGAAGTCGCTGCCCAGCGCGACGATGTTGCACATCAGATGCCACGGACGTGGGGTTTCTAAACCGGCGGGCGCGGGGATGATGGCGTCATGACCGGCGACGAGCTCGACAGTCTCTACTGGGCGCCACCCAAGGATTTCACCGCGGAGCGCACCAAACTGGCCGCCGCGGCCCGGCGCCGCGGGGACGACGCCGGCGCCAAGCGGATTTCCGCGGCGAACAAGCCGACCACGGCGGCGTGGATCGTGAACCGGCTCGCACTGCGCGACACCGACACCAAACACCGCCTGGCGGAACTGGGGGACCGGTTGCGCGCCGCACATGCCGAGATGGACGGCGCCCTCATCCGGGACCTGTCGGCCGAGCAGCATCGGCTGATCGTCGAATCCACGCGGGCGGCGCTGGAAGCGGCCGGAGTCGACAACCCGTCCTCCGCGGTGCGCGACGACATCACCAGCACGCTGCAGGCGGCCGTCGCCGACCCGGAGGTCAGGGAGCGGCTCGGCCGGCTGGCCCGTCCCGAGCAGTGGTCGGGGTTCGGCGACGTCGGCGCCACCGCACCGGTGACCACCGCCGGGACCGTAAAGGCGACCGGAAAGCTGAAAGGGCGGTCGACGCCGACGCGGGCGCAGCCTCGGAAGGAGACCGCACGGGACGCCGCGGCGCAGCGACGGCGCGAGAAGCTGACCGCGACATTGACGGCCGCCGAACGCCACAAGGCCGACGCTGACGCCGCTCTCTCGGAGCGCCGAGCGCAGCGCACCGCGGCACGGCTGAGGCGCGACGAGGCGCTCGCGGCGCTGCGCACCGCCGAGGGCGAACTCGAACGCGCCGAAGCCGATTACGACCGGGCCAAGCAAGCCGCCCGCGCCGCCGGGGAATCGGTCAAGGAGGCGAAAGCGCAGCTGAGGCGCGCGTGACGCCGGCCGGCGGGCCGCGGCGGGGTTTCCCCGGGGCAAACCCGGGTATCAGCCCACGCGTGACGTCTTTATGGTTGGCCGAGCGGGCCGAACAACCTTGGGCCGCAAGCAAGCTTGACGACGGCCCCCGATCCGCGGATGTCATCGTGGTGGGCGCCGGCATCACCGGGCTGATGACCGCGGTGCTGCTGGCTCGCGCCGGCAAGAGTGTGCTGGTGCTCGAGGCGCGCACCGCCGGGGCGTGCGCCACCGGGAACACCACCGCCAAGATCAGTCTGCTGCAGGGCACCCACCTCTCGAAGATCCTGCCCCGGCACGGCAGGGAACTTGCCCGCGCCTACCTGGACGGCAACCGGGAGGGCCAGGACTGGGTGATCGATTACTGCCGGTCCCATGACATCTCGGTCCAGCGCGAGGACGCCTACACCTACGCCCAATCCGCCAAGGGCGTGCCGTCCGCCCGCCTGGAGTTGAAGGCGTGCCAGGCGGTCGGGTTGCCCGCAGTCTGGGACGACGACGCCGACGTGCCGTTCCCGTACCACGGCGGGGTGCGGCTGCCCGATCAGGCGCAGTTCGATCCCATGCCGTTCCTGGACGCGCTGGCCAAGGAGCTGATCGGCCGCGGCGGCCGGCTCGTCGAGCACACCCGGGTCCGGCGGGTGTCCACCCGCGGCGACCGAGTGCGGGTGCACGTCAACGACGCCGACCAGCGCGACGTCGAGCTCGAAGCCGCGCAGCTGGTTCTCGCGACCGGCATCCCCATCCTGGACCGCGGCGGCTATTTCGCCCGCGTGAAGCCGAGCCGGTCCTACTGCCTGGCGTTCAAGGTCCCCGGCGACATCACCCGGCCGATGATGATCTCCACCGACTCGCCCACCCGTTCAGTGCGCTATGCGCCCGTCGCGGACGGCGAGCGGCTGATCGTCGGCGGGGCGGGCCACACCGTGGGCCGCAAGAAGAGCCCGTCGAAGGCCCTCGAGGAACTCGCGTCGTGGGCCCGCGAGCACTATCCGGGTGCCGAGCAGACCCACTTCTGGTCGGCGCAGGATTACACGCCCATCGACCAGCTGCCCTACGTCGGACCCATTCTGCCGGGCACCGAAACCATCTTTGTGGCAACGGGATTCAACAAGTGGGGGATGACGAACGGCGCCGCCGCGGCGTTGGCCTTGTCGAGCCGCATCCTTGGTGGGCGAATGGACTGGGCCAGGGCGTTCGCCAGCTGGAGCCCGCACGAGCTGTCGGGCCTGCCGACGGCTCTGCAGGCCAACCTCGAGGTGGGCTTCGATCTGGCGAAGGGCTGGCTCACCCCACTGCTGCGCACCGGTCGCCGCAGCCCCGGCGCGGACGAGGGCGGCGTGGTGAGCGGCCCGCCGTGGCATCTCGAGGCCCGCTGCCGCGTCGGTGGCCCCGATGGCACCGAATATCGGGTGTCGCCGGTGTGCCCGCACCTCGGAGGGATCGTGAACTGGAACGACGCCGACGAGGCGTGGGAATGCCCGCTGCACGGGTCGCGGTTCGCCCCGGACGGCACACTCCTCGAGGGGCCGGCTACCCGCGATTTGACGGCCTGAGGCCGGGGCGGAGCGCTCAGTCCGCCTTGCGGTAGACGAGCCAGCGCAACTCGATCGGCGAATCCCCGGGCTCGACGTCGAACACATCCAGACCGTTGGCCCATCCCTCGAACCAGCCCGTGGGCGGCCAGCTGCCGTCGGGCAGGTGGGCCTTCTCGTACTCGCAGGCGGAATCGTCCGCGGCCAGTTCGAGGGGAAGCCCGGCCGTCGCGCCGGCCATCTCGTCGCGGGTGAAGATCATGGTGTTGCACTGCTGACCGATTTCCAGCGCCGCGGCATCCGGAACGTAGCCCTCGCGGGGCAGGAAGGTGTTGAACACCAAACGCCCGCCCGGAGCCAGGCAGTCGGCGGCGAGTTCGAACAGGCCGCGCAACTCGTGGGTCGTCCGGAAGTCGGGCACCACCTCGGCGAGCACCATCAGCTGGTATTCCCCATGGACGCCTTCCATCGCGGTGAAGACATCGCTCTGGATCACTTGCACGCCAAGGGATTCACTCTGCGCCTCCGAGCGCATGACGTCAGCGAGCTTCGCCGCCATTTCGACCGCGTCCACCGGGTGGCCCCGGCGGGCCAGCGCGAGGGCGTTGCGCCCGGTTCCCGCTCCGACATCCAGCACGCGGTAGGTCGCCGGATCGGCGGCCTCGGCGGCCAGCGCCAACACCCGCGCGTCGGGCTCGGTGCCGAACAACGGCGGTGGACGCACCGCCACCCATTCGTCGTAATCGGCCTCGAGCGTCCGCCATTCGGCTTGCACGCGAAAGTTCACTCCGGTCCCGAAGGGTGCGTGGAACGAGATGACGATGTCCGAACGGGGGGAGGCCTTGAACCCCTTGGCCAGCTCGGCCTCCAAAACGGTCCTGAGCTGAGAAGACTGTTCGGGCGTGTGCCAGACGCCCAGGGTTGCGCAGATGTTGCCGCAGATCTGGACGTATTCGTCGATCAAACCGGGTACCGCCGGCACCCTGATCTGGCCCTCGGCCACCGACCGGCGATACAACCGCCTGATCATCGCTTCGTGCAGCATCGACGGGTCGAACGAGCTTGGCGGCGGATCTTGCACCAGAACCTTCTACACGACCCGGCCGGTTTGCACCACTGAACGGCGAGGGGATCAGCCCGCGCGCGCCGCGCCTTCCAAGAGGTCGGCGGCCAGGGTGACGCTTTCGGCCGGCTTGGTCATCTGTGCGGCCACCTCGCGGGCGCGCGCGACGTGATCCACGGCGAGTAGGGAACGCAGGTCGGCGACCAATGAATCGTAGGTCGATTCCGCGAAGGGCCTGGCGATCCCCACCTCCAACCGGCTGACTGCGGACGCCCACATCGGCTGGTCGAGCCAGAGCCAGAGCACCAACATGGGTACGCCGGCGCGCATGCCCGCGGCCGTGGTGCCGGCGCCCCCGTGGTGCACGATCGCGCGGCATGCCGGAAAGACGGCCGCGTGGTTGACCGCGTCCACGATTTTGGTGTGGGCCGCCGGCTCGAGGTGGGTGAAATCATTTGGCCCGCTGCAGATCAACGCCCGTTCGCCCACCTGCTCGCACGCCGCGGTGATCACCGCGACCGTCTCGGGCGGCGAGCTGACCGGCGTGCTGCCGAAGCCGAAGTAGATCGGCGGCGGTCCGTCGGCGATCCACGACAGCACCTCGTCATCGGAGTCGGTCGCCATTTCCAGCGTCAGCGACCCGACGAACGGCCGCCGATGCGCCGATTCGCCCCACTCGGCCCTCAGGTCGGGCAGGCAGAACTCCTCGTAGGCCTGGATCTCCAGCGCCTGTCGGGCCGGCGATCGGGCGGCTTCGGGTAAGCCGAGCGCTTCGCGTTGCGCGCCCTCGGCCACCGTCGTGACGGGCTCCTGGAACCCGCCGAGCTCGAGCGCCCGCGCGGGGAAGAAGTGCAGCGCCGCGAACGGCATGGTGTGGAGCTCGGCGACATTGGCGGCGAGCCGCTGCTCGTTCATCCCGGCGACCAGCAGGTCGGCCCCCTCGGCCAACGACGCCAGTGCCGTACCCTTCTCCGCCCATACCTTCGTGACACGCTCCATGACTTTCGGCAGCGCGCTGATCGGATCCTGGACGCGCTGAACGAAGTCCGTGGCCGCGGTGATCTGCTCTCGGGTGTCCGGTCCATAAGCAACGGCGGTCAGCCCGGCCGATTCGACGAAGCCGATCCTGTCGGGCGGGACCGCCATGAGCACGTCGTGTCCCCGGCGGAGCAGCTCGCGACCGACGGCGGCGCACGGCTCGACGTCGCCCCGGCTCCCGTAGCTTGCCAGCACAATTCTCATCGGTGAGACCTCACAGTCATCAGTCGCGGTCATGCTACAGACCCCTGGCGACTGCTGGCCTGCCCGAGGGTGAATAGCTTCAACGCCCGAGTAGCTCGTTCTTCAGCTTCTGGTATTCCTCGGTGTTCAAGTGTCCCTCGTCGCGGAGTTTGGTGATCTCGCGGATCCTGGCGGCGACTCCGGTCACCACCACCCGGGGCTTGACGGGCGGTGCCTGGCCATCGCTGCCGGGCACCGCGCCGCCGAAGCGAGCAACCATGCGCTGGCCGGTCACCTTGCCGCCATCGTCGCCGCCGCTTGGGGCCCCGGCCATAGCGCGCCCGGCCATGCCCGCCACTCCCATGTCACCAAGCATGTCGCTCGAGCCGACTTCCAGGGGCGCCGCCACGGCGCTGTCGATGCTGGTGAGCGGCGACACCAACGCGGCAGGCCGCAGCTCCGACGCGGCGACGGCCCAAGCCTGCGGCACGGACAATCCCCCGACTGCCTTGGCCCCGGCCAGACCCGCCGACATCGTTGGCACCGCACCCGGGCTCAGGTTCGTCAGGGTCGCCGGAAAATTCCAGACGGGCGCGGGCCCGTACCCCGGCCAAACCTCTTCGCCGTTCCACCCGCTGACGATGTCGTCGGTGTGGAAACCGATGAGTGTGCCGAGGGCGGCGATGGGAAGATCGACCGGGCCGGCGATGACCACGAGCGGGAGGATTACCCCGAAAGTGAGCACGCTGGACGGCGCGCTGACGAAGATCGTGACCAGGTCGGCCAACGTCGAAAGTGGGTCCGACGCGGCTGCCGGCGCCGCGGTCGCCAGGCTTTGGAGCGCGGCGGGCACCGCGGAGAATGTGTGGCCGACGTCGGACACGACGCCTAGTGCATCGCCGGCCGGTGCGCTGACCGCCTGGCTGACCGCAGCTGCCTGGCGGGCCGGGCCGGCCGGATCGGTGTTCTGCCCTGGCGAAGTCAACGGCGTCAACGCGGTCGCGGCCGCCGAGGAACCGGCGTAGGTGTACATCGCCGCGGCGTCCTGGGCCCACATTTCGGCGTACTCCGCCTCGGTGGCGGCGATCGCCGCAGTGTTCTGTCCGAAGAAGTTGGTCGCCACCAACGCCGCCAGCAGGCTGCGGTTGGCCGCGATGATCGGTGGCGGGACCGTGGCCGCGAACGCCGCGTCGTAGGCGGCGACCGCGGATGTCGCGCTGGCGGCGGTCTCCGCCGCCAGCGCAGCAGTGCCGCTGAGCCATTCCATATAGGGCGCCGCCGCAGCCGCCATCGACGCCGACGTGGGGCCCGACCACGGTCCGGCGGTCAACTCCGCCACCACCGATCCAAACCTGCCGGCCGCTGTGTAGAGTTCGTCGGCCAATTGCGCCCACGCCTGTGCCGCCGCCGACAACGGCGCCGCACCCGGACCGGCATACATCCGACCGGAGTTGAACTCCGGCGGAAACATCCCAAAATCCATTGCGGCGCATCCCTTTTCGGATAATCGCGATGTAGGCGAACGGCGGCTCAGCGACCGAGCAGTCGGTTCTTCTGCTCGGTGTACTCTTCCTCGGTCAGAATTCCCTCGTCGCGCAGCTTTGCGAATTCGCGCAGCTCGGCTGCCACTCCCGTCACCACCGCCCGAGGCGGGGTTTCCGGCGCTGCGGCTTCACCGTCCTCCGCCGCGCCCGGCGCGGTGTTGGCCTCACCCGCGGGGGCCGGCACGCGTTCGGCTCCGGCCCCTTTACCGCCACCTTTACCGCCACCACCGGCGCCCATGGTCCCTGCGATGGCTCGCCCGGCCAGGCCCGCCAATGCCATCTGGCCGAAGGTGCTCGAGCCCGGTGCGGCCCCTTCCTCGACCACACCGGCGGGTGAGGCGGGCAACGCGGGCAAAGTGTAGGAGACGGGACGTACCAACGGCGTGGCGATGGTCCACGTCGCCGGCACCGACAAGGTCCCGACCGTGTTGGCCTCGCCGACACCGGCGGAAACCGTCGACGGCGGGATCGCGCCGGGGCGCAGATTCAACAGCGGCGCGGGGAAGGGTTTGACGGGCGCCGGCCCGCTGCCGGGCCAACTCTCTTCTCCGTTCCAGCCACTGACGATGTCATCGGTGTGAACACCGGTGTAGTAGCCGCCGATGTCGAAGGGAAGAGCCACCAGGCCAAGGGTGCTCAGCGGGACGTCGACGAAAATGCTCGCAAGCCCGGCCGGCAGGTCGACGAAGATGGAGACCAGGTCGGCCAATGTATTCAGCTGGCTCGTGGCGGTAGGGGCTGCGACCGCGAGACCCTGCAACGCGTTGGGCACCGCGGAGAAGCTCTGCTGGAGCGACGAAACGGCGTTTTGCGCCTCGCCGACCGAGGTGCCGGCGGCCTGGGTGACGGCGGCCGTTTGGCCCGCAGGCCCGCTCGGGTCGGTGTTCTGTTGCGCGGCGACGAACGGTGTCAATGTCGTCGCGGCTGCCGACGCACCCGCGTATCCGTACATCGCTGCGGCGTCTTGGGCCCACATCTCGACGTACTGCGTCTCGGTGGTCGCGATCGCGGAGGTGTTCTGTCCGAACAGGTTGTTCGCCACCAACCTTGCGAACAGAGCGCGGTTCGCGGCGACCAATTGCGGCGGAACAGTATTTGCGAACGCTTCGTCGTAGGCCGCCACCGCGGCCCTGGCCCGCATAGCGGTTTCCTCTGCCTGCGTAGCGGCGCCGCTGAGCCAACTGACGAAGGACGCGGCCGCAGCCGCCATCGACGCGGACGACGGACCCAGCCACGGGCCGGCAGTGAGACCTGATATCACCGACTGATACGCATTGGCGGCAGTATGCAGCTCAGCCGCCAACCCCTCCCAGGCCTCTGCCGCGGCCACCATCGGTTCCGATCCGGCGCCGACATACATCCGGCCGGAGTTGACCTCCGGGGGGAAGATCGCGAAATCCATGTCGGTCCCTTAACTGAGGTTGAGCCGAAAAACCATGGCGGTGGACGCGTCCCGGCGGACGCATGTGAACACGGCACATCGGATCTCACAGCCGGCGCCGCCGAGCACTCGAAATGGGCTTAACGCATTTGCTGCACGCACCGGATGATCACATCCCTTCCCGTTGCTGACTCGACCCGGTTTGCCGCCGGGGAATCGCGCCGAAAACGCTGCGGCGCTTCTTACGTGATACACGGGATGCCCCGACCGGTTCTGGAAAGATCGGCGCAAATACGCTGCCCACCAGCGCAAAGCCCTTACCCCCTCCCTTAGGCCATTATGCAGCCCTGGGCAGCGTCTGGCGATCCGGAGTCGATTCCCAAGGGTCGCAATGCTAAACCAAGGGACCACAGCGAGGAAGTTGTGGCACCAGGCACCTGTTTCCCACGTCCGGGGACTCGCGGCCGGCGCCAGATTGCTGCCGCACGAGCGGGCTAGCGGCACTGACACCAGCAGTGCGATGGCGGTGGCCGGTGCCACCGACCCCATGGGCGCCAAAGATGTCCAAGATCGACCAATGTCAGAGGCAATTGTTGCGCACGAATTTTGTGTGATGATGCGTCATTTCTGCGAAAACGGGCGAATCGTTGAATTGGCGGGCGGGTCGCTTCTTCATCGCCATTGGCTAGTGATCGTCGATATCCCGAAAGCCGAGAACCTGGTATTTGCGCGCCCGCGCGCGTTACGGTCAGCTTCGCCGGCACGCTGAACAGCGTGCGGCCGCTTCAGCACCGACTTCGTCCGCATCGGCGCCGCCGGCGAGGAGCCAATCTGAACCCCCGGCAGCGACCGATCACTTTGCTCCCGGGCTGGAGTGGCAATTTTCCTACATTTAATAATTGCGGCAGCTTCCCACTCATATACTGACCGCACCTAGACACCGACAACAAAAGAAGGGCACGAAATTCTTCCACCGCGCTGGCTGGCCAGACTGACAATTCCCGTCATGGTTGGCGCTGCCCTTACCGCAAGCGCCGCGGTCGCATCGGCCGACAGCACGGACGACGCATACATCGCGAAACTGCACAACCTCGGATTCACGTGGCCTTCGTCGAGCGATTCCGACATGATCGCGATGGGGCACGCGGTCTGCGCCGACCGAATGGCCGGCAAGACGCCCGACGCGATCGCCACGGACCTGCACTCCAACATGAGCGCGAAGGGCTTCACCTTTGCGGACATGACCGGCTGGGTGAGTGCGGCCGAATCGACCTACTGCCCGGGCTGATCGCCCCTCCCGCATACCCTGAGCGGGACAGTTTGTGCGGTCTCGCCGGGTAGGGATTGGCAATGCAGGATTCGACGGCCTCGTCAGGCCTGGTCGCGGGGGGCATGTGGGTGCACAGCCTGCTGCGCTACCCGGTGAAGTCGATGCTCGGCGAAGCGGTCGCGGCCATCTTCGTCGACGAGCACGGCGCCGAAGGGGACCGCCGGCTGGCGCTGCTCGACGCGGACACCGGGCACGTGGCCAGCGCCAAGAACGCCCGATTGTGGCGGGGCCTGCTGAAGTGCACCGCCACCGCGGACGCCGGCCGGGTGAGCATCGGCCTGCCCGACGGAACCATAGTGGCGGCCGACGACCCTGGCATCGACGCCGAGCTGTCACGGCTGTTGGGGCGGCCGGTCCGCTTGATCGCCCAGCGCCCCGAGGGCGCCACGTTGGTACGCCCGGACCCGGAGAAGTTGCTCGAGCTGGGCCTGGACGCCGAGGTCGGCGGGCGCATTCTGCAGATCGCCCAGACGACCCCGGGCGACGCGTTCACCGACGAAGCCCCGCTGCACGCGATCACCACCGCCACGTTGGAGCACATCGGCGTCGAGGCGTTGCGATACCGGCCCAACGTGGTGATCGCCACGCCAGCGGACTTCCCGCCGTACGCCGAAAACGACTGGGTCGGTCGGGATTTCGCTATCGGTACTGCGCGGCTGCGCGTGCTGACGGCCACCTCACGGTGCGTCGTGCCGACACTCGAGCACGGCAAGCTGCCGCGCGCTCCACAGGCGTTGCGTACACCCGCGACCGAGAACCGTTGGGACACAGGAGGCCACGGCGCCCAGCCGTGCGCGGGAGCTTACCTCGCAGTGGTGGCGGCGGGGGTGATCCGCATCGGTGACCGCGTCACCATCGGATGATCAGCCCTGCCTGCGCGCAGGTCAGGCACCCAGGTTGCGAAGCGCCGTGTCGAGTTCCTCGGCCTGCTCCGCCAGCTCGCGTTCGGAGAGCTGCGCGCCTCCGGCCCGCGCCAGCACCTCCCCGCGGGTCGCGAGCTGCAGGGCGCCACGGTAAGCCGCTGTATCCAACTCCGCCGGCGAGGCGACGTCGATGCGGCCCTCGATCGCGACCAGGACGGACTGTTCGTCTTGCGAGTCCAGCAGGCGCCGGACGTCGTCAGCGCTTACGGTCATGGCCGCCCCCACGCGCCGGCGCGCATCGCACGAAACATTTCACGTTAAGCCCCAACCATTTTCATCACGAGCAGCACCGCGACCGCGAGGAACACCACGGCGAAGATGCAGACGCCGATCACGGTGAGCACCGAGCTCGGGGTGAACCGCCGGGTCGCAGGCGGTTGATGCTCGGCCACGCCCGAGGTTTGCGGCGCGGCAGGAGGCGTGGCCCCCGGCGACACGCCGCCACCCGGCTCCAGCCCGGGCGTCAGAACCGGATCGGGGTTTGGCGGACGGTCGGTCATCGTTGGTCCTCTCCAGGGCGCCCGGCGTGCGAGGCGCCGGCTTTCGCGCCGGGCCGTATCGCCACCCGGACGCAATCGTCTTTCTTGTTCTTGAACAGGTCGTAAGCGAGCACGCCTTCCTCGAGCGACAGGTCGTGGGTGATGAGCTTGGCGGGGTTCAGATCCCCCTGCTCGACGTAGTCGAACAACCGCGACATGTACCGCTGACCGTGCTGCTGAGCGGTCTTCAGGGTCAGCCCTTTGTTCGTCAGCACCCCGGTCGGGAACTTGTCGGTCAGCCCGTATACGCCGAGCACCGACACCACCCCGCCCTTGCGGCACGCCAGGATTGCCTGACGCAGCGCGGTGGCGCGGTCGGTTTCCATTCGCAGGAACTGCTTGGCGCGGTCGTAGAGCTGCTGTAGGCCGGTGCCGTGGCCCTCCATTCCGACGGCGTCGATGCAGGCGTCCGGCCCGCGGCCGCCGGTCATCTCGCGCAGCGTCTCGTGGACGCTGTCGACCGCGGCGTAGTCGATCGTCTCCAGCCCGAATTCGCCGTGCGCCAGGGCCAGACGCTCCGGAATACGGTCGATGACAATCGCGCGTTCGGCGCCGAGCAGCAAGGCGCTGCGGGCGGCCATCAGACCCACGCCGCCGGCACCCCAGACTGCCACCGTGTCCCCGCCGGCGATATCGCAGAAATCGGCGCCCATGAAACCGGTGGGCACCGCGTCCGACAGGAAGAGCGCCTGCTCGTCGCTGATGTCACCCGGAATGGCAAAACAATTCGCGTCGGCGAACGGCACCCGGACGTATTGGGCGTGCGAGCCCGCGTAGCCGCCGAACGGGTGGGTGTAGCCGTAGATTCCCCCCGAGGGGTAGCCGAGCAGGGGCTGCTGCAGTTCGGCGTTGGGATTGGTGGTGTCACAGCAGGAATACATTTCGTGCTCGCAATACCAGCACTGGTTGCAGGCGATGAATGACGGCACCACCACCCGGTCGCGCACCTGGGTTTCCCGCACCTCGGAACCCGTCTCCACGACGACGCCCATGAATTCGTGGCCGAAGACGTCACCTTCGCGCATCCCCGGCAGGTAGCCGTCGATGAAATGCAGATCCGACCCGCAGGTGGTGGTGAGTCGGACTTCGACGATCGCGTCGTGGGGATTCAGTATTTTCGGGTCGTCGACGGTCTCCACCGACAGGTCGTTGACCCCGTTCCAGCACAGCGCGCGCATGCCTCGCCGCCTTTCGCTTACCGCGCGGAGCTTCGCGCGCTCGGGTTTGTTCGGATGGTCGGGACCTCGCCGGTTTGCATCAGCGCGCGCAGCCGGTAGAGGACCTTGAACGCCGCGGCGCCGGCCAACAGGCCCGGTGCCGGCGTAGTGGCCCGCAGCGTCACCTCGGTGCCCAACTTCCCCGGGGCGGGGCGATAGGTCACCGTGATCTGCTTCGTGTCGCCCGTACCGACGAATCGAAGCCCCTCTGGTTCCGGGATCAGCTCCGAATCCCACACCGTCTTCGGCCCCGCGAGCAACCGCCAGCGATAACGGTCCTGGCCCCGAAGCTCGACCTCGGCGATGTCGCCGAGCACCACCGACATCTGCACCGGATCGCGCCAGAACTGCTCGATCCGCTCAACGGGGCACGCGATCGTGACCGTCTGGCCCGCCGAGGGGCGGGGCTGCACGGTAGTGACCTTCTTCACCGCCCCCAGCACCTGGTCTTTGGCGAAATTCACATAGCTCACGCCACTCCCTCCGTCGCGGGCTCCATCGCGGCGTTGCATTCCCGCCCAGAACGCGCCCAAACGGGGGACGGAATCACTGTTCGACGGGCGCGACCGCCCGCCGGGAGGGCGTCGGCTATCGCGTTGCAGATGAACGCTATTCGGGCGGCGTGGCGGCCGGTGGCTACGCTTCCGCGTGCGGAGTGGGGCTTTGCGCGGACTCCCACTTCGATTCGAGGGACCTCGTCACCGTGGTACCCGCGCGCATCTCGAGCTGGAAGGTCTCCCCGTCGTCGTCCTCGAAGGTGACGACGTAGCCGTCCCCGGTGGAGTCTTTGAACACCACCTTGTAGGGCCGTTCACCAGGGCCGCGGTCGACGGCGATGATGTCGCCAGGGGAGACGTCGTCGATGAGGTCGTTACCGGAGACTTCGGACATACAGTCGACGGTAGCGGATCGAGGATCGGGACTCGTTCCGGCCGCACATCAGCGCACGAATACTATTGCGGCCCAATATATTTCGTTCTCCTGCGACCCCCTGCCGCGAGTCCGGACGGGTGGGTGACGCAGGTCACACGCGGGTTTGATCGGCGGCATCGGTGGAATGCCTGACTGTGACACGAACGAATGAACTCAGTTCTGGCTAACGCCGCAAGGAGACTGTCGAATGAGCGAACAGAACAAAGCCGACGAAGCGCGTCGGGGCCTGATCGATTCGGTCAAGGGCAAAGCCAAAGAGGTCTTCGGGGCTGTTACCGGCAACGAATCGCTGACCGCCGAGGGGCAACTCGAGCAGACCCAGGCCCACGAGCGCAAGGAGGCGAACGCGACGGAGGCCGTCGCGGAGGCCCAGGCAAAGCAGGCGCAAGACCGGGCCGCCGAAGCCAGGGTGGAAGGCGCCCAACAGCGGGTGGCCGCCAATGCGCAGGCCGTCGCCACCGAGGAATCGATCGAGGCCCGCGAGGCGGCCGAGAAGCGGGCCGCCGATCAGGCCGCACTGCAGCGGGCGACCGCCGAGAAGTCCCGGGCCGAACTGGACGCGCAGCAGGAAGTGCAGCGCGCAAAAGCGGAAGAGCGCGCCGAGATCCGGGAAGCGTCGGAGGACGTCGTCGACGCCGTCGCCGAGCACCAGACGTCGGTGCAGGTGGCCCGCCACGAGGAGTCCGAGGCCGACCGTCTGCGGCGCCAGGCCCAGAACGCGACCAACGAAGCCGACCTGCCCTGACGGCGGTCCACAGACAGGAGAAGAAGTTGATGAAGATATCCGAAGTCCCGTTCGCCGTTCTGCGGTTCCATTACCAACTGGCCCGCTTCCCGCTGCAGTTGATCGAGGATCGGGTCGTCACACGGATCCCGACCGAGGCTCCCGCGCGGCTGCTCTTCGAGCGTTCGCTCGGAATGCTCGACACCACGATCGGCAACGTGCTCGATGACCCGACGCTGGTCGAACGCGGGACGGCGCTGGTGGAACGCAGCGACGCGCTGGGCCGCGCGGCCGAGCTGGACGCGAAGGCCGCGGCCCGCAAGGAACAGGCCGACGCGAAGCTGAAGGGCGCCCGGGACGAGGCGATCGAGGGCCGGCGAGAAGCCCAGGCGGCAACGCAGCAGGAGATCCAGGACGCCCGCAAGACCGCCGAGCAACGCAAACGCGAGGCGGCGCAGTCCGCCCAGCAGCAGAGCGCCGCGGCCAAACGCCGCGCCGACGAAGCGGCGGACCGGCAGAAGCGGACGGTCGAATCGGCAAAACGGCAGGTCGAGAGCAGGACTCAAGCCGCCGAGAAGGCCGCGTCCAAGGCCGCGGCAGCGAAGATCGACGAGGCCGAGGACAAGCTGGGCGACGCCGCCGAGAAGCGCTCAGAGGCGGACCGGGTCGCGCAGCTGGCGGCCGCCGAGCGGCGGCAGCGGCAAGAGGAGCGCGCCAACGACTGATGGGTCAGACGCGCGGCGCCGGCCCCTGGTTGACCTTGTTGGCCGCGAACGTCGCGGCCTGGGCGGTCATCCCGGCGTCGATGTAGGACACGTGGGCCATGATGTTGCCGCCGGCTGAGCAGATCGGATCGTCGGGGGCGCACAGGCTGATGGTCTTGGACCCGTACGCCGGGTTGATCCTCGGCAGCGGTTGCCCGCCCCACAGCATGGTCGAGAAGCCGCTGGTGGGTTCGCCGAACAGGGCGACGGCGGCGACGTGGTCGGCGACCGAGGCCGGCATCGCGTTGGTGGCCAGGTCGATCACCGTCGAGCCCTGGGAGTAGCCGCCGAGCACGATCTTGGAGTTCGGGCAGCTGGCGACGGTGTCCTGGATGTGCGTGCTGGCGTCGGCGGAGCCGGCGTTCGCGCTGTTGTGGTAGTCGTCGTTGGCCGGGTAATTGACGGCATAGACGTCGACGGACTTCCCGCCCAGCTGGGAGGTGAGGGAGTCCACGAAGGCCTGGCCGATGTTGCCGAGACCGGGCTCCTGGTGAGTGCCGCGAGCGAAGACGACGGAGACGTCGGAGCAGGCGTCGGCGGAGGCGGCGGGCAGGGCCGACGGTTGCCCGGCCGGGATGGTCAGCGCCGCCCACGTCGTGACGACCGGGACACCGACGATGCGAGCAAATCTGCGTGCACTCATGCCGAAATCCTGTCACATCACCGGCCGCCGCTACGCCGGCGGTTGGCGCGGGGCGGGGACGCTGGTGCACTTCGGGCGAGTCGCCTTGCGGCGCAGCCGATGTGGTCAACCGGCGGTCGCCCGGATGCGGATGGGGCCGGCCCACTCACCATCGGGATCGACGACGCCGCCGCGCTGCGTGATCTGCACGGCGCCCGATCTGGCCAGCTGCCGGGCGACCTCCCGGGCGTCGGCCATCAATGCGCGCCAATTCTCGCCGCCCACGGCCCGGGCGGCGTCCGACGGGCAGATGCTGCTTCGCCGCCCGCGATGCCCGGTCAGCGCGCGGATCGACGATTCCAGCCGCTGCCGGATCGGCCCGCTTCCCAGCGCGATCTCGGCGTCGCGGGCGCCGGGGCCGCCGCGGTCGCGGACCCGGGTCAGCTCCGCGCGCAATCGCTCATCCACTCGAGCAGTCAGCGGCCACGCCATTCGGGCTTGCGCTTCTCGGCCCATGCCCGGAGCCCCTCGGCGACGTCCTCGGTCGCGCCGGCCACCTTGCGCATGGTTTCGCCGAAACGGACCGACTCGATCCAGCCCATGTCCGCCGTCCGCCACGCCACCTCTTTGGTCGCGCGCTGGGCCAGGGGAGCGGCGCGGGTGAGGGTCCGGGCCCACGCTTTGGCCTCTTCCTGCAGGTCCTCCGGCTCCACCAGCTTCCACACCAGGCCGATCTCCTTGGCCCGAGCGGCGCTGATCGGCTTGCCGGTCAACAGCAACTCCATGGCGTTGGCCCAGCCGACCCGCTGGGGCAGGCGGATGGCCCCGACGATGGTCGGCACACCGATCGCCACCTCGGGATAGCAGAAGGAGGCCTCGGTGCTGGCGATGACGAAATCGCAGAACAGCACCCCCGTGAGCCCGTAGCCGATGCACGGCCCGTGCACGGCGGCGATGGTCGGCTTGAACAACTCCATCCCGCTTTCGAAGGAATTGATCGTGGGCTTCTCCCAGAAGGTGCCACCGAAGGTGCCGACCGAGCCCTCGCCGTCTTTGAGGTCCCCTCCCGCGCAGTAGACGGTGCCGTTGGCGGTCAGGATGGCGACCCACGCGTCCAAGTCGTCACGGAACCGTTCCCAGGCGGCGTTCAAGTCCTGCCGGAGAGCGCCGTTGATGGCGTTGCGGGCCTCCGGGCGGTCGAGGGTGATGGTGGCGACGTGACCGTCCAGCTCATACGTGACGAGGCTCATGGGTTTCACCCTAGGGCGGCGAGGGTGGGCCTTCGTCCGGGAACGGGCGCTCGAATCGTCCGCGGGCCGGCACGCTCGGCGGCGAACGGCGCCGACCGCGCGCCTATCCTGGCCCGAGTGGCCGAACTGTCTCCCGCGGAACTGCGCACCCGCCTTGACGGTCTGACCACCCGCGACGCCGAGCGCCTCGGACGTCGCCTGAAAAATCTGCGCGGCGCCAAACCCGACAAGCTGCGGCAGCTCGCCGAGCAGCTCGCGCGGGCCGAAGCGCTGGTGGCCGCGCGGCTGGCCGCGGTACCCACCATCACCTATCCCGACCTGCCGGTCAGCGAGCGGCGCCGGGAGATCGCGGATGCCGTGCGGGCCAACCAGGTCGTCGTCGTCGCCGGCGAAACCGGCTCGGGCAAGACCACCCAACTGCCCAAGATCTGCCTCGAGGCCGGGCTGGGAGTCCGCGGAACCATCGGACACACCCAGCCACGGCGGCTGGCCGCCCGCACGGTCGCGCAGCGCATCGCCGACGAACTGGGCAGCCCCCTGGGCGAGACGGTCGGCTACAGCGTCCGTTTCACCGATCAGGTCAGCGACCGCACGCTGATCAAGCTGATGACGGACGGCATCCTGCTTGCCGAGATCCAGCGCGACCGCCGCCTGCTGCGCTACGACACGCTGATCCTCGACGAGGCCCACGAGCGCAGCCTGAACATCGACTTCCTGCTGGGGTACCTGCGCGAGCTGTTGCCGCGCCGTCCCGACCTGAAGCTGATCGTCACCTCGGCGACCATCGAACCGCAGCGGTTCGCCGACCACTTCGGCGGCGCGCCGATCGTCGAGGTGTCGGGGCGGACGTACCCGGTGGAGATCCGGTACCGGCCCCTGGAAATGCCGATCGCCTCTGAGCCCCAAGATGATCCCGACGATCCCGACCACGAGATCGTCCGCACCGAGACCCGCGACGAGATCGAGGCGATCGTCGACGCGATCGGCGAACTCGAGGCCGAACCGCCCGGTGACGTCCTGGTGTTCCTGTCGGGCGAACGCGAAATCCGGGATACCGCAGAGGCTTTGGGTGGACTGAAGAACACGGAAGTGCTGCCGCTGTACGCCCGGCTGCCGACCGCGGAGCAGCAGAAGGTGTTCGCGCCCCACACCGGGCGCCGGGTCGTGCTGGCGACCAACGTCGCCGAGACCTCGCTGACCGTGCCCGGCATTCGCTACGTCGTCGATCCGGGCAACGCCCGCATCTCGCGTTACAGCCGCCGCCTGAAGGTGCAGCGGTTGCCGATCGAGCCCATTTCTCAGGCGTCCGCCGCGCAACGGGCCGGCCGCTGCGGCCGGGTCGCGGCCGGCGTGTGCATCCGCCTGTACTCCGAGGCGGACTTCGCCGCCCGCCCGCGCTACACCGAGCCCGAGATCCTGCGGACCAACCTCGCCGCCGTGCTGTTGCAGATGGCGGCGCTGCGACTCGGCCCCCCACCCGGGTATGTGGAGGACTTCCCGTTTCTGGACCCACCGGACCCGCGCAGTGTCCGCGACGGCGTGCAACTGCTACAGGAGCTGGGAGCGTTCGACACCCACGGCGCCATCACCGAGCTCGGCGGTCGCCTGGCGCGGCTGCCGGTCGACCCCCGGCTGGGCCGGATGATCCTGCAGGCCGAGACCGAGGGCTGCGTCGGGGAGGTGCTGGTGCTTGCCGCGGCGCTGACCATTCACGACCCGCGGGAGCGGCCCACCGACCGCGAGGAGGCCGCCCGCCAGAAGCATGCCCGCTTCGCCGACGAGAACTCCGACTTCCTGTCCTACCTCAACCTGTGGCGCTACCTCCGCGAGCGACGCAAAAACCTGTCCGGCAACGGCTTTCGACGCATGTGCCGAGACGAGTTCCTGCACTATCTGCGCATTCGAGAGTGGCAGGACCTGGTCGGGCAGCAGCGCGGCATCGCCCGCGACCTGGGCATCGTGGAAGCCGATGAGCCGGCCGACCCCGCGCAGGTGCACGCGGCGCTGTTGGCCGGGATGCTCTCGCACGTCGGGTTGCGCCGGGAGGACGGGCGCGAGTACCTGGGCGCGCGCAACTCGCGCTTCGTCCTCGCGCCGGGCTCGGTGCTCACCAAACGACCGCCCCGCTGGGTGGTGGTCGCGGAGCTGGTCGAAACGAGCCGCCTGTACGGGCGCACCGCCGCGCGAATCCAGCCGGAGGTGGTCGAGCGGGTCGCCGGCGACCTGGTGCAGCGCACTCACAGCGAACCGCACTGGGACGCCCAGCGCGGTGAGGTGATGGCCTACGAGCGGGTGACGCTCTACGGCCTGCCGCTGGTTGCGCGCCGCCGCGTCGGATACGCCCGGGTCGAGCCGGCGGAGGCTCGCGAGTTGTTCATCCGGCACGCACTGGTGGAGGGCGACTGGAACACTCGTCACCGCTTCTTCCGCGACAACGCGCGCCTGCGCGGCGAGCTCGAGGAGTTGGAGGAGCGGGCGCGCCGCCGCGATCTGGTCGTCGGCGACGACGAGGTCTACGCGCTCTACGACGCGCGCATCCCGCCAGACGTCGTCTCGGCACGTCACTTCGACGCGTGGTGGAAAAAGCAGCGTCACAAGACACCCGGGCTGCTGACTTTCACGCGGGAGGACCTGCTGCGCACCGGCGACACCGCCGGCGCCGACCGGCCGACCGCCTGGCATTCCGGCGATGTCACGCTGCCCCTGACCTACCGGTTCGATCCGGGGGCGGTGGACGACGGCGTCACGGTGCACGTGCCGATCGACGTGCTCGCGCGGTTGGGCGGCGACGAGTTCGCCTGGCAGGTGCCGGCGCTGCGCGAGGAGCTGGTGACCGCGCTCATCCGCTCCCTGCCGAAAGACTTGCGCCGCAACTTCGTTCCCGCCCCCGACACCGCCCGGGCCGTGCTGGCCGGGATCGACCCGGAGAACGAGCCGCTGCTGGCGGCGCTGCAGCGCGAACTCCGGCGCCGCACCGGCATTTTGGTGCCCGTCGACGCGTTCGACGTGGACAAGCTGCCCGCGCATCTGCGGGTGACCTTCGCCGTCGAATCCGCCGACGGTAGCGAACTCGCCCGCGGTAAGGACCTCGAGGCGCTGCAGCACCGGCTGGCCGGCCCCGCGCGCCGGGCCGTGGCCCAGGTGGTCGCGGGCGAGCTGGAACGGACGGGCCTGCGCGGCTGGCCCGACGACCTCGACGCGCTGCCACGGGTCGTCGAGCGAACGATCGACGGGCGTGCGGTGCGAGGCTTTCCCGGTTTCCTCGACGCCGGCGCGGCGGTCGATCTGCGGGTCTTCGCGACGTCGGCGGAGCGGGACAGCGCGCTGCCGGCGGGCTTGCGCCGGTTGGTGCGCCTGAGTGTGGCGTCGCCCGTCAAAGCGGTTGAGCGGCAATTGAGCCCACGTGAACGCCTCGTGCTGGGTGCGAATCCGGACGGGTCACTGACCGCGTTGCTCGAAGACTGCGCCGACGCCGCGGTGGACGCTTCGATACCCGGGCCGGTGTGGACCCGCGACGAGTTCGCCGCGTTGCGCGATCGCGTGGGCGGGGCGCTGGTATCGGCGACCGCCGACGTGGTGGCCCGCGTCGAGCAGGTCTTGGCCGCCGCGCAGGAGGTGCAACTGCTGCTCCCCGGGAGGCCACCACCCCCGCAGGTGGACGCGATCGCCGACGTGCACGCCCAGCTGGATCGGCTGCTGCCACCCGGATTCGTCACCGTCGCCGGGCGCGCCCACCTGGCCGACCTCACCCGCTACCTGGCCGCGATCCGCCGGCGCCTCGACCGGCTGCCGCACGGCCTCGACTCCGACCGGCAGCGGATGCAGCGCGTGCACGCCGTACAGCGCGCCTACGACGAATTGGCGCACTCGCTGCCAACCGCCCGGCGCGCGGCGGCGGACGTCCGCGACGTTGCCCGGCAGATCGAGGAATTGCGGGTGAGTCTGTGGGCCCAACAGCTGGGAACACCGCGGCCGGTGAGCGAGCAACGGATCTACCGTGCCATCGACGCGCTGCGTGACGGATCGTGAATCAACGCCCTCCCACTCTCAACCTATAGCGCACCGGGGGGCTTGCGGCAAGGCCGGGGTGATGCCGCACAATCGCTGGCCGAAAACAATTTTCGCTGCTAAGGGGGCTGGGGAATGTCGCCGGACGAGTGCGTGGATCATGCGGTACTGATTGCCGGGGGAGGCCCGACGGGACTGATGCTGGCCGGTGAATTGGCGCTGGCCGGGGTCGATGTGGCGATCGTCGAACGGCGCACCAGTCAGGACCTGATCGGTGCGCGGGCCGGCGGCCTGCATGCGCGCACCATCGAGGTCCTCGATCAGCGGGGAATCGCCGACCGGTTCCTCGCCCGGGGCGAGATCGCCCAGGTCGCCGGGTTCTCGCAGATCCGCCTCGACATCAGCGACTTTCCCACCCGGCATCCGTACGGTCTTGCGTTGTGGCAGAACGAGATCGAACGCATACTCGCCGGCTGGGTGGACGAACTGGGGGCGCGGTTTTATCGCGGACACGAGGTCGCGGGCGTCGCGCAAGACGGGACCGGCGTGGACGTCGCCTTATCCGATGGCCGATCGCTGCGCGGGGGATACCTTGTCGGCTGCGACGGCGGACGAAGCGTGGTTCGTAAAGCCGTCGGCATCGACTTCCCGGGATGGGAGCCGACCACCAGCTACCTGCTCGCCGAGGCCGAAATCGATCCCCGCACGGGCGATGCGCCGCAGTGGGGCATCCGGCACGACGCACTCGGCGTCCATTCCCTCGCCGCCTCGGCACACGGCGCCCTGGTGCGTGTCATGGTCACCGAGCGGCTACTTGGATCCGGCGGCGAACCGACGCTGGCCGACCTGAGGGAAGCGCTCATCGCCGTCTACGGAACGGACTACGGGATCCATAGTCCCGCTTGGCTTTCCAGATTCACCGACATGGCGCGACAAGCGGCCGCCTACCGCAACGGGCGGGTGCTGCTGGCCGGCGACGCCGCGCACGTCCATCACCCGGTGGGCGGACAGGGCCTGAACACCGGTGTGCAGGACGCCGTCAACCTGGGCTGGAAGTTGGGGCAGGTGATCAACGGGGCGTCGCCCGACAGCCTGCTCGACACCTACCACGCCGAACGGCATCCCGTGGCGGCGCGGGTGCTGCGTAACGCGATCGCGCAGATGGCGCTTCTTCGCCCGGACGACCGCACCAAGGCCCTGCGCGAAACCGTGGCCGACCTCCTGGGCATGGAGGAACCCCGCAGGCGGTTCGCCGCCATGATGTCCGGCCTGGACATCCGCTACGACCTTGGCAGCGGACACCAGCTGCTCGGACGCCGCATGCCCGATCTCGACCTGGTCACCGCGAACGGCCCGCGGCGCGTGTCCACGCTGCTACACCCGGCCCGGCCGGTACTGCTCAACCTCGGCGAGGCCGGCCGATTCGACGAGCTGTCCCGGCCCGAGCGGGTCCGGATCGTCGACGCGGAACACGCCGGCGGTTGGGAGCTCCCCGCGGTCGGCGACGTGCCGGCCCCCGACGCGGTCTTGATCCGGCCGGACGGACACGTCGCCTGGGTGGGGGACCGAGGCGATGCCCGGCTTCAGGAAGCGCTCACAGCCTGGTTCGGCACCCCAGCGGGGACTGCGCCTTAATCCGGCGGCTCGTTCTCCGAGCCGAGGGTGGGGGCGCTTTCGCGGTCGCTGGGCTTGCCGGCGACACCTTCGGCCTCCCGGTCGTCGGCGACCTTCTCCTCGAGCTGGTCGACGATGTCTTCGAGCTCCTGAGAGTGACCGCGCAAGTCTTTGTCGGGTTTCGTCATATCGCTTTCCGTCGACTGTGGCCGGCTACCGACCCGTCGCTATTCAATACCCCGTCGGCCCGGCGGTAACCGGGTGGGGGCTGTGATCCGCGTTTTCGCGGTCGCAGCGGCCGTTTGCGGAGCTAGGGGTGACGGACGCGACATCCGGCCGCGGCGGTGGAAGTATCGCAAGAGTGGCCGACAAGAAACCGCAGACCATCTCGTACCCGGCGGCCGGCGGGCGTCCGCGCCGTCACGAAACCGAACCGCTCGACCCCCACGTCATCGTCCTGTTCGGCGCGACCGGGGATCTGGCGAAACGCAAGCTGATCCCGGGGCTGGCCTACCTTGACCAGTCCGAGCTTGCACCCGACATCCAAATCGTCGCGACGTCTTTGGAAGACCTCAGTGACGACGAGTTCCGGGAGCTCGCCAAGGAGGCAATCGATTCGTTCGGCACCCACAAGCTCTCGGACGAACAGTGGGCCAACTTCGCAAAGATCGTCACGTACGTTCCGCAGGGACGCGGGCCGAAAGCGCTGGCCGAGGCCGTCACCGAAGCCGAAGCCAACCTGGGTCCGAACGTCAGGCGGCTGCACTATCTGTCCGTTCCGCCGAAAGCCGCGCGGGAAGTCATCTCCATGTTGCGTGAGGCGAAGCTCGTCGACCGCTCGCGGGTGGTGATGGAAAAGCCGTTCGGGACCGATTTGGCCAGCGCGGTCGCGCTCAACGACTTCGTGCACGAAACGTTCGAGGAATCCCAGATCTTTCGGATCGACCACTTCCTCGGCAAGGAGGCGGCCCAGAACATCCTGGCGTTCCGCTTCGCCAACGGCCTGTTCGAGCCGATCTGGAACCGCAACTTCATCGACCATATTCAGATCGACATCCCCGAAGCCCTCGGCCTGGATCAGCGGGCGAGCTTCTACGAGGAGACCGGCGCGTACAAGGACATGGTGGTGACGCACCTGTTTCAGGTAATGGCGTTCGTGGTCATGGAGCCGCCGACGGCGCTCGAACCCTTTGCCATCAGCGAAGAAAAGAACAAGGTGTTCCGGTCCATGCTGCCGGTCAAGCCTTCCAACGTGGTACGCGGCCAGTACAACGGATACCGCGACGAGAAAGGCGTGGCCAAGGATTCCGACACCGAGACGTTCATCGCGCTCAAGGTCGGCATCGACAATTGGCGCTGGGCCGGTGTGCCCATCTATCTGCGCACCGGCAAGAAGATGGCCGAGGGCATCCGCATCATCTCGATCGCGTTCAGAGAGGCGCCGCGGACGATGTTTCCGCCCGGCTCGGGCGTCGGGACCCAGGGCCCCGACCACCTCACGTTCGACCTCGCCGACAACTCGAAGGTGTCGCTGTCCTTCTACGGCAAGCGGCCGGGCCCGGGCATGAAGCTGGACAAGCTTTCCATGCAGTTCTCCTCGCAGGAGATCGACACCGTCGTGGATGTGCTCGAGGCCTACGAACGGCTCATCCTCGACGCGATGCGGGGCGATCACACCCTGTTCAACACCGCCGAGGGCATCGAATCATTGTGGGAGCGTTCACAGGAGCTGCTCGACGATCCACCGCCGGCGAAAATGTACCAGCCGGGCACCTGGGGCCCCAACGCCATTCACCAATTGATCGCGCCCAACGCATGGCGGTTGCCGTTCGAGCGAGAGTGGCGCGACGCCAGGCCGGAGTGCTGAGCGGCGGGGTCAGCTCCGTTCGGCGCTGATGTAGGTGATGGCGTGCCGGAACTTCCTGAGCAGCTCGTTGTCGGGAAGGGTGAAGCCGTAGTCGGCGTATACCTGCTCGGTGGGGTGGGGAGTGACGGCCCACCCGGCGGCGGCCAGGTGCTGGCCGGCGGGCTGGCGTTCCCCTTGCCAGACCAGTTCGGCGACATCGATATCGAGTCCGTGTTTACGCCAGGTACTGCGCATAGCGCGGGCGCGCTCGTCGGTGAACACACCCATGTCGGTGATGTTCTCGGTGGCCAGCCCGCTGCCCGGTGCGCTCAGCGCCGTGATGTTGTCCAGGAGTCCATCCTGGGCCTGCGGCGGCAGGTAGGGGAGCAGGCCTTCGGCGATCCACGCGGTGGGCACCGAAGTATCAAAGCCCTTGTCGCGCAGCGCGGTTGGCCAATCGTCGCGCAGGTCGATACCCACGGTCCGGCGTTCGGCAGTCGGTTCGGCGCCGATGCGGGCCAGTGTGTCGCTCTTGAAGGTGATGACCTCGGGTTGGTCCACCTCGTAAACCACCGTGCCCGCCGACCACGGCAACCGGTAGGCCCGGGCGTCAAGCCCGGCGGCCAGGATGACGGCCTGCCGTATCCCGGCACTCGTCGCCGTGGTCAGGAAGTCGTCGAAAAACCTGGTGCGCGCGGCGATCTGCTCGCGACGCTGCTGCAGGGTGAAGGGCATATCGTCGCTGTCGAGCGGGATTTCGCCGTCGAGCATCCTGACGAAGAACGGGTGCCCGACCGCGCGCACCAATGGCTCGGCGAACCGGTCGTCGAGCAGGGGATCCGGCTCGCGCGAGGCTAACGCCCGGGACGCGGCGACCATCGTGGCGGTCGCCCCGACGCTGGAAGCCAAATTCCAGCTGTCACCGTCCGTGCGCGCCGAACCAAGTGATGACACTGGTCGCTCCCTCCTGAACCATTGGCCGCCGCCGGGCTGCGCGACGAACCTCCTGTGAGCGAAGGGTACTTTCTGCCTATGCCGCGCTCACCACGCACCCGCTGAGCTCGTCGACAGGAAGCGAATCATTCGATGACACCGACCCTGCGGCCGCGCCGCTCAGCCCTGTACCTGCCGGGCAACAAGCCCCGCGCCCTGGAAAAGGGCAAATCGCTGCCCGCCGACGTCGTCATCTTCGACCTCGAGGATGCCGTGGGCCCCGACGCCAAAGCCGATTCGAGGGCGACGGTGTGCGAAGCGATATCGTCGGGCGGCTACGCGCCCCGCGAGGTCGTTGTACGCGTGAACGGCTTGGACACCGAGTGGCACGACGAGGACCTGGCCGCCGTCGCCGGTTCGAGCGCAAACGGTGTGCTGGTACCCAAAGTCGAGTCGGGCGAGCAGGTCCGGGCGCTGGCCGGCGCGCTGGGCAAGCTTGGTGCGCCGGAGTCGTTGGGGCTCTGGGTGATGATGGAGACGCCGCGTTCGTTCCTGCGCGCCGAGGAGATCGCCTCGGCCAGCGAACGATTGGCCGCGCTGGTGATCGGCACCAACGACCTGGTGAACGATCTGCACGGCGTGCACGTGCCCGGACGCGCGCCGGTCCTGCCCGCGTTGGGATTGGCGGTGCTGGGAGCCCGAGCAGCGGGGAAGGTGGTCTTGGACGGCGTCTTCAACGACATCACCGACGAAGACGGGTTTCGAGCCGAGGCCCGGCAGGGCCGCGAAATGGGTTTCGACGGCAAGACTTTGATCCATCCCTCCCAGATCGGCCCCGCCAACGACGTGTTCGGGCCGTCGCAGCGCGAACTCGCCGACGCCCGCAGGGTGGTCGCGGCCTACGCAGAGGCGCGGGCAACGGGAGCCAGTGTCATCACCGTGGATGGCCGGATGATCGAGAGCCTGCACGTCCGCGATGCCGAGCGGACGCTCGCCCTCGCGGACCTCATCGCGGAATTGGCGTCCGCCTCGTAGACGTCCGGGCTCATCGCTTGTCGACGTTGCCGGCGATCTGACCGGCGAGCTTGACGGCCAAGTCCGCCGGGTCTTTGCGGACCGCGCTGACATCGATCGCGACGTTGTTGCGGACCGTCAGCGCCCGCTGGCAGGTCATGGTCAGCAGGACGTTGCCGTTGTCGAGAATTGTCATCGTCAAGGTCGTGCTCAACGTTCCGTCGGCGTTGGAGACCGGTCCCACCTGCCAGCCCGTCTCGGGGGTGTCCTGCCCGGCCGGAGTGGTGAATTGGCGGTTGGCGCAGGCCGGCCAGCGCTGCGCCGAGGTGGTGTAGAAGGCGTTGGCCTCCTTCGCGGTCGGGAACAACACCAGCACCTGTTCCACCTCGGGGTCGGGTTCGTTGGAATTCGGCGGGAGGGAAGCGACTTCGTCGTCGCCGCTCACCGCGGTGTAGCCGCTGCCGGCATAAACGGGGGCTTGCCCGGGGCCGATCGCGTAGACGCAGTCGTCGGGGAATTTCCAGCCTGCCGGCCACGGCTGCTTCGCGGCGTCGTCCTTCAGCTTGTCGTTCTTCTCCTTGCTCTTCGATCCGGTGGCGCCCAGGGCGCTGTCGAGCTCCGCGGACGTAAGCAGCAAGCCCGGCAGCGCGGCCTGCGCGACCGGGGGCCTGGTGCTGGTCGTGGTCGACGGGCCGGAAGCGCCGCCGTTGCTGCCGCCGCAGGCGGCAACCAGGATTCCGATGGCGGCGGTGGACATCGCGGTCGCTAGTTGGCGCATGAGCTGCTCACCCTTCGTGGTTCCACCGAGCCGTCGAGCCTCCGCGCGACCGGCGCATCCGCTGCCCGAAGCTCAGCGGTGGACGGAAGCATAACGGCTTCGGCAGCAAATTGCGCCATCCGGTCGGAAAGTGTTCATTGATTCAACCTCGCGACGCGTCATTCCGCGTTGAGCCCGTTCGTACGCGGGGAGGTTTCACACCGGAATCAAGCACCCAGGGCGCGCGTAAAACGAAAGCATTCGCAGATCAAGGGTTTCCTAGGGCAACAAAAGGGCGGTTTATGGCCTGCCCCTTGTCGCACGATGTGTCGATGAGGTGAATAAGGCCCACAAACCTCGTCGATCCGATATGCGCGACCGGTAGGGTGCATACAGCAAACACATCTTCGGGGGACGGAGGAGTGTCCGATGCGGCGAGTCCGAACCACATGCGCAGGACTGGTCGCCATCGCGATCGCCGCAGCCGGATGCTCGAACGACTCGTCGTCCTCGGCCTCCTCGTCCAGTCAATCCCCGACCTCGACCTCGCGGGCGCCCGCCGCGTCGCCGTCGCCGACGACGCCGGCGTCGTCTTCCGCGCAAGCTCAGTCGTTCGACCAATCCACCTGCCTGGATATCTCCTTCGCCAAAGACAATCTGATGGTCGCCAACAACCCGGAGAAAGCGCGCAGGTACGCCGACACGCTGGAAAAGTACGGCCCACCCGACACCGTGAAGGCCGCAATCGAGCACTTCGTCACCACCGGCGGCGCGCAGCCCGACGATGCCGATCTGAACAGCAACAGGGACCTCATCACCAACTGGGTCAAGCAGGCCTGTCCCAACGTGAACCCTTGACGCCGATCGTGCGGATCTACCGGTTGACCAGCTAAGCCCGGTGTCGTCGCGCGGCCGAATCCATTTGCGCCAGCGGGCGCGCGGATCCGGAGTGCTCTACCTTGAGGGCACCGGGCAACGCGCTGCCCACCAGGGTGCGGGTCACGCAGCCCGGGCCGGTGAGTCAACGGTGACCACGCGGTAGGTTGAACGCGGTTCCGGACGACTCGAGAGGAGACGCCGTGCGTCACACCGCGGCCATGGCCGAGGCCGATCGCAGGTGGATGGTCGACACGCTGCTCGCGCTGCTGCAGACGCCCAGTCCGGCGGGCCGGACTGACGCGGTGATGCAGCTCATCGGCGACATCTTCGATGACTTCGGCGTGCCGTTCTCGTTGACCCGGCGTGGGGCGCTGACCGCCGAACTCCCGGGCGAGTCGGCGACCACCGATCGTGCCCTGGTGGTCCACGCCGACACCATCGGCTGTATGGTCCGTCGGCTCAAGGACAACGGTCGTCTCGAGATCATCCCCGTCGGCACCTTCTCGGCCCGGTTCGCCGCGGGCGCGCGCGTACGGATCTTTTGCGACGACCCCGATGAGTTCATCACCGGCACGGTCCTGCCTCTCAAGGCCAGTGGGCACGCCTTCGGTGACGAGATCGACCTGCAGCCCACGGATTGGGAACACGTCGAGGTCCGCGTCGACCGCAAGGTGTCCTCGCGCGAGGACCTGGTCCGGCTCGGCCTGCAGATCGGCGATTTCGTCGCGCTGATCGCCAGCCCGGAACTGACCGCCGATGGCTACATCGTTTCCCGCCACCTCGACGGCAAGGCGGGCGTCGCGATCGCGCTCGCGCTGGCCAAGAATTTCGCCGAGAACAAGGTTGTGCTGCCGCACCGCACGATGGTCATGATCACCATCACCGAGGAGGTCGGCCACGGGGCGAGCCACGGCTTGCCCGCCGACGTCGCGGAGCTGGTTTCGGTGGACAACGCGGTGTGCGCACCCGGCCAGCACTCCATCGAGGACGGCGTGACGATCCCGATGGCCGATCTGCACGGCCCGTTCGACTATCACCTCACCCGGAGGCTGTGCCGGCTCGCCGAGGAGCAGAACATCGCCTGCGCGCGGGATGTCTTCCGCTTCTACCGCTCCGACGCCGCCGCCGCGATCGAGGCCGGCGCGGGCACCCGCGCGGCGCTCGTCGGCTTCGGGCTCGACGGGAGCCACGGTTGGGAACGCACCCATCTGGATTCGCTGCAGGCGGTGTACTGCCTGCTGCACACCTGGCTGCAGACGCCACTGACGTTCGCCAAGTGGGACGCCAAACCGTCGGGCAAGCTGCGCGACTTCCCGTCGTCCAAGCAGCCCGCCCCGAGCGAGCGGTGGGTACCGCTGGCCCGAGGCGAGCACGATTCCCCCGGCGAGGCGTCGCCGGGATCGCACTGGCCGCCGTCGGAAGGTCCGCAGGCCTGAGGCGCTCGGAGCCGATGGTCAGCCCGGTGGTCAGCCGCGGTGGATCCGGTCGGCCCGCCAGCACCGGGACTGCATGGGGACGTCGATCGCCTCGACCCCGGGGAAACGCTCGTTCAGCGCTCTGCGCGCATTGGTGAGCCGCTCTGCGCGCTCGTCGACGGAGGCGACGATCAGCCTGCTGTAAGTGCCCACCATTGCGACGATTTCGTCGATCGTCATCGTCCGCGCGAATGTGAATGTCTCGCGGGCGATGTTGTGGAAGATCTGTGGTCCCGGCAGCACGACGTTCTCGTGGCGGCGGCGGAAGCGGTCGGGTGATTCCGCCTCGGGGGTGTCCTCACCGGGCAGCAGGTCGAGGTCGCGGACCCAATCCACGTCGCGATCCCGGCTGGTCCAAATCAAGCCGAATCGCCCGCCGTCCCGCAGCACCCGCCCGATCTCCGGAACGGCCCGTTGGGGATCCATCCAGTGCCACGCCGAGGAGACGAACACCGCGGCCGCGGCCGCGTCGGGAAGGGGAATCGACTCACCGGTCCCCTCCACGGCGCGCACGGCGGGAGAACGCTCGGTGAGGACCGCCCGCATCCGCGTATCCGGCTCCACCGCGACTACCTCCGCGGCTCTGCCGACCAGAGCGCGGGTGAACAGCCCCGTGCCCGCCCCCAGGTCGACGGCCACCCCGCACCGGCGCGGCATCAGCCAGTCCACCGCTGCCCGCGGGGGTTGCGGACGCAAGCCGTCGTAGTCCCCGGCGATCGACCCGAAGGACGTCGCTCGTTGGTGGCGATCGGTCATATCCGCCAACGTAATCCGGCTCCCTGTGCGAGACGTGAGAAAGAGATCGTGATCACCACAACGCACTGTGGTTGACGAGCGCGTCGGCCACCAGTCCGATTCCGAAGACGAGGAACAACGCTCGCACCGATATCGGGCCGTAGCGGGTGAGGACACGGACCAGGCGACGCTGAATGCGCTTGGCCCGGACGGTTCGCCTCATCGACAGCGCCAGGATGAGCAGCGGGGGAGAGAGCGCAACCGCCCAGTACGCGATGATGATCAGCGGCCACAGTGGGGGCCGGGGATGCAGGGCGGCGAGCATGGCCAGGCCGGTGAGATACGGGATGGCGGTTGGAGCTTGGCCGCTACCCACCGCCAACCCGAGAAAGCCGAGCAGCCAGGGGCGCTGGCGCATTGCCGCCAACGCCCAGCCGGGGGCCGATGACTGGGCGGTCAACGGGAAGTAGGCCAGGCCGGTCAGCACCAGGCCGAGCAGCAGCTCGCCGCGGAAACGGATGGCCGGTGTCACGTGGAACCCGACGGCATGGGTCAGAAAGCTCAGACCCAGAACGGTGCACAGCCCGAACGTGGTCGTCACGGCGAACACGCCCGCGATGAAGCTGAGGGCACCGGGAATCGGGGACCGGCGACTCAACCGGCTGTCGAAAATGACCGCCGAGACCACCCCCACGTTCAGGACGTTCAGCGAATCGAGCAACGCCAGGCCGCCAAGCGCCAGCACAAGAGCACCCACGCGCCTGAACTCCGCCTACCGGGTGGGCTCGCCGGGGGCGAGCGTCGAAGCGGCGATCATGGTGCAGAGGATACGAGTCACCGGGCGGCGTGTCCGTCCGAGGCGGTCCCGGCCGCGCGCGGTGGCACGTCACCGGGGCGGCTCGTATGGGTTTCGATCCGGTCACACGGCATGGGGCACCGCGGCTTTCGTGGTCGGCCGTTCGACAATGCGGAACATGAGGCAGACGCGGGAGCCCGACGGTGGCGCGTGAAATCTCACGCCAGACGTTTCTGCGGGGAGCCGCCGGAGCGCTGGCCGCGAGCACGGTGTTCGGCTCGGCGCGGGCCACCGCCGCTCCCAACCCCACCGGTTGGGAGGGTCTGTCGACAGCCATCGGTGGGCAGGTGTTGCTGCCGGGCAGCGGCGGCTTCGGGGCGGCCAAGCAGGTGTTCAACACCAATTACAACGGCCTGACGCCAGCCGCGATCGTCACCCCGGCATCGCCGGCGGACGTGCAGAAGGCGATGGCCTTCGCCGCGGCCCACAACCTGAAGGTGGCCCCGCGCAGCGGCGGCCATTCCTACATCGGTGCGTCCACGGCAAACGGGGTCATGGTGCTGGACCTGCGTCAGCTGCCCGGGGGCGTCAACTACGACGCCGGCACCGGGCACGTCACGGTGACGCCGGCGACGAGCTTGTATGCGATGCACCAGACGTTGGCCGGCGCCGGCCGCGGCATCCCGACCGGCACCTGCCCGTCGGTCGGGGCCTCCGGGCACGCGCTGGGTGGGGGGCTGGGCGCCAATTCCCGCCACGCCGGCCTGCTTTGTGACCAGCTGGTGTCGGCGTCGGTGGTCCTGCCCGGCGGCCAGGCGGTGACCGCATCGAACGCGAGCAATCCCGACCTGTTCTGGGCGCTGCGCGGTGGTGGCGGCGGCAACTTCGGCGTCACCACCTCGCTGACTTTCGCGACGTTCCCCACAACGGACCTTGACGTGGTCAACCTCAACTTCCCGCCGGAGGCGTTCGCGCAGGTTCTGGTCGGTTGGCAGAACTGGCTGCGCACCGCCGATCGGAACAGCTGGGCGCTGGCGGATGCCACCGTGGATTCGATGGGGACGCACTGCCGCATCATGGCGACGTGTCCGGTGGGGTCGGGAAGCAGCGTCGGGTCGGCCCTCACCAAAGCCGTTGGGGTCCAACCGACCGGGACCGAGAACCACACCTTCAACTATCTGGACCTGGTGAACTACCTTGCCGTCGGCAACCTCAACCCGTCACCGCTGGGATATGTCGGCGGATCCGATGTGCTGCCGGTGGTCAACGCGGCCACTGCTCAGGGGATCGCCAAGGCGGTCGATGCATTCCCCCGCGGCGCGGGCCGCATGTTGGCGATCATGCACGCACTCGACGGTGCTCTCGCCGACGTTGCGCCCGGCGCGACGGCCTTTCCGTGGCGACGCCAGTACGCGCTGGTGCAGTGGTACGTCGAAACCGGTGACGTGGCGGCCGCAACCAACTGGCTCAACACCGCACACCAAGCGGTGCAACCGTACTCGGTCGGCGGCTACGTCAACTACATCGAAGCCAACCAACCCGCGTCGCGGTACTTCAGCTCGAACCTGTCGAGGCTCACCGCCGTGCGCCAGAAGTACGACCCCAGCCGGATCATGTTCTCGGGACTCAACGTCTAGGAGAGCGTCAACGCCGGCGCGGGATGTGCTCGGCCAGTTCGTCGAGCAAGGCGTGATTCAACCCGAAGGCCAATCTGACTTCGTCGACGATGCGGTCGACGTCGCGCGCACTCGGGCGGAGCGCATCAAGGCGGGCACGATAGGCGTCTTTGTACGGCTTGGGCCGCACGGGAAATTCGTAGAACGCGAGCCCGACGCCGCGAAGATCAAATGTGCGTTCGAGGGCCTTGAAAATGACCCGGCCTCCGGAGAGGTCTCCGAGATAGCGCGTGTAATGGTGGGCCACCAGCGAGCCGCCCCACGTCAGCGTGGCGAGCCGCTCGCCGTATGCCGTCGCGGCGGGGGATTCGACGTCGCGCGTGCCGTCGGTGCGCCAGTGGCGCAGATCGGCGTCGATGGCCGCGAGGCGCTCCAACGCCGGGTCGTACACGGCGGCGACCATCGGCTCCTTGCGGCGCGCCCGCATGGCGTCCTCGAGGGCGGCGTACACCACCCGCAACCGCAGCAGGTATTCGGAATAACCGCGACCTGTGACCCGACCGGCAACCAATTCGGAAACGAACGCGCTCTGTTCAGCGGCGACGTGTTCCGCCCCTGAACCCTCCTTCATCGCGACCGACAAACGGCGGCGTGTTGGAAGGTCGATCTGGCGCATGTCCTGCTCAGATTACATTGGTGATTGCTGCGGACGAGGTGACGGCGGAAGACCGCAACACATAGGCTCGAGTAATTGACATGAACGCAACCAGGGGGTCGCAGGGTCGGTGGGGCGGCCAAACCGGCATGGTGACCGGCGGGAAGCCGCCGCCGGTGCACATGCCCCACCCGTCGCGAGCGGATGCGGCAAGAGGGGAAACAGCTTGGGCGAGTTAGGGATTCGGTTTTGATACGTCACGACCCAAGACTGTTACCCGTCAGCGAACCGACAGAGCCGACTGCGTGACCGACCAGGCACAAGTCCCGCCGCCGCCAACGCAGAGTCAACCGCTCGACGACCTCGTCCCTGTCGGCACGCCCATCGACCTCGACAACTGCGCGCGCGAGCCGATCCACATTCCGGGAAGCATCCAGCCGCGCGGTGTGCTCGCGGTGGTGCGCGAGGACGACTTCGAGGTCCGCCAGGTCAGCGCCAATGTCGCCCAACTGCTCGGCCGGCCCGCCGACGCCGTCGTCGGCCGGCACCTGTCGGCGCTCGTCGGACCGGAACAGGCCACCCGCCTCGAGCGGACGGCGCGGGCCTCCCGCGATCTGCGCCGACGCAACCCGATCGAGTGCGCGATCGACGTTGCGGGCGAGCCGCGGGCCTTCGACGCCATCATGCACCGCGACCCCGGCGGTGTGCTCCTGGTGGAACTCGAAATCGCCTACGGGGAAAGACCGTTCTCGTTCCCGAACACCTACCAGGCGGTGCGAGGCGCGGTGGAGGAGCTGAACCGGGCCTCCACGCTGCCCGAGCTGTACGACACCGCGGCGCGTGCGGTCCGCGAACTGACCGGCTTCGACCGCGTGATGGTGTACCGCTACGACGAGGAGTACAACGGCGAGGTCGTCGCCGAAGCCAAGCGCGACGACCTCAACTCGTTCCTCGGCCTGCACTACCCGTCCACCGACATCCCCGCGCAGGCGCGCGCGCTGTACGAGAAGAACTGGATCCGCCTGATCTCCGACGTCGACTACACGCCGGCACCGGTGGTGCCGGCCGCCGACCCGGCGAGCGGTACGCCGCTGGACCTCACCTTCGCCACACTGCGCAGCGTCTCACCGATCCACATCGAGTACCTGCGGAACATGGGCGTGCACGCCTCGATGTCGATCTCGCTGCTGCGGCGGGGCCGGTTGTGGGGGCTCATCGCCTGCCACCACTACGCCGGTCCGCACCTGCCGCCGTTCGGCACCCGCGCGGCGGCCGAGTTCCTCGGCTCGACCCTGTCGCTACGGCTCGTCGACCGCTTCGAGGATGAGCAGCTGCACAAGCGGTTGGCCGCGCAGGCGGTGCTGGGCAAACTCACCGCCGCCACGCTCAACGACAGCGAGCCCCTGACAGGGGCGCTGCTCGGGGCGCCCGACCTGCTCGATCTCGTGCCCGCCGACGGCGTCGTCGTCGACATCCAAGGGGACCGGCGGGTGCGCGGGTCGGTTCCGCCGCCAGAGGTCGTCGCCGCCGTCATGGACTGGGCGCGCGACGCCGACGACGAAATCGCCATCACCGAATCCTTGTCGCGCGAGCTGCCCGCGCTCGGCCTCGACCCCCAACTGGCCGCCGGCGCGGTCGCGATCAACCTGCCCGACGGGCAGTACGCAGTCTGGTTCCGGCGGGAGGTGCTGCGCTCGGTGGACTGGGGAGGGGATCCGCACAACAAGTCGATCGCGATCAGCGAGGGTGACACGGTCCGGCTCAGCCCACGCAAGTCGTTCGACCGATGGCGCGAGATCGTTCGCCGGCGCAGCGAGCCGTGGACGCTGAGCGACACGGAGTCCGTCGGGGCGTTGCGCCGCCACCTGGTGGAGTCGCTGTACCGGCGCACGCGCGGCGCGCTGCGGGTCGCCGAGACGCTCCAGCGCAGCCTGCTGCCCGACGTGATCCCGGCACTGGACAACTGGCAGCTGTCGGCGCACTACGAGCCGGCCGCGGGCGATAACGTCGGCGGCGACTGGTATGACGCGTTCGAACTGCGCGACGGGCGGCTGATCGTGCTGATCGGCGACGTCGCCGGGCACGGCATCGCCGCCGCGGGCATCATGGCGGCGTTGCGCAACGCCCTGCGCGCTCAGTTGTTCGCCGGGGCCGCGCCCGCCGAGGCGCTGGGCCAGCTCAACGACTTCTGCCTGCACATGCTGCCCGGCGCCTTCGCCACCGTGATCGCCGCGCGGGTCGACCTGGCGTCGGGACACGTGGAGGCCGCCTCCGCCGGCCACCTGATGCCGTTCCTCACCGACACGGTCCGCACAGCCGTCCCCGCACCGATACGGCTTTCACCGCCCGTCGGGATCAAAGGCGTGAGCTACGCGCCCAGCACATTCACCGTCGAGCCCGGCCAGGGGATGGTCCTGTACTCCGACGGCCTGGTCGAGCGGCGCGGCGAGGCGATCGACGATGGCCTCGACCGGTTGGCGGAAACCCTTGGGCGCGCGGGCGAGACGCCGGCGTCTCGAATCTGGACGGCGATGGCGTCGGGCCATATCGAAGACGACGTCACCATCATCACCCTGCGTCGTCCCTGATTTCTCTCGGCCGCCCGGTATCTCGCGCGAAATTCGCACGATGATGCCCGAGGCCGGCTACGATTCCACGACAAGCGCGGTTCGGGAGTAGTTGCGCGACAGGGTGTTTGGCTGCGGGGCTAGCCGGAGGCGCTCAGGATTTTGATCGCAAAGACGAGCGAGTCGCCCGGCCGGATTCCCGCGCTGGGCTGACCGTTGGGGTAGCCGTCCGCGGAGGTCATCGCGACGGCAACCGTGGACCCGACCTTTTGCCCCGCGATCGCCTTCTGGAAGCCGGGCACGACTCCGTTGAGCGGAAAGTCGACCGGGGCGCCCCGTTCGTAGCTGTTGTCGAACACCGACCCGTCGCGTCCGTCGACGCCCATGTAGCAGACGGAAACCCGGGCGTTGGGCGAGACGACCGGTCCGTCTCCGGCGTGCAGCGTGTGCACCTGCGTCTGGGTCACGCTGAACGGCGCCGTCACATCGACGCGCGGGGCCGTCGTATCCGTCGATCCGGTGACCGCGACGCTGCCGGTGGTCCCGGTCAGCGTCCAATCGGGCGTTCCGCCGCTCTGCGGTGGCGTGGTCGGGCACGAGCCGGCCGCGGCTGCGTTGTCCGACGCGGCGATCGCCAGGACGGTCGCCGCGACGCAGGCCGCGACGGAGGAGTACACCAGGGACGACTTCACGGCCGCCACGCTACAGCCGGTTAGTCAGTCGGTTGCTGGTGGCCCCGCCGTGGCTGTGCGGCGGGAACGTCGGGGGCGTCGTCAGCCGGCGAGCGCCGCCAGCCCGAGGCAAGCAAAAAGCGCCGCGCCGCCGCCGCAGGCGACCGCGCCGGCCGGCGACAAGGTGTGGCGCCGGACGCCATGGACGGCCGCGATGACGTCCAAGGTGTCGACGAGAAGGCCCAGTTGCAGCGCGCGAGCGCGCAACCGGGGTGAGGCAGTGTCCGTGATGGCCAGGGCGAGCGTGAGTTCGCGGGAGCCGAACAGTCGGGTGGTGAGCGGCTGCTGACGGTCAGAACCCAATCCGAGCAGAGCCGCAGCCCTTTTGGGAGCAAGCCATGCGCTCACACCGGTGGCAAATCGCAATGCGGCGAATGTTGTTTGGTTATTCTGCTGTGGACCCGCGAGCTGCTGGCGGCCTCGCAGAAAGGGAGCGAATCGATGCCCTCACCCCGCCGGCTGGCCGGACTAACGATTCCCGTGATGGCCGCCGCCTTCATGGGCAGCGTCGCGGTTGCGAGCGCGAACACCCCCCAAGATGACGCTTACCTCGCGCAGCTGCGCGCCGTCGGTCTCAGCTGGCCACCCAGGACGGAAGAGGCACTCATCGGGGAGGCGCACCTCATCTGCTACGACCTCACCTGGGGTTGGACGCCACAACAGATCGCCGACGACGTCCACGCCCACCTGGACGCCAGGGGGGTCACGTTATTGGACGTCGGCACCATGGTCGACGCCGCCCACTCGATCTACTGCCCCGGCAACGTGTGCGACGCCCCCACCCTTTGCACGTGACCCCACCGGAAACCATCCGACGTCAGGCGATCTGCGTGCCGCGTCGCACCAGTCAGTGAATTAGCAGCGTCAAGCTCCAAGCGACGAGCACCGCGAGCACCGCGATCTGCGGCCACGCGCGCCAGGGCGACGACTGAATCGCATACGACATCTCCTTGAGCGGCGAGGTCGGTGGCGGTGCCGCGCGCTCGGCGGGCACCGGCTCGTGAAAGCGGTGAAAATACAACTGGATCAGGGTGGCACCGATCCACAAGCCGCCGAGGAAACTTACGGCTTCGACTCCGCGCCACAGCAGCAGGGCACAGAGCAGGACGGTGAAGACCAGCAGGACCCAGTCCGAGGTCGAGGTTGCGGACGGGCGGTCGCCGTAGCTCGCGTCGAGCGCGCGACGTCGTCTGGTATAGGGCAGGGTGAAGAAGAAGAACTTCGCGATGATGTGCACGCCCAGCAGTGCGACGACGACGGTCGTCACGGTGTTGATCATGAACTCAGTGAATACCGCAGCGACCATATCCATTGCTGACATCTGAACGCGCAACGGCGCGTCGTTCAGATGAGCCCCGGCGGCTACGCGGAGTGATGTGACGTTGCGCCCGCATTCCGGGCCGTGATAACCGAGAAACAGCTAAGTAAATCTGCGACCCTACTTTTGCGGTGTGAATTATCCTTCTTGCGACCCGCACCCGGCAGAGTAAGGGAAAAGTTGTCACTGACACGAAGCCGACTAGCGGTGATCGTGTTGGCAACGGTCGCGCTACTCGTCTTCGCGGCGATGTTGGTCAGCTCGGACGGCGCCCCGGGAAGAGCGGCAGTCGCCCCGGCGGGCTCGGTCATTGCGGGCGTTTTCGCCACCATCTGTTCGGTCGGGGCCGCCCGGCGTTCCCGAGGCCGCCAACGTCTCGCGTGGACCGCCATGTCGGCCGGATTGGTGGGCTGGTCTGCCGGCGAAGCAGTGTGGTGCCACGTCGCACTCGGTGGCGGTCTTCCGGTCGCCAGTATGTCTTCGGCCAACCTGGGCTATCTGATCTTGCCGTTCTGCGCGTTGGCCGGGGCAATCGTGATCCCCAGCCGGGACGACTCCCGCTTCGGAATAGGCCTGCTGCTTGACGGCATCCTCGTCGCCGCGTCGCTCCTGGTCGTTTTCGTCATTCTGCCGCTCGGTCGCTCGGCGCAGCTAGGCCAGGCGCTCAGCGTTTCACGAATACTGTTGGCCACCGCCGCGGGGGTGTACGTGGGCCTGGTCGCCCTGGCCTTCATCGTTGTGATGAAGGCCGAAGCGGGCCGCAAACTTTCACCATCGCTGATGATGCTGGGGTGGGCTGTCATCGCGGCGGCCGGTGTGGCCAACGTCTTCAATGATCATGCCGCCCAAGCGCCCAGCGACCTCGTCATTCTTGGCGGGGCCGTCGGAATGTACTTCTTCGCCCTGTCGGGGCTCACCTCCCGGCCGGGACCGGAACCCGACCTCGGTTTTTCGCAGCCCTCGTCGAGGGCGTCGCTGTGGCTGCCGTACCTGCCGGTTTTACTGGCCATTGTGGTTGGCGCTGTTCACTTTTGGCCCACAAACCGGGGCGAGGCGTTCATTTTCGCCGTTTGCGTGGTGCTGTTCCTTACCACCCTGGCCCGCCACATCTTGCTCCTCGAACGAAAGCAACGCCTACTTGTCGCGGTGTCCGACGCCACGCTGCGGGACCCGCTGACCGGATTGGCAAATCAGCGACTCTTCGACGATCGCCTGGCGCATGCGCTGCGATTGCACGTCCAGCACAGCGTGCCGGTCAGCGTATTGACGGTCGGCGTGGACGATTTCAGGTTGGTGAACGACACGCTCGGTTATGACGTCGGCGACAAGCTGTTGCGCGGCGTCGGCGAGCGGATCCAGGCCAACGTCGACGAGAGCCACACCGTAGCGCGGATGGGAGGGGACGAATTCGCCATCCTGGTCGAAGACCGTCCCGGCGTCGCGGTGCACCTTGCCAACGGGCTGGCCCGATCTTTCGAAGAGCCCGTCGACATCGACGACCACCGCCTGGACGTCCGCGTGAGTATCGGTGTGGCGTCGGCCGATTCGGCACTCGCCACTGCCCCTGCGCCGGGCAATCTCATCAAACAGGCCGATGCCGCACGCTTCTATGCCCACCTCGCGGGATCGACCAATGTGCAGACCTACATACCCGAAATGGGCGCCCAGCTTGGCGAGGCGCCGGCATTTGACAATGCGATGGCTCGGTTGCAACTGCTCGGAGAGCTACGGCGGGCGATCGAGAGCCGCTCGTTGACCCTGCTCTACCAGCCGAAGTTCAGCACGTTGACCGGTTCCATGCGCGGGGCAGAGGCGCTGGTCCGATGGCAGCATCCGCGATTCGGCGTCCTGGAGCCCGCCCAATTCTTGCCCCTGGTCCGCGAGCATGGGTTGATGCGTGCGCTCACCGATCTGGTGCTCTCCCAGGCGATCGCTGACGCGGCCGCGTGGCAGGAAGCGGGTGCCGCGATCCCCGTCGCGGTCAACCTGGCTGCGCCGTCCCTCGACGAGGATGCGCTGCCCGACCGCATCATGTCCGTGCTGATCAGATATGGGATGTCTCCCAGTTCGCTCACGATCGAGATCACCGAGGACCTGGTGGTGGCCGACTTGGCCAAGGCCCGCACCGTGCTCAATCGCCTTCGTGACAACGGCATTCAGGTGGCGATTGACGACTTCGGCAGCGGCTACGCCACTCTGACGTATCTTCGCGAGCTACCGGCCGACGAGATCAAACTCGGCCGAGAATTCATCGCGCCGATCCTGCGCGACGACCGCGCCGCGACCATCGCACGCTCCGTCATCGAATTGGCATCCACGTTCGGCATCGCCACCGTTGCGGAAGGTGTCGAAGACCGCGCGACGGCCCAGCGGCTGAAGGATTATGGGTGCGACGCCGTGCAAGGGAACTTCTTCTGCCGCCCGTTGCCCGCTTCCGAGATCCCGCGGGTCCCTGCGAACTCGGTTCTCGCGACGCAGTAGTCGTCGCTCTCAGTCCTCACTTTCGCGGGGCCCGTAAGCGGTGGCGATCTCGGGGGAGCCGAGCCACCCCGAGTAGGTGGGCCGCGAGGGCCAACCTTCGGGCGAATCGAGCCATTCCTCCTGGCGACCCCACGGCAGAAGGTCGACCAGCGCGAACGTGTGACTGAGTTGCTCGGTGCCTCGCCCGTTGGTGTGCCACGTGCGGTACACGGTATCGCCGTCGCGCAAGAACACGTTGACCCCGAATCCGCCGCCGGGCGGTGCGTCCATGTCCGCGGCGAACGGGCTCTGCGACGACGAGTACCACTCCATGCGGTTGCCCACCTTCCGCCGGTAGGCGAGGGCTTCGCCGATCGCGCCGTTGGTGACGATGACGAACCGGGCGTCGTAGTTGTCCAGGAACTCCAGTCGGGTGAATTGCGACGTGAACCCCGTGCAGCCGCTGCACTGCCACTCCGCGCCGTCGGACCACATGTGGTGATAGACGATCAACTGCGAGCGGCCGCCGAACACATCCGCCAGGCGGACGGGCCCGTCGGCGCCGATAAGGGTGTAGTCGGGCAACCGGACCATCGGCAGGCGGCGGCGCTGGGCGGCGATCGCATCCAGTTCGCGAGTGGCGGCCTTCTCACGTTCGCGTAGCTCGTGGAGCGCGGCGCGCCAGGTTTGCTGATCGACGACGGGCGGCAATGCCGTGTTTGTGGAGGACATGGGCTCAACCTTCGCTTTCGGTTCGTTCGTCTGGAAGGTCTGACCGGTGAAATGTCCGGAATTCATCGCAGGGCGTCGCGGTCGGGAATGCGTCGGCGCTCTCCACTAGCGCCCTTGACCTGCATGTCCGGACTGGGTTCGATGGGGCTAGCAAGAGGGGAGGCCCACCATGAGGACGTTGTTTCGGCATCTAGTGGTCATCGCCATGATGGCGTTCGCGTCGATGGCCGCCGTGACAATCGCGACGCCGGCGGTGAGTTCGGCCGATTGCGGGGACGGGGAGTGGTGGGACCCCACGGGAAAGGTCTGCCGACCGCTCGGGGTGGGCCCACAGCCCCTGGCCTGCGACCCGGGTCAGTGGTGGGACCCGACGGCCAACGTGTGCCGCCCCCTCGGTGTCGGGCCGCAACCGCTCGCGTGCGACAACGGTTGGTGGTGGGATCCGGGCGCCAACGAATGCCGTCCGCCAGTGGTGCCGCCGGCCGGCTAGCGGCGGTGGTTCCCGCAGAACCGCGGACCCAACCCCTCGAGCGACGCAAGCCAAAGCCGCGCACGCTCATTCGTCCGCGATAGGAGTCGCGGCCGGAATCCGGCGGGAGAGCGGCCTCGCGCACCAGTCGGCCGGTACCGTTACGCGCCATGCGCGGCTCCATCGTCGCCGTCAGCGTCAAGCCCGGCAGTCGCAAGGGCCCTCTGGTCGAGGAGGGCCCTAACGGTGAGCTGACCATTTACGTTCGAGAGCCGGCGGTTGACGGCAAGGCCAACGACGCCGTTACCCGGCTACTGGCAGCCCACCTCGGATTGCCAAGCAGCCGGGTCGAATTGATGTCCGGCAGGACGTCACGGCTGAAGCGTTTCCGCGTGAGCCGTTGAGTGCGCCGCCCGACGCATGCGTGGGCAAGCACGCCGGGAGGTCACCCCAGAAGGCGGCATGCCTGCTGAGGCACAGCATATCTGCACCCGCATGGCCGACTGGGGCATAGCGCACCGAGGCTCGCTTATGTCTTTCGTATGAGCCGGCGAGCCGATATTGATAACGAAAACCATTTCCACTTACCTTCGGTAGCGCTGTTAGCCCGCCCCTGCCCCAGGAGTTGCCGTGATGACGTCCCCTGCCCCGACCACCCCGTTGATCATGAGCTTCAGCGGCGGCGCCCGGCGATGACCGCGCCGATCTGGATGGCGTCCCCGCCTGAGGTGCACTCGGCGTTGCTGAGCAGCGGTGCGGGGCCGGGGTCGCTTTTCGCCGCGTCAGCCGCGTGGAGCTCGGTCAGTGCCGCATATGCGTCCGCGGCAGAAGAACTCAGCGCTGTCCTGGCGTCAACGCAGGCCGGTGCTTGGCAGGGGCCGAGCGTCGAAGCCTACGTTGCGGCACACGTCCCGTACGTGGCGTGGCTGACGCAGGCCTGCGCGGACAGCGCCGCGACGGCAGCGCAGCACGAGGTGGCAGGCACGGCCTACACCGCAGCGTTGGCGGCAATGCCGACTCTGCCGGAGCTGGCCACCAACCACGTCGTCCACGGCGCCTTGGTGGCGACGAATTTCTTTGGAATCAATACGATTCCGATCACGGTCAACGAGGGCGATTACGCGCGGATGTGGGTCCAGGCCGCCAGCGCGATGACCACCTATCAAGCCGTCTCCACGGCGGCGGTCGCGGCCGCACCGCAGACCGAGCCGGCGCCGCAGATCTTGAAGTCGGCCACCACGGCGCAACACGACCACGAGGAAGAGGACGACCACCACGACCATGACCATGGGTTCGATAGCCCGCTCAATCAGTTCATCGCCCAGATCTTGCGACTGTTCGGAATCGAATGGGATCCCGTCGAGGGGACACTGAACGGACTGCCCTATGAGGCCTATACCAACCCGGGCGACTTGCTCTGGTGGGTCGTTCGAGCCCTCGAGCTGTTTTCGGATTTTCAACAGTTCGGGGCTTTGTTGCAAGAGAATCCGGCGGCGGCTTTCCAGTTCATCACCGACCTCGTTCTGCTCGACTGGCCGACACATCTAGCCCAGCTCGCCAGTTGGCTCCCGACGCAACCACAGTTGTTCTTGGTGCCCATGCTCGTCGCGGCGGCCCCATTCGCGGCCCTGGGCGGTTTTGCAGGCCTGGCCGGGCTTGCACCCGCGCCCGCCCCCGTGGCGCCAGCCGCCCCAACCGCTGGGACAGCGCCCAGCACGCCGGCGGCACTCGGCCCAGCCCCGATCGCCGCACCTGCCGCGGCGGCCGCGCCGGCATCTGCGGCCGCGCCCGCCCCCACAGCCACCACGGTGTCCAGCCCGGCGCCGTCCGCGCCGCCGGCCGCAAGCGGGTTTCAGTTTGCGCCCCCGTATGCCATTGCGCCTCCCGGTCTCGGTTTTGGATCGGGAATGAGCGCTAACGCTGCCGCCGGCGCGAAAAGGAAGGCGCCAGAGCCGGATTCGGCCGGCACGACCTGCCCGGCGGCGGTAGGGGAAGCGGCGCGGGTCCGGCGGCGCCGGCGGGCGCGGCAGCGCGGCCACAGCGACGAGTTCGTGGACATGAACGTCGACGTCGATCCGGACTGGGACGCACCGGCAACCACCGCGTCAGAACGCGGCGCCCGGAATCTGGGATTCGCCGGCACGCCACGCAAGGGGACCACTGCCGCGGCGGGTCTGACCACACTGGCCCGTGGGGAATTCGGCCGCGCGCCCAGCATGCCGATGATTCCCGGCACCTGGGCCCCGGAAGGCGGCGAAAGGGCGCGCGGCAGCCAGGACTGAGTCTCTTAAAGCTCGGGTGTCAGTGCTCGTCGTAATGTTCGTCGTGGGCGGCGTGCCGACAGCCGTCATGGACGTAGTCGACGTGATCCCCGTGCGGGATCGCGACGTGGCCACACCCTTCGCCGTGCCGATGGTCGTGCGGCTCGTGCACCTCGTGGCCGGCGGGCTCACATTCGTCGTAGTGGTTCTCGTGCTGCCGATGAACATGACCGTCGTGCACGTAGTCGACGTGATCCCCGTGCGGGATCGCGACGTGACCGCAACCCGCGCCATGGACGTGCTCGTGCTGGAGATGCTCGTTGTGCAGTGTGCCGGTCATTGTCTCTCACCGCCCATACCGAAAATGGATTCGCGCGCCTGGTGCGACCAACGGACCTACTGTAGCTCCGTGCTCGCACCCGACGCCAGACGCCGGCCACAGTTCATCTCTACGTTGACCGGGCACAACCGACCCAGGCATCGGGCGCGACGCACCCCTAGCCCGCTGCGACCCCGTCGGGTGGCGTGACCACGCTCGTGGCCGTGGGAACGCATCCGGTCGCGCTTACTGCGGCAAGCGCGAGGATCGCCGCAACGATGACCTTTGTGATTAGACGTGACATGGCGACTCCGCTCATCCGGCCCCCTTAGTCAGCACTTTAAGCGGATCGCGCGTTTATTTCAACAGTTATTGAAATCGTGTCGATTTGCGGGCATAGTTCCTTTGCGGACGGATCGATCGGCCGGGCAGGATACCCGGGTGCGGGCATAGCGCCTGCACTCTAGGCTCGGTGGTCGTTGCCCGCCCGACGCGCGGCCATCGTGACGAATGTGAAACGAGTAGGGGAGTGACGTGACGTCTAAGGTTCCGCCGACCAAGGTGGCACGAGCCGTTGAGCGTGCCCGCCACCAGTTGTCGCGGCTGCGCCAACGATCCGCTCCGCCCGCGGCGGTGATGATGGAATTGATCCTGAATGCGTGGGTGGCCCAGGCGATCACGACCGCGGCCGACCTCGGCGTGGCCGACGCCCTGTCGGACGGCCCTCTGTCCGGCGAGCAGCTGGCGGAACGGATCGGCGCGGACGCCGACGCCCTGAGGCGACTCATGCGCGCGTTGATCGGCATCGGGGTCTTCCGCCATGGCAGCGACGGGCGTTACTCGTTGACCCCGGTCGCGGCAACACTGCGCACCGACGCGCCCGTGTCGATGGCCGGGATGGCGCGGTGGGTCGGGTCGGCTCAACATCGCGAGCACTGGAGCCACCTCACCGACGCGATTCGCACCGGGAATCCGGTCGTCCCAAACCTTCGCGGCAAGCCCATCTTCGAATACCTGGCCGAAGAGGGGGAGCTGGGTAAGGTCTTCAACTCTGCCATGACCAGCGTGTCCGAGTTCGCGATCGCGCCCTTGACCGCGGCCTACGACTTCAGCGCGTTCGGCACGATCGTCGACGTCGGCGGCGGCCAGGGTCGGCTGTTGGCGGCGATCCTGGAAACGGCCCCGAATTCGCGCGGCGTGCTGTTCGATCTTCCCGAGGTCGTGGGGTGCGCGCCGGAGCTGTTTCGCAAGTACGGTGTCGAGGACCGTGTCCGCGTCGAAGAGGGTTCGTTCTTCGAGTCCGCGCCCGAGGGTGGCGACGCGTATGTGCTCAAGAACGTCATCCACGACTGGCAGGAGGAGGACGCGGTCCGCATCCTGAAGAACGTCCGCGCCGCGGCTCGGACCGGCGCGCGATTGCTGCTCTGCGAGTTCGTCATTCCCGAGCACGACCGCGACTTCCACGGCAAGTGGGTGGACATCGAGATGCTGGTGGTCGCCGGCGCCCGCGAACGCACTGCCGAGGAGTACCGCTCGTTGTTCGAACAAGCCGGTTTCCGGCTGAGCCGGGTTGTCGACACGGTCTCGCCGCTCAGCATCATCGAGGGGATCGCGGGGTAGGCGGGGCCGTTGGCGCCTGCGCCGCGGGCCACTCTGCATCGAGTCAGATTATGCCGCAACGTAACTCAGTTGCACGCCGCTGCAGGCGGAGCGCCCGGTAACCAGTTGTAGCGTATCCAGGCAACTTTCGGAGTTTTGCGATGACACAACCCAACGACGGCGCCTGGGATCCGGCCACCGGCGTCGGAACCACGGCCACACTGGCGGCGGCGGCAAGGGCCGTCGCCACGAGGGACGGAATCATCAACGATGTATTCGCCGAGCCGTTGGTCCGCGCGGTTGGTGTGACGTTTCTGACTCGCTGGGCCAACGGTGAACTGGTCGCCTCGGACCTGGACGCCGAGGGCAGCCCATGGGGTCTGGCGCAGATGCCTACATCGATTGCGGCCCGCACGCGGTACTTCGACGAATTCTGTGCCGACGCCACCGCGGCGGGCATCCGCCAAGTCGTCATCCTCGCTTCGGGCCTGGACACTCGTGCCTATCGACTCCACTGGCCGAAGGGGATGACGGTGTTCGAGATCGACCAGCCGGCCGTCATCGAGTTCAAATCCACGACGCTGGCCGCACTGGGCGCCGAGCCGGGTGCCGATGTGCGCACGGTGGCAACCGATCTGCGCGAGGACTGGTCGACAGCACTGAAACAGGCGGGCTTGGAGACCGGCAAGGCCACGGCGTGGATCGCCGAGGGTCTGTTCGGCTATTTGGCGCCCAAGGCTCAGGATCGGCTGCTCGATGCCGTCACTGCGCTCAGCGCTCCGGGGAGCCGGCTGGCAAGCGAGGCCGTGCCGAATACGGCCGACATGGACCCCGACGCAGCGCGCGAACTCATGCGTGAGGCGACGGCGAAGTGGCGCGAGTACGGCTTCGAACTCGACTTCGACGTGATCGAGTTCGAAGGCGAGCGGCACGGCGTCGGCTCGTACCTCGAGGCGCACGGCTGGACGTCGATCGCAACGCCAATGGCCGAGCTGCTCGCCGGTCACGGGTTGGAGGCGATCGCGCGGGCCGACGATGATCGACAAACGATGAACGGCGTCACCTACTACACGTCGACGCTGGTTAGAAGCCGTTAGGGGCGGCTTGTGGGAAGCGCGTTCACCGCCCACTGGGGCATGCGCGTGCCAGAGTTGCCATTTCGTCGCCGAACTCGCGGTTAACCCGGCCCGCGGCTTTCGCCGATGGCGGCAGTTCCACCTTCAGCGGGTCTTGCTTGCCCAGGTCGTCGTTCACCTGCTTGGCGTCTTTCATGAACTCTCGCGCCAGCGCCGCGGCTCGTTGCGCGTGGGCGGCCAGGCCAGGCGCGGTCACCTGGTTCGCGCGCTGCTGAAGGCCGTCCAGCCATGCCTGGTAATCGGCGTCAGCGGGTATCACGTCTTGTTCATAGGAGCCCGCCGGCGCGAACCGCGTCTTGGCCTTCAACGAAGCCTGCGTGTCGCGGTCGAAGTCGATGAATTGCCGCACACTCCAACAAGGTTGTGCGCGCTGGTCGATGCGCCACGCGACGACCACACCGGCGGCTGCCGCGGCCACGCACACGATCGTCAGCAACCGGCGGGCGGTCCTGCGCGTACCGAGGCTGTTCGGGGCCACGCGACCAACCTAACCGTTGATCGCGCCGCGTGGCTCGACGTCGACGGCGATGAACGCGAGCAGGTCCGGATTGAGGACGTCCGCGTGCGTCGTCAGCATGCCGTGCGGGTAGCCGGCATAGGTCTTCAACGCGCCGTTCTGGAGCAGTTCGACCGCTCGGGGCACCGCGCTGGCGAACGGGACGATCTGATCGTCGTCGCCGTGCATCACCAGTACCGGAACGGTGATCGCGCGCAGATCCTCTGTGTAGTCCTGCAGCCAGGAAAACACGGTCTCATAGTGCGCGTGGGCGCTGCCGGACATGCCCTGTCGCCACCCGCTCCCGCGAGGATTGCGTTCAATTTTGAATCTCGTCCCCGTCGGGAGGGCGGTCGTTATCGTCAATCTCGCAAGCCCTATACGCCGGTGGAAACGGGGTGAATGTGGAGAGCCTGGTTCAGGCGCTGGCCGCGTCAATGGATCCAGCGTCTTTGATGGGGCGTGTTGCTGAGCAGGCTTGTGCGTTTATGCAGAAAGCTGATGGGGCGGCCGTCACGCTACTTCGTGCCTCCGATAACGCCTACGTGACCGTCTCCGGGCACGGCGTGCTAGCGACTACGCCCGGCTTCGTGGTGCCCAAACAGAGCAGTATTCAGGGCCACGCGGCGCGGGAGAAGCATCCGAAGCTGATCGACGATTCCTGGGTAGACCGGCGACTGCCGCCGCGCGTTCGTGCGATGAACAAACAGTGGGGCACTCGGTCATGGGCGGCCATTCCCCTGATGTACAACGACGATGCCATCGGTTCACTCCTGCTGGCAGCGACCGCACCCGGCACGTTCACTGACGCAGACGTCGACGCGATGCTCGATATCAGTGAGTTCGTTTCCGCCGTGATCGGCGCCCAGTCGCAACTCACGTCGCTGCTGACCCATGTGATGACGGACAGCGAGGATCGCGGGCAACGCGCCCTCACAGCGCGATTCATCGCCTCAGTGATGTTGCCCGAAGCAGTAGAGACCGAGGGGCTGCAAGATCGACTGGACGCACTGTTGGCGCAGCCGAACGCGCTCAGTGCCGTCTTCCAACCCATCGTCCATCTAGCAAGCGGCACGACGATTGCCTACGAGGGGTTGATTCGCTTTCCCTCGTCGTCGGAGTTAACCCCCACGCAATGGTTCAGCGCTGCCCGGCGCCTGGGCCGAGGTCTCGAACTAGAACACGCCGCTTTGCGCACCATCCTGAGCGCTGCTCACCGCATCCCCAGCGATAGCCCGGTCGCCGTCAACCTGAGCCCGAACGCCACGCTGGAGCCGGCCAATCAAGACCTGCTTGAGGCCCAGGACAGGGCCTTGATCGTCGAAATCACCGAGCACGAACCGTTTCCCGATGACCTGGGCGCGGGCCTGAAGCATTTGCGTAATCGCGGCACATCCATCGCAGTCGACGATGCCGGTGCCGGATACGCCAGCTTCACCCAACTGCTGCGGCTACGCCCCGACATCATCAAGATCGACGGCGAGTTGATCGCCGGCATCGACGACGATCCGGTCAAACGTGCATTGGCGACCGCACTGAACGCACTGGCATCCGAGCTGCACGCGAAATTGGTGGCCGAAGCCGTGGAGACACCCAGTCAGCTTCAGACGTTGATTCGTCTCGGCATCGAATACGGCCAAGGTCTTTATCTCGGGCGGCCTCAACCAGGCGCTGTGCCGTGCCCAGGCACGCCCTGTTGAACTCGCCCAGCTCGCCATTACGGTCGGAGCACACCCGCGGATTGCGAGGAATAACAGCGGTATTGCGAGTGGGTAAGTAAATCCATTGCAGCGGCAGGCCAATATGTCCCGCGAGACAGCCAGTCGTTGTGCCCGTTGCTGCCGGCCGTGCGCCGACGGCGCTTACGAGCCTGGAAGCGCGCAGTCGTCCAAACGTGTCTCGGGAAATCGTTTGCGCTTGGCGGCATAGAGGTTGGCGTCGGCGGACGCAAGCAGCGCGACGATGTCGGCGCTCTCGCCAGGCTGCGATGCGGTGCCGACGCTCGTGTTCGGGGTGTGCAGCCGGACGCCGGCGAGGAACTGCTTCACCGCGGTGGCCGGCACGGAATCCGCGCGCTCGACGATGCAAAAGGCAAACTCATCGCCACCGAGCCTGGCCAGAACGGCATTGCGTGGCGACAGCTCTCGCCAGCAGGTCGCGCAGCGGATCAGGTGCTCATCGCCGGCGAGATGCCCGTCGGTGTCGTTGATCTGTTTGAAGTTGTCGATGTCCACCGCGATCACGGTGACGGTGACCGCACTCGACCGGGATCGTGCGAGCAGATCGGCGGTGGCGATTTCCCAGCCGGCTCGGTTGAGCAGTCCCGTCAGTGTGTCGGTGCACGCCGCGGCCACCAGGGTCCGCGTCAGCAGCCCGAAGGACTCGGCGGCCCCGACGATGGCGATCACGAAGATGACGTAGTCGAGATACAACTTTGCCGCGTGCGCAAATGCAAGGGCGAGAACACACGCGACGGTGAGCACGCCGACCAGCAACGCACCGCGGCGCGGGGTGTAGAACGCACGCAGGTACATCGCCAGGAACATCGGCGCGATGAGGCAGGCAAATTCGGCAGTCATCTCATGGTGGAAGGCCATCACCAGGGGTGTGGCCACGATGGCGGCCGCCGTTGCCGGTGCCGGTTTGTCGGGCCGGATGGCCAACCAGGCCAGGGCCGCCAATCCGAGGACGATCGCCGCGATTCCTCCGGTGGGATTTCCCGGGACCAAGCCCTGATGGACCGGAATCAGATTGCCGAAAACCACGCCGTAGGTGTAAAGAAATGTGGTCGTGCCCAAGTAGATCCGCAGCAACCGAATCTGGTGTTCGCCGTAAAAGCCGTTCCCGGCGTCGGCGCGCAACCGCAATCGATTCCGGCGCGCCCTCCGGCGCCCGAGCCGGCTCAGCACTTCCAGGCCCATATCGTCAATCTCCCGATCACCCGCAGTGATACGCGGTGATACCGATGTTCCGCCAATTGTTCACCGGATGCGTTGGAATGCGCACAGCAACTACCTTGTCGGTATCGAACATCATGGCTGTGGAAAAGGCGCTCTAACGGCCGACGCCAGCGCATTGGTGCCGGCTAAGTGGTGACGCGATTCGACAGTTGGGTCTAGAGCCCGCCGGCCAGCGCGGCGTACACGTCGTTGAATCCGCGGACAGACGCGGCGGACAGACGCGGGCCCGGCCAGATTCTCGTGACGCAAACCATTGCCCCCAATACGCGTAGACGGATCAGCCGAGATGCAAGAAGGCAGGAAGGGGAGTGGCCAACGCGATCGCCGTGGGGCAGCGGGCTGATCAGCTGGCGTCGTTTCTCGGTGGGTCCGATTGCTGACGGACGCAACGAGATGGTGTCTGGAAGCGATATCCCGCAGCGATCATGAACCTTCTCCGGAGCCGATCGTGGACAGCTCGAGCAGGCGCACCTAGCCCGGCCAGCGTCGGAATAGCTCCTCGGACGCCCACGCCGGCCACGCTGGTGCGCCGATGACCGTGCCCGCGGTCAGTTGCGCCACAATTCGGGGCCCACTCAAGCGTGAATTGTCGTAAATCGTTGCGGTGTCGACGATCCCGATCGCATCGGCAACCAATTGCCATAATCGACGGTATCGTTCCCGGATCTTGCCCTCGGGGACGTCGTGACCGCCGTGGCGGACGCGCCGCCGCACGCGTTCGACGGCGAGCCCCTCGGGGATCAGCATCACATGCAGGACGGTGACGTAGCCCGCATCGTGGGCGGAGCGGATCAGCTCCAGCTTCGACGGATGGGAGAAGACGGTCTCGGCGATGAACCAGACGCCGGCATCGATCAGCTTGGCGCGGGTATCGGCGGCGATCCGCGCCGCATCGTAGGCGTGCGCGGCCGGGTCGTCGGGCCAACGCTGCTTGGCGATCTCGTCGGCGTTGACGAGCACGCTGCGTGGCAACAACGGCGCCAACGTGAACGCGATGAACGTCGACTTACCAGCGCCGTTCGGGCCGACGACGAGGTCGAGTCGCTTCACCGGCACCTCGCGAAGTCATGGCTCATCCGTCGACGTTGACCACCGAGGTAGTGCCGTCGGGCCGGTACTCGACGATTTCGCCGTCGTCGTTGAGCGCCACGGTGGTGATGCCACGCGCTGACAGCAGGTCACCGTAGTGGGCGGTCGCCAGCGACTCCTCGATAGCGGCCGAGATCTCCGCGTTGAAGACCAGCCCCTCGTCGTCGGACAGGTGGTTGGTGTCCAGATCACCGGCCAGCGCGGCCTCAATACGGCGGCGCGAGGCGGTCTGATGGCTCGACACCGCCCGGCCCACCCGAGCCCAGTGATCGAGTTGCTGCTTGGCCGAACGGCTTTGGCGAGCGCCCTCGGCGGCCGCGCTGTCCACCAGGTCGGCGGCGACCCGCGTGACGCGGTCGGCGGCGTTCGTCATATCGCACCTCCTGTAGCAGGATGCTACGCCTTGTAGCGGAATGCTACAAGGCGTAGGTGACTCGTTGCGGCCCCCGGCTTGCCGTCGGTCACCGCGGCGTAAGTTCGTTGGGAGCCACCGCGGCCGCCCGCGCCACTCAAGTGGTTCGGTCATGGTCTGGGCCGGGCGCGTAGGTCGGTGGCAACTTGACCCACACCACAGGACGACGCGGGGGAGAGAGCCCATGAGAACGATCGCGTATCGCCACCCGGCGGTCGTCGGCCTGGCCGCCGTAGCGCTCATCGCTGTGGGCTGCAGCAATGGCAAGAGCATCGACCGGTCGGCACCACCGCAGGTCGGCGCCAATGCCATCTCCACGTCTAGAACTCCGGCGCGGCCCACCGAGGTCAAGCTCATCGGGGTGGGCGGCATCGAGGTGACCCTTACCGGCCCGATCGCCACCAAATACTCGTCGGCAACCGAGGATCAGAAGAACGCTCTCGGCAAGCCGCTCACGGGTGACCGCAATGCGGGAAAACGGGCAAGTGGCTTGGTATTCCAACAGTTCCAGGGCGGCGTCATCACCGCGAAGAACGACGAGCCGGGCACGCCCGCGTTTATCACCACTGGCAAGGTCCGCGAGGCATGGAATGTCCCGCGGGACCCGAACGGCGTGCCCGCGATCACCACCGGCACCAACGGTTCTGCAGGTCCGCTGGGCTTTCCGACCAGCGACGTGAACGCCGTCGACGATCAGCTCGCGGCCAACTTCGAGCACGGCAGGATCGAGTACAACCCCAAGACCGGCCAGGTCGAGGTGACGGTCAACGGCCAGGCCGTGCCGTCCGGGCTGTAGGCCGAATCACGGCCAGCTGGAAAGCCCTGGGCGCCAAGCGAGGGCTTCATCCATACCCGGGCACGGCCACAGAAACACGTATATCGTCAGCGACCCATTCCGACTGGGTGCGGAATTGAACGCCGGGCCGGTTACTCACGTAGCGACATTACGGTTGCGCACGCGCGGTCGCGCGGCGCAGGGGAGCGGCTTAACCTTCCCCGCTGCCGGGGGACAACACATTGATATCCCAGTGTTAGCCCGACTTATCCCACAATCGCCCGCGCTGCGCGCTCTGCGATGAGCATGACGGGCGCGTTGGTGTTGCCGGAAATGATGGTGGGCATAGCCGACGCGTCGACCACTCGAAGGCCGGCGACGCGATACACGCGGCAGTCAGTGTCGAGCACCGTGGCGGCCGACCGCGGCCGCCCCTGGGCGTCAAAGGCTCCCATCGCGCAGGTGCCCACCGGATGGAAAATAGTCGTACCGAGTTCACCGGCCGCCTTCTGCAATTCATCATCGCTCACCAGTTGCGGACCGGGTAACAACTCCTGTGGGCGGTAGCGGGCCAGAGCCGGCGCCGCCATGATCTGCCGGGTCATCCGGAGGCCCCGCACGGCGGTTTGACGATCGGCGTCAGTCGACAGGTAATTGCAGAAGATCTTCGGGTAGGTCAGGGGATCTGCGCTGGCCATGCGCACATGGCCTCGCGAGCTGGGTCGGAGATTGCAGACCGAAGGAGTAATCGCTCCGAAGGGGTGCAGGGGTTCGCCGAACTTCGGCAACGACAAGGGCTGCACGTGCCACTCGAGATCGGCGCTTTCCAGCGCTGGGTCGCTTTTGGCGAAAGCCCCCAAGGTGGAAGGCGGCATCGTCATAGGCCCTGATCGCAACAGCAGGTACTGAAGTCCCATGCCCGCACGGCTGATCCAGTTCCGGTACAGCGTATTGACGGTCGGGGCGCCCTGCACCCGGTAGACCGTTCGAAGCTGCAGGTGATCCTGAAGGTTTTCGCCCACGCCTGGCAGATCGACGGCCACCGGCACTTGATGCTGGGCAAGCAGGCCGGCTGGGCCGAGACCCGAGACCTGCATCAGATGGGGCGAACCAATAGCTCCGGTGCTCAAGATCACCTCGTGGCGGGCTCGGACGTCGACAATGTGGCCGCCTTTGAGCAACCGCACGCCGATGACGCGGCGCTGCGCCGTCGTCCACGCACCGCGACGCTGATCCTCGTGGACCTGGTCGTCCATCAGAAGCCGCAAGGCCTGGGTCTGCGTGTAGACGGTGAGGTTCGGCCGGTGGGCGATGGGATGCAGGAAGGCATCGGCCATCGACCATCGACGGCCACGCCGCTGGTTGACGTGAAAGTACGCAGAACCGGCGTTGACGCCCCGATTGAATTCATCGATCGGAAAGATGCCGACCTCGGCAGCCGCGGTCTGCCAGGCGTCCAATATTTTCCAGCGCACACGCGGCCGCTCGACGCGGATCTCACCTCCGGCGCCGTGGCAGTCGTCGGCCCCGCCGAAGTAGTCCTCTAGCTTCTTGTAGATCGCCAGTGTCTCGCCCGGGCTGTCCGGGCCACCCCAAAGCCATCGCTCGTCACCGGTAGCCCGTGCCCACAGGCCGTAATCGCTGGCCTGGCCGCGCATGAGGAGCGAGGGTGATACGCAGTGCTTTACTTGACATAATGTCGCTTATCGGCATATAACGCGGACCGCCGCGTCCGCACGACGCGCCCCGGCCGGCCATGCGCCTGGACCTCACCGCGCCCGTCTGGCCATGCCCTTGGAACTCGCGGGCCTTCCTGACCGCGCGATGATCCGCAACGTCGCGATGGTTGGCGTCAGCATTGAGGCCATGACGGCGTCCGGGCATTTACCTGTCCGCGGCCGGCCACCGGCCGATACCGATCGCGACCCTCTCCACCCCCGCCCATCGCCGTCAATACGTCACTGTGACGAATTGAACTGCGGCGGAGCACCATTGGGATGCAGGCGCTGACCGCGCCGTTAGTTCAGGTGTGGCCCCACCGCTTGGGTCGCGTGCGGCGATGCGTGTCGGTCGACCAGAGGTGGCCGCAATCCGAGCACTGCAGGTGCACCACAGTGCCCCTGTTGCTCAGGAGGTATTGCCAGTGCGTAGCGCAGTTACGACTACTTCGGCAATCACCACATCTGGCGCCGTGATCGCAGCACGGGCACGGCAGCCACGCGCGCCGGCCACGGTCGGCGGTCGGATCAATCGGTAACACGAGCAGTCGCCCGTTCGGGTAGCACGCCCGCACGGACCAAGTCGTCGTAGACCCGTTGCTGCTCCTCGTCCAGGTTCGAGTACAGCATTTCGTAGGCCTGCTGCTCCGCGTCAAGCACAGCGATCGGGTCCCAGGCGTCACCCATCGCCGCGAACATCGCGCCGCGCCTGCGCGCCTCATCGAGCGTCAGGTCATAGGCGAAGTCGAGGTCGGCCATCGCGCTCCCAGCCATTAGATAGAAAAGCAAACGAAACAGCAGGATGCCCCGCTGGGCGCTTTTCAAGCTATGACCCGCGTCACTGCTGTCGGTTGACGTGCGTCACACTCGGCCCCGACCGACGGCGCGACGACGTGGGCCCACACCCACGGTGGAGGCACGGGTGGCCCCCTTGCCCCCTCCCGCCTTCCCCAACCCCACCGCAGGCCAATACGTCACTGTGACGAATAACTTTGCGGTGCAGGACTGTTGACGGCGAGCGATCGGTTGTCCGCCTAGCCCGATGCGGCCACCGGCGGCGGAAAGTACATCTCTTGTTCTACCGTGCACACCAGCGCGCCGGTGCGGTTGAACATCGTCCCACTGGCCAGCGCCAGCGAACCAGCGCTGCTCGGCGACGACCGGTCGTAGAGAAGCCAATCCGATAGCACCGCCGAACCGTGAAACCACACCGAATGATCGCGCTGAGCTGACGCCCCGACACCACCGCGTGCGGCATAGGCCGGCTCCGTCAACGTCACCGCCGACAGATAGGCCACCAGGCTGGCTGTCAGCACGGGATCATCGGGAACCTGCCCGTCGGGTCGCCACCACATTCGCGACCGTGCGGGTGGAGCGACCTCGGTGCCGATGATCCGGCGCTCGAACCAGCGCAGGCTCGCCCAACGCCCTTGGGCCCCCTCGTCGGACTCAGCCAGATGTGGCGCCACCCACGGCAGGGACTCCGGGCTGGGGACCTCTGGCATGCGTGGTTGGTAGACGACCTGAGCAGGTGCTGAGTCGGCGGCTTTGAACGAGGACATCGCTTCCATCAGAACCTTGCCGTCTTGGCGCGCTGTGACCCGTCGGGCCGAGAACGTCCGGCCTTCTTGGAGATCAACAACTTCGAAATCCACCGGTCGACGTGAATCGCCCGGGCGGAGAAAGTACGTGTGGACGCTGTGCGGGAGGCGACCCGGCGCGGTGTGGCTGGCCGCCAACAAAGCCTGAGCCGAAATATGCCCGCCGAGAATATGGTTGGCGGGTGCGGGCAGCTGCTGCCCGACGAAGAGCCACTGGCCGCCCCTGTCGAGCTCCAATGTGGCGAGCACGTCGCCGAGCGAAGATGACATCGATTCGTATCTTGCCGGATCGATTCTCACGCGCTGAGGCGCCGGTACCGCGTGAGCCGCCGGAGCGCCTGCGCGGACGCCCGTCCCGGCGCAGTCTGCAGTGCGGTGTCGAGTCGCGCGCGGACATCGTCGATGTCGAGATCCATCCCGATCGCCACCAGGCAGTTGGCCATGGCCCCTGGCGGCGCCGTCCCGATGTGGATTGCACTACCCACCATGTTGGCGACGTAGTCGCGGACGGTCGTGCGGTGCCGCACCGCCACGACGCCTTTCAGCCTGAACACCTGTGCCGGTGGATCTTCGAGAAGGTCGAACAGAGCATCGGGGTCGACGCAACCAGAGCTAGTGACGGTAACGGCATCGGCATGGACGTGGTCGTGGTCATGGTCATGGTCGTCCACCAGGTCCAGAAACGACAGCTGCCCAACCTGCCCGGACGCCGCGGACGCGTCGAAGAGTAGCTCTCGGTCTATCCGTCCGCCCGTGGTACCCACGACGTGCACGCGCGGATTGCGTTCCGCCACACGCTGTGTGACGCGTTGCATCACCGCCGACCGCTCCCCCTCGGGCATTAGGTCAAGCTTGTTGACGACAATCAGCGACGCCGCGCCGTAGCGGACCGGCGACAGCGTGCCGCAGTCGACGGTGTCGAAATGGTGCACGGCATCGACGACGTCGATAAGCCCGCCCGCTCGGACGCCGCGGATGTCACTGAAGGCGATGAGCCGCGCGAGTGCGACCGGATCGGCAAGTCCGCTGGCCTCGACGATGATGGCGTCCAGGCGCCGAGCTGGGTCGGCGAGCTTGATCAGTGCGTCATCGAGCCCACCACCGTCGGGCAGGCAACAGATGCAGCCCCCGGCGATCGAGGCGGGCTCGTCGACCTGGCCGGCCACCAGGCCGGCGTCGACATTGATGTCGCCGAAGTCGTTGACCACCACGCCGATTCGCGTGCCAGGTTGGCGCAACAGGTGATTGAGCAATGTCGTCTTGCCGGCTCCGAGATGACCGGTGAGCGCGATGACGGGTATCGCAGTCAAACCTCACCCTCCGCATCGACGTCCGGACATTCCGAATGCTAACCGGCGCAGCACGCACGACCTGTCGCCCGGGTTCGCCGCCGTTCAGCTTCTAGGACCGCATATACAGTTAATTATCAGCAATCAGCTCCGCATTTGCGGGCAATGATGGCCGTAAACTCCTATCCGCGGCTGACCGAGTGATCCCGACCGGAAGGAGCTGGCGGTGCTTTGCCTCGACGGCGAGACGCGGGTGCAGCGCCGCCCCGCTTGGACGAGCCGACGATGACCGCGCCGGCTTGGATGGCATTTCCGCCCGAAGTCCATTCGATGCTGTTGTCCAGCGGGCCGGGGCCCGGGCCGCTGCTGGCCGCCGCGGGTGCCTGGAACTCGCTGAGTGCCGAGTATGCCGCGGTCGCCGGCGAACTCACCTCGCTACTCGGTGAGGTTTCGGCAGGGGCGTGGAACGGGCCGAGCGCCGCGGAGTACCTGGCCGCCCACGCGCCGTATCTCGATTGGCTAACGCAGTTCAGCACGGCCAGCGCTCGGATGGCCGCCCAGCAAGAGGCGGCGGCGGCCGCGTACACGACGGCGTTGGCCGCGATGCCGACCCTGGGCGAGCTCGCTGCCAATCACGCCACGCATGCGGCGCTCGTGGCGACGAATTTCTTTGGCATCAACACGATTCAGATAGCGCTGAACGAGGCCGATTACTGGCGCATGTGGGTCCAAGCGGCCACGACGATGAGCACCTATCAGGCCGTCTCGACTTCGGTGGTCGCCGCGGCACCCCCGGCCACCGCGACGCCGCACATCAGGAAAGCCGATATGGGCACGGGAGGCATGGGGTCCGGCTCGGGAATGAGCGGCGGAAACCCCTACATCATGGGCACCTCACTCCCCCAAAACCTCCAAGAGTGGCTTCAGGCGCTTTTCCCCTTCAATCCCTTTTCGCCGCAGGGCTGGTCGATGCACCCGAGTTTGTCGATGTTCCTCTCGCGCGTGGAGACGCTGATTCCCATGTACGCGCACAACCCTGCGCAGCTGTTCGAGACGATCGTGATGCTGGCGCTGCAGTTCGTGATTCACCGAACGCTGATGCTGATCAACCTGCTCCTGTTCAACCCGGCCGGACTGCTGAGTTTCTTTCTGAGCAATCCCGTCTACACCCTCGGTCTGGTCACCCCAGTGCTGGCGATTCCTGCCGGAGCGGCGGGCGGCTTGGCGGGGCTGGCCGGCCTGGCCGCGGCGACGCCCGTCCCCGCCCCGGCGCCGACCCCGTTGCCACCGGCGGCGATACCCTTCGACCAGGTACCGTCGATTCCCGCCGCCGCCGAGGCACCGACCGTCGGCGCCGTTCCGTTGCACGCTTCCGCCCCGGCACCGGCGCCGGCCACCGCGGTTGGTGCCGCGGCGCCGCCGGCCCCGCCACCTACGCTAGTGGGACCCGACAGCGCCATGGCCGCCCAGAATGTCGTGTCGCCGTACCTGGTGGGGACGCTGGGCACCGGGACGGAGTCCAGCGTTGCCGCGAAGGCGCGAAAACCGGCCCTGACCGCCGCCGGCGCCGAGGCGACCGCGCCGGTGGCTGCGGCCCCGCGCCGGCAGCCCCGACGTCGCCGCGGGGCGGTACGCGGCCGCACCCACCGGGGCTATCGTTACGAATTTCTCGACGTGGAGCCGGAATTCGCTGCCGCGAGCGACATGGCTCCCGCTTCCGCGACTACCTCTGACCAAGGGGCGGCACCGCTCGGCTCCGCCGGCATTCCCGCCCCGCGCCGCGCCGCCGGATTGACCCGGCTGACCGACGACGAATTCGGCGGCGAAGCGACCGCCCCGATGCTGCCCGCCAGCTGGCCGGCCGAGCCCGGCTGAGGGTCGTCTTCGCCAAGCGGGAGCCGCGCTCAGCCCCCGGGCGCCGACCAGTGCACCACCTTCATGGCGGTCATCTCGTCGAGCAGTTCGGGCCCGAAGCCAAAGCCCGTGCCGCTGGCCCGCCGGGGCTCGGAGGCTCCGCCGGGCGCGCCGCCGAAGACGGCGTTGATCTTCACGGTGCCCACCGGAAGGCTGCGCCACGCCTCCTGGGCATGGGCCATGTTCGCGGTCAGCACGGTGGCGGCCAGCCCGTAGCGGTCATCGGCTGCTTCGGCCACCGCGGCGGCGAAATCCGGGACCACCCGCACCGGCGCGATCGGACCGAACGTCTCTTCGCGCATGACCAGCATGTCGGGGGTGCAGTCGGTCAACACGGTGGGCGGGTAGAACGAGCCGGGACCGGCTTGCGGCTCGCCGCCGACCAGAAGGTGGGCTCCGGCCCGGATCGCCTCTTCGACATGCGCGTGGACGTGTTCACGGTGACGATCGTCAACCAGCGGTCCGATCCGGCCGGCCCACGAAATCGCCTCGTCGATCAGGGCATTGAGGAATGCGTCGGCGGTGGATTGGACGACATAGACGCGCTCCACCGAGACGCAGATCTGTCCGGCGTTGGCGAAGGCGCCCAGCGCGGTCTGGGCGGCCGCCCAGGCCGGGTCCACATCCCCGTCGACGATCAGCGCGTCGTTTCCGCCGTTCTCCAGCAGCGCCTTGGCGCCGCGTTCGGCACAGGCCCGCGCGATCTCTCGGCCGGTCGCGCTGCTACCCACGTGCGCGACGACGTCGACCAGTTCCGCGGCCGCCAACCGTTCCCCGACGGTCCCGTCCCCGTTGACGATCTCGAGCACGTTCGCGGGCAGCCGGGCGGCCAGCAGCTCGGCGAACCGCCGGCCGGTCTGCGGGCAGCGCTCGCTGGGCTTGTGGACGACGGTGTTGCCGGCGACCAGAGCCGCGCCGAGCAAGCCGGCGGCCACCGCGACGGGATCGTTCCACGGCGTGATCACCGCGACCACCCCACGCGGCTGGGGAACCATCAGATCGGTGGCCGACCATCCGCCCTGCAGGGCCTGACCACGATGCAGCGGACCCAGCTGGGCGTACTGCAACAGCGTGCCGATCCCGGCCTCCACCCCGCCACGCGCGTCGTCGCGCAGCTTGCCGGTTTCTCGCTCGTTCAACTCGGCCAGCTCGTCGATCGCCGCGCGGACGTCCTCCGCAGCGGCCGCGATCGCGGCGGCCCTTTCGGCGGGCGGCGTGCGCGCCCAGGAGTCCGCGGCGGCCGCGGCGCGCGTCACCGCGTCATCGCAGTCGGCCGGCTCGGTGATGGGCACCTGCGTGACGGGGTCGCCGGTGCGCGGATCCAGGACGCTGATGATTTTGGTAAGGGTCGAAGCCACGACAGCGGATACCCTGTGCCCGGCCCGGCCAATCAGCCGCCGGAGCCGTCCGTGGCCGGTGGGGCCAAGAACGCCCGGGACATAATCACATTCCTGTATGGTCAGCGTGTCCGCCGGCGCACCGGATTGAGGAATTCGATGGCAAACAGGTTCCCCGACAACGCCTTTACCTCACGGCAGGCGGTGGACCCCGGGCTGCGGAAGATTGCCCGGTTCCTGCCCCGCGGGTACGCGCTGCACCGCGGTCTCAAGGTGCAGCGGGCGGTCATGAACCTCTTCAGTAGCACCGGACGGCTGAGGGACGTGCCGGAACACGCGGTCGACGACCACGTCACCGTCCGGCTGCATCGTCCGGCCGGTCTTCCCGACCGGGCACCGGCACTGTTGTGGGTGCACGGCGGCGGCACCATCATGGGCCACGCGTCCCAGGACGACAAATACCTGCGCAAGCTTTCCCACCGTACCGGCGTCGCGATCGCCGCCGTGGAACACCGGCTGGCGCCCGAGCACCCGTATCCGATCCCGGTCGACGACTGTTACGCGGCGCTGCTGTGGCTCGCGCGCCAATCGTGGGTGGACCCCGACCGCATCGCCGTCGGCGGCGCCAGTGCCGGTGGGCATTTCGCGGCGGCGCTGGCGCAACGGGCCCGCGACCGCGGCGACGTCGCGCTGGCATTCCAGCTGCTGGTGTATCCGATGCTGGACGACCGCACGGGCGCCGACCACGGCAGCCGGCGGCGGATCATGTGGACCGCAACCGACAACCAGTTGGCGTGGCGGTGGTATCTCAACGGCGCCGACCCCGCACAGGCCGCCCCGGCGCGCCGAGTCGACTTGTCCGGCCTGCCGCCGGCGTGGATCGGCGTCGGGACCCTGGACCTCTTCTACGAGGAATGCCTGCAGTACGCGCGTCGGCTACGCGCGGCGGGCGTGCCCGTGCACGAGGAGGTCGTCCCGGGCGCCTTCCACGCCTTCGACCAGATCGTCGAGAAAGCACCGGTGTCGGTGAATTTTTTCACCAGTCAATGCGATCACCTGCGGGACGCCCTGGCCGCCACCCGCGCCTAGCCACCCGTCCCGATCCCTCCCTCGGGGTCGCTCGAAATCAGCCGTGCGCCAGGAGTATTGGTCGCGTCGCACGACGGTCGCTCCGTCGTACCCGCTCCACCCGGCGGCCGCGGCGGCGCGCGATGCCGCCGGCGGCCGCCGAGCCGCGGCAGTCGAATCGGACGCCTTTTGACTGCAAAGTGTGCAGAACGTGCAACTATGGGTGCATGTCCAACCCGGTGGGTCTGCGTGAGCGCCGTCGCCGCCAAACGAGCGCGGACATCCGCGATGCCGCGGTGCGCCTGACGGTGGAACGCGGATACGACAAGGTCACCATCGACGAGATCTGCGCCGAAGCCGGAATATCGACGCGCACCTTCTTCAACTACTTCCCCAACAAGGAATCCGCGATCGCGTACGGCCCATCCGATATTCCCCCCGAGCTGGTGGCGGAATTCGTCGCCGCAGGTCCAGCGCCCTATTCGGTGGTGCTGGCGGAGCTGATCACACTGGCCGCGCACCACCTTCGCGACGTGCCCCCGCGTCGCGAACACGCGGCCCACATGCTGGAGCTGGCCAAGACCTCGCCCGCGGTGCTGGCCGCGTTCCTCGCCGATCTGGAGCGGTTCCAGAATCACCTGACCGACGTGGTCGCCCGCCGCCAGGGCATGCGGCCGGACGACGAGATCGTCGCGTTGATCGCCGCGCTGGCCTTGACCGCGGTGCGCTCCGGTATCGAGCGCTGGTCGAAGGGCGAGGGAGACGATGACGACGACACGCCGATGCCGCACGTCGAGCGCGCCGCCGCGCTGGTCAACAGCATTTTCACCAAGTGATCTGAAACACCGCGAGCGATTGTTGCATGATGTGCAACATATGCACAGTATGTACTATGCTCTTTTTGCGGTACTCGAGGACGCGTTCGCATCGCAAGGCATGCGCCGGCAGCGGGGGCGGCAACCGGTGTTCTCGGAGGGCCGCTGCTCCTGAGACCGTTCGAACTTGACAGACCATGCTCACCGTCGAAACCGTTGCGGTGCACCGTAAGTCGTTGCGCACAACTGACCACATCATGATCCGATGATGAGGAGGGAATTCCCCTAGTGCAGGTATCGAAGGTGGTGCGCAACGCGTGGTTGCCCCTGCTGATCGTCGCGGTGCTCGTGGTCGGCGGGTTTGCCGTGGCCCGGGTCAAGTCCTTCTTCGGCGCCCACGACACCGGCGTCATGATCAGCCCGCGACTGGACGATTCCAAGCCGTTCAAGCCCAAAGTGGTCAAGTACGAGGTCTTCGGCTCGGCCCCCACCGCGAACGTGAACTACTTGGACCTGTCCGCCGACCCGAAGCGGGTCGACGGCGCGCCGCTGCCGTGGACGCTGGTGCTCAGCACGACCGCGCCCTCCGTCTTCCCGAACCTCTCGGCGCAAAGCGACGGTAATTCCCTCGGTTGTCGCATCACCATCGACGACGAAGTCAAGGCCGAGAACTTCACCGACCGCGTGCACGCCCTGACCTTTTGCATGGTGAAATCCGCATGAGCACACACCTCGACGACGCCCGCACCGATACGATCCCCGTCGCGCACGAACCGGTGCGGGACAAGATCCCCCGCATCATCCGAACGTTCGCCGTACCCATCATCCTGGGCTGGATAGCGCTGATCGCGGTGCTGAACGTCGTCGTCCCCCAGCTGGACGAGGTCGGGAAGATGCGCTCGGTGGAGATGACTCCCGACGACGCGCAGTCGGTCGTCGCGACCAAGCGCATGGGGGCGATCTTTCACGAGTACAAATCCAACAGCTCGGTGATGATCGTGCTGGAGGGCCAGAACCCGCTCGGCGCGGACGCCCACGCGTTCTACGACCAGATGGTCAAAAAGCTCGACGCCGACACCAAACACGTTGAGCACGTTCAAGATATGTGGAGCGACCCGCTGACAGGGGCGGGCGCCCAGAGCAACGACGGCAAGGCCGCCTACGTCCAGGTGTATCTGGCGGGTAACCAGGGCGAAGCCCTGGCCAACGAATCGGTCGAATCCGTCCAGAACATCGTCAAGAGCCTGACCCCGCCCAAAGGGGTGAAGGCCTACGTCACCGGGCCGGCGGCTCTGTCGGCGGATCAGCACACGGCCGGTGACCGCAGTCTGCAGCTCATCACCGCCGCCACGTTCACCGTGATCATCGGGATGCTGCTGTTGGTCTATCGATCGGTCATCACCGTGTTGCTCACGCTGGTGATGGTGGTGTTCGAGCTTTCGGCCGCGCGAGGCATGGTCGCGTTCCTGGGCTACTACAAGATCATCGGTCTCTCGACGTTCGCCACCAACCTGTTGGTCACGTTGGCGATCGCGGCGGCCACCGACTATGCGATCTTCTTGATCGGCCGATATCAGGAGGCCCGCGCCGTCGGCGAGTCGCGGGAAGACGCGTACTACACCATGTACAAGGGCACCGCGCACGTGGTGCTCGGGTCGGGCCTGACCATTGCCGGCGCCACCTTCTGCCTGCACTTCACCAACCTGCCCTACTTCCAGACGCTGGGCATCCCGTTGGCCATCGGCATGGTGGTGGTCGTCGCGGCGGCGCTGACGCTGGGCCCCGCGGTCATCTCGGTGGTCACGCGGTTCCGTAAGACACTGGAACCCAAACGCACGCAACGCATCCGCGGGTGGCGCAAGATCGGCGCTTTGGTGGTCCGGTGGCCCGGCCCGATCCTGGTCGTGACGATCGGGATCGCGCTCGTCGGCTTGCTGACCCTGCCCGGATACCGCACCAACTACAACGACCGCAACTACCTGCCGGCGGACCTCCCCGCGAACGAGGGTTACGCCGCCGCGGATCGGCACTTCTCCCAGGCGCGGATGAATCCCGAAGTGCTGATGATCGAGAGCGACCACGACCTGCGCAACTCCGCGGACTTCCTGGTCATCGACAAGATCGCCAAGGCGGTCTTCCGGGTGCCCGGAATCGCCCGCGTGCAAGCCATCACGCGGCCGCAGGGCACGCCGATCGAGCACACCTCGATCCCTTTCCAGATCAGCATGCAGGGCGTCACCCAACAGATGAACCAGAAATACCAAGAAGACCAGATGGCCGACATGCTGCACCAGGCCGACATGATGCAAACGACCATCGACAGCATGGAAAAGATGTCGAGCATCACCGCGCAGATGGCCAACGACATGCATCAGATGGTCAAGAAGATGCACGACATGACCATCGACATCAACGAATTGCGCCAGCACATGGCCGATTTCGAGGACTTCTTCCGGCCTATCCGCAGCTACCTGTACTGGGAACGGCACTGTTACGACATCCCGGTGTGCTGGTCGCTGCGTTCGGTCTTCGACGGGCTGGACGGCATCGACATCATGACCGACGACATCGAGAGCCTGCTGCCGATCATGGATCATCTCGACACGCTGATGCCGCAGATGGTGGCCTTGATGCCGTCGATGATCGAGAACATGAAGGCCATGAAGACGACGATGCTGACCATGTATGCGACGCAGAAGGGCCTGCAGGATCAGCAGAACGAGGCGCAGAAGAACTCCAACGCCATGGGCAAGGCGTTCGACGCGTCCAAGAACGACGACTCGTTCTATCTGCCGCCGGAGACGTTCAACAACGCCGAGTTCAAGAAGGGGATGAAGAATTTCATCTCGCCCGACGGGCACGCCGTGCGCTTCATCATCAGCCATGACGGCGATCCGATGTCGCAGGAAGGCATTTCGCACATCCCTGCCATCAAGAAGGCAGCCTACGAAGCGCTCAAGGGCACGCCGCTGGAGGGCTCCAAGATCTATCTGGCGGGCACGGCGTCGATCTACAAGGATCTCAGCGACGGCAACACCTATGACTTGTTGATCGCCGGGATCTCCTCGCTGTGCTTGATTTTCATCATCATGCTGCTCATCACGCGGGGCGTGGTGGCCTCGGCCGTCATCGTGGGCACCGTCTTGCTCTCGCTGGGCGCGTCGTTCGGCCTGTCGGTGCTGATCTGGCAGCACCTCATCGGGATCGAGCTGCACTGGATGGTGCTTGCGATGTCGGTGATCATCCTGCTGGCCGTGGGCGCCGACTACAACCTGCTGTTGGTGGCGCGGTTCAAGGAGGAGATCCACGCCGGGCTGAACACCGGGATCATCCGGTCGATGGGCGGTACCGGCTCGGTGGTCACCTCGGCGGGGCTGGTGTTCGCGTTCACGATGATGACGATGGCGGTCAGCGAGCTGACGGTCATCGGCCAGGTGGGCACGACCATCGGGCTGGGTCTGCTGTTCGACACGCTGGTCGTGCGGTCGCTGATGACGCCGTCCATCGCCGCGCTGCTGGGCAAGTGGTTCTGGTGGCCCCAACGCGTGCGGCAGCGCCCGGTTCCGTCGCCATGGCCCAAGCCGGCGGAGAAGGCAACCCAGGAGGAGACCGAATCCCTCAGTCCCGCTAGGTAACCCAGTCCGGCTGCCCGGCGGTGTCGACCGCGGAGAAGTCCTTGTGGCCCAGGCCGGCGGTGGTGCCCCCATCGACGACGAACTCCGAGCCGGTCGAGTAGCTGGACTCGTCGCTGGCCAGGTAGAGCACCAGGTTGGAGACTTCCTTGGGCTGGGCGATCCGGCCCAGGGCGGTCTGGAAGATGTCCTCGGGGACCCACTCGGTCATCGGCGTTTTGATGAGCCCGGGATGGATGGAGTTCACCCGGATCCCGCTGGGCCCGAGTTCCAGCGCCGCCGACTTGGTCAGCCCCCGGACGGCGAATTTTGTCGCGGTGTACCCGTGGCAGGCGATGGTGCCGGCGATGCCCTCGATGGAGGAGATGTTGATGATCGAGCCGCGGCCGGCTTCCTTCATCGGCTTCACCACGGCGCGGATGCCCAGAAACACACCGGTCAAGTTGATGTCGAGAATCCGCTGCCACTCCGAGAGGGCGTAGTCCTCGAGGGTGCCGACGTTGATGATGCCGGCGTTGTTGACCAGGATGTCGATCCGGCCGAACTCGCTGACGGCGGTGGCCACCGCGGCGTCCCAGTCCTCGGGTTTGGTCACGTCGAGGTGCAGATAGCGGGCCGCGTCCCCGACCTCGGCCGCCACCGCCTTGCCCTCGTCGTCGAGGATGTCACCGAACACCACCTTGGCGCCCTCGCCGACCAGCGTCCGCACGTGCGAGGCGCCCATCCCCCGCGCGCCCCCGCTGATGAGCGCGACCTTCCCGGCCAACCGTTCTGCCACTGCCATCTCCTGTCGTATGAGTCTTTAGCACCATACGTACCACGGGCGGTGTATGGCCAGGGTCAGCTCACGACCTCGAAGACCGCCGCGGCGGAGGTGACGGCCTTGTCCGCGTTCCCCTCGTCGTGCAGCAACATCCGCACGCCGACGCGTCCGGGGGCGCCCGGATGCGCAGTCCCCTCGACGCGGAAGGGTCCCACCTTGCCGCGCGACATGAACATGACGTGCCAGCTGACCACCTGCAGCTTCCGCGTGCCGGCGACCTCGGCGGCAAGGTCGATCGCCGCGGTCTCGAGGACGACGTGCTGGGGTCCGATGTGCAACGCGGCGTCCGGCGACGCGAGTTCGGTGCTCAACTCGGGCAGCACCCAATGACCGTCGGCGCGCCTGCCGGCGCCGAAGGCCCGCCACAGCGGCGGCAGGTCCGGTGCGTCCTCGATCGCCAATTCCGTGCCCGCAACGTCCATGCGGCCCAGGCCTTCCGGCGGGATGCCGATGATCGCTCCCTGCCCCTCGTTGAAGGCGATCACCCTCTCGGGGTTGTCGGCGTCGACGATCGTGCACCGCCCGTAGCCCATCGTGCGCCCCTGGTGCACGATGCCGGAGCCGACGATCTCGACCCGCTTGACGTCGTAGCCGGGGTCGATGATCTGCACCGACGCGATGACCGGGTTGGGCACGGCGACCATGTCGGTCTGGCAGCCCTCGGGTGAGGAAATGGCCAACGGCGCCACCATGATTCCCCCGGCCTCGTTGCGCATGTCTCGGCGGATGACGACGGTGTCGTCGACTTCTCCGAGATCCATCGACGAGTGTTTGCGGCCGATGTAGCGGTAGCTGAGCAGGCCGGTCCAGCGCCGGTACAGTTCGTCCCGGTAGGCATCAGAATCTCCCGACAAATCGCGGATGTCACGAAGCTGGTCGCTCAATTCCGGCCCCCTTCAGGCCTTTCCGTGTCGCACCTGGTTGAACGGCACGCCGCGGTCGGCGGCGTACTCACGCGGAAAGTTCAGGACCCGCTCCCCGATGACGTTGCGCGCCATCTCGGTGGTGCCGCCACCGATGCTGGCGATCTGCCGCCCGAGGTAACGGGTACCGATGTCGAGCAGCCCCGCCTCGTCCTCGATCACGGCCGAGGGGCCCGCCACGGCCAACGCGGTGTCGTTTTCGACGTCGTGCACCTCGGCCATGGACAGCCGGATGATCGATCCCGCGGCGGGTGGCAGGGATCCGTGGGTCACGGCGTGGAAGACGTGCTCGCTGAGTTGCCCGTGCACGGCACGATGAACCAGCGCACGGCCCACCATCTCGCGGACCGGTTCGCTGCCGGCCTGGTTCGTCTTCTCGACCAGGGACAGCAGGTCGACCGAAATGTCTTCAGCCTCGGCAATTCCCGGGCCGCTGGTGTATTCGGATCCGTCCCCCATGCTGCGGCGCTCGTGGTAGAGCTGCCGCGACGCGACCTCCCACCCCTTGCCCGGCTCCCCCACCACGGCGTCGTCACCGACGTCGACGTCGTCGAAGAATTCCTCGCAGAACTCGACGGAGCCGTTGACCTGTTTGATGCGGTTGATCGTGACGCCGGGATGCCGCAGCGGCACCAGGAACATCGTCAGCCCTTCGTGTTTGGGCACGCCCCAGTCGGTGCGGGCCAGGCACAGGCCGTAGTCGGCGGCGAACGCCCACGTGCTCCACGTCTTGGCGCCGTTGATGATCCATCGCCCGTCCCGGCGCTCGGCGCGGGTGAGGACACCAGCGAGATCGGACCCCCCGCTCGGCTCCGACAGCAGCTGCACCAGCACCTCGTCGCCCCGTAGCGCGGCCGCGATGTGGGCGCGCTTCTGCTCCTCGCTGCCCATGTCGAGGATCGTGGCGCAGCAGATGGCAAACGACGGGACGTTGAGCATCAGGGGGGTCTCGTAGGCCAGGGCCTCGGCGTCGAACGCCTTCTTGTATTCGTAGCTCAAGCCGAGCCCGCCATACTCGCGCGGGAAGCAGATGCCGGCGAATCCGCCGTCGTACAACTTCTTCTGCAATTCGCGGGCCCGCCGCCAGGAGCTCAGTTCGTCGCGCTGCAGCACCATCGCGTCGCCGGAATCCAGCCGCGGCAGACTGTCGGCCAGCCAGGCCCTGGCCCGGCTCCGGAATTCTTCGACCGACTCGGAAGTCACCGGATGGCCTCTCGTTCGCGCGTCGACCTCGTGCTGGGCGACTGTACAGCACCGCTTCGTGGCACGTCGAGACCCCGGTCCGGCGCCGGGGTCACCGGCAAGTAATGTGCGGTCCTCACCATGATCGAGACACATCCCTTCGACGACGCCATTCGCCTCGACACCGTCGGCACCGACACCATGCGCGGCCGCACCCATCCGGAATGGGCCAACATGGTCGGCCCCTTCGGCGGCATCACCGCCGCGACGATGCTGCGCGCCATCGAGTCCCACCCGGACCGCATCGGCGAGCCGCTGGCGTTGACGGTCAACTACGCCGCGCCCATCGTCGACGGCGACTTCGACATTTTCCTGCGGGCAGCGCGCACCAACCGCACCAACCAGCACTGGATCGCCGAACTCGGCCAGGACGGGGACACCAAGACCACGGCGACCGCGTTGTTCGCTCTGCGCCGCGACGGCTGGGCCGACACCGAAAGCCGCCCGCCGGGCGCGCCGGACCCCGAGCGGATCCCTGCCACCGATCCCGGCCTGGTTCGGTGGACGAGCCTCTACGACATGCGGTTCGTCGAAGGCTCCATGCCGGGCAAAGACGGGCGCCCGAGCCCCTCGTCGACCACCACGATGTGGGTGCGCGACGCGGGGCAACGACGGCTCGACTACCCGGCGCTTGCCGCGCTGTGCGACATCTTCTACCCGCGCGTTTTCCTGCGGCGCGGGGGCTTCGTTCCGTCCGGGACGATCTCGCTGACGACGTACTTCCACGCCGACCAGCAGCAACTCGACGCGCTGGGCAGCGACTTCGTGTTGTGCACCGCCCACGCCAACCGGTTCACTCGCGGCTACTTCGACCAGAGCGCGCAGCTGTGGTCACGGGGCGGTGTGCTGCTGGCCACCACACATCAGGTCGTCTACTTCAAAGGCTGACGGGTTTACACTTCGCCAGGGAAACGTCACGCTGGGATGCTTACGGGCAGAATCGAGCCGCCATGACAGAGGCCGCGGAGGGCATGGTCGCCGACGCGGACGCCGCGACGCTGCTGGCGATCGAATCCATCAAGCAGCTCAAGGCCCGCTATTGCCGGCACCTCGACGCCAAGGACTGGGCCGCGTGGCGCACCGTCTTCACCGATGACTTCGTCAGCGACACCGCCGAGGCCGGCGGCAAGGTGATCGACGGAGCGGACGAGTTCGTGGCGTTCACGCGCAAGGCGCTCGGGCGCCCCGGTCAGGCCACCGCCCACCAGGTCCACGCCCCCGAGATCGCGCTTACTTCGGCGACGACCGCGCACGGAGTGTGGGCGCTGCAAGACGTGGTCCGGTTCGGGCCGGGGCTGACCTTGGTGGGCTACGGCCACTACCACGAGACCTACGAAAACATCTCCGGGCAGTGGTTCATCAAGAGCTCCAAGCTCACTCGATTGCGAGAGGATATCGTCACCCCCGTGTTTTCCCTCTACGTCTCGGACCGGCTCCGCCGGGCGATCGGCAGACTCGCCAACGTGGTGATGAAACCATGACCGCGTCCACCGTTCTGGTCACCGGCGCGTTCGGACAAGTCGGCAAGCGGTGCACACAGATCCTGCTCGAGCGGGGACGCACGGTCGTCGCGATGGACCTGCGCAACGACAACACCGTCGGTGTCGAACGAGAACTGGCCGCCAGCCGCCACCCCGGGACACTGATCCCGGCGTATACCGACCTGCTGGACGCCGAGGCGGTGCGCGAGCTCGTCGCCACCCACCGGCCCGAAGCGGTCGTCCACCTCGCCGCGATCGTGTCGCCGCTGTCGTATCGCAAACCCGCGTTGGCCCGCGAGGTGAACGTGGGTGGCACCGAGAACCTCCTGGCGGCCTGCGCCGCACTCCCCCGCCCGCCGTTGTTCCTGATGGCGTCCAGCGCCGCGGTGTACGGATCGCGCAACCCCTACCGCCAGCCCGAACGGATCACCCCGGACACCCCCGTCAAGCCGATCGATCAATACGGCCAGGACAAAGTGCTCGCCGAGGCCGCGATCCGGTCCAGCGGGCTGCCGTATGCGCTCTTCCGCCTGGGTGGGGTCATCTCGCCGGACACGCACACCACGGTGAACGGCGATTCCCTGCTGCTGATGCGGTCGATGCCGGGCGACAACCGCATGCACGCGGTGGATGCGCGCGACGTCGCGCTGGCTTTCGCCAACGGCGTCGACCGCGCGGCGACCATCGCGGGCAAGGTGATCCTGATCGGCGGCAACGAGTCGTATGTGCTCACCCAACGCGACCTCGAAGACGGGTTGATGGAGGCGGTCGGCCTGGGCGGTCTCGGCCCGTCCGCCAGCCTGCCCGGCGATCCCGGCGACGACCGCGGCTGGAGCTTCACCGGGTGGTACGACACCACCGAAGCCCAGGCCCTGCTTGATTTCCAGGAGCACGACTGGTCGCAGACGCTGGCCTGGATCGCCGAAACGCAGGGCCGCATGCGGACGGTGGTGCGGCTGCTGAGCCCCCTATTGCGGCCGGTCCTGCGTGCCGTCCTGATGGTGCAGCGCCGGCTCGAGGGGCGCGGCCCGTACGCCGACCCGTGGGCGTTGATCGAGAAGAAGTACGGCGCCGCGGCGCTCGCCGGATCTGGCAGTTGACCGGCGCACGGACGGCCGGCACCGGCGCCGGCTCGTCTTGCGCCGCAACATACTTCGGATCGCCCAATCAGCGGTCGATCCACTCCATCTGGGCTTCGGCGTGATGGCCGCCCACCGGCGGGGTGAGCCGGTCGAGCCGGGCCAGTTGGTCCGGTGTCAGTTCGACGGCGTCGGCGCCGACGTTCTCCTCGAGCCGCGCCACGCGTTTCGTTCCCGGGATCGGAACGATGTCTGGTCCCTTCGCCAGCAGCCAGGCCAACGCGACCTGTGCGGCGGTGGCGCCGACTTCCGCGCTGATGCTGCGTAATTCGTCGGCGCTCTCGAGGTTGTGCGCGAAATTCTCGTCGAAGAACCGTGGGTTGGTCTTGCGGTAGTCGCCGTCGGGCAGCCCTTCGGTGGAGCGGATGGCGCCCGTGAGGAAGCCGCGGCCCAGCGGTGAGTAGGCGACGAACCCGATCCCCAGTTCGCGCAGCAGCGGCAATATCGCGTCTTCCTGGTCGCGGGTCCATAGCGAATATTCCGACTGAACGGCGGTGATCGGATGCACCGCGTGCGCGCGTCGGATGGTGTTCACTCCGACCTCCGAGAGGCCGACGTGCCGGATCTTCCCGGCGGCGACCAGCTCGGCCAGCCCGCCGACGGTGTCCTCGATCGGGGTCGCGCGGTCGAGGCGGTGCTGATAGTAGAGATCGATGCGATCGGTGCCCAGCCTCTGCAGCGAACCGTCCACCGCGATACGGATGTTGGCCGGGCTACTGTCCGGGCCGTTGCGGCCGGTGTGGGAGATGAGACCGAACTTGGTGGCCAACACCACCCGGTCGCGCCGGCCGCGGAGCGCGCGGGCGAGGAGTTCTTCGTTGACGTAGGGGCCGTACACCTCGGCGGTGTCGATCAGCGTCACACCCAGGTCGATGGCGCGATGGACGGTACGGATCGACTCGGCGTCGTCGCTACCCGCGCCCGCATAGGCCACCGACATGCCCATCGCGCCCAGGCCCAGGCGGCCGACCTCCAGGTCGGCGAGGTGAGCTTGTTTCATGCGGTCATTGTGCGCCCGGCGACTTCACGCCGCGGGACGGGTACCGTTGCGCGAGTGCAGCGCATCGATCTTGCCGCGATCCGATGGACGACGTAGAAACGACGCGACCGGCCCGCAATCTGGCGGTGGACTTCTACCGCGCGTCCGGCGTGGTCCTCATCGTGCTGGGTCACTGGCTGGCCGGTTCGGTCACCTACCGCGACGGCCAATTCGGCCGCGAGAACCCGCTGCTCGACATGCCCTGGACCCAGTGGCTGACCTGGATTTTCCAGGCTGTTCCGGTGTTCTTCTTCGTGGCCGGCTACGCCGGCGCGGTGTCGTGGTCGCACCGCCGCGACGCCGGTAGTTTCTCGCGCCAGGCCTGGATCAGGCACCGACTGGCGCGGGTGCTGGGACCGACCACGGTCTACGTCGCCGTTGTTTCGGTGATCGTGGTCGTCCTGGAGTTGCGGCGCGTACCGGGCACCGTGCTGGAATACGCGGGCTGGGCGGTGGCGATGCACCTGTGGTTCCTCGCCGTGTACGTGCTGGTGGTCTCACTGACGCCCATTGCCGTTGCGGCGCACAGGCGTTGGGGCCTGCTGGTGCCGGCGGTGCTGGCGGCCGGGGTCGTGCTGGTGGACGTCGTCTCGCTGGCGGGCCATGTCCCCTACGTCGGCTCGCTCAACTACCTGCTGTGCTGGGGCCTGCTCTATCAGCTCGGGATCGCCTGGCGCGGTGGGCTGTTGGCCGGGCGCAGACCGGTGCTGCTGGCCGCCGGTTCGGCCGTCGCTCTGGCGTTGCTGATCCGGGTGGGGCCGTACCCGGTGAGCATGATCGGCGTTCCGGGCGAAGCGATCGAGAACACCACACCCCCGACGGTGGCGATGATGGCGTTCGGGTGCGCGCAGGCCGCGCTGGCGATGGCGTTCGCGGCGGTCCTCGACCGGGTATTGCATCACCGCCCGGTGCACCGGGTGTTGGCCACCGCCAACGCCAACGTGATGGCCCTTTACCTGTGGCACATGATCCCGGTGGTTATCGTCGCGATCGTCGCGTATCCGGCCGGCCTGATTCCGCAACCACCCGAGGGTTCGGCGGCGTGGTGGCTGGTCCGGCTGGAGTGGATCGCGATCCTCAGCGTGGTGACGGCGGGCGAAATGCTGTTGTTGTGGTGGCAGCGGCGGTTCTTCGCGGCTCCGCTACCCACATTTGGCTTGCCCCTTGGTGATCGGTGGGCCGAGGCCATCATGCTGGCCGGTGCCGTCCTGGCGGCCGTCGGTCTGCATCTGTTGGCACAGGGCGGCTTCGCACCGGACGGGCGATTCTCGTGGACGGCCGCGGGCGTGTTCGTCACCGGGGTCGTGTTGGTGGCCGCGCGCCCCAAATCCTTGACACGCGTCACCGAACACCGGCCGCAGCGGCGCCCGAGCGCCTAACGGTGGGCCGGCGGCACGTGGTCGGCCAGCTTGTCGGTGGACAGGCACAGCGAGCAGATATGCGCGCCGTGCGTCTCGCACGCCACCACATCCGGCCGCTCGTAGTCGTGGTGGCAGACATGGCATTTCAGCTGCGCGGCTGAGGGGTTGCCGTGTTCGTCATACATCGGCAAGTCGATGCCGTCGTGGGTACGGCGCAGGTAGTACTTGCCCTTGGTCGCGATCGCCAGGATCGGCGGCATCACGAATGCCACGACGATCGCCACCAGCGGCGAGTAGGGCCGCAGCGCCGGACCGAGGCCGCCGAAGAAGGCGACGATCGACAGCCCGGCGGCCAACAGCATGGACCCGAAACCCACCGGGTTGACGGCATACAGCATGCCGCGGCGAAACTCCGGCGTCTTCGGCGACAACTTGAGCAGGTACTTGTTGACCACGATGTCCGATGCCACGGCCACCACCCAGGCCATCCCGCAGTTGGCGTAGAACCCGAGAATCGTGTTCAGCACGTCGAACATGTCGGCTTCCATCATGACCAACGCGATGACGAGGTTGACGGCGAGGAACACGACGCGGCCGGGGTAATGCTTGGTGACGCGGGTGAACGAATTGGTCCAGGCCAACGAACCCGAATATGCATTCGTCACGTTGATCTTGATCTGACTGAGCACCACCAGGATCACCGCCAGCGTCAGCGCCAGCCAACCCGGCATGAAGTTGCGGTAGATCAGGAGGAACTGGTGCACGGGCTGATTGGCCACCGGCGTGGAGCCCGCGACTCGAGAGATCAAGTAGACCGCCAGGAACAGGCCGATGATCTGTTTGATCGCGCCGAACACCACCCAGCCCGGTCCCGCCAGCAGCACCCACGTCCGCCAGCTGCGCCGGTTCGCCGGCGTCCGCGGGGGCATGAAACGCAGGTAATCGATCTGTTCGGCGATCTGGGCGATGAGCGAGAGGCACACCCCCGCCGCCAACAGACTCGAACCGATGTTGACCGCGCCGTCGCCGCCGCGGCCGCGGTATCCGAAGAACTGATGGACCGAATCCGGATGCCGCACCACCAGGTAGACGAATGGCACGACCATCAGGACCAGCCACAGCGGCGTGGTCCAAAGCTGCAGTTGTGAAAGCACTTTCATGCCGTAGATCACCAGCGGGAAGATGATCAATGTCGAGCAGGCATAGCCGGCCCAAAGCGGCACGTGCAGACCCAGCTGGAGCCCCTGCGCCATGATCGAGCCCTCGAGCGCGAAGAAGATGAAGGTAAAGGTTGCGAAGATGACGTTGGTGACCACCGAGCCGTAGTAGCCGAAGCCGCTGCCCCTGGTGATCAGGTCCAGGTCGAGGTTGTAGCGTGCCGCGTAATACGCCAGCGGCAACCCGCTCGCGAAGATCACCAGCGCGAAAATTCCGATACCGCAGAGCGCGTTGGCTGTGCCGTACGCGATGCCGATATTGGCGCCGATCGCGAAGTCCGCCAGATACGCGATGCCACCGAGAGCGGAGATGCCAACCACGGCCGTGGACCACCGTCGATAGCTGCGCGGCGCGAACCGCAGCGTGTAGTCCTCGAGCGTCTCCCTGGTGGCCGTCATGGTGTCCAGGTCCACAACGGCCGCGGACGGATCGACGTCCGACCCCGCTCTCTGCGTCATACCCACCCCTCGCTCGCGAAAAAGTCCCGCCGAAGATAGCCGACGCGGGTTGCGGGAAGGTGACGCCCGGCTTCTTCTAAGCCTCCCCGCCGCGGGCACCCGGGGCGTTCCTCCCCGATCACCGCATTTTCGGGTAAGCGACCAACGGCCCTGAGAGAGGGGTCGTAGTGCCCTGGTCGGGCCGATTTTCGGGGAGAAACGTTTCCGCCAAGGCTCGGATTCCTTGAGCGGTTGAGCCTAGGCTAGACGGAGACACCCTCGCTAAGGGAGTAGACAGATGTCACACGCTACGCTCCACACCAACAACGTCCCTCAGCAGCGTAAGCAGGATGCCGAGCTACTCAGGGAGTCCGGCGTGCACAAGCTCGTCGTCGCCGACCGCGACGGCAACTGCTTAGCTTTCCTCTTGGCGTGGGACAGCTTCGACTACGACCCCGAGACGGATACTTATGTGTGTGTCGCCGACGGCGACGGCAGAGAGCTCATGACCGTGTACACCGCCGGCGAGATCAAGCCGGCAGCAAAAGCGAACACGTATGTCGTCACCGCGCCGGCGAGGGTCGCCGGCCCCAGGGCCCTGTAGACGCAGCCCACCGACGGACCGGCCCGCACCAGCTTCCGGCACGTCATTTTCCCTGGCTCGCTAAACGATTCAGCGTGCGACCTGGTCGTCGGGGGCCGCGTGGGCCGACGGATCGGCGACGCCGGCGGCGAAACGGCATCCGTCACCTCGGCGGCGCGGCCTGGCCGAATCTTGACATCGCGGAGCTTATGATAGACCGTTCGTACGGTTAGTCTGAGCCATAAGGGTGGAAGATGCCCCGATCGCCTGGTAGACGTGGCGAGATTTTCGACGCGTTCGTCCGCTATGTCGCCGAACGTGGCTACGACAGAACGAATATGGGCGACATCGCCGACGAGCTGGGCATGTCGAAGGGCACCATCGTTCACCACTTCGGGACCAAAGCCCAGATGCTGCGGGAACTCGAAGAATTGCACCTGTCCCGCCAACTCGATGCGCTCGAGATGGCATGGGCCCGCCTGGCCGCGCCCCACGAACGCATCGCCGCCATCATCTACGCCTCCGCACTGCTACAAGTGGTCGCCCGGCATGCCACGGTGGCAAGCCAGCGCGAAGTGGTTCAGTTGTTCGACGACCCGGCGATGCAGCACGTGCGCAAGATGCGTCATCGGTTGCAAATGCTGGCGATTGACGAGATCCGCAGCGGAATAGAGAGCGGCGTGTTCCGAAGCGTCGACGCCGAACTGGCGGCCCTACAGCTGTGGGGATCCCTGCAGTGGATGTGGGTGTGGTTCGATCCCGCCGATTCCCGGACGCCCGAAGACGTCGGGGCCGCCTTTGTCGACGTATTTCTCGGTGGACTGCTGCTCGACCGCTTGAGTCTGAGCAAGTGGGCGGACCCCTCGGCGCAGGTCGTCGCGGTGGTACGCGAATGCCTTACCGCGGTCACGAGCCCCGCGGAATGATCGACTGGCCTCGAATGCCCTGCGCCGGAAGGTGATTGGCCCCGATCGGTCGCCTTGATCCACTCAGCCCTGACCCGGTCCAACCTCGATCGAGCTAATCGAACAAGCCTGGTCTTACTGTACGCGCGGTCAGTTTATTCCCGCGCCTTCACTTGGAGCGCCCATGCGCACAATAACCGGCAACCGCCCACCAGCGGCCCAAACTCGCTGTTAATGGTGTAGATCCCGCGATTTCACTCGCCACCGGCACCCGCCTGATCGCTGCGGCCCGGCGACGCGACGCCCCAGGTTATTGACTGACCGTACGGTCGAATGCCATAGTTGCTGCGTGGCGCAAACGAGGGCGGTATGGAGTTGAGGGCACGGCCCCGGAGTGCCGGTCGGGGGGATCACCTGGTCGACTGGCGGCGGGAACGATGCGGTGGGGCGCACCACGGCGAGCACAGAGCATTGCTGCACCGAAACTGCGGGCAAGGGCGCCCGCAGCTGTCGTCGCTTCCCCGCTCGTCGAGCAGCCCTGTAGCACAACTTTTTTCGCGATGCGATTTCTCGGCGAGCCGGGCCGCCGATCCACATCGCGTTCGCCATCGCGGTTCCGATCCGGGGACGGTCCGCGGCGCTCGCGGGCGGTCAGCCGACACGACGGTAGTCGGTGCGCAGTTGGCTGAGGGGCGGTGCGGATGACGACCTCGCACCCGGTTGCCAGCAAATTAGGGACCAGGCTTCGTCCCGGGACCGAAGTCGCCGGCGGGTTCTTCCGCATGTGCGTGCTGACCGGCAAAGCGCTGAGGCAGCCATTCGAGTGGCGCGAGTTCATCTGGAATGGCTGGTTTCTCATGCGGGTGTCGCTGCTGCCCACCATCGCGGTATCCATTCCGGAAACCGTCTTGCTCATCTTCACGCTGAACCTGCTGCTGGCCGAGATCGGCGCCGCCGACGTCTCCGGCGCCGGTGCCGCGATCGGCGCGGTCACCCAGCTCGGCCCGATCGTGACCGTGCTGGTGGTCGCCGGAGCGGGCGGCACGGCCATCTGCGCCGACCTCGGCGCGCGCACCATCCGCGAGGAAATCGATGCGCTCGAGGTGCTCGGCATCGACCCGATCCACCGGCTGGTGGTGCCGCGCGTCGTCGCCTCGACCCTGGTCGCGGTGCTGCTCAACGGCCTCGTGGTCGCCGTCGGCCTGGGGGGCGGCTACCTGTTCAGCGTGTACCTGCAGAACGTGTCGAGCGGTGCCTACCTCTCCACCTTGACGGCGCTCACCGGCCTGCCCGAGGTGGTGATCGCGTTCATCAAGGCCGCAACGTTCGGGCTGATCGCCGGCCTGGTCGGCTGTTACCGCGGGCTGATCGTCCGCGGCGGGTCCAAAGGTTTGGGGACCGCCGTCAACGAGACGGTGGTGCTGTGCTTCATCGCGCTGTTCGCGGTCAATGCCGCGCTGACCACCATCGGCGTCCGGTTCGGGACGGGGCGCTGACATGTCCACGGCCGCAGCACTGCGCGTCCGCTTCCCGCGGACCAGCGCGCTCGTCATCCGATACGGCGACGTTCCGTCCCGACCACTGGTCGAGATCGGGCAGATGGTCTGGTTCGCACTGAGCGCGATCGGCCAGATCCCGTTCGCCGTGCACCGCTACCGCAAGGAGCTGCTCCGCATGGTCGCCCAGATGGGAATGGGCACCGGTGCGATGGCGGTGGTCGGCGGCACCGCCGCCATCGTCGGCTTCATCACCCTGTCCGCGGGCTCACTGGTCGCCATCCAGGGCTACGCGACCCTGGGCAATATCGGTGTCGAGGCATTCACCGGGTTCTTGGCCGCACTGGTCAACGTGCGGTTTGTGGCACCGGTGGCCGCCGGTCAGGCGCTGGCCGCCACGGTCGGCGCCGGCGCCACAGCCGAATTGGGCGCCATGCGCATCAGCGAGGAGATCGACGCGCTCGAGGTGATGAGCATCCGGTCGGTCCCCTTTCTGGCGTCCACCCGCGTGGTGGCGGGCCTTATCGTCATCATCCCGCTCTACGGGTTGGCGATGACCATGGCGTTCCTGTCCCAGCAGGTCACCACCGTCCTGTTGTACGGGCAGTCCATCGGCACCTATAACCACTACTTCCACACGTTCCTGCGCCTCAACGACGTGGGATGGTCGTTCGCGGAGGTCATCCTGGTGGCGGTGGTCGTGATGACCACCCACTGCTATTACGGCTACACCGCCACCGGCGGGCCGGTCGGCGTCGGCGAAGCGGTCGGCCGGTCGATGCGGCTGTCGTTGATCACGATCGTCGTGGTGGTCGTCCTGACCGCGATGGCGGTCTACGGCAAAACCCCGAACTTCAACCTCACCGTGTAGCCGCCATGACAACCCCGGCCCCGAAACTCAAGGAGAACCCGCAACGCATTCCGCCGTACCGGACGACGGCGCTGGTGTTCTTGATCGTCTCGGCGGTGGTGTTGGGGTTCGTGTGGTTGCAGTTTCGCGGCCGGCTCACGCCGACGACCCAGTTGACGATGCTGGCCCCCCGGTCCGGTTTGGTGATGGACCCGGGCTCGAAGGTCACCTACAACGGCGTGGAAATCGGCCGGGTGGCCAGCATTTCGGAGATCGAGCGGGACGGCACACCGGCCGCCAAGTTCGTCTTGAACGTGAATCCGAAGTGGATCGAGCTGATTCCGGCCAACGTGGACGCCAATATCAGGGCGACCACGGTGTTCGGTAACAAGTATGTGTCATTGACCTCGCCGAAGCAGCCTACGCCGCAACGTATCACGTCGCAGCACTTGATCGACGCGAGGTCGGTGACGACCGAGTTCAACACGCTGTTCGAGACGCTCACCTCGATCACGGAGAAGCTGGATCCGGTCAAGGTCAACCTGACGCTCGCAGCGGCCGCGCAGGCGCTGACCGGGCTGGGCGACAAGTTCGGGCAATCGATCGTCAACGCCAACGCCATCCTCGACGACATCAACCCGCAAATGCCGCAGATCCGGCACGACATCGCGCAGCTGGCGGCCCTGGGCGACATCTACACCGCCGCCGCTCCGGCCCTGCTCGACTCCCTCAACAACGCGGTGATCACGGCGCGCACGCTGCACCGACAGGAAGCCGACCTGGATTCGGCGTTGTTGGCCGCGGCCGGGCTGGGCAACACCGGCGAGGACATCTTCGCGCGCGGCGGGCCCTACTTGCAGCGCGGCGCCGCCGACCTGGTGCCGACCGCCCAGCTGCTCGACACCTACAGCCCCGAGTTCTTCTGCACCATCCGCAACTACTACGACGAAGAACCGGCCGCCTATGCGACGACGGGCGGTGGCAACGGCTACGCGCTGAGGACCATGACCGAGCTCACCTCCGGGCTGGGCGGCATACTCACGCTGCCGGGGCTGGCCGGCACCGCGGCCACCATGGGCCTCCTGGGACTGGCCGGGCTGGTCGGCGGCGCGCCGAATCCCTTTGTGTATCCGGACAATCTGCCGCGGGTCAACGCCCGCGGCGGCCCGGGAGGCGCGCCCGGCTGCTGGCAGGCCATCACCCATGACCTGTGGCCGGCCCCGAGTCTGGTGGTGGACACGGGCGCCAGCCTCGCGCCCTACAACCATCTGGAAACCGGTTCCCCGTACGCCATCGAGTACGTCTGGGGCCGCCAAGTCGGGGACAACACGATCAACCCATGACAGCGATGAATTCATGAAGATTACCGGCTCCGCCATCAAGCTCGGCATCGTCTCGCTGGTGCTGCTGCTGATCACCGTGTCGATCGTCGTGGTGTTCGCCCAGATGCGCTTCAACAGCACCAACAGCTATTCCGCGGAGTTCAAGAACGCCACCGGCCTGAAGAACGGCCAGTTCGTCCGCGCCGCCGGGGTAGAGATCGGCAAGGTCAAGGCGGTGCGGCTGATCGACGGCGGCCAGCGCGTGATGGTGGACTTCGACGTCGACCGCTCGATACCGCTCTACCAGTCGACCACCGCGCAGATCCGGTATCTCAACCTGTTCGCCGACCGCTACCTCGAGCTCAAGCGCGGCGAGGGCGTCGGCGCCGACCGGGTGCTGCCGCCGGGCGGGTTCATCCCACTGTCTCGCACCGCACCGGCGCTGGATCTCGACGCCCTGATCGGTGGTTTCAAGCCGCTGTTCCGCGCGCTCGATCCGGAGAAGGTCAACACCATCGCGTCGGCCATCATCACCGTGTTCCAGGGACAGGGCGGCACCATCAACGACATCCTCGACCAAACCGCGCAGGTGACCGCGCACATCGCGGAACGCGACCAGGCGATCGGCGAGGTGATCAAAAACCTGAACACCGTGCTCGACACCACGGTTCGGCATCGCCAGGAGTTCGACCAGACCGTCGACAACTTCGAAAGGCTCATCACCGGGCTGCAAAACCACGCCGACCCGCTGGCCGCCGGCACCGCCAACATCAGCAACGCCACCGGAACGGTGGCCGACCTGCTCGCGGACAACCGCGCTCTGTTGCACAAGGCGATCAACTACCTGCAGGCCCTTCAGCAGCCACTCGTCGACCAACGCGACCAGCTCGGGGATCTGATCCACAAGACGCCGACCGCGCTCAACCTGATCGGACGCAGCATCGGCCTCTACGGCGACTGGGTCAACTTCTACCTCTGCGACCTCAGCATCAGGTGGAACGGGTTGCAGGCCGGCGGTCCGGTCCGCACGGTCCGGATCTGGCAGCAGCCCACCGGCAGGTGCACGCCGCAATGAGAACGCTGACGGAATTCAACCGTAACCGGGTCGGGCTCATGGGCATCACCGTGCTGGTGCTCGTCGTCGCCGTCGGGCAAAGCTTCACCAGCATCCCGATGATGTTCGCCAGTCCGAGCTACTACGGGCAATTCACCGACACCGGCCAACTCAACAAGGGCGACAAGGTGCGCATCTCCGGTGTGAACGTCGGCAAGGTGGAGGCGTTCGACATCGACGGCGACCACGTCCTCATCAAGTTCAACATCGGCGCCAACACCATCGGCAGCGAGAGCCGGCTCGCGATCAAGACCGACACCATCCTGGGCAAGAAGGTGCTCGAGATCGAGCCGCGGGGAACCCAGAAGCTCCGTTCCGGAGCCGTGTTGCCGTTGGGTCAGAGCACCACCCCCTATCAGCTCTACGACGCGAACTTCGACATCACCAAGGCCGCCACCGGCTGGGACATCGACACCGTCAAGCAGTCGCTGAATGTCCTGTCGCAGAACGTGAATCAGACCTATCCGCACCTGAGTGCCGCGCTCGACGGTTTGACCAGATTCTCCGACACCATCGGTAAACGCGACGAACAGGTCAAGCACCTGCTCGCCCAGGCGCATCAGGTGGCCAGCGTCCTCGGTGACCGCAGCGAACAGATCAATCGACTGCTGGTCAACACCAAGACGCTGCTCGCCGCGTTCAACGAACGAAGCCGCGCCATCGGCGCTCTGCTGCAAAACATTTCCGCCTTCTCGGCCGAGGTGCAGGGATTCATCAACGACAACCCGAACCTCAATCCCGTGCTTGAACAGCTACGCGCGATCAGCGACGTGCTGGTGGCACGAAAGGACGACCTGGCTCAAACCCTCACCTACGTCAGCCAATTCGCCGCATCGCTGGGAGAATCCGTCGCGTCCGGGCCGTACTTCAAGATCGTCCTGTCCAACCTGCTGCCGTACTGGATCCTGCAGCCGTTCGTCGACGCCGCATTCAAGAAGCGCGGCATCGACCCCGAGGACTTCTGGCGCAGCGCCGGGCTTCCCGCGTTCCGCTGGCCCGACCCGAACGGCACCCGCTTCCCCAACGGGGCGCCGCCACCCGCGCCGCCGGTGCGGGAAGGCACCCCGGATCACCCGGGACCGGCCGTCCCGCCCGGAACGGCGTGCTCGTACACGCCGCCGGCCAACGCGCTGCCGCGGCCGTGGAACCCGTTGCCGTGCGCCGGTGTTGACGCCGGTGCCTTCGGCGGCAGTTTCCCGGCACCGATCGACGTCGCTGCGTCGCCGCCGAATCCGAACGGCCTGCCACCGACACCCGGGATTCCGATCGCCGGGCGGCCGGGCGAAGCGCCACCGGACGTCCCGGGCACACCGGTGCCGCTGCCCGCCCAGGCACCACCGGGCGCGCGCACGGAGAACCTGCAACCCGCCGGCCCCACCCCCCCGCCGTCGGCGTTCGCGCCCGGGCCGCCGCCGGGGCCGGCCGCGCCGCCGGGACCCGGCCAGCAGCTGCCGGCACCGTTCATCAACCCCGGCGGCACGGGAGGCAGCGGCGTCACGGGAGGTAGCCAGAATTGAGCAGCGTCTTCCCCATCCGCAAACTGCGGCCCCGCACGGTCGTCGGGGCCATGATCGTGCTGCTGGCGCTGGTCGCCGGGCTCGTCGGCTGGCGGCTCTACCAGAAGCTGACCACCAACACCGTGATCGCTTACCTGCCCACGGCGAACGCGCTCTATTCCGGCGACAAGGTTCAGATCATGGGGGTTCGCGTGGGCTCGGTCGACAAGATCGAGCCGGCCGGCGACAAGATGAAGGTGACGTTTCACTACGACAACAAATACAAGGTGCCGGCCAACGCGTCCGCGGTGGTCGTGAACCCAACACTGGTGGCATCGCGCAGCATTCAGCTGGAGCCGCCCTACAAGGGCGGCCCGGTGATGGGCAACAACGCGGTGATCCCGATCGAGCGCACCCAGGTGCCGACCGAGTGGGACGAACTGCGCGAGAGCGTCGCCAACATCATCTCCAAACTCGGCCCGACGCCCGAGCAACCCAAGGGCCCGTTCGGTGAGGCGATCGAGTCGTTCGCGGATGGGCTGGCCGGCAAGGGCAAGCAGATCAACACCACGCTGGACAGCCTGTCGCGGTCGCTGACCGCGCTGAACGAGGGCCGGGGCGACTTCTTCGCGGTGGTGCGCAGCCTGGCCCAGTTCGTCAACGCCCTGCACAAGGACGACCGGCAGTTCGTCGCGCTGAACAAGAACCTGGCCCTGTTCACCGACAAGTTGACCGGGTCAGACCGCGACCTCGCCAATGCGCTCCGGCAGTTCGACGGCCTGCTCTCCACGCTGCGCCCGTTCCTGTCCAAGAACCGCGAGGTGCTCGCCCACGACGTCGACAACCTCGCCAACCTGACCACCACGCTGGTCCAGCCCGACCCGCTGAACGGACTGGAGACCGCCCTGCACGTCCTGCCGACGCTGGAGACGAACCTCAGCCAGATCTATCACCCGTCCCACGGTGCCGTCATGTCCATCCCGGCGATTCCGAACTTCGCGAACCCAATGCAGTTCATGTGCAGCATGATTCAGGCCGGCAGCCGGCTCGGCTACCAGGAATCCGCCGAGCTGTGCGCGCAATACCTGGCGCCCATCCTCGATGCGATCAAGTTCAACTATCTGCCTTTCGGCCTGAACCTGTTCAGCACCGCCGAGGCGCTGCCCAAGGAAATCGCCTACTCCGAACCCCGCCTGCAGCCGCCCAACGGGTACAAGGACACGACGGTGCCGGGGATCTGGGTTCCCGACACCCCGTTCTCGCACCGCAACACCCAGCCCGGCTGGGTGGTCGCGCCGGGGATGCAGGGCACGCAGGTGGGGCCGGCCACCGGGGGCCTGTTGACCCCCGAGTCGCTGACCGAACTGATGGGTGGCCCGGACTCCCCGCCCCCTCCCCCGGGATTGCAG